>CAYGBX010000001.1:0-79534 GCA_964348195.1 uncultured Anaerolineales bacterium
ACCCAGGTTGGAGGCTCCTCTCTTGAAGCGGTGCGCGCGTTCAGCATGAGTCGGAGATATCAAACGGCCCCTCGTAGGACGAGGGGCCGATGTGAAGCTGGGGAGTCTGCTTCTCAACTATGCGGGAAGGTCAGAAACTATCGGGGAGGGCAATCGTGCAGCCGCCGTTCCCTACTAGGAAGACACCCGACGGGCGGACGAGGTTCCTGAACAGCTCACCTGGAACGAGCGATCAAGCGACGTGTTGGCGAAGGCGGCCGTGGTCGTTCCTTCCATGACGACGGTTCCGCTTGAGGGGTCTCTGTAGAAGTTGGCGGCCCACGCGATGCTGCCGATATCGGACACCCACTCCCAGTATACGGTTCCCGAGGCGTCTATGGAGATTTCGCCCACAGATCCTAGAGAATCTACGAACTGGTTTCCATCGACCGTGAAGACGAGCCGCTCGGTGGCAATGATGGGGCCAGTGTACTCATTGCCGCAGGTAATAGTCTGCTCCCCCTCGTAGCTGCCATCGAGATCTAGCGAGAGAGGTCCGCCAGGCGCGGAGCTAGGTGGGGGCTCCTGTCCCGGATCACCAGGTGCAGCGCTCGGAGGGGGTTCTTGGTCCGGCTCACCCGGAGCGATGCCTACTCCTCCGATGGGCTGTCCTCCCGGCCCCACAAAGGGAAGCACTTCGCCAGGTGCTGGCGGGGGTTGGGGCACACTCCAACAGTACGGAACCTGACTGGGATCACACGCCGGGCTCAGGTTGGTGATGGAGTCCCACACAGACACGTTTGGTGGGATGTTGTAGAAGACCTCCGCCGGCTGCGGCCCGAAGTATGGCTCGAGGGACGCGATAAGCCCCCCATCGATGGGGATATCTGCCAGGGAAGGCAGCACCGGCGGTGTGCCCCACACGACTGCTGCTTCGTCCTGCGAAAGCCCCTGGGAGGCGATCTGCGCCGATTTCTCAGAAACCGTTTCGCTCCAGGATCTCACCGAGCGATGATACTCGGCGAACTTGGGCGGCGGACTCAGTGCCATCAGGCGACCGCTCAGGGCCTCAAAGTCTTCGGACATGATGATGAGCACCTGGTAGTCGAGCGCGACTGCGGCCGCCTCCCCTACAGCCATCAGTTCGCCTGCAACCTCTAGCTCCGCTCCCATGAAGTGAAGATAGACCCATTCCAACACGGAGCTCTGGTACTCCTCGAGCTGAGGCACTGGACTCAGACCGTTCAGCCGGTCGTAGTGCACCGCGAGCTCCTCTGCCACCTGTGATATTGCCCCGCTGTCGCCGGTCGCAAGAGCCTCATCCCCCGCCTCCCGCAGTTTGACGACCTCTACCAGGGTATCCCGGAGGACCTTGGCTTCGGCCGGTGGTTTCTCAAGCGGCATGTAGAGGTTGTCGAACGTGCAGTAGACGCTCGGCGCCTCCAGGGCGCCGCATCCCAGTCCGACGAACCCGCCGCGGTAGTCCCTGATCTCCGTCTCCAGCACAAGCTGGCCGTTTACGTAGGCTGTCAAGGCTGTCCCCTCGAGCACCACCCGGGCGCGGTTGGTTGCGTTGCCGCGACGGATATGATCCGACTCGAACCACCCCTCGACTTCCCGCCACTCCCCCTCCGCCATGTGGTATACGCCGACGAATCCGTCCCCGGAGATCGCGAATTCGTGGAAGGTCCGCTCGTCCTGGAAGCCAAAGAGAACTCCAAGTTCATTGTTGTCGGTGCCGCTGCGCTGCGTGATATCCACGCTCAGGTCGAAGTCCTTTAAGCTCACCGCTTCCGTGGTCCCGAACACGAAGTTGTCGAACCCCGCCTCATACGGGTTGTCAATGTTGTAGACGCCGTCCTGGATGAAGATTCTCGCTGCGCCGACCGATCCCTCGAACCAGTAGTTGTCGTTGTTCTCAAAGGACTCGGAAAAGGCTTCGAACCCCTGAGCTGCGGGGGCAATGGCACCTCCCAGGTCCCGGCAACCCGCCAAGGCCACCAAGCACAGGGCCGCCATCTGGAGAAGCATGAATCGCTTCACAAGTCTACTCCTTCCTGACGGATCGACTCCGACCACTCCCCCAATAGGGCCGCGGTTGGACGTTGGAAGTTCATCGCAACCGAGCTCCCAGGTGACCGAGCGTTAGGCGTGAGGTCTTCATCGGTAGTGCCGCTTCGTTCGTCTGGATCGGGCTGACTCGATCTGCTTCGCGACGAGGCACCACCGTCCAGCCTTAGCTAGATGTCGTAGGACAGCATCTCAGAAGATATGTGCCGCCTTCACCCACGGTCAATGGGAAATCCGTACCGTCGAGGGAGGATCCAAGTCCGCCTGCAAATGGAGACCCAGTCCCCCGCGCACCGACGGCACGAGGCGGAAACGGCTTGCCCGCCAGGACCGCTTTCGATAGGATGACTGCCGGGGCTCGGAGCCAGCGCAGGCTGCGACTGGTCCTCCCCGCTGGGCTCGGATGGAAGTACAGATCCTGCACGTTCCCGACTTGGACGAGGACGGTGCTGTCACCGTCACGGAAGCGCTGTCCCGCGTAGAGGGCGTCGAGACCGTCGAGGCGGATCTCGCTGAGAGGCTCCTCACCGTCACCTTCGATGAAAACCAGGTCGGCCTGCTCGCGCTGGAAAAGCGGATCCAAGAGGCGGGATACCCAATCGCCGGCAGCCGCGTCCCCGACGAGGAGGAGCCCACCTCTCAGGGAGGGTGAGGGAGGAGGAGACAAGGATGGCGAAGCCCGAGACTTACAAGAACTTCATCGGCGGCGAGTGGGTGGGGTCGGTCACAGGAGAGACCTTCGAGAACCGCAACCCGGCCAACCACGATGAGTTGATCGGGATGTTTCAGGCTTCAAATCAGGAGGACGTGGACGCCGCCGTCGAGGCGGCCTCCGAGGCCTACAAGTCGTGGCGATTGACCCCGGCACCGCACCGGGCGGAGCTCCTCTTCGATCTGGGCCATCTCATCAACGAGAGGAAGGAGGAGTTCGCGCGGGACATGACCCGAGAGATGGGGAAGGTCCTCAAAGAGACCCGGGGCGATGTCCAGGAAGCCATCGACATGACCTACTTCATCGCCGGCGAGGGCCGACGCATGTACGGGGAGACCACGCCGTCGGAGCTGCCCGACAAGTTTGCCATGAGCGTGCGGATGCCCATCGGCCCCACGGCGCTCATCACCCCCTGGAACTTTCCGATGGCGATCCCGTCGTGGAAGCTCATCCCCGCCCTGGTCTGCGGAAACACGGTGGTGTTCAAGCCCGCCACCGACACGCCGCTTTCTGCCTACAACCTGGTCAAGGCTTGCGAGGAGGTGGGGATTCCGAAGGGCGTCGTCAACTTCGTGACAGGCTCCGGCCGCAATGTAGGCCAGCCTCTCGTGGAGCATGATGGTGTAAAGCTGATCTCATTCACGGGGTCCACGACGGTTGGCAAGGGAATCTCTCAGGTCTGTGGGAGGCTCAACAAGAAGCACTCTCTGGAGATGGGGGGCAAGAACCCGATCATCGTCATGGACGATGCCAACCTCGACCTGGCTCTCGACGGCTGCACCTGGGGCGCCTTCGGCACGACAGGTCAGCGGTGCACGGCATCCAGCCGGATCATCGTTCAGAAGGGCGTGCTCGACGAGTTCACGGACCGCTTCGTGGAGCGGGCCAAGAACCTCAAGGTCGGCGACGGCCTGGATCCCGCGACCGAGATGGGGCCCGTCATCAACAAGAGCCAGTTGCAGAAGGTGGAGGAGTACATCGAGATTGGCCGACAGGAGGGAGCCTCGCTCCTGACAGGGGGCCACCGGGTGGAGACTGAGGCGACGGCGAGCGGGTTCTTCCTGGAGCCCACGGTCTTCGCCGACGTGACCCCCGGGATGCGGATCGCGCAGGAAGAGATCTTCGGCCCGGTGACCGCCATCATCCCCGCCGACGACCTTGGGGAGGCGGTGGACATCGCCAACGGGACGCCGTATGGCCTCTCCTCATCGATCTACACCAATGACGTCCGCAACTCCTTCGTGGCGATGCGGGACCTCTTCTTCGGCATCGTCTATGTCAACGCGCCCACCATCGGCGCGGAGGTCCACCTTCCCTTCGGCGGGACGCAGGACACCGGCAACGGCCACCGGGAGGGTGGGTCCACGGTGCTGGACGTCTTCTCAGAGTGGAAGACCCTGTACGTGGACTACTCTGGCCGGCTCCAAAAGGCCCAGCAAATCGATTGACCTGAAGTCAGGATCAGGGCGGGGAGCCGAGCCGATCCAGTCGCGCCGGCGGTCGCGGGATCCCCAAGGGGGCCGTCGGTCCAGTCCTCGGCACCCTATTGCCAGGAAACAGGTCGCGCCCTTGCCAGGCAAACCTCCGGCGAGAGGCCGTTGAGACACTGGATCGGGGTCATCGGACTAGCCGCCCTGTTGGCGGCCTGCACTCCGGCCGCGCTGACACCGGCGACCACGCCCTCCCCCACCTCCGAAGCCACAGCCCTCCCCTCTCCCACTCCGTCCCCCACCCCAGAAGCCACAGCCCTCCCCTCTCCCACTCCGTCCCCCACCCCTACCCCCGAGGCGCCGTCCCCTTCCCAGTTCCTGACCATCGCGCGAGCCTTCGACCCGTGGTCGGCGATGGGGCACATCGAGGAACTCGCCTCCGCGACCTACCAGGGACGCCGGGCCGGGACCGACGGGGAGCGGCAGGCCGCCCAGTACCTGGCCGGGCGCATGCGGGCCCTAGGGCTCGACCCTGTTGGGGAGGGCGGGAGCTATTTCCAGCCCTTCGACATCGATTTGCTGGATCTGGCGGCCCAACCGGTCCTGGAGATCCTGGATGCCCAGGGGTCAGTGCAGTCATTTGTCCTACGGGTGGACTTCCGAGAGTGGGTGTTCGGCCCGGCGGGTCCAGGGGAGGCGCAAGGAGAGCTGGTCTACGCGGCCCGGGGGACCCCATCCGACTTGGCTGGCCTTCCCGTGGAGGGCAACATCGTCCTTGTTAGCGCTCAGCAGGGGCCGGTCGAGATCCCCGACGTCGCAGCAAGGGTCCTGGCGCGAGGGGGAGAGGGGCTCTTGGTCCTCACCGAGCATCCGGCGGCGTTCAGGGTGAAGCGCGACTACCCCCGGACCTTCCCTCCAACGATCCCCGTCTTCCTGGTAGGAGAGGCGGTCGTATCCGCCATGGCCCAAGCCGGGGGTTTCCCACGGGCGCAGCTGGGTTCCGAACCCTTCTCAACCGGGGTGCAGGGGCATATGGAACTGGAATTCACTCCTGCGGTCCGCGCCCCCACGAAAAACGTTCTGGGACTGTGGCCCGGAACCGACCCCGAGCTGGGCCACCTGGTCATCGTCGTAGGTGGCCACTACGACCACATGGGACGCGACCCCGACGGAACCCTCTTCGCCGGCGCCAACGACAACGCCTCGGGGGTGTCGGTAGGTCTGGCCGTGGCCCAGCACCTCATCGGCGTGCGCTTCCAGCCACAGGTGAGTCTCCTGTTCGTGGGATGGGGCGCAGAGGAGCTGGGGTTCCTGGGGTCCAGGTACTACCTGCAGAACCCCGTCTTTCCTCTGGAGGCGACGATAGCGGTCCTCAATCTGGACGTGGTGGGCCAAGGCACCGAAGCCCATCTCCTCATCACCCAGACCACCGGGCCACAGGAAGAGGTCCTGGCGAGATTGGCAGAGGATCTCGGGGTAGCGGCGTCGACGATCCCCGACCCCGGCAACAGCGACCAGGCGCCCTTCAACCGCGCGGGGATTCCGGCCAGCCGCATCACGTGGCGAGGGGGGGACGCGTTGATCCACCGTACCACCGACACCTATGAGAACATCGATCCCGAAAAGATCCGGGCCGCCGGGCAGCTCGTGACCCTCGCCGTCATGCACCTCGCCACCGACCCTGCCTTCCTCCGTGACACGGCCTATCTCGACCACCATCCCTCTGCCGCGATTCCCCTGCTGGATCTCGCGACCGCCTGATCGCCCAGAGCCTAGGGGAGAAGGCAGAGAGCTCTCTCGCCCCCGAAGTGTGTGGCGGTGAAGGGGACCTGGCCCGTCCGGTGAACCCTGGGCTCTCTTTGAGCGTGTTAGGGGTGACCGCATCTTGTCCCTCACTCGCAAGGAGAGCTTGATGAAACGCACCCTGCTGCTCCTCCTGTTGGTGGCATGGCTTTACGGCTGTACCGCCACGCCGCCGCCGAGCCCCACCCCTATCTCCCTGCCCGTGGCCACTTTGGCTCCCCCGACCTCGACCCCGGTCACGGTGGAGCCCGCGAAACTCGATCCAGGGGAGGTGGCCCATGCTTTCAACCCCCTGCCCGCCATGGCCGACATCGAGGAACTGACCTCGGAACGGTACGAAGGACGCCGGGCTGGCACGGATGGGGAGCGAGAAGCCGCTGAGTACTTGGCAGGGCGGATGGCCTCTCTGGGCCTGGCGCCGATAGGAGACGGGGACACCTACTTCCAGACCTTCGAGATTCCGTTCCGTGACCTGGCTTCCCAGCCCGTTCTCGAGGTTGCTCTCGGGGACGGGACAGTCCGAGGGTTCCGACACCGCCAGGACTTCCGGGAGTACGTATTCGGTCCGGCGGGCCCGGGAGAGGCGGCGGGCGAGGCGCTCTACGCCGCACGCGGATCGGCCGCTGACCTGCGCGACCTTCCCATCGGTGGAAACGTGGTGGTGGTCAATGCCGGACGCGAAAGACTGGATCTCCCTGCCGTGGCCGACCGAGTGGTGCTAAATGGGGCAGAGGGCCTGATCATCCTGACATCCAACGCCGAGTCAGTACGTGTCAAGGGTTCCTACCTCGCGATGTCTGACCGAACCATCCCCGTCTTCCTGGCCGGTCCCTCGGTGGCTTCGGCTCTGGCCGATGCTGGGGGGCTCACTGTAGCCGATCTAGGATCGGAACCCTTTGCCACCGGGGTAGAGGTTCGGATGGAGTTGGTGCTCCAGCCACAGACTCGAGCGCAGTCCCAGAATGTGGTCGGCCTGCTGCCGGGAACCGATCCGGACCTGGATCATCTGGTGATCATCATTGGCGGCCACTATGACCACGTTGGGCGGGACCCAGGGGGAGCCTTCTTCCCAGGCGCCAACGACAACGCCTCGGGAGTCTCGGTGGCCCTGGCCGTGGCCCAGCACCTGATCGACTCGGGCTTCTTCCTGCCGACCAGCCTCCTGGTCGTGGGGTGGGGGGCCGAGGAAGCGGGGCTCCTCGGGTCGCAGCACTACGCGGGGAACCCGCTCTTCCCTCTTGAAGACACCCTGGCGGTGATCAACATGGACGTCGTTGGGCAGGGGCGCGGGCCGGGCGTGGCGATCACGGAAACGGCCGGCGCCCTGGAGCAGCTTCTTGCAGCCTGGGGACAGGACCTCGGCATCTCCACGTCCACTATCCCCGACCACGGTGCAAGCGACCACGCTCCGTTCAACCGCAGGGCGGTGCCTGCCAGTCACCTCGGCTGGGAGGACTTCAGCGGGCTCATCCACGTGGCCGCCGACGACTTCGACAGCATCGATGTCATGAAGATCGAAGCCGTCGGCCAACTCGCGACCCTCGCCGTCATGGAACTGGCCACCGAGCCCACACTCATCAGAGCGCTCGCCCTGCTACCTGAGCCCGCGACCTTCATCCGTCACTCCTAGCCCCGCCGTTCGGAGCGGCAAGCTAGAACGCGAGCCACTGTCGCTTGCGTCGCTCCCTTGCATCTCTCGTCGTCGTTCGTGCCCCATTCGTAGCCGTTTTGCCCCTCTCATCGCCGCTTTGCCCCTCTTGTCGGCCGTTTGCCCCTCCCGTGGGGAAGGAGGACGACGAAGGGCGAAGTGGGTCGCTACGCGAAGCTGCTCGCCTCAGACGGGGCGCCCCACTAGCCCCCCGTGCTCATGACGAAATTGCCCCCTTCACGACACAGAGACGCCATTCATGACAAAACTGCCCCGTTCACGACGGGAGATACGGCGTACAGCAAGATCCCGCGACTCAGTCGCGGGATCTTGCCCGGTAGGGAGGAAAGGAGAAGAGGGCTACGGTCCCATCACCTCCTCGGCGAGAGCCTGGATTCCCGCTATGTCTGGCAGGAGCACTTGGGCACCGTCCCAGGTGACGGATCGCGTGAACACCGCGTCGTCGATCACGTGCGTCTCCAGTCCATCCAGCCCGATCTCTCGCCCCAGGTTCGCCAGTGCTAGAAGCTCCCAAGAATTCAGATCCGTGGTAACCGCACGTCCCCACTCGCCGATCAGACCGGGAAGCCGCGGCAGGATCCCAAGGTCGAGCGCCCGCTCCGCCAGGGCTAGCAGCGCCATCTGCTGACGGCGCATCCGGTCCAAATCGTCTCCCTCATATCGCGTCCGGACGTAGGAGAGAAGCGTCTGTCCGTCCATGGTCTGGAGTCCAGCCGGGATCTGGAGCGGCCGATATCCGTCGGCATCGTCGGGGAAGAGAGGATCCCAGATCTCCTCGTCCACGTGGATCGGCACTCCCCCCAGAAGATCGACCAGCCGGGCGAAGCCTTCGAAATCCACCTGCACGTAGTGGGGGATCTTCATAGCGAGGAGGTTCTCCACCGTGGCCTGAGTCAGAGCCGGTCCGCCTCCCGAGCGACCGTCGATCTCGCCGTACCAGTACGCGGTGTTGATACGCGCTTCGCCGTAGCCTGGAATGGACACCCAGAGGTCCCTGGGAATGGACAGGAGATCGGCCGTCTTGGCGACGGGGTCCAGCGAGAGGACGAGCAGCGTGTCTGCGCGCGCCAGGGATCCATCCCCCGGCCGACCATCGGTGCCGAGGACCAAGATGTTCACGGGCTCTCGGCCCCTCCACACGGCAGCATCCGCCGCCATACCCGACACGCTTCCCACCACGGCACTCAGTGCGCGCAGGGGCGCCAGGGGGCCACGTCCCACGAACTCGTTCAGCGCTGCGGCGGCGTGACCGAGCTGGCGATGGGCCGCCTGACCCGTCTGGAACCCCGCCACAAGGAGAACCAAAGCCAGGACCCCCACGATCACAGCCCTGCGAGGAACGGCCCGGCGTCGGCGGCGCACGGGCACATACCCCAGTCGGCTCCTCTCCAGAAGGGAGGTCCGGGACGGTGTGCGCATCAGCGGCGAGCCACAGCGGCAACCCGAAGCACCGGGTCGGGCCTCTTCTCGGCTGCATCGCTCGGTGCAGGGACTCGCTGCGCCTGAACCGACTCCTCGCGGAAGGTCAAGAACACGCCGTCATCGCCGATGGGCAGCGTGAACCGCTGCCCGCCAATCCGCACCGTAAAGCTACCGCTGGCCCAAAGACCGGTCTCGAAGCCCCCTACCCCGTGCTCTGGCGCCGACCCGCTGATCAACACCGCCTCGTTGCTCCACGGGTCGGAGATCGTGACCTTGATTCCGCTCTCGGGAAGGGTCCCGGCGATCCGCCTCGACTGGGGACGGATCTGGGTGTCCATGCTCCAGCGTACGTCGCGGACCAGTCTCCGTCCGAGGCCGGCCGCGGCGCCCCCTCTCGCCAGGCTCCGCACAGCAGCGATCGTCTCTTCACGCAGACCGATCCGCTCGCTGTACCAGGCATCGGCCTCCGGACCCGACAGGATCCAGGGACAGATCGCCAGCAGATAGTCTGGGGTGGGATCTCCGTTGGAGAGCCTTCCTGTCGCAAACCACGAGAACATCTCGCGGTGGTACTGAGCGTGCAGCTCCGCATCCACGGCCGGATACCGCCGGTCCTCGAGGACTCCGAACTGCCAGCCGCCTTCGGTGGCGATCATGGGTGGCACGCGGCCCAACTCCTCGCGAAATACCCTCGCGAAGGCCAGGAACGCGAGGACGCCCTGTGCCGCCTCCTCCGCTGTCTGGCCGGGACGGGCGCCGTCCGAGCGCCAGCGGTTCACCTCCTCAACCGAGCCCACGAACTCTCGGTCCGGGTCCTGCACCGGCTGACCCTCCTGATTGACCGGATCGTAGGGATAGGCAGGGGGGAGGTTGGCCCCGTACAGATGAGGAGCGAACCAGGTTCGCGACCAAAGATACATCAGTCCTCGGCGCCGGGTCTCGCCGATCAGGTAGCGGAGTCCCTCCGGATCAGTCATCTGCAGGCCCGGAAACCCGCCAGCCTCGTACACCTGGATCGCGGCCTGGATCCAACCCTCGACGAACACCTCCAGCGGAGGGTTCTCGTGAGTCTCCGGGAAGTCATCCGTCGGCAGTCGATAGAGCTGCACATAGGCCGGCGCCGCGCGGGCATGCATCGCGGCCACCACCGCCGCGAAGTCGTAGGGCTCGCCGAGTCGCGCTCTGGGTCTGGCCAGCATCGTGACGCCGGCGGGGACGAGGATCCCCAAGGCCCGATCCAGTTCTCCCACATCTCGCGGAGCCAACGACACCCATTTGAGGCCTACATCCAGGATGCGGTCGCGATCCGACTGGAGAGCCGCGTCGGAAAGGTCCAGGCCGCCGTGGATCCCCATCCGGTTGTCCCCCTCCGGTCTCGGCCAGGACTCCAGGGGCAGCCAAGGATCGACTTCCGGGGGCTCGCCGACAGGCCAGGGTTCGGCGACCGGGATTTCCCGGCGCTTGAACGTATCGAAGATTTCGACACCCGTGTAGTAGTGGGTGAGTATCTGGCCGTACGATGCGCCCTGCTGGCCCATCGCCATGGCACCCCGCTGGCACATCCCGACGCCGTGGCCGTACATGTCAGGATAGGGGGCCGGGCAAGGCACGGAACGGCAGTAGGCCACGCGAGCGCTCCATACATCCTCCGAGTTTCGAGTGTGACCGTCGCAGTGGCCGAAGTAGAAGGCGTTGATGACCTCGTCGCGATAGGTCGCGATCACCCCCTCTGTCTCCTTGACGGCCTGGTCCGTCTCAGGGAAGTGCTGCGGAGACCAGACCTGGCAGTGGACGGTGGCGCAGATGTCCGCCTCTCGCTCCCGGTGACGCGGGTGCAGGGCAGCGTAGCCAGCGTAGGACCGGGCCGCCACGGCCTGAGCCTTCAAGGCTTCCAGATGGGCTCGGGTGCCCATCTCCTTGGGCACTACACCCTTGAGGTACTCCTCGGTCTCCAGCACCACCACCGAGCCGTCCGGCATCAGAACGCGAAGCCGCTCGGCGAGTTCTGGGAGTCGGAGCCTCTGGTGCTTGGGGAGGCTGCGGAGGGCCGATGCTGAGTCGGGGAGGAGGGGATGCCCGTCGTCCCGGAACCATCGGTGGGCTGCCCACTTGTTCGGATCCTCCGTGAAGAGGAGCCAGTAGGCACCGTTCATAAGATAGGAGGGCACCTCTCCATCCATGACCATCCGGGCCATCTCCCTGCTTCGTTCCGCATGGAGGGCGCGGTCGATGGGAGGGAAGTGGGCGTTCGCGTGGTTGCCAACGATCACTCCACTCTCGGTGGAGATCAAGGGCCGAGAGACCCCCACCTGATAGCGCACGATGTGGTCGTACCACTCGAACATGTAGAAGCCGAGCTGGTTCTCGCACCCCGGCTCCTCGCGGTGGGGCTGCGAACAGGACCACAGGTTCTGACCCCCTTTGCCCCAGGTGAGAGGCCGGTTGTGGGCGTAGTTATGGACTCCAATCGCCATCTTCTGGAACAGATGCCGCAGGCCCCGGCGGTTGATGATCTCCAGACACTGCCTGAGGAGGTCCACATCCCAGTAGTTCCCCCCGCCGGCCAGGGGAGTGAAGATGGGACAGATCCCGTCTACCGCGTGCATGGTCTCCAGCGCCGGGATCAGGTGGTCCATGAACCGCTCCGCCAGACCGTGTGGACTCCAATCCGGCCACTCGTAGGCAAGGTTGGGCTCGTTGTAGACCTGGATGTAGTGGACGCCGGAATCCCGGTAGGTCTCACACCGCCAGCGCAGGACGTCTTGGTCCAGGTACACCACCCCGGGCGAATCGACCCTTATGACGGGCTCGATTCCGCGCTCAATGAGGCGGCGAAGGAACTCCGCGGGGATGCTCCGAGAGAGATCCGATATGAGGGACATCCAGGTGACCCCCATCGACTCGAGATGGGGGGCGAAGATGTCCAGGTACCTGAGGTCGTAGTGCCAGTAGTCCGGGTACCAGTGGAACCCGATGCCTGTGTCGTAGGTGGGACGCGGGAACTCTCTCAGCAGCATGGCATCTCCCTCAGCAGGCAGGGCCTTCCAAGCCTGCGGACCTCCTCAACGGAGCGACGCTCCTGACCGAAGCGTGCCGTCAGTTCTATCTATCGACAGGCAGAATGAGGATCTGCCCCACCTCAAGGTGGTCGACCGTCTGGATGCCGTTGGCCGCCGCTAGCTCCTCCACCGTCAGTCCCCAGGTGACGGCGATGCTCCAAAGGCTATCGCCGTTCTGAACCACATAGGGGAGCCCCTCGCTTGCGGCTGACACGGAACTCTCCTGAACGACGCCGTCCACCACCTTCCCCAGAACCTGTCCGCCGGCGGAGAGAGGCACGATGATGTCCTGTCCGACCTGCAGCAGAATGTCCGGGGTCAACCCATTGGCCTCCAGCAAGGCCTCCAACGTCACGCCGTAGCGATAGGCGATTGCCCACAGGCTGTCTCCAGGAAGGACCTGGTGGATCAGACTGGGGATTGGTGTCGGAGTGGCTGTCGCCTCAGGGGTGGGAGTGGGGGTAGGCGTGTTGGCAACCAGCGGTTCCGGCGTCGCCGTGGGCATAGGCTCAGAGGCGGCCGCCGTGCATCCTGCCGAGATGGCGAGCGCCGCCACCAGCGCCACGATCACTCTCTTCTTCATCGTTCCTCCTTCTCTATTCCTCTACCCGCTGGTCCTGAAGAACCCCAGCAGGAACCCGACCAGGTAGCTCCCGCCCAGAACCAAGAAGACCGGACGGACCCGCAGCACGACCCGCAACAGCAGGGCGGCGATGCGCCAGAATATCAGGGCCACCGGCTACCTCGACGCTATGACCTTCACGACCCGCCCCGAGGCATCGGCGGTGACGCGCACCACCTGCTCCAGCGTCTCGCCGTCCGGAAGCGGCCGCTCGTTTCGATAGGTGAACACCGTGCTTCCGTTCTTCCCGCGATCGACCGTGGGCCGCACGCCACGCATCTCGGGGTAGAGTGCCTTGACGTACTTCCGCACCTCGGCTTTTGCTCGGTTTGTCATCATGTCTCCTTCCAAGCCTTGCGGCGCCGACGGATGAAGGCAGGGACATCGAGATCGCTCTCCACCATGAAGGGAGACGAGGCGGCCTCCTCCGGCGCGGCGACAACCCAGTCGGGCACCGCAGAGGCGGCGACGCCCTTGCGGAACACCGGCTGGGGTCGAGGCACTCCGCCGGAATCCGGCATGCCCACGGCGATCAGGGTGACCTGCGCCTGGCCCGCCATGTTGGGATCGAGCCCGGCGCCGAAGATGATCTCCGCATCCGGAGCCATGGCCCGGCCCACGACCTCAACTGCATCCTTGACCTCAGGTAGCGTCAGATCGGGCCCTCCGACGACGTTGACCAGGGCGCCGGTGGACCCCGCAACCGATCGGATGTCGGTCAATGGGCTGGAAACGGCGGCCTCGGCCGCAGAGACGGCCTTGTCTTCCCCACGACCCTGGCCGATGGAGAGGAGGGCCCGGCCCGCCCCCTGCATCAGGGCCCGGATGTGGTTCAGATCCAGGTTGATGAGGCCGGTCTTGGTGACCAGCTCGGTGATGCCCTGCACTCCCTGCCGTAGGACGTCGTCGGCGATGCGAAACGCCACATCCAGCGAGGTTCCGTCGTCGATCAACTGGACCAGTCGATCGTTGGGGATGGCAACGGTCGTGTCCGCGACCTCGCGCAGCCTCGCCAACCCCTCCTCGGCGATTCCACGCCGTCGGCCTCCCTCGAAGGCAAAGGGAAGGGTCACCACCGCCACGGTAAGGGCACCCTGGGATCTGGCCAACTCGGCAATCAGCGGCGAGGCGCCGGTTCCGGTCCCACCGCCGAGTCCGCAGGCAACGAACACCACGTGCGCGCCTTCCATGGCGCCAGCCAGCAGCTCCCGACTCTCCTCAGCGGCAATCGCGCCCAACTCAGGCTGACCCCCGACGCCGAGCCCCTCCACGGCCTTGGGCCCGAGCGTCAGCTTGACCGGCGCCTCCGAGAGCCGCAGGGCCTGGGCGTCGGTGTTGGCCGCGACGTATTCCACGCCATCGATTCCGACCTGGATCATGCGGTCCACGGCGTTGGAGCCTCCGCCCCCGACGCCGATCACCAGGATCCTTTCCTTGCGTGTCTCCTCCATGGCGGCCTCCCGCTCGCCGGCGTCCCCGGCAGGTTCCAGCTCGTGTTCGTGAAAGGTGTTCAATCCATCGATTCCGTAGGACCAATGCTCAAGTCCATCAGCCACCGGGCGATGGCCTCCAGCAGCCTCCGCAGCCACTGTAGGAACCCCTCGGCGGGGGATTCGCCCGACGTGACCTCGACGATCACCGGCCCGAACAGGTTGTTCTCCTCGTCGCTTTCTTCAACCAGCCCGAACTCGCCTCCGACTGGCACATCCGGTGCTTCGCTGGGGACAAGGACATCCGCGTGGGCGAAGAATCGGTGCGTGCCAGCTGGCAGGGTGTCCGGAAGGCCACCCAGATTCGGGTCAGCCTGGTCGACCGTAAGGATCACCGTCTCCCCGGCATCGAGCGCGGGCACCCACCAGAACATGCCGTGAGGCGTCACTGTGAGCCGATCGGCCTGTCCGCCTGGGTTGCTCCCGACCGCGCTCCCCTCGGTCGGCTCGGGATCCTCGGGGTCCAGATAGAGCCGGACCCAGAAGCCTTTCTCAGCCGCGCCGTCGCCCGCGTTGACCACCGTCACGCTCACCCGCACTGTCTCTCCGATTCGCGGCTGTGACGGCCAGACGGCGATCTCCCGGACCACCAGATCGGGCTGGCCCGTCTCCCCCGGCTCGAGAGTGGGCGTAGGACTGGGCGTCGGGGAAGGGCTAGGCTCAGGAGAGGGGCTCCCCTCTGGAGACGGGCTCGGCTCAGGCGTAGGCGCCGGGTCCGATGGCGTCTCGACCGGCTCCTCAGGCTCCGCAGCCGGCAGCGCATACGGCGGGCTCACCGACTCGTTGCCGGCCCGGTCCAGGATGCGAAACTGGAGGGCCCCCTCAGTGACTGGGGCAGCGAGAACCAGACTGGCGATCGGGTGCTCGGTGACGGGGTTGGCGCTCAGATCGGCGCCGAGCCAATCCGCAGGCTCCTCGCCCTCGACGGGCGTGGCGTAGGCCGCGCTTGCCGGGTCGAGTCCGGACTCGCCATCCTCCACGACGACCCAGGCCATCGCACCCTCTAGGGTCGGCTCATCGGACCAGCCGCCGGGAGGCGAAGCATCCACGTAGACGCTGGCAGAGTAGGGTTCCGAGGCGTTACCGGCGGCATCCTGGAACTGCACGAAGACTTGATGCGGCCCTTCTACCTCGAAGACCCACTCTTTGGCCTCGGCGAAGGGCTCCCAATCTGAGAAGGTTTCCCCATCGGAACTGAAGCGCATGGCAGCCACTCCGCTCCCTGCGTCCTCCGCCACGAGGGCGAGTCCCGCCGTGAGGGTGTCGATGAACCCCGAACCGTCGCCCACGGCCAGGCTCCCGGTGGGGCCGGCGTTGTCGGTGACCACCGTGCAGCTCGACTCGGAGGTGCGTCCGCCGGCGCCATGGGCAACCGCCTGTAGTGTGTGCTCGCCTTCTTGGGTCGAGGCAGTGTCCCACTCCCAAGTCAGCTCCTGGCCGCCTGCCTCGGCGACGAGCTCCCCATCCAGATGCAGCTCAAGACGCTCCACACTGGGGCTGCTGCTGGAAACAGAAACGGTGGCGGTCCCCACCAGCACCTCCCCCTCGCCCGGGCAGGCGAGGTCCAGGCGCGGGTCGTGGCCCAAGAGCTTCTGCCACGCCAAGTCTCGGTAGCTGACCAGCCGGTCGTAGGCCAGCCGACCTGGGCAGGTCGTGTACAGTACGTCGCGGTGTCCAAGGATGTTGGGGAGTTCCACGTCGTGGAACTCAGAAGTGGCAAGGGGGTGGATTCCAAAGCGGTCCGACAGCCAGGAGACGAGCTCGGTGAGAGCCCGCTCCATCTCCACTGGGACGTCCGCCTGAGAGAAGTCTCCCAGGAGGGCGACTCCGATGCTCCCGTGGTTGAACTGGAGGGCGTGGGAGCCAACGACCCCGTCGCCCCCCTTTCGGCCCTCGTAGATGTTGCCGGCGAAGTCAATCAGGTAGTTGTAGCCGATGTCGCCCCAACCCTGGGTCACGGTGTGGTAGTAGAAGACCGCGCGGACACCGGCGGCGGGGTCCTCGGCGAAGTTTCGGGTGGCGGTGTGGTGCAGGATGATCTTCTCGGCCGGCTCCACCTGCGGGACCAGCGTGACCAGGTCCTCGCGGGCCCCCCAGCCGGCGCGTGAGATGATCTTCGGCCGCGGCACTCCCTCGGCCACGCCCGCCGCCTGGATCGAGGCCTGCGCCTCCTCAATGGTGGGTCCGGGCTGGGTTGAGATGAGATACAGGGTGACCTCTTCGAGGATCGGCACCTCAGATCCATCGGTGGTGCTGAACAGGGCCCGGTACTGGACGAACCGGGACGGCGCCACGAAGACGAGGCCTCCTTGGAATCCCTGGCCCGACTCGAGGGTGGCGTCGGCATCGAGGAGGACCTCCGTCCATTCGCTCCAGGACTCCCCATCATCGCCCGCGCGCACCTCAAAGGAGAGACTGCCCGCCGCGGGGACGACCGCTTCCCACCGGCTCCCCACCGCGTCAAACGTCCGGGAGGCCCGGCGCACGGGCGAGGTGTACATCCCGAAACCGGCGGTGGGATCCAGACGAATCTCCCCTCCTGCCTCGTCGGACAGCTCCACTCCCTCGGCCTCTCCTTCGGCGAAGTCGCCCGCAGTCGTCTGGGTCCAGGCCTCAACAGGCGGTCCCACTCGACGCACCGAGAAGAGCTGTTCCGCGTCTGGGATCACGCTCATGAGGACCAATGCCCAGAGCGTCAAGATGAGTGCGGTCAGTGTCTTCTTCATCGCCTATCCCTCCGCGATGCGGGTGATTTGCGAAGGCCGGGGCCAAGGAAGCCTTTCGGCTATCGCCTCGGCCTCCCGCGCGATCTGAGCGTCCAGCTCCTGCCAGAGGAGCGGTTCCCAGATCTCGATGCGGTCGCCGATCCCCACCAGGACGGCCTCGTCTGCTATGCGTGCATAGGAGAGGAGGGTCTCAGGAACGAGAAGCCCGCCCTCCGGATCCAATCTTCCCACTGAGGCCGCGGCGTGGAGATGCCTCGCCAGATCCCTCGCTCCCCGCCGCTCGAGTTGCAGCGCCCCGCTGAGGATCGCCGCCCAGGCCTCCCAGCCGGTTCGAGGCTGGAGCCACAAGCAGCGGTCAATGCCCTTGCCCAGGACCCAGCCCGGGGCCAGCTCGGGCCACCAGGCTCCAGGCACCTGGAGGCGTCCCTTCCGGTCCAACGGCACCGAGTGGCTTCCCAGCAACATCAGTTTCCGTCCGTCTCGCCCGGATCGTGTCCGGCCTCGGGCTTCATATCCTGTGTCAGGTAGTGGATACGGATCTCCCGCAGCTCCGACTTCAACAGGTCCAGGCTGTGCTCGGTCTGGGAGATGAGCGTGCTGGCATCTCTCTGGGCCGATCGGATCAGCTCCTGGGCGCGCGCCTCCCCCTGCTGGACTATGGCCTTCGACCGAATCTCAGCCATCTCGACCAGTCGGCTGTCCTCCACCAGCGCCTCGGCCTGCCGACTCGCTTCGGAGGCGATGCTCCGGGCCTCGCTCCGCGCTCCAGCGAGGATCTCGTCCCGTTCCTGAAGGACCTTCCTGGCACGTACCACGGCCCCCGGCAGAGAGCCCCTTAGCCGGCCGATCAGGCGAAGACCGGCTTGGCGGTTCACCCAGGCTCCACCCATCCGCGGCAGCGTTCGGCCGGCGGCCAGGATTGCCTCCAGCCGATCCAGATACTCGATCGGGTCGGACCCTGACGGCGGACCGTCGTCCCGCGGCTCGGCGGCCGTGATAGCGGCGATCTTCTCCCTAAGCTCCATCAGCTCTCCTCCCAACTCGAGAACTTGCGGCCTTGCCTCACCATGCGGTCCAAGATTCGTCGCGTGGACTCCGCGTCGTCCCCTGCGATCCGTTCCACCCGGCAGCCCCGCGCCACGAGCTCCTCCTCTGTGTCGGCGCTCACGCCTCTCTCATCCCCGATGATCGTGACGTGTCGGGCCAGTCCCGCCTCATCCGGCCGGAAGCCGCAGGCGGGCTGGAAGGTCCGTATGTATTCGGTTGCCATTCGCCAGTACCAATCTGAGACCCCGAAGTCCCAGGTCGGGAACAGGACGTAGTGCTGGATGGATCCGTTCGACGAAGCGGGCAGGCTCGAAGTCTCCTGCGGTTGGCGGGCGGCAGGCACAACCTCCGGCAATGGCCTTGGCGCCGGTGGACGCTGGATCGGCTGTGGAGCCGGCTCCGGGTCCGGCGTGCTGGCAGGTGGGTCGGAGGGAACCTGGGCCTGCTTCGCCAACATGCGGATCGCCGGCACAGGCGTGCCGTCTTCAGCTTCGAGAGGGCCCAGGTTGACGCACAGCAGGTATCGCGGCAGCGATCCACGTCTCGCCAGGAGCGCCGCCTCCGCCGCTCTCTGCATCGGCCCCCCCGCCGGCGGATAGCTCGCCACCGCCACCACAGGAAGCGAACGGCCAAGCCGCTCCTGAATGATCTCGTCGTACCATGCGAAGATCCGAAATCCCCGGTGGTCTTCGCTTTCCGCAGGGGTGTGGTACGGGCGCGCCAGCGGCCAGCGGCTCGGCCCGCCCGCCCCCCAACTCAGGTCCCGGTCGAGAGAAGTCACCGTAGCGACCCCGATCGACGCCAGGAGGGCGGGGTCTTCCTCCACCAGGATGTCCAGAGCTTCGGCTAGGAACGCTGTGTCCCAGTAGTCGCCTCCCGGCTGCATCGGTGGCAGGAGCGGGATCAGTCCCGCCTCCACCGCCCGCGCAAGCGAAGGGCGAAGGATCCCCACAAACCGGCGCACCAGTTCCGGCTCGCTCCACTGAGCCCGCTCCCACGCTCGGGCCAGGTTCGGATACCGGTAGAGGTACAGGTACCGACCCCCGGCCTCGGCGTAGGCAGAGAGCGCCGTTCGCAGAGCCTTCTGATCGATTCCGGAGACGGGCGTGCGATCCATCCCCAGAACAGGCTCGATACCCTGCGTCGACAGCGCCGCCACCAGGTCAAAGGGGATCGAGTGGTCCAGCGAGGCTTCCACTGTCACCCATCCGATCCCGGCCTCGGCCCAGTCTCGGGTGCGGTCCTCGAACCGACCGTCGCTGCCCGCCAGATCTCCGGCCTTCACAAGGAAGCCGATGCGACTTTCGGTTCTAGGTAGGGGGAAGGATCTCATCTCCATCGCTTGCCTCTACCTCGACACCACCAGCTTCCCGATCCGACCGTCCCCGTCCGAGGTCAGGACGGCTCGATGGCGCAGGCTTCTCCTCCGAGGGTCCACTTCCAGCGGAGTGCGATGCTCAGCGCTGGCCACCCAGCGCTCCGTAGGCGGACTGCTGTCAGCGGCCGATCCCGTGCGGACTGGGCATATGGGACAATCGCCACAGCCACAGGCCGAAACTTTCTTCACGGACGCCTTCGCGGACGCGAGAGCCGGGACTTGGCCGCTGAGGTACGACTGCAGGGTCCGCCGGATTGACGTAGGTGCCTCTGCCTCCTCCGACGAACCCCCGTGGCCGCATATCACGGCCGGACACTGCACTGGGTCGCTGTCCCCCATTCCGCGACGTCGGATCCGGTGCGTTGCAGACAATCCCAGGCTGGGATCTCCGTACAGGACGAACGTGAGGAGAGTCTTCTGGTCCTCCGCATCCAGGTATCCCTGCTCGGCACCGGCCTGCTCGATCAGGCCCAGCTTGGCCCGACGCAACGCCTCGCCGAGGGCGAAACCTTCCCGCAGACCCAGGAACAGGTTCACGGCGAGGAGGTCCGCGCCCACCAGTGGCGGGGCCAACGAGCCGTAGGCCATTCCGGTGGATCCGATGAAGCCACGGGCTCCGGCCGCCAGAAACGCCAGCGCCACAGAATCCTGGATCCCTCGGTCTGCGATCTCGGCTCCGTAGCATGCCTCGCTGAAGACCACCGCCTCCGTCGGATCGGCCCAACTCAGGTTCAGAGGCGTCAGCGCGATGGGAAAGACGGGAGCGTCCTCCTCATCGCTCGAGCCGTGTCCGTACCAATAGGGGCTCCCCGCCACCCCGTGCAGGTTGAAGTAGGCGAGCGCGGGAATCCGATCGTATGCCTCGAGGAACTCCTGGTCCGAGAAGGGCGGGGACACCTCAAGTCCCCGGCCGTCGCCAAGGGCCTGCATCACGGCTGAGGAGGCATCCCGCCAGACTCCCGCCGAGACCGCAAGCGGCTGGGAGCCGTTTCCAGAGAAGAGCCGGCCCAGCCTCCCGCCGCGGCGTCGGCGCTTCCGGTGGGCGGTGGCGGTGCGAACGATGAATTCGGTCAGAGCCTCCGAGGAACCCAGGTCGGGGATCCGTCCCACGGCACGATCGGGAAGCAGGTAGTTCCCCGTCCGCGAAGCGTAGGGAGCGTCGGTGAAGACCTCCTCGTCCCCATCGTCTGAGGGATTGGGGATTCTGAAGAAGGGCACGATCCCGTCGCCACCCACCAGGAGGAGATAGTCGGCGCGCTGGCCGGTCTCCCCCAGCCGGACCTCCAGGTCTGCCAGCAGCTTGGCAATCGAGGCAGGATCCTCCGGATCGGCCACGGACAGGCCGAGCTCGCCCAGCGACTGAGGATCGTCCACCAGGACCAGGTGGGCGTCGATGCCAGAGCCTCTACGAGCGGCAGCGGCCAGGGCCGAGAGCCCCTCGGTGATCGCCATCCGCCCTTCCTCGCCGAACGCCGCCCCGAGCCGCGCGCGGCTCGACACGATCGCCAGGCTCGAGCTCAGCTCCCCGCCGCCAGCCCCGTTGCCCAAGGGGGAGATTTCGGGCTCCGCGATCTCGGGCAGGATCGGCAGATCTGGATGCTCCTCCACTGGCACTGAGGCCGGTTCGGGCGAGGGAACGCGCTCCGCCGGTTCAGGCTCCACTGCCCCGGCCGCACCATCACGGTCCCCACCCTGGACGGCCGGCTCGACCTCTTCCGCAGGACTCACGGTGGGAGCGGTCGCCAGGTACTCGGGGTACAGCCCCTCCGCAACGAAGAGCGAACGGGCGACCTCCATGCTGGGATCCAGCTCCCGAGCCGCGTGGAACCGCTTCGCTCCCTCGATCCAATCACCGGCTCGCAACTTGAGGTCTCCCAGCATCAGTTGGACCCGAACCAGGTTGGGGTGTGAGGCAGCGAGCGAGGCCAACACCGGCTCCACCTCGGTCCCCCGCCCCTCCCGCCAGGCGACCTCGGCCTGGGCCAGTCCCTCGGGCACCGACATCGAGCCCCCGGATCCCTCCACGAGCCTCTGGAGCGCCTCCACGGCCTTGGGGTTCGTCGGATCCGTCGCCACAACGGCCTGATAGTGTCTGGTTGCCTCCGCCCCGCGGCCGGACTCCTCCAGGATCCGCCCCAGGGCCAAGCGAGCCGCCTGATGCCGGGGAAACCGACGTATCAGCGCCACGAGAAGTGGCTCCGCGGCTTCCGGCTGTCCCTGCTCGTGCCGCCGCAGGGCCCGCTCCACGATGCCTCCCGTCTCCACGGCGCGCATCTAGCTTCCCCCGCCGTGGACCCAGGCCAGCGCAGTCGTGGCGGCCAGCTGCTTGAAGGCATTTGCGTTCTTGGGATCGAGCCGCACTGCTTCGCGGAACATCTCGGCGGATTCGGAGTACTGCTTGAGCCGCTTGTAGAGGAGGCCAGCCCGGAAGTGATGGTCGGCCTCGCCGGGCTCGGTCTGACAGGCCAGCAGGAACTCTCGGAGGGCCCGGTCGTAGTTGCCTTGCTCCTCATGGGTCCTGCCCAGCTCGCTATGCGCCTGACCGCTGGCAGGGTCGAGCTCCGCCATCTTCCGGAAGTGAGCGACCGCCTTGTCCGTGTGGCCCAGCCTCCGGCACAGTGCGCCCACCTCGCTGTGGTAGGCCTTCTCCTCGGGAGCGGCACGCAGCGCCTTGTGGTAGGCCTCCAAGGCATCGTCGAAGCGATCCTGATCCAGATAGGTGCGCGCTCTCGAGATGTAGGCCGGCGCGTACTGGGGATCGCGCGAGGTGGCCTCGTCCAGGGCCTCAAGTGCGGCGTGGTAGTCGCCCTGTCGATGAAGGACCTCGGCTACCCGATGGGGATACGCCGGATCCTGGGGCTCCAGGTCGCTCGCTCGCTGGTAGTGCGCCAGGGCCTGTTCCAGGTCGCCCCGCTTCTCTTGGAGGTGGCCTAGGTGGGCGTACGAGGCCGCCTTGGCCCCGCCGAGTGAGAGCGCCTCCTCGAAGCATGCGATCGCTTCCTCGAACCGCCCCATCCCTTCCAGGGCGACGCCGAGCCCGAGCCACAGCGTCGGGTCCTGAGGCTGCGTCTCCAAAGCTCGGCGGTAGGCATCCGCCGAATCGGAATTCCGTCCCACCTCTTGGTAGGCCGCACCGAGGGCGGATCGGGCCCGTAGGTCGTTCGGGTCGAGGCGCACTGCCTCCTCCAGGTGCTCGACCGCCTTGTCCCAGCGCCGCATGTGAGACAGCGCGCTGGCAGCGGCCCTGTGAAACTCGGCTGCTCGGGGAGCCAGCTCGACCGCCTTCCGGTACTGCTCGAAGGCGGACTGATGCCGCCCGGCCCGCTCGTACAGACCGCCGAGCACCGCCCGCCATCGTGCGACGCCTGGACCGGCCGCCACAGCGCGCTCCATCGCCTCCATCGCTTCTTCGTGGTCCCCGGCGGACTCCAGCGTACCGGACAGGGCGTGCAGGTAGCGGCCGTCGTGGTCGGATCGATCCACGGCAGCACGAAAGGCGGACAACGCGCGATCATGCTCTCCCAGAGCCTCGTGGATCCGGCCGAGCTGGTAGTGGGTCTCGGCCTCGTCTGGCGCCAGGCTGTGAGCGGCCTCCAGCTCGCGCCGGGCGTCCTCGTACCGCCCCAGCTGTCGATACACCGAGCCAAGGGCGCGCCGTCGCTCTGGTGACCCAGGCTCCAGATCCACGGACTTCTGGCAGAGCCTTTCTGCTTTGTCTCCGTCTCCCTGGGCAGCGTTCAGAAGACCCAGCTCAGAGTAGGCCTCCGCCCAATTCGGCTTGAGGTCCAATGCCGCCTGGAGCGAACCCGCGGCCTTGGCGTACCAGTGGTCAGATGCGCCATTCTCTGACGCCTTCCCAAGGGCTCGCTCCACGGCGCCCAACCGCAAGACATAGGTGGGATCGTGCGGCGCGAGCCGACTGGCCTCGTCGTAGAGACGCTGGGCATCCTCTAGTCGACCCGCTCCCTCGTAGGCCTGGCCGAGCCGGAAGGTCGCTCGCGGATCGGTCCCCTCCTCCGTAGCGAGGGGCTCGAGAACATGGACCGCCTCCAGGGCGCGTCCGCTCGCCAGGAGGGCCCCACCCAATGCCTCGCGGATCTGTGCATCGTGGGGGATCAGATCCAGCGCCCGCTGGTAGAAGCCCAAGGCCTGCTCAACCTGGCCCGCCTTCTCGCGCGCCCGACCCAGAAGGTAGAGAGCCTCCGGGTCCGCCGAGTCCATCTCCAGGGCACGTTCGAGGGCCACGGTCGCTTCCTCCGCGTGCTCCCGCTCCAAGAGGAGCGCGCCCAGATCGCGGTGGTGGATGGCGTCCTTGCCGTCGCAAGCCACGGCCTCCTCAAATTGGGTGCGTGCGGCGTCCCAGCGACCCGCCTCCCGGTAGAGTTGGCCCAGCCGATGGTGCAGCGGGGCGCTGCCGGGCAGGTTGGCGATCGCGCGCTCCAGGACCGTGGCGGCCTGGGCTTCTCGACCTAGCTGGCGCTCCAGGGCAGAGAGAGCCAGATGCGGTTCGGCAGATCGCGGCTGAAGTGAGGCCGCCTTTCGATAGCTGGACCGTGCTTCCTCCAGCTTTCCCATCGCCTCCTGCAACCTGCCGAGACCCAGCAGAGCCTCCACAGGCTCACTGTCAAGGGCCACAGCCGTGGCTAGTGCTTCCTCAGCTTCCTCTCGGCGGCCCAAAGCGCTGAGAAGGTTTCCGCGGGCTAGGTGGACCGTGGACTCCTCGGGAGCGATGCGCTCGGCCTTGGCCACCTCGTCGAGAGCCGCGGCAAGGTCGCCCCGCTCCTCCAGGATCCGCGCCAGGTTCAGGTGAGCCTGTGGATCGTCCGAGTCCGTGCTGCGGGCTCGCTCCAACGAGGCCTCCGCCTCGTCCACGCGACCCATCTGGTCCAGAACTCGGCTCATTCGACCCAGGTGACTGGGGTCCAGGAAGAGCGACTCCCCTGCCCCCTGGTAGGCCTCCAAGGCCTCGGGGTGCCACCCGTTGCTCTCGAACCCCTCTCCCAGGGTCTCTCGGAGTGCGGGATCGTGCGGATTCAGCGCCACCGCCTCCTCAAGTGCGGCCACGGCTTCTTCCCCGCGGCCGAGATCCAGAAGAGTCCGTCCCATCCACTGGAGATAGCGGGGCTCATCCGGCGCCTGCGCGATTGCCCGTCGGCCGGCGGAAAGCGCCTCTTCCATGCGGTCGGCCGCCTGGTACAGGTTGGCGAGTTCGAACTGGAGCTCCGCGCCGCCCTGCTTCCGCCCCACCGCCTCCTCCAACGCAGAAAGCGCTTCGTCGAGATCTCCCTGGGCGCGACACACTCGGGCATACCCGCGATGGTGCCTCGTGTCAGCGGGATCCAGGGACATCGCTTGCCGGTACCGCTCGCGGGCCTGCTCTGTCTCTCCCTGCTCCTCGAAGGCCTGGCCCAGCAGATGTTGGGCCTCGGCGTCCGAGGGATCGGTGGCGAGTGCGCATTCCAATGCCTCCCTGGCCTCGTCCGTTTGACCGGCCCGGAGCAGAACGCGTCCCTTGCGCCGGAGATGTCCCGGCTCCTCCGGCTCCACGCGGATCGCCTCCTCGTACTCGCGCAGCGACTCCTCCAACCGACCCTCTGCCTCCAGGATCTCTCCGATCCGGGCGTGGATGGCGGCCGATCCACCATTCCCCGCCCCGAGAGCCCTGCGCAGGGCTTCCAGGGCCTTTGTCGCATCGCCCATCTTTTGGAGCAGGGATCCCGCGGCCAGAGGAAGCTCGCCGTCGTCCGGCGCCAGCTCTATGGCACGCTGATACGCCTCCAGGGCCTCGCCGTACTCCTCTCGGCCCTCGGCGACCGCGCCCCAGAGTCGCAGAGTGAGGGCGTCGGTGGGGTCGAGCGTCAGTGTCCGCTCCAACGCGGCGCGAGCTTCGTTGAGCCGTCCCATCTGCAGGCTGACCGCTGCCAACCCCCGCTGATGAGCCGGATCCTCAGGAGCGAGACGAATGGCGCGCCGGTAGCTCCCTAGCGCCGCGTCCAGTCTTCCATCCGCCTTCTGGATCTCGCCCAGAAGTGCGTGTCCCGTCGCCAGGTCCTTCCCCAGGGAGATTGCTTCGCGAGCCGCGGCCTCCGCCTCCTCCAGACGCGACATTCGCAAGAGCAGCCTTGACAGAGCCAGCCGGTGCACAGCAGCCTCTGGATCCAGCTCGATCGCGTGACGCAGGGCCCTCAAAGCGCGCGAGCCCTCCCCCTGAGAGGCGTAGGCGATTCCCAGCTCGCGCTGGATCTCCCCCCGCTCCGGAGCGAGCCGAGCGGCTTCCTCAAGCTCTGCCGTGGCCGCGTCTCCGCGACCGAGCTCCTGAAGTCCGGCCGCCAGATGGGCGCGTATCTCCGCATTGCCCGGGTCCATGTCCCGGGCCTTCAGATAGGCTTCGACCGCCTCCTCAAGGTCGCCTCTCGCCGCGTGAATCCTCGCGTGCTCGTGGTGGACGGATGCCAGGCCTGGGCCCAGATCCAGGGCACTGGAGATGGTGGACAGCGCTTCGTCCAGCCGCTTCAGGCCACGCAG
This sequence comes from uncultured Anaerolineales bacterium, assembly GCA_964348195.1. GTDB lineage: Bacteria > Chloroflexota > Anaerolineae > UBA7937 > JACPPX01 > CAYGBX01. The sequence continues at coordinate 25,933 of CAYGBX010000001.1, forward strand.
CGCCTCCGCTTCCAGCACCAGGAAGCCTGGCTCCCCGGGAGCCATCTCGCGGCCGCGACGACACCAGCCCAACGCCTCGTCAAAGCGATTGAGCACGAGATGGACCCGGGCCAGTCCCGCAAGCGGTGCCGGTCCCAAAGGATCCTGCGCGTGCGCCTGCTCCAGGGCGGCCAACGCCTCGCTGCCGCGGCCAGCCACGATCAGCGCCATTCCCAAGTGGAGATGCCCGTGGGCGTTCTCCGGCTCCAGGCGGCTCGCCTCTCGATAGGACTCTACAGCCTGGGAGGATCGGCCTTGGGCGGCGAAAACCGCTCCCTGGACGCGGTGGGCCTCAGCGAATTGCGGGGCTCCCTCCACGGCGCGCTCGGCGAACCGAGCCGCCTCATCGAGCTCCCCCTGCTCAGACAAGACCCGGGCCAAGCCAACTTGATACAGGGGCTCGTCGGGATCCTGGCCGGCGGCCTGCTCATAGGCGCCCTTCGCCTCCTCCAGCCAACCCTGGCCTTCGTAGGCCCGAGCCAGTTCGTTGAGCACCGAAGGGTCGGAGTCGTCTTGAGATCGGGCCCTCTCGAGGAACTCCCGTGCCTCTTCGAACCGGCCCATCTCGTTGAGCACCCGACCCACACTCGCAAGGTAACGAGCTTCCTCTGCCTGCAGGGCCGCGGCGCGGCGGAAGGCCTGGAGCGCCTCGGCCATTCGCCCTTCCGCCTCGTAGGCAAGCCCAAGCTGATGGTGGGTGTCCACGTAGGCTGTGCCAGCCGCGGCCACGGCTCCTTCCAGCTCCTCCACGGCCTGGGCGTGCTGATCCATCTGCTGCAGAACCAGCCCGCGGTTGCGCCGCCGGAAGAGCTCTTCGGTGCGAACCCCGGATGGATCCTTCTCCCAGGAGCCCAGATCGAGGGACCCTTCCTCCAGGCTTCTCTCCAGTAGAATCGCGGCCGCCCGATGGCAACCCTCCTGCTTGAGAAGCCTCCCCAGCCGATAGGCGGTGGCCCCATCCACGGCGGGGCCGGAGGCGGAGAGAAGGTCGGTGACCTTGCCCACCTGGCCCTCGGGCGGCTCGTTGTCGGCAATGCTGCGGGCAGCGAGCCGGAGGGAGGCCTCGTCTCCCTTGACGAGCAGGGCTTGAAGGTAGGCCAGAGGATCCGGAGCGAAGGCGTAGCCTTGGACGACGGCGCCCTCGGCCATGGGTTCCCTGCTGAGGGCGGCGACTCGCTCCCAGCCACCGCTTCTTCCCAGGGCCTGTCCCGCGAAGTGCTCTAGCACGAGCGGATCCAGAAACGCCACCGCCCCTCGCCCGCGCCGGACCAGAAGGCCAGTCGCCAGAATCCGCTCCAGGAGAGCACCAGCACCTCGGCCGTCCGCGGAAACCTCTTCGAAGCGCTCGAGCCAGGCCTCCCGTGGCGCGTGGTTGCGGCCCTCCGCGAGCAGGCCAACGGCAGCCGTCTCCAGCGCCGCGTCAGCCCCCTCTGGCATCTCCTGCACCAATCGCTCGACAGCGGTGGAGATCACGTCGCCCGGCCTCCACCAGCGGCGAACAGCGTCCGATTCCCGCGCCAGCTCGACCAGCGCCGACAGGAAGAGGGGGGAATGGACCAAGTTCCAGAGGTCTGGCCGCCGGCGCAGCCGCTCCTCAACCTCCTGTGCCAGAGGCCGCTCCAGCCGCTGCGCAAGGTAGCGGCGAACGTCGTCGTCGGAGAGGGGCAGGATCTCCCAGGTGGAGATCTCGCCCAGCCAGCGCCGATATATAGAGAAGTCCGCGCTTCGGCAGGCTACCACCGCACGCTGATCTCGGAGGGTGGTACCGACCAACCGTTCGATCTCCTCCAGAGCATAGTGGCTGGTGATGCGATCCAGGTTGTCGAGCAGCAGGGTCACGTAGCCCCGTCCGAGGAGGGAGCTGAGAGCCGAACGCTCCATGTCGGGATCGCCCAGAGAGGCGGCGATTCGCTCGCGGATGCCATCCCCTTCCTCCATGGGCGCCAGGTCCACCAGCAGAGGCACGGGACGATCCCGCTCTCCCGGCATGGCGTCCTCCGCCAAGACGGTCACCAAGTGTTCCAAGAAGACCGTCTTGCCTGCCCCCGGTCCGCCGAGCACCACGGCTCGGCCCGCATCCAGGATCGCCCGGGTGGCGTCCGGGGCGGGACTGTCCGCGAGGGGTCGCGTCAGCCGAGGTGGGATGTAGGGGCCGCCAGCACCTCCGGAGCGCTCCTGCACCCCGGCCAGATGCCGGCGCAGGACCGCCAGGCCCGAAGGGGCGGCCCCTTCATTGCGTTCCGCCATGGGCCCTCCCCTAGAGCCCCGTGGTGAGCCAGAAGGCGACTATGCTGATGGTGACACCCGCGACCGTGAGGAAGGCACCGATACCGGCAGCGGTACGGATCAGCCGGTTGATGGCTTCCACCAGGTTGGAAGCGGAGTCGATGATTGGCGCCACGGCATCCTGCGTGACGGCCCGGCCACTGATCTTTATGGACTGAGCCGAGAGGTGCTTCATGGCGCTGTGGTACTCCTTGGACAGGATGATCCACAGACCGGAGACGGTGCAGACCACCCCGATCAGGAACAGGATCACCGCCATCCCGACCTCGAGGTCAGCGGCTGGCATTGGGACCTCCTTTCGCGATCCGCACGGCACGGCGGACCAGCTGCTTCATCTCCTCCATCTCGAAGGGCTTGCTGACATAGGCAGAGACTCCGACGCGTTCCGCCTCCGCCTCCACATCGCTGCATCCATAGGCGGTCATGAGAATGGCCTGGGTTCTGGTCTGGAGCCCTCGGGCGGCGCGCAGCAATTGGATCCCGCTCAGGCCAGGCATCCTCAGGTCGGCGATGATCACGTCCGGCTGCCTCTCAGCTACCGCCTCCAGCGCGTCCTCGCCTGAATGGCGAACCTCAACCTCGTACCCCGGCTCCTCCTCCAGCGCGCTGCGCAGGAAGTGGGCCAGGGTTCGCTCGTCCTCAGCGATGAGGATTCGGGAGGTTCGTGCGTCTACCCTTTTCTGCGTGATCGCGGTCGCCACTCAAGTTCCTCTACATGAGATACTCGCAAGATCCGTGCCAGCCCCCTGCCGACCGAGATGGGGCGGGCTCCACGATTGGGGAGCAGCAAGATCCGTGCCTGACAGGCCCGATTCAGGCGTGGAGAGAGCGCCCGACTGCTCCTCGGCGGCTCCCGGATCGACTACCGCGGTTCGGTGAGACGGGGTGACACTGGGGGGACTTCCCCAACTGGGGGAAATCCCCCATCAGAAGAGGGATCGGCGCGCAACAGGAGCTGTGTGCCAGCGCCGGCTGGACGGACGAGGGCAGCGAGCCAGGACGCGTTCAGAGAGCTGTGCTAGCCGAAGGTGGAGTACGTGATCCGGGGCCCGCGGTGGATGAGGACGCGAGGAGAGGCTACTTCAGGCCGTACTTCGAAAGGGAGTAGCGGAGGACGTCGCGGGTGACGCCCAGGAGGCGGGCAGCCTCGCTCTGGTTTCCGCCGGTCCGCTCCAGCGCCTGGGCGATCATCCGCCTTTCGAACTCGGCGACCGTCCCCTTCAGATCGATGCCCGCATCGTCGAGGGTCGCCTCAAGCGACGGGGCCAGAGGCAAGAAGGCCCTGTCGGTAACGATCTCTCCGGGCAGGTGAGCCGGCTGAATCTCATCGCCGTCGCAGAGGATGACCGCGCGCTCCATCACGTTTCTCAGCTCTCGGACGTTGCCGGGCCAGTCGTACCTGCGAAGGAGCTCCATCGCCTCCTCTGAGACCCCGGTCACGTTCTTTCCCATGGCCTCTGCGTACTCGGCCAGGAAAGTCAAGACCATAGGGTCGACATCGCCCGGTCGGTCGCGAAGCGGCGGCACCTCGATCACGACCACCCCAAGCCGGTAGTAGAGATCCTCGCGAAACTCCCCCGAATCCATGGCGGCTCTCAGGTCCCGGTTGCTGGCGGAAACGACCCGGATGTCCACCTGGATGTCACGCTCGCCCCCTACCCGACGGAAGGACTCGGTCTCCAGCACCCGGAGCAGCTTGGCCTGCAGATCCGGCCTCATACTCCCGATCTCGTCCAGAAACAGTGTCCCGCCGTCGGCCGTCTCCAGCAGCCCTTTCTTCTGTCGCTTGGCGTCGGTGAAGGCGCCGCGTTCGTGGCCGAACAGCTCGCTCTCAAGGAGGGTGTCCGGGATCGCCGCGCAGTTGATGGCCACAAAGGGACCATCGGCGCGGTCGCTCTGACGATAGAGGGCGCGGGCGATGACCTCCTTGCCCGTGCCGCTTTCCCCCTGGATCAGCACGCTGGCCTTGCTGGCCGCAAGCCGCGCCACGAGCCTCTCTATCTCTCGCATAGCCGGGCTGTCACCGATGACCCAGGGACGATCCCCATCGCCCCGGCCCCGCAGCCGGGCAAGCTCTTCGCGCAGGGCACGCGACTCCAGGGCGCGCGCGATCGTCAGCTTGAGATCATCAAGATCGGGGGGCTTCTCAAGATAGTCATAGACCTTGAGCCGCATGGCCTCCACGGCGCTGCCAACCGATCCGTACCCTGTCATCATGATCACCGGCAATTCGGCATCGCCGGCACGGATGGCCCGGAGCACCTCCATCCCCTCCACATCGGGCAGCTTGAGGTCGAGGAGGACCAGGTCGATCTCGCGCTGTCCTACGGCCTCCAATCCCTCCCGGCCCGTCCCCGCCGCGACTACCTCGTAGCCCTCCTCGAGGAGGGACTCCCTGAGGAAATGGCTGAGGGTGGACTCGTCCTCGACGATCAGGATGGTGCGACTCACCTTACCCTACCCTCCCAGTGGGATTCGGACGACGAATGCCGTGGCCCCCATTGGGTCACTCTCGGCCTGGATTTCGCCTCCATGGGCTTCGATGATCCTGCGGGCCACCGCCAGGCCCAGAGGGGCTCCCGCCTCCACCGAGAATCCCGATTCACTGCCATCGGAGGAGCCAGAGGCCGCCCCGGCAGCCTGGTCCCGTCGAATCTCGATCTCGGCGTACCCGTCCCCGTCGGCAGGGTCGCTCACGGCCGAAGCAGTGATCGATCCCGATCCAGACTGGCCAGCGATGAGAGCAAGAAGAAGGTGGCGAAAGGCCCGCTGGAGCGCATCGGGGTCGCCCTGGACTGCCTTGAGGTCACGGCCCAGGTGTGTCTCGATCCCCGAGCCGCGGGCCTCGGCCTGCGAGCGACAGGCCTCGACGGCTGCGTGGAGGGTCTGCCCGAGGTCGGTGGGCACCGGCTGCAACCTCACCGGGCGCGACAAGAGGAGGAGCTCGTCGATCACCCGCTTCACCCGCAGGCTCTCCTGGAGGATCATCTGCAGCCCTTCGTGGCCCTCATCATCGGGATCGCTCTGCCCCGCGAGGTGCTGGATCCCGGTTACGATGCCAGCCAGGGGGTTCCGGATCTCGTGAGCCACGGTCGCCGAGATCGCTTCCAAGGCCGAGCCGTAGCCCGCGCGCTCCCGAACACGCTCCAGTCTGGCCTCCTCTTCCAGGTCGTGGAGCACGACCACTGATCCGGATCCAAACTCTGCATCCCAGAGGTGAAGGGACACCCTCAGCCGCCTGTCTCCTATCTCGAGTTCCTCCCACCACGGCGCCCAGCGCGCGGCTCCGTCATCCGGGGCGCCAAGGGTCTCCGACCCCAGCAGCGCGGCCAGCGAACGGCCGACGAGGCGGGAGGGGTTCCCCAGAAACCGCTCCGCCCTCCGGCTGGCCACGACGACCCGTCCTTCTCCGTCGAGCACCAACGCGGCAAGGGGCAATGAGCGCCAGGCCTCCTGCCGCAACCGACCCCGCACCTCCAGTCTCCGGCTCGCCCGCCGACGCGCCTCGCTCTTGTACCGGGTGAGGCCGGCCCCCAGCCGGCGGCCGAAGCCAACCAACTCCTCGAGGTGGCCGGGGGTGAGCGCCTGGGCCGGGTGGCCCACCACCAGCAGCACCCCGAGGAGTTGGCCGTTGCCTGAGACGGGTATCAGCGCGCCGGTTCCCACTCCGGGAGCTTTCGAGACCACGCTCCAGTACCAGGGATCCGCCGAATCCTCCTCCAGCAGGATCGGCCCGGCCTCCTCCCGGAGCCGCTCCACCAGGCCGTAGCCGGAATGAAGCCGGCGGCTCGCCCGCTCCTCGAAGGAGGCCGAGGGGAACAAGCGATGGTCGACAAGCCGGTACTCATCGCGGGCGGCATCGAGCAGGAACACGGCCGCGCGGCCGACTGGAGGAAGGTCCAGCGCCGCCTGCAACCCCGCTGCCACAGCTTCCTCCGTGCTATCTGCGGTGAGCAGGCGGAGGGTGAGGTTGTCGAGGCGAATCAGAGACTCCCAGCGGCGCTGAGTGGCCCGTGCCTTCTGGGATTCGCGCCGTCCGCGGGACGCCGGGTCCAAGTCAGCGGAGATCTCAATCTCGGTCCCGGTTCCTTCCTGCTTGTCGGAGAGCTCCGGGCCATCGGGCGAACGGACGGTCCCGGACCAAGTCCTGCTCCCGGACGGCAGGGCACGGGAGACAGCGGCCCGAAGCATCGAGGGATCGACCGGCTTCTCCAGGTAGTCGGCGGCGCCCAGCCTCATGGCCTTCACTGCATCTCCCACCGAGCCGGGACCGATCATCAGCACGCCGGGACCATCCCTGCCTTCGGCGCGAATCGTCCGCAGCAGCTCAAGCCCATCGCCATCGGGCAGCTCCGTTTCGATGAGGACCAGGTCCACAGACTCGCGGGCCAGAGTTCCGAGTCCCTCCTGACCGGTGCGCGACCAGAGCACCTCGTACCCCTCCTCTTCCAGAGCCTGGCGGAGGAAGAAGCTTGTCGCTTCTTCCGCATCGATGAGCAGAACCTGCTGGGCCATCCTAGCCTTCCAGCGGCAAGTTCACGGTGAAGGTCGTTCCGGCGTCCAGCTCGCTCTCCACGGAGATCTCGCCGCCGTGCTCTTCCACGATACGACGCACGATCGCGAGCCCGAGGCCGGTTCCCCCCGGCTTGGTGGTGAAGAATGGCTCGAAGATCTGTCCCAGGTCGCGGTCCGCGATCCCCTCACCGCTGTCCCCTACAGTGACCACGGCCCTATCGCCCTCAGGAGAGACGCTGGTGCGCACTTCGAGCCGTCCTCCATCGGGCATCGCCTCCAGCCCGTTCTGGAGAAGGTTGGAAAAGGCCTGCTCCAGGCGCGCTTCGTCCCCGCGCAGAGGAGGAAGCTCTGGATCTCGGTCCCAGCGGACGGCGACGCCCCGCTCTTCGGCCTGCGGCTCCAGACGGCGGAGCGCCCGCCCCATCACCTCAGAGATGTCGCTGGGCGCAAGTTTCAGTCTCACCGGACGCGAGATGATCAGGATCTCCTCGATGATCCGGTTCACCCGGTCGCTCTCCTCGAGGATCATCTGCAGGCTGTCGTGTGAGGGGGCTTCGGGTCCGGTGGTCGCGACCAAGTGCTGGATGCCGGCAGCGATGGCGGCCAGAGGGTTTCGCACCTCATGGGCCACGACGGCACTCATCTCTCCCAACAGGGCCAGCCTGTCCAGCCGCCGTCGCTCGGCCTCCATGGCCCGGGCCTCGCTGAGATCCCGCACGACGACCACCCCGCCCCGCACGGCCCCCTTCTCCCCCTGGAGGGGACTGATGCTGGCTGCCAAGGGCACTATTCCGCCGCCCCGCTTCGGAACCTCGATCTCCCGAGGCGTGACGATCATCCCGCGTTCCAAGCTCTCGCGGACCATGACGGACGCATCACCCAGCACCTCGTCGACGGCCTCTCCTTCCAGATCTCCCTCCTTGTATCCGAGCATCCGTCCCGCGGCGCGGTTGGCCAAGGTCACCTGTCCCGCCGGGTCGACCACCAGGATTCCGTCGGTCATGCTCTGCAGGATCGATTCGTTGAACTGCCGGACTGCCGACAGCTCTTCCACTGCCGTCTCCAACCGTCGGAAGAGCTGAGCGTTCTCCACCGCCACGCCGATCTGCTTGCCGAGGGCCTCCAACAGCCTTTGATCGTCGGGGGTGAAGCGATGGAGCGTGCGCCGGTACAGATTGAGCACTCCCAGAACTTGGCCTTTGGCCTGGAGGGGGACGGCCACCAGAGAACCGAAACCGCCCCGGGGGGGACGCATTCCCTCCAGGAGGGGATCCGCGGCCAGGTCGCTCACGGCTACCACGCGGTTCCTCTCCACCACCTCCTTGGCCAGGGAGACGCCCACCTTGGAGTCGGAGCTGGGCTCGACCAATCCCACCTGGACCGCCTGACGAAAGCCCGAACCCCTGTCCGTAGGAAGGTAGATCTCTCCCGCGTCCATCCTGGTCAGCGAAAGCGAATGGTCCAAGGCCTGGCCGAGCACGCCCTCAAGGTCCACCGTCCGGGACAGAGCCGCAGCGATGGCGTTGATGCCTGCCAGGTCTTGACTGCGCTCCACCAACTCCCGCCGCATGGCCTCGGCCTCTGTGACGTCCCGCAGGATGCACTGGATCACCTGGCGACCGTCCGACGAAACCATGTGGGCGCTCAGGTCGACCGCTATGTTCTCCCCGTCCTTGCGTACCAGAGCGACATCGCTGGCCGACCCGGCGCCAGACAGAACGGCAGCCTGAAGTCCCTCCATGGCGCGGCGGCGGTCCTTCATCGAAAGAAGCTGACCGAGATCCATCGTGAGGAGCTCACCTCGTGGGTACCCAGTCAGCCGCTCCGCTCGGCGGTTGGCCTCGAGCAGGCTGCCGTCGGCCGGGCTGATGGTCATGAGGGCGTCGTATCCACCTTCGATGAGCTTCCGGTAGCGATCCTCCAGGCTGGCCAGCGCCGCCTCTCCGGTTCGGACCTCACGCCGAAGTCCTCGGGTCCACGCCAAGAAGGCGCCCGCCGACAGAAGCACCCCAACGAGGAAGGCCAGCCCGGCCCCAATCAATCCACTGGCGGACGGGCCAGCCGCCTCCTGGACAGGCGTCCCGAACCAGCGCGCTTCGAGGCGAGCCAGCTCGCCCCTCTCTTGGAGGACGGACAACGCTCCGTCCAGAATCGGCAAGAGGGCAGCCAGGTTCTCAGGGAGCGCTGCGGTGTAGCTGAGGGAAGCCACTTCGGGCCCGACGATAAGAGCCTCCTCTCCCTCGTCTTGCTCCAGCAGGTAGCGGATCGCCTGGACATCGCCCAAGAAAGCTGCCGCTTGACCCTGCCGGACGGCAGCGAGCCCCTCGGCGGGTCCCGCGACAGGGAGGGAAATGGCTCCCGAGCCCTGCAGTTCATTCAGTCCCGGCCCCGACCTGCGGACCGCCACGACCTCGCCCCCGAGGGAGGCCAGCGTGAGCTCGCCCTCGCGTTCTGCGGCGAAGGCGAGGTTCAGGGCGCTCGACAGATAGGGCTCGGTGACGAGGAGTCCCTCGACCTGAGACTCCGTGCTCACGAAGCCGAGGGCGGCATCCGCCCCGCCCTCGAGGATGAGACCTAGGCCATCATCAACTGGGAGCAGAAGCACTTCCACGCCGAGAAGAGAAGCCAGCGCGTCCCCCAACTCGCGCTCGAACCCTCGGTAGATGCCATCGCCCTCGCGAAAACCGAACGGCGGATTCCGACTCGAGGTGGCAAGCCGGACGGTCCCTCGGTCAGAGAGGAGTTGGCGAGAATCGGGGTCCAGGAAGGACGGGCCTCCGGCGCCGATTTGAAACAGCGCAAAGATGGCCAACAGCAGGAGGGCACCTCCACCCAGAACGAGCAACCCTCGCCTGCTAAGAAGACCCAGGTCCGGCATTCCTCTCCTCAGGCCGGAGCGTGCGGGCCGCGGGAGGAGAGCACGCCGTCGCTCTCCGTCAGGCGGCGGAGGGGTGCAGGGAGGATCCCCATGGCCTCCCGGTACTTCGCCACGGTTCTCCGAGAGATCTCGAACCCCGCCTCGGCCAAGCGATCGGAGATCTGTCCATCGCTCAGGGGCTGGGTCTCAGCAGCTACCAGTCCCCGGATCGCCTCCTTGGCCGGAAGGCTGCCATCGAAGAAGTCAGAAACGGGGACGATTCGCTCATCGGGGAGCTGGGCGAACTTGTCGGCCAGGGCCCGGCTGACCGTGGACTCGTGCAGGTCGAGCCAATCGGCCAATTCGGCCCTGGTCAGGGGCCTCAGATGACCAGCCCCTGATCGGAGAAAGTCAGATTGGTGCTCAACCAGTGCCTCTGCCACCCGACGAAGGGTTCGCCACCGTCGTCGGAAGGCATCCAGGAAGAGCCGGGCGCGGCCGACCTGTCCCTGAATGTGAGCTTGATCGGGATCCTGGTCCTCATCCTCGGCCTGGAGGAGCTCGCGATACAGCCTCTGTATCCGGAATCGGTACCGGTGCTCGTCCGGCAACTCGACTCGGAACCCATCGCCTTCGGGAGCCGCCTGGATGATCAGATCGGGACGCACGAAGGCCGGCCCCTCACCGGCCATCCCACGAGAACCCCGACTGTAGGCATGGGCCGGATAGGGATTGAGGCTCTGGTGGAGGTAGCGGAGGGCCGCGATCACCTGTTCCTCCGAGGCGCCGGAGGTCTCGGCAAGCCGGTCCAGCCTGCCATCGGCCAGCATCTCCCAGTGATCGGCCACGATCGATCGGGCCAGGGGTGCGTGCTCCCCCGCACGGCCCCGCAGCTGAATCAGAAGGCACTCCCTGACGTCGCGGGCCCCGACGCCCGAGGGATCCTGCTCCTGAAGGACGGCGAGAACTCGTTCCACGCTGGATGGAGAAGCTCCCGCCCAATCGGCGATCTCGTCCACAGATGCGTCCAAGAATCCGTGTCCGTCGAGACTTCCCACGAGGACCCGAGCGATCGGATGGTCAGAAGATTCCAGCGCCGACTCCAGCTGGCGCAGGAGATGCTCAGACAGGGAGACCCCGGCCGAAACACGCTCCCAAGGATCCCAATCGCCCCGGTCATCCTCGGGATCGAAGCTGCCTGAGCGGGATCTGGACAGTCCCTGTCTCAGCGCGTCGGCGAGGGTGCGATTCTCCCCGGCACAGATAGGGCAGCGCTCGCCGGAGGTGAGTGCCCCGCAGTCGGCACAGCGAGCCTCGTCCACCAGCTCGAGTGCGGGATTCTCCTCCAGCTCCTGGGCGACCGCCTGTTCCAGGTCCAACGCGCCCCACTGGAGGAGTTGGCCGGACAGGACCAGCTCTGGGCTAACATCCAAGCGGGGCTCAAGGGTCTGGCGGGGCTTTATCACGGCTCCGGGGTTCCCGCCTCCAGGGTGCGGACTCTTCCCCAACCCAGTCAGAGGACCGAGTGAGGAATTTTCCCCAGAATGCTAGCACACCCCCCTGGAGGTGTCAAAACGCGGTGCCTAGGAGTCCGGCGGGGGAAGCCCTTTCCGCTCCAGAAGCTCCGGACTCAGTCCGAAGGCCAATCCTTCTTCCCAACTGAAGTGCTCGGCCAGGGCCTGCTCCGGGTACAGGAGGCTGATCGCCTCGTACCAGCGCAGCCCCTCCATGAAGTTGTAGTGCCAGTACTCTCGGCCAAGAGTGTCGCACTTCCAGTTGAAGTCGGCTTGCTCGTAGGCGGCGATACGCTGCCAGCCGAACCGCGTGGCCAGCTCGGTGAAGTCTAGGTAGTAGCCTTGGGGTATCGGCTTGGGTCGGCCGCCTTCGCCATCGGGATCGCAGACCCGGCTGAAGTGGAACCACCACTGCCATGGCGCGCTCTTGAGCGGCTCTCCCATCGAGCCGTCCTGGGACCGGACCCGGATGAGGATACGCCAGTAGGTCTCCGATCCGATGTCCTCCCGGACGACCTCCAGCCGGTCCCCTCCCTCCCCCTCCCGGAGCTCAAACAGAAGGTCCACGGCCCGGCCTGTCTTGTGCCAGCTCAGGTAGCTGTACCGGGTGCGGTGGAAGTCGGGGGGTCGGAAGGCGTCGCTGAGGGTGCCCAGGTAGTCGTACCCAGATCGCTCCAGCACGACCTCCCGCAGACCGAAGAAGGCCTCCGCCGCCGTCTGATACAACCGAAACGGCCCCGCCGGGTCGCCGAAGAGGGAGACCAGCCCTCGGGAGCCATTCTGAGGTTCCCCTGTCCCTTCGGTCCCAGGCGTTTCCGGAAGCTGCGAGCCAGCCTCGGAAAAGTCGGCATGCTGTGCCCAGGCTGGCGGCATCACGGGGACCTCGGTCGGTGTCGGGTGTTCCTGGTCACCGGGGACCTGTAGCACGCCCAGCGTTTCTCCAGCAGAATCACCCCACGTCAGGTTCCAGTGACCGTCCCGGAACTCGTGGTACACCTCGAAGGGTTCCCCCTTGTCGTATTCCGCGTAGATCAACCCGCCGCCGGGCAGCCAGGCCGGCGCCCGCTGGCCCACGTCATCAGACGTTATCCGCGCCAGGTCGCCCGACTCCAGATCCAGAGAGTAGACCTCTCCGATTCCGTCCCGAGTTGAGATGAACGCCAGGCGCCGACCATCCAGGGACCAGCTGGGATCTTCGTCGTCCGCTGGGTGGTCTGTGACGTTTCGCAGCGATCCGGCCTCAAGATCCAGTACATAGATCTCTTTGTCGCCGTCGCGCCATGAGGTGAAGGCCAGATTGGAGCCGTCGGGCGACCAGGAAGGACCATAGTCCCCGGCCGGGTCATCGGTCAGACGGGTCAACTCCCCCGTGGCCAGGCCGATTTGGTATAGATTGAGATTCCCATCGCGGTATGACTCGAAAGCGATTCGGTCACCCTCCGGGGCCCAGGCCGGGCTGCCGTCGTAGTGGATCTCTTCGGTCAGGCGGGAGATCGCCCCTGTGTCCATCTCCAAGAGGTAGATGTCCCAGTTCCCATCTCTGTGCGACTCGAAGGCCACGGTCCGTCCATCGGGGGACCACGCTGGGTTTCGATCCTCGGCCTCATGAGCTGTCAGATTCCAGGCTTCATCCGACCCGAGCCAGCCCAGGAGGATCTCCCAGTTCCCGGCTTGGTTCGATTGGTAGACGAGCGCCCGGGCAGGCTCCGGAGTGGGAGGCTCGGGGGAGGGTTCGGGAACCGGACTCGGCGTGCTGGGCACGCGGGTGATTGGGTTGACGGTAGGGGTGCAAGCCCACAGCACCAAGCCAGCCACCAGAAGCAGCACGGACTGGGCGCGGGCTAGAAGCATGCAGGGGCGGGCGGCTCCCAAGGCCCCGACTCCAGATTGAAGAAGCCGTAGGCCGCCCGAGAGATGTCAAAGAAGACCGGGTGAGGATAGCATCCGAGCCAGGACACGTTCGCGTAGGCGAAGATCCCTATGACGTAGTCGCCGCCTGGAGAGAACACGATTCCGGCGTCGGCAATCGTCTGGGCGGAGAAGCCGTGCTTGTGAGCGAACCGGAGATCGGACGGGATCCCGCTTCGGATCCAGGTCCCGATGGGGTTGGTCTCCAGCACCTCCAGGATGAACCCGCAGTCGTCTGCGGTCAGCTCCTCCGGAAAGGCCGCCAGCAGGGCTCCTTCGTCGAGGGAACACCGGTAGAGCATCTCCAGGAGCCGGACGATCTCCTCGGGAGTGGTCTGGATGAAGGGATCCGGATTGGCTTCCTGCTCGGGAGGTCGCTCCGTCCGGATGGGACGCCGGGAGGCCAGCCCTGGGCCAGCCGCTCCGGCGGTCTCGATGCCGTATGGCCACAAGATCAGGGTCTTCCCGAGACCGAGATCGGCCATTGTGGCGGTCACCCGGCGGGCGCCAGCCAGGGCATCCCCCAGCCCGATCTGTGCCATAAGCTCGTTGGTGCGCTGCCCCGGATCCGTAGGCAGACCCCACATCAGGTTGATCATCCCTTCGGTGAGGGCCTCGCCGTTGAAGTCGACCATGGTCTGGAGCATGACTCCGATCTTGAGGAGGCTCATTCCCGAGAACACCACGGCTTCGTTGAAACCACCGGCCTCGCCCGTGGACAGATCCACGACGTAGAAGCCCACGATTCCCGGGAACTCCTGGACGCGGTGCTCTGCCAGCGCGATGAGGTCGGAGAGGGGCGGCGGCTGCGGGTGCTCCTCAAGTACCACCAGATCGACTCTGCGATCTCCCACCTGATTGAGGGCGTTGGCGACACTGGTGATCGAGGCCTCCACCTCCAGCGTTCGAGAAGATTGGCCGGGGTCAAAGACGTAGCTGTTCGTGATCGCTGAGATCGGCCGGAGTGGTCGGTCCTTCTCCTGGCCCAGGCGAACAAGGAAGCCCCGCAGGGCCGGCTCGTCGAGCGTCGTCACCAGACGGATCTCCTGAGGGCCCAGCGGTTCCTGGCCCGTCAGGTATCCGATGAAGCCTGCCAAGAAGCCGCGCTCGGCCTCCTCGCTCAGGCGGAAGGCCTCGGCAGCCATGGTGGCGACATCCACCTGAAATCCGACCTCCGAGGGAAGAAGAGGGACAGTGTCCCCCAGATAGCTCAGCTGGACAGGGAGGTTGAGGGGGGCCGCGACCTCTTCTCGAAGAAGAGCCTCAGCCTCTTCTTGTGAAAGGCCCCCCAACGCGATGCCGCCCGCCGAGACACCGGTTGGGACACGACCGCGCAGCTGGCTGTAGCGAACCAAGGACAGCCCCAGCCCAAGTGAGACTACAAGGGCGGCTCCTGTGGCTGATATAGCGAGAACCCTCCGCGGGTCCACGGCTAGGTCCGTCGCTCCAAGCTACTCCCAACCGAAGATGCGGAGGTACCAAGCTCGAACCTCCGCGGGCCGGAGGTGTTGGCCCAGGTACCCATCTCCGATGCGTATCTCGAGGTGCAAATGAGCGCCAGTCTCTGGGGAGATCTGAGCCTCTGGCGTGCCCGAGTTGCCGACGAACCCGAGAATCTGACCTTGTTCGACAGTGGCTCCGTCCACGATCCCGTCGGCGAGTCCACTTAGGTAAGAGTAGTAGACCACTACACCTGTGCCAAGATCGAGGTGGACCTGCCGTCCCCGGAGCCTGTCGAGGATCTCCGGCGGAGTGTAGCGACGGGCTCGGGCCGTGTCCAGGAATGCCTGCATCTCCGATCCCGAGGGCTCCACATAGTCCCAGTCGGCCCGTACCACGGTACCCTCCGCCACCGCCTGTACCGGGTCGCCGGTGCGCACCGTGCCACCTGAGACCCGGAAGAAATCGGTCCCCTCGTGGACGCCGTAGCGGTAGCGGCGTGGGGCACCCGGGAGCCGGAAGCTGAGCTCAGTGAGCAACATCCCTTCCAGCGGAGGGCCAAGAACGGGCAGCCCGTCCAGCAGCAGCGGATCGTGCAGGGGAGACGCGAGGGGGGGCAGGTCGGTCGGCGGATCTCTTCCATCCATCAGCCCCGGATAGAGATAGAGGGCGTCCCGCGCG
Source organism: uncultured Anaerolineales bacterium (assembly GCA_964348195.1). GTDB lineage: Bacteria > Chloroflexota > Anaerolineae > UBA7937 > JACPPX01 > CAYGBX01. The sequence goes on from CAYGBX010000001.1 coordinate 41,173, forward strand.
GCCACGCGGACCCTGCCCCCATCCACAGAGAGGGCCAGGATCTCCGCGTCGGGATCCCACAGCTCAATCTCCCGCACGAGAGCGCCCGTCTCGCGATCAAGCCCCAGGATGCGCGCTGGTTCCTCCTGTACCACATACAGGAGACCTCCGGGGTCGAGCTCCAGAAGTCGGAGATCATCATCCGAGACCGGGGCCGAGAAGGCAGCGTCCACCCCCCCGGCCGACCGTAGCTTCACCACGCCGCCCGATTCCTCGTCGCCGGGGATCACATAGAACGCGCCGTCCACAGCGAAGTCGACGGCCTCGTGCAGCACGGCGTCGCTTAGAGCGACGGAGGCCTGGCCTCCGACGTGACGCCACACCAGATCCAGGTTGATGTCGAGGAGGTAGAAGCCCTCCTCCCACGTGGCAGCGGATGCCAGATACTGACGGGGCGAAGCGGCAGCGAAGGTGGCGATCCGCTCCAAGCTCCATTCCCCGGTGTCCGGTGCCCAGCGGTACACATCCCCTGACCGATCCAAGAGGATCAGGCTGCCATCCTCCGCCACGGCCAGATCGCTGAGATCCTTGACTGGCACCCCCTCGATCCCTTCTGCTGGGAAGGGCACGAGGGAGAGAGCCCCGTCGCTGAGACGGACGGCCAGAAGCCGGCCGCCGTCGAGAAGGTAAGCCATCTCGTGCGCCACGGACAGCGCCAGCGGCCGGACGAAGGTGTCCGACGGATACCGGAAGATCTGGGCGTTTCCGGGGCCGAGGGTGAGCGCGCCGGCGGACTGGATGGTAGGGGTGGGAGCGGGTGTGCGTGTAGGAGAAGGGGTGGCGGTCGGCGCCAGCCGGGGGGTTGACGTCGGTTGGGAAGCCACCGGTGGTCCAGGGGATGCGGAGCAGCCCGCCAGTAGGGGAAGAGCCGCCGTCAGGAGCGGGAGGAGGACGAGGTCCGATTTCGTCAATGTCCTGGCTCCCAGCAATCGGGCTCGATGTCCGAGACGGTGTTGTGGGTTAGCTGCGTCAACCCGCTGCCGTCGATGTTCACGATGAAGATCTCGTAGTCTCCGTCGCGGTCCGAGGAGAACACAAACCGGTCGCTTGCGCTGCACCAGCAGGGGTCGCTGTCCTCACCAGGGCTCACGATCAGAGGGCGCTGATTCGAGCCGTCTGCATCCATGATGAAGATATCACCGCCCCCCTCTTCGCCGGAGAGACGATGCGAGTGAAAAAGGATCTTGCTCCCGTCGCGGGAGAAGGAGGGGTAGGCATCGAACCCGGGGCTGTGAGTAAGCCGGCGCACATTGCTGCCGTCGGGCTCCATCACGTAGATCTCCCAGTCCCCGTCGCGATTGGAGTAGAAGGCGATGGGACCGAGCGGTGACCAAGACGGGAAGGCGTCGAGCGCCGGGTGGTTGGTGAGGTTCACCTGATTGGCTCCATCGGCGTCCACCCGGAAGATCTCCCAATCCTCGCCAACCCGGTAGAAGGCCAATTGGCTCCCGTCTGGCGACCAACTGGGCACATCCTCAAAGCCGGGGGTGTGCGTGAGATTGACCGTCTCCCCCGTCTCTGGATCCAGGGTTATCACCTCCGACTCGCCTGCCACCACGGACTGGAAAGCCAGCTTGGTACCATCGGGGGACCACACCGGATAGCCCTCGAAGCCCGGCGACTCGGTGATCTGGACCAAATCGGAGCCATCTTCATTCATCACATATATGTCGTGGACGCCGGAACGGTCCGATCCAAACGCGATTCGGGCGAGAGGCCGGGGAGTAGGAGTAGCCACGACGGTAGGCGATGGTGAGGGCGTCAACGTCGGTGTTGGCGTAGGCGTGGTCGTCCGGGTGGGAGTCGGCTGCGGAACCAGCGTTTCCTCCGGCAGGGGGGTGCAGCCCACCACAAGCCACAAGGCAACAGCCCCCAGGGTCGGCCCAATGTTCACGATGTGAGTTCTCACGGATTCTCCTCCTTTTCGGCCAGGATCGCGTCCAACCCATCCAATACGGCAAGAATCCCCTCCAGATTGCGCTCCAATTCCGGATCTACTTTGTCAGTAAGCTCGATGGTCGCCACCGCCACGCCGCGCTCGGCCAGGTAGTCTGTTAGATCCCCCGTCACTGGATAGGCGACGAAACCGGTCTCGGGCACCGGATAGCCCGTTGCAGCCCGCAGGGTCTCCACCAGACGCAGGGTGGCCGGGCTCTTCTCGCAACCCCCAGCTAGCACGGCTCCCCACTGGCTGTGGTAGGAGACGACGACCTGGGCATCGGCCAGGAAGTCCCGGAGCGCCTGTGTCTCGGGTTCCGACCAGGGCTCCGACCCTCCGCCTCCGGGGATGATCCCTTCCGAGGTGTGGGTGTCCGGTTGCCAGCGGCTGTCGGGACAAGGATCGTCTCGGGTGTCGGCGTTTCGGTTGAGGTCCACACCGCGGGCGTTGAGTCGCGTGTCAGATAGTAGCCCGTCAGGGTTTGCGGTTGGAACGATCCAGAGGACGGCACCCTCCGGAACCACCTCGGGGCGGAGCCGGAAATGAGCCAGGACCCCCACCATCAGCCGGTAGGTGTTGGCTTCGGTGCCGCCGTGCATGTTTCCTATCAGCACCACCTTCTGGGTTCCGACGCCGACGCGGTGGGCGGTGATCGGTCTGCCCTGGACCGATGTGCCGAGCACTACCTCCTCCAGCAGCGGCGTCGTGGGAGATGGATCATCATCCTGACGGGTGGCCGTCGCCGGCTCGGTGTCTCTTGGGGTGAGCGTCACAGGTTCCGCCTGGCAGGCTGCGCCGAGCGCCAGGAGCAAAAGGAACGAACCAAGCCGCCGCCTCACGGGTACACCTGGTGCACCACAGGCCGCCCATCCTCGTCTAGCAGGAGCCTGGGTTGGACATCGTCGACAATGCGAACGGGGATCAGTTCCGCACGCAGAAGCTCCTCCCGCGAGAAGAAGACTCGCAACATCGCGCCCTCTCGTGCTCGCTCCAAGATGTCGATGTCGAAGACGAAGTTGCCCAGGCCGTAGGCGATCAAGCCATCGAGGTAGGTCACTACCGGCTGGACCACATGGCTATGGTGTCCCACCACCAGCCGCGCCCCGGCCTCGACGGCGGCTCGGGCCACCGTCAACTGCTCGGAGTCGGGTGCTACCTGATACTCCGTGCCCAGGTGAAAGACCACGATGACATGGTCGGCCTCCTCCGCGGCCCCAGCCACATCCTGGCGGATCCGCGCTGTCTCTGCGAATGAGATCCGATCCAAGGTGGGTACCTCGTTCGAGCCTCGCCAGCGCAGGGCCGCGTAGTTGAGGAGTGCCAGCCTGACGCCCTGGACTTCGAGCGTGAGGACACGTCGCGCTTCCTCGGCGGTCGCTCCAGCTCCGACCCGGAGGAGGCCGAGGTCATCCACGTGGGCCAACGTGTCGAGGAACGCTTCAGCCCCGAAGTCGAGCATATGGTTGTTGGCCAGAGTGACCACGTCTAGCCCAGCGCCGATGAGGCCCGAAGCCAGATCGGGCGGAGCGCGGAAGAGGAATCGCTTCTCGATAGGGGCTCCTCGGAGAGACAGAGGGCATTCCAGATTAGCCACTGACAGGTCCGCCGACTGGAGGTAGAGATGGGTTCGCAGGAATGGATAGCTGGGTCCGAAGCGGATCATTCTCTCCTCTACGGTGCGACACGGGAAGACATCCCCCACAACCAGGATCTCGGCCGCGGCCCCGTCCGGCGGTTCGGGGAGCGCTGCCATCTGCGGATCGTCGAGTGTCTTGGGGCCTGGTCTCGGTTCCACGATCGGAGGGTCTGACGTGGAGTCCCACCCAAACGCGTACACCTCGCTTCCCGATCGCGCGATGATATCTCTCGTTCCGTCGCCGTCAAGATCGGAGACCACCACACCGTGAACCCGCCCCTCCGTTCGGGCGATTCCCACAAGGCGGCCAAGTCGGTCGAGCACGCGCACCATTCCATCGTCGCTCCCGGCGAGAACCTCACTCGTCCCGTCGCCGTCCAGATCTGCCAGCAAGAGCGACCAAACTGGACTCCCCACGGGGAACCGCCACAAGGTCGCTCCATCACCGTCCAAGCCGTAGATCTCGCCCTCCTCATCTCCCGTGCCTACGACTATGGCTGGAGAATCGAGGCGGCTTTGGCCTGCCAGGACAGGGACGGTGCTGCCATAGCGTCCCAACCTCCGTTCGGAGCCGTCGAGCGACAGGGCGCGCACCCTGCCTTCCCCGTCTCCTACCAGCAGCTCCGCTCCCCCCTCATCCACAGCCTCGCGCACGGCGACGGCCGCCCCAGGCTGCGACCAGAGCCGGTCTCCCGACGCGGAGAGGACGTGCACGTCCCCGCTCGCGGTGGCCGCCAGGATCTCTGAGCCTGGAGTTCCGTCCACATCCCCCACGCCCATACCTTGCACTGCCGATCCCAAGGAAGTCTCGAAGGAAGGGGTCCCGTCTATGTCGAATCCATAGAGGTTCCCGTCCCACGATCCAGCCATCACGAGGGACTCGTATGTACCGCGCTCGGAGACGCTGACCCAGGCCACACGACTCCCCGTGGCCCGCGACCACAGCAGCCGTCCGTCTCCCCCAAGGAGGTAGAGACGGTTGTCGTCCGACCCCGCCGCGACCTCAGCTCTTCCATCCCCATCGAGATCGGCCGCCCCCACACTGTAGACACCCGCGGTAGCAGAGAACCGCCAGAGAAGTCCACCGGTCCCGCCTAGGGCGTAAACCCCCTTGTCCTGGGATCCCGCCACGATCTCGTGAGTCCCATCGCCATCCAGGTCGGCAGCCGCCACGTCCCACATGGTCTCGAGCGCAGCATGCCGCCACACCTCCCGCAGGGAGAGGTAGCGCGGTTCGGGAGGGGTAGAGGTCGGCGCGGGAACAGCGGTCGAGGCGGGAAGGGAGGTTGGGGACGGGCGCTCCTGGGTGGCGACGTCCGGGAATGGAGTGGATCGGCACCCCGAAAGCAACCCCCATGCCGCCAGGCATACGGGCACCAGGGTGCGGGGGTCAATCGACAACGCTGCGACCGACCTCGCGGAAGAAGTTCCGGAAGAGTGTCTCCTGGGCCTCGCTGTAGACCTGGTATCCGAGCTGGATCATGGCATCGAGATCCCCGCCCTGAGGTGCCAGCCGACCTGATCGCGACAGGATCTCCTCCGCTAGGCTGGGCCGGATTTCAGGATGGAACTGCACCCCCCAGACCGGCAGTTCGCGATAGCGGAAGGCCTGGATGGGAGCGACTGGGGAGCCAGCCAGTCGAACCGCTCCTTCGGGAAGTCGCACCACCTGGTCCACGTGGTACTGAAAGACGAAGAACTCCGACGAGACTCCCTCAAACAGAGGGTCATTCTCCCCCTCCGGGGTGAGATTCACGGGCAGCCAGCCGACCTCGGCCTGGTCACCGCGCACTACCTCCCCACCCAGGTAGTGGGCGAGTAGCTGCTCTCCCAGGCAGAGTCCCAGAAATCCCCTTCCCGCGGCCAAGGCCTCGAGTACGTAGTCTCTCTCCGCCTGCAGGAAGGGGTAGCGGGGATCGTCAAACTCCTCGGGCGACATCGGACCCCCGGAGGAGATGATGGCGTCGTACCCCTGCCAAGGGGGAAGGGGCTCGCCCTCGTACACCTTGATCAGATCGAACTCGATCCCATTCTGCTGCAGGAAGTAGTCCACACCAGCCGCTCGCAAGGGCGCGTGCTCGATGACGATCATCCGGAGGGGTCGTGACGGCGCCACGGTGGGAACAGGGTTGGAGGTTGCCGGCGGTGCGGGGCTCGCCTCCGCGGCGTCCCCTGCCGGAGGCGGGACGCTCTCAGGAGGATCGGGCGCCTCGGCGGCTTGGCCGCAGGCCACAAGGAGGACTGCCAGCGCCAGAGCGGGTACCCGACTGCCGAGATAGGCGACGAAGGGCACCTTCAAGGCCAGAGAAGGTTCACTGCAAGAAACGCCGCAGTTCCAAGGGCAAGAGAGAGTACCACTCCGACCGCGAGCAGTCGAAGACTGGAGGGCCCTCCGTCGGGCTCCGGGCTTGCCTCCGTCCTTCCTTGATCCTCTCCGTCGAGCGGGAGGGGCATTTGAGACGCCGTGGCGGATCGTAGGACCCGCTCTAGTCGCGCCGTCTCAGGCCACTCGTAGCCAACCTCCGACCGATAGATAGACACGGAATTTCGGGGGTTGAGTCCAAGGTGACGGGAGTAGACCCGCAGGTAGCTCATCGCCTCCGCCTCGTTCAGAAACCGGCCGTACTCGTCACCCTCCAGGGCCTTGCTGTAGGATTCTTCTATCCCCGAGGCCTCCTGTATCTGCTGATGGCTGAGGCCCATTCCTTCCCGGGCCTCTCGCAGCATCCGACCCAACCGTCCCATCCGTCGCCTCGGCGGGATTCTATCCGCTCCCAGGAGGCACTTCAAACATCCGGATCGGGAACCGCTGACCGGGTCCGCTCCCCGTATTCAAGGACAGTCCGACTCGCCTCGAGCGCGATCGCTTCTTCCACCCAGAACCAACCCCTATAATCGAAGCCCGATACCCAATGCCCACTGCCTTCTCGAAAGTCTCTCGGCTGGGAGAGGCGCTGGAGGCCACCCGAAAGAGGCGAGAACTCGCCTCGCTGATCGCGTCGTACCTACAGCGCTTGGAGCCGGATGAGATCGGACCCGGGGTGCGGCTGGTCCTGGGGCAGATCTTCCCCGAATGGGACGGGCGAAGCCTCAACCTATCGTGGAGTGCCGTGGGCCGGACTCTGTCCGAATTGACCGAGGGCAAGGTGGCCGATCCCCGCGCCGCAGCAACGGAGGCGGTCGACGCTGGAGAGGTGGCCCTGCTCCTCCTCCAAGCAGCGGACCACAAACCTCGTCGACCCGTCCTGAAGCTACTGGATGTGTATCGGGGCTTCGAGGAGATTGCAGAGACGTCGGGCAGAGGCTCCCGGGCCAGAAAGGACGAGCTGCTTCGGGCCTTGCTCGAGCGCGCCACGCCCCAACAGGCGAAGTACCTGGTGAAGAACGTCCTGGGGGAGATGCGGCACGGCGCCTCTGAGGGAATGATGGTCGAGGCCATCGCCCAGGCAGCCGGCCTCCCCGCAACGAAGGTCCGCCGTGCCAACCAGCTGACGGGCGATATCGGTCGGGTGGCCGAGATCGCCCTCCTGGAAGGGAAAGAGGGGCTCGCGGCGGTCCGGCCTCAGCTGTTTCGTCCCCTCAAGCCAATGCTGGCCCAGACCGCGGACTCCGTCCAGGACGCCCTAGAAGAGCACGGTGGAGAGACGGCGCTGGAGCACAAGTTGGACGGAGCCCGCGTCCAAATTCATATGGAGCGCAAGGGGAGGAAGGAAGATCGGGTCCGGATCTACTCGCGCCGACTAAGTGACGTCACGGACAGCCTGCCGGATGTGGCCGAGGACGTCAGGACGGGTCTCCGGGCGGACAAGGCCATCGTAGAGGGCGAAGTGATTGCGATTGATCGAAAGGGGCGGCCGCTTCCCTTTCAGGACCTCATGCGCCGGTTCCGCCGGGTTCACGACATCGAGTCGGCGTCGGAGGAAGTTCCGGTTCGACTCCTGCTCTTCGACGCCCTGTACCGCGACGGCGAGAGCCTCGTGGACGAGAAATACATGGCCAGGTGGGACGCACTGAAAGCCATGGCCCGGGATCTGGGGACCGTCGCGCGGGAGGTGGTCTCAGACGCGGGGACCGGCGAGGCGTTTGCAGAGACTGCGTATCGATCGGGCCACGAAGGGGTGATGGCCAAACGCCTCGACAGTGCCTACACGCCCGGCGTACGTGGCAAGGCCTGGTTCAAGATCAAGCGGACCGAGTCCCTGGATCTGGTGATCGTGGCAGCGGATTGGGGGTACGGGCGGAGGCACGGCTGGCTGTCCAACTACCACCTGGCCGCACGAGACAGCCGTTCGGGTGAATTCCTGGAGGTGGGGAAGACGTTCAAGGGACTGACCGACGTCGAGTTTCAGGATATGACTGATCGGCTGCTCAAGCTGGAGCGGAATCGCTCCCGCGGTACGGTCTGGGTTGAACCACGTACAGTCGTGGAAGTCGCCTTCAACGAGATCCAGAAGAGTGCCCAGTATACAAGTGGGCTGGCACTACGCTTCGCCCGCATCACCCGCATTCGGGACGACAAGAGCCCCGGCCAAGCGGAAACAATCCAGACCCTGCGTCGGCTGTACGAGAAGCAGTTCCGCACCAAGGGTCGGCCAGCCGGCTGACCGTCGTTCGAAGTGAGGCCCGAAGGCCGCGGCCCCGGCACGCGGCCGGGGCCAAGCGTCCTCCGGAAGATCAGCCCGTCAGAGCAGAGCCTTGGCTTCCTCCAACTTGTCGACGCCGATGGCAACCTGCGCCTTGCCGCCCTCACTGCCCAGGAGGAACCCGGAGTCTATGTTGATGCCGGCGTCCGCCATCTTCCGCGCGAACCGACCTATCTCTCCTGGCCGATCGTCGAGGGAAACCTCCAGAATCTCCCGGTCGGTGTAGGAGAACCCCGCGTCCGCGAGAGCCGAACGGGTGGCGTCATCGTTGTCCGTGACCAGCTTGAGGTGCCCTTTGCCCTCGACTGCGAACCCGGCCAGGGATCGGATGTTCACTCCGGCCCCGCCGAGAGCCTCCCCCAGATCGGCCAGCGTACCAGGCCGGTCCTCAAGCATGACCGTGAACTCGGTTGTCATCTCCATCCCCCCTTCTTCAGCCTTGCCAGTGTAGCCAGGCAGATCCAGCGCTGTCAAAAGCCCGTTCGCCACATGGGGTTGGATTGGATCTTAACGCGCCGGTTGGGCAGTCGGCCGGGTCTCGAGTATAATCGGCGCCAATTTCGGCCCGAGCAGGAGGGAAGGATTCCATGAATTGGAGAGTTCTAGGATTGGCCGCTTTGGCGGTCCTGGCGTTGGCGCTGGTGGGCTGCGGCGGGGGAGACACAGGCCCGGCGGGCGTCACGCTTACCGTCGACGGGACGGAGTTCTCGTTTGATCCAGAGCAGGTCACGGTGGAATCAGGGCAGGCGGCCACCGTCAACTTCACGAACAGCGGCTCCCTCGAGCACAACTGGGTAGTCGTCGGCGCCGACGACCCGATCAACACTGGGTTGGTGGGTGCGGGCAGCGAAGGAAGCGTTACCTTCACCATCGACGAGCCCGGGGAATACACGATCGTCTGCGATGTGCCGGGCCACCGCGAGGCCGGCATGGAAGGGACCCTGATCGTCGAGTAGGCAGGACAACGCTTTCCACAGCTGAGGGGGCCGATCGGCCCCCTCTCTTGTTGGCCATTGAGTCTTCTCCGCCAGAATATCCATCAACATGGAAGGAGATCGGCCCCCCACGCTAGACCCGCCCCGCCGTAGGTCCGGGCTATAATGGTCGCCATGAAGTCTGATGCCAGCTCCCTCCTTCCGGAGGAATTGCCCGCTGGCCACCGATCCGGCTTCGTAGCCGTTCTGGGCGCTCCCAATGTGGGGAAGTCAACCCTGGTGAACCGGCTGGTAGGCCAGAAAGTGTCCATCGTCTCTGAGAAGCCGCAGACCACGCGGAGGCGATTGCGCGGGATTCACACCCGTCCAGACGCGCAAGCCATATTCGTAGACACGCCGGGATTCCACGAACCGAAGAACGCGCTAGGGGAATACATGGTCGAGGTGGCTCGGCGGACGGCATCGGATGTAGATCTGGTTCTCTTCGTCGTCGATGTGTCCCAACGGCCTAGCCAAGACGATCGGCTGCTCGCGAGGCTGCTGATGAGGAACGAGACGCCACCCATTATCCAGGTCCTCAACAAGGTTGACCTGTTGGCGCCCAATCAAACAGAGGAGGTCACTGAAGCCTATCGGGCGCTGGTTGACGCCGATGCGTGGGTTCTGACTTCCGCGACGCGGGGCGACCATCTCGATCTCCTCCTGGAGATGGTTCTGGAGCGGCTTCCCGCTGGGCCCCGCTACTTTCCCGAGGATCAGGTCAGCGACCAGGAGATTCGCTTTCTGGTCGGGGAGCTCATCCGAGAGCGCGCCCTTGCTGTGTTGCGTCAGGAGGTTCCTCACGGGGTGGCCGTGGTGGTCGAGGAGTGGACAGACCGGACAGAGGACCTGACCTACATCGAGACCGTTCTGTATGTGGAGAAGGAAAGCCACAAGGGAATCGTCTTGGGTGAGGGGGGAAGGACCATCAAGAGGATTGGCTCCGAGGCGCGGCGCGAGATTGAGGCTCTTCTGGGCCACCAGGTCTACCTTGATCTGAGGGTCAAGGTGGCGCCGCGCTGGCGCCGTGACTCGGCGGTTCTGCAGCGATTCGGCTACGCATCGCCCTGAGGCGGCGCCCGGCTTTGACCGCGTCCCAGCCGCTGGCTAGAATGCCCACCGCACGACCAGTCGGGCAGGCAAAGACAGGGGGAGCGCTCACCTAGAAGATGGATGGGTATCGGTTCTACCGTGGCGGGACGGGTATGGTCTCTTGGGCCCTCCATCGTCTCACAGGCTTGGGCGTGGTGTTGTTCCTCTTCCTCCACATCCTGGACACCATGTTGGTGCTGCTGGGGCCACAGGCCTACGAGACCTTTATCGGAATCTACCGGCTTACCTTCATGAGGGTCCTCGAAGTAGCCCTTGCCGCCGCCGTGCTCTACCACGCAGGAAACGGGGTGCGGATCACCGTCTACGATCTGTGGCCTCGGGCCACCCGCTACGATCGCTACGTGTTCCTAGTGGGGCTGGTCATCTACCCCGTGATCGTCCTCCCGATGGCCTATCTGATGCTCCGAGAGGTCTTCTTCGTCTAGGATCGCTCCCCATGGCCACTTATCCGTACGCACGACCGCGACCCTCCGATCCCCTAGAGCTCGCCGCCTGGCTGTTCATGAGGCTCTCTGGACTCCTTCTGGTGTTCCTGGCCCTAGGGCATCTCGCCATCGTGCATCTGATCAACAATGTGGATGTGATCAACTACGAGTTCGTAGCGGATCGTTGGTCGATTCCCTTCTGGCGCGTCTACGACATGGCGCTTCTGTGGCTCGCGCTGATCCACGGCCTTTTCGGACTCCGGATCGCGGGCAACGAATACCTTCGCAGCCCGCTCCTGCGCGGCCTGTTCAGTATTGGATTGGTGGCCTTCGCCGTCGTGTTCCTCGGTATCGGGACGGTGACCATCCTGGTATTCGAGCCCATATAGGCCAACCCCGTTCGTGCAGCGACTGGCGATCTTCGACGTGGACGGGACCCTCTACCAGGGAGCCCTGTGGCGAACCATCATCCGCTTCCACCGCCAGCGCGGCGCCCGCCGACCCTTTCTCTGGGGATTCTTCGCCGTCCATCTTCCCCTCTGGATCCTGAGCAGGCTGAGACTGGTTGACGAGGGCTGGTTCCGCGCCCGCTGGATGGAGGACCTTGCGGGGATCTTCCGCGGGCTGGAACGGGAAGAGTTGGGCGACCTGATCGAAGCCCTGCTGGATGGCCATGTCATTTCCCGGCTCCGCCGAGAGGTGGTTGCACGGCTGGAGGCCCATCGGCGCGCCGGTGAGCTAGTGATCCTGCTGTCCGGCGCATTCCAGCCGATCGTGGAGCAACTCGGAGATCGGCTGGGCGTCGAGCACGTGATCGGCACTCGGCTGCAGTTCTCACAAGGCGCCTGCACCGGCCGGATCATCCGTCCCTTCTGTGAGGGTCAGGAGAAGGTGCGGAGACTCCGGGCACTCCTCACCCAAATCCAAGCCACCGCCGACATGCCGCAGAGTTACGCCTACGCTGACAGCCCGTTCGACCTGCCTGTGCTCGAGCTTGTGGGTAATCCTGTAGTGGTAGGCTCGGATGAGCGGCTGCTGGCGGTCGCCCGGGACCGCGGTTGGCCCGTGGTCGACGCCGGAGGCAGGCCCTAGCTGATGGCCACAGCGCACACTTTCGACGCCGTGATCGTGGGCGGCGGAGGTGCCGGCCTCTGGGCGGCGCTGGAGCTGTCGCGACACGCGGACATCAAGGTCGCCGTCCTGAGCAAGCTGCACCCCATCCGGTCCCACACCGGGACTGCCCAGGGCGGGATCGGCGCGGCTCTGGGCAATGTAGAGGAGGACCACTGGGAATGGCACATGTTCGACACCGTCAAGGGGTCGGACTACTTGGCCGATCAGGATGCGGCCGAGATCCTGTGCAGAGAGGCTATCGAGACGGTGTACGAACTCGAGCATATGGGTCTCCCGTTCAGCCGGACTTCAGAGGGCAAGATTGACCAGCGCCGGTTCGGAGGGCACACCGTCAACTTCGGTGAGGCTCCCGCCCACCGCGCCTGCTACGCCGCGGATCGCACGGGGCACATGATTCTCCAGACCCTGTATCAGCAGTGCATAAAGAACAACGTGACCTTCTTCGACGAGTACCATGTCGTCGACATCCTGGTTGAGGACGGGATGGCGGCAGGTGTCGTCGCGCTTGAGATCCGTACGGGAGCACTTCACGTCTTCCACGCCAAGTCCACCCTTCTTGCCACGGGCGGGCTCGGACGGATCTACCGAATTACCTCCAACGCGCACGCCCTCACCGGAGACGGGGTGGCACAGGCCCTCCGCCGGGGAGTTCCCCTAGAGGACATGGAGTTCTTCCAGTTCCACCCCACCGGCATATACAAGATGGGGATCCTCATCACCGAAGGGTGGCGAGGCGAGGGGGCAGTTCTTCGGAACGACGCCGGGGAGCGCTTCATGGAGCGGTACGCCCCCACCATCCTCGATCTGGCACCACGCGATCTCATCTCCCGAGCCATGTACACCGAGATCCAGGAGGGCCGGGGAATCGACGGAAAGGACTTCCTCCACCTCGATGCCACGGAACTGGGCGCACAGCTGATTGAGGAAAAGCTCGCCGACACCGCTGAGTTCGTTCGCACCTACACCGGGATCGATCCCGTGTCGGCTCCCATGCCCGTCCAGTCCACGGCGCACTACGCCATGGGCGGGATCCCCACGAATGTGGAAGGTCAGGTGGTGGTGGACGACGCCGGGAGTCCCCTGCCGGGCCTCTACGCCGCCGGAGAGTGCGCTTGCGTGTCTGTCCACGGAGCGAATCGGCTGGGAACCAACTCCCTGGTGGATATCCTGGTCTTCGGCCGTCGATCGGGGAGACACATGGCTCAGTACGTGAAAGAAGTCGACCTCCCCGATTTGCCACAGGAGCCGGAAGCGCGGGCCCGGGATGAGATTGAGAGGATCAGGGGAACGCTGGTGGGCGAGAAGCCTGCCGCGATCCGGCACGGTCTCCAGAGGCTGATGGACGAGCATGTGGGGGTATTCCGCGAAGGGGAGGGGCTCGCCGCAGCCGTGGAGGGAATCCGGGAGATTAGGGATCGGTACCGTCAGGTTGCGATCGACGATAGAGGCACTCGGTTCAACACCGATCTCTTGGAGGCACTCGAGCTGGGGTACCTGTTGGACCTGGCAGAGGTGACCGCCATCTGCGCCCAGGCCCGGACGGAATCGCGCGGCGCCCACTACCGCGAGGACTTTCCGGAGCGCGACGACGAGAACTGGCTCGCCCACACTCTGGCCTACCTCACGGATGCAGGGATCGAGCTCAAACACAAACCCGTCACCATCACCCGCTTCGAGCCCGAAGAAAGGGAATACTGACGAAGCCGGAGGCGAAGTCAGAGAGCCCTAGTGAAGCCAAGGGCGGAGTTCGAGGCTGAACTAGAGAGCTGTAGGAAGCCGCAGGCAAAGACAGAGAGCCGTCCTCCTGCGCCGACAGGCGTAGAGAGCTGGAGGTGCAGCCGAGTAGAGAGCTGTGAGCGGAGGCGAGGCTAGAGAGCCTTGGGAGAGCCGCCCCTTCGGCACGGCCGTCTGCTCTCTGGATCAAGTGAGACCAAGGTGCGAGTTCAGCTGAGAATCAAGCGCTTCAATCCCGAGCGGGACAGCCGCCCTCGGTGGCTCGAGTATGAGGTGGAGGCCGAGCCCACCGACCGGGTCCTGGATGCGCTTCACTCAGTGAAATGGTACCAGGATGGAACACTCACCCTGAGGAGGTCCTGCGCCCACGGCATCTGCGGTTCCGACGCGATGATGATCAACGGTCGCAACCAGCTCGCCTGCCAGGTCCTCATCCGGGACCTCTCGCAGCCCATCACCATCGAGCCCCTGCGCGGATTCCCGGTCATCACGGATCTGGTGGTGGACATGGACGGGTTCTTCCGCCAGTACCGATCGATCACTCCCTACCTGGTGAACAACGATCCTCCTCCCGTCGGAGCCGAGCGGCTCCAGTCCCCCAAGGAACGGGCGAGGTTCGACGACACCACCAAGTGCATCCTGTGTGCGGCCTGCACCACCTCGTGTCCCGTGTTCTGGTTCGATGGCAGCTACATAGGGCCAGCGGCCATCGTCCAGGCTCACCGCTTCACCTTCGACAGTCGAGATCAGGCGCGGTCGGAGAGGCTTCGGGTTCTTGGTCAAGAGAACGGAGCCTTTCAGTGTCGCACCATATTCAACTGCACCGACGCTTGTCCTCGCGGGATCGAGGTGACGAAGGCCATCCAAGAGATCAAGCGCGAGATCCTACTGCATCCACCCATATCCAAGGAGTGGCTCATGACCACCATTCGCGAATCGCTCACCTTCGAGAAGCTCGTCGGGCTCGCCTCCCTGGGAGTGGCCGGCGTGCTCGGAGTGCTCTCGGCCTACTTTGTTGTGTTTCAGGTGGGGCTGGGCGGAACTCTCGATACCCTGCGCCAGCCAGACATTGGGACGCTCCTCGCCACTGTCCTGGAAAACCTCCTCGGAATCCTGGAGGCTCCGGACCTGGCTGGCGACTTTGGAGCGGTTGTCTTCGTTCCTCTTATGCTTCCCTCGGCGCTTCTGGCTCTCGTTTTGGGGATCGTTATGCTTCGGTCCCCTCGCTCCCCAACGTAGCGAGGCGGGATCTGTCCCATGGAACGGGAGGCGGCGCTCGCTCTCGTCCGAAAGCTGATCAAGAACGAGAACCTCGTGCGACACCACCTTGCCGTGGAAGCCGTGATGCGCAGGCTGGCCGCCGACCACGGGGGGGACTCCGAGATCTGGGGGCTTGTGGGTCTGCTCCACGATGCGGACTACGAGCTCACTGGGCACGACCCGGAGACCCACGGAAGGGTCATGGCCGAGAAACTCCAGGAACGCGAGGTGGACCCTGTGGTCATTGAGGGCGTCATGGCCCACAACGCGGCCCTGGACATACCCCGCGACACTCCGCTGAAAAAGGCGATCTACGCCTGCGATGAGTTGACTGGGTTGATCGTGGCCGCAGCACTGGTCCACCCGGAGAAGAAGCTGAGCGCGCTGGACGTGCCCTTCGTGATGCGGCGGTTCGGGGAGAAGGCGTTCGCCCGAGGGGCGGATCGAGATCAGATCAGGACGTGCATAGAACTGGGGTACGAGCTCGAAGAGTTCGTAGGTGTCGCGTTGGAGGCGATGCAGGGCATCTCAGAGAATCTCGGCCTCTAGATGCAGGCGATGCGCCGCCTCTCCGGGCGGCACCCTTCGTATCCTCTGAATAGTCTGACAAGCCGCGGCGAACGCTGCGGAGAGCCCTACTAACCTTTCACAACGCCGATCGGGCGGAGCCGCGCCACCTTGATGGCAATCCCCGCCTCACTCACGACGTCGACAACCCTACGAACGTCCTTGTAGGCAATCGGGGCCTCCTCAGCAAGGCCCGCCATGCTGCCGGCCCTGACCACGATGCCCCGGGCCTCCAGCTCCTTCCTGAGGTCCTCGCCCCACACCGTCTTCTTTGCCTTGGTCCGACTCATGGTCCTTCCCGCGCCGTGGCAAGTGGAGCCGAAGCTCTTCGCCATCGCCTCCTCCGTGCCAGCCAGGACGAAGGAGAAGGTCCCCATGCTGCCGGGAACAAGCACGGGCTGGCCAATAGGCCGGTACTCCTCGGGGAGCCCCTGGAATCCGGGTCCGAAGGCGCGGGTGGCGCCTTTGCGGTGAACGACAACCTCCTTAGGGCTACCGTCGATCTGGTGAGTCTCAATCTTCCCGATATTGTGGGCGATGTCGTAGACCGACCGCAGCTCCCAGTGGGGATGGTGAGGACCCACCGTCTCTTCGAAGGCTTGGCGGACCCAGTGGGAGATTGTCATCCGATTGACGAACGCGAAGTTGGCCGCCGCCGCCATCCCACGGAAGTAGCTCTGCCCCTCCGGCGAATCCCAAGGGACGCAGACCAGCTCGCGGTCGGGCAGCTCGATCCCATACTTCCGGACGGCGCCCTGCATGTTTCGGACATAGTCGGTGCACACCTGGTGGCCGTACCCTCGGGATCCACAGTGGATCTGCACTGCGACGTTTCCCAGAGCCAATCCGAAGACCCGTGCCGCCTCCTCGTCGTAGATCTCGTCGATCTCATCCACCTCGAGGAAGTGGTTCCCCGAGCCTAAGGATCCCACCTGCTTACGGCCCCGCTCCTTGGCCCTTTGGCTGACCTTGGAGGGATCGGCGCCATCGATCCGGCCGAACTCCTCCGTGCGGCGGAGATCTTCCTTCGTTCCATACCCTTTGGCCACAGCCCACTCGGCACCCCGCACCGAGAGCTCGTCCAGCTCCTTGATGGAGACTTTGACGCCGCCAGCCCCCAACCCAGAGGGCACGCGACTGTATAGGGCCGGGACCAGGGCGCCGAGGTGGGGGCGGACTTCGTCGACAGTCAGGTTGGAGGCCATCATTCGGACTCCGCAGTTGATGTCATAGCCGATGCCACCGGGGGAGATGACCCCTTTCGGAAGCTCGGTGGCGACCACCCCACCGATCGGAAAGCCATACCCTTGGTGAATGTCCGGCATAGCCAGGGCGTAGCTCACGATTCCAGGAAGAGTCGCAGTGTTGACGAGTTGCTCAATCGATCGATCTCCCAGCGTAGCCTCCAAGATCTCTTCATCGGCATAGATCCTGGCAGGTACGCGCATGTCCGAGCGATAGGATCGGCCGATCTCGTATAGGTGGCGACCCACCTTCTGGAAGTCGCTGCGCTTGATCATACGATCCCCCTTCACCCCGGGCCTCCCAGCTAGCGCGATTATATGTCGAACACGACGGAGGCCTCAAAACCCCCGTCCCGCGTGACAACCTCCAGCCCATGGTAGGTCACGGCCTTGATGAATCGCCGCAGCGGAACGAGTGGCTTTCCACCTCGGACCCGCGCAGAAAGCCGCAGCTCCTCTGTCGTGCGCACCTCGAACTCTCGGTACAGTTCGCCTTCCATCTCGTGGAGGAAGAGGAGCTCGGAAAGCCAGTCCACAACCAGCGTTTCTCGATCCCCGGCCTCAAGCGTCACCGATCGCTCGGCCTCCAGGGGTACCTTGAGGAGCTCGTCAGACATCAGATGGAACATCGCATATGCCGCGTTCACGAGGAGAGCGGACAGGGTCTCGCCCCATACCCGAACCGCAACGTCGGCTGTGTGCTCCAACTCCTGGAAGCGCGGTTCCTCTCCGCTCAGGCAGATCCTCCCCTGCCAGACGCTCGAAGCGGCGTCAGGCGGCTCGTCCAGCCTTCCACCCAAGCCTCTCCCGGGGAGAGAGGCTCCATCTCGAGCCTGTGTTCCAGAGTCACGACCAGGGGTGTCGGCCAGGACGCGGCGGAATCGCCCGCCCGCTTCGGATCGATTGTCCCCACCTCGACCCCTCGGTCGCGGACCTGGACTAGAGCACCCTCGTTGCCCTCGATCTTGCCGACGTAGACTCCGTCGGCCGGCAGCAGCAGCAACCGGTCCACATCCAGGGTGAGCACGTGGCCACCCTCGGCAAGCGATCGCTCGGCGCGCACGTAGCCCTCGACCGTCGGTGGTCGCGCTAGCAGGCGACCCGCCTCCTGAACCCGGCCTGCGGCCATCAGGGAGCGCACGCGACTGCTCTTGACAGGCTCTCCATCAAGCAACAACGGCTCCACCACCCGGAAGTGGAACCCCTGATCGCGCCCCAGCCGGGCCAGAAACACCGGGTCGCCCTGGCGCTGGTGGCCTAGAGCGAAGTCGGGCCCCACTACGAGAGCCTCCATCTTGAGGTGGCGTCTGAGAGTAGACACGAACCCCTCGGCGCTGGTGATCGCAGTCTGGGGAGAAAAGCGGTGGACGACCGTGAAATCCAGTCCAAGTGTGGCGAGGAGGCGCAATCGCTCCCGGAGGCTAGCCAGGAGTCCAAGTGGAACGTCCGGCTTCAGAACCTGGAGTGGGTGGGGATCGAGAGTCACAACTCCTGCCCGCAGGTCGAGCCTCCGGGATTCAGCGATCACCTCACCGACAAGGTGGCGATGCCCAAGGTGGACACCGTCGAAGACTCCAATGGCGATCGCCGTTCCGCGATCGAGATGGGCATCTTGTGCTCCTCGGATCACCTTCATCTGGACACGAACACCTTGGTCGGACGCCACATCTCGGAGTGTGCCTCATACGAGGCGAGTGCCAAGAAGCGGCCAGTGCCATCGTACACTCGCACGTCTCCACCCCCATCGGGTTTCGCATCCACGCCCTGTCCCTGAGTCAGCCGCTGGGCTGAGCCATCATCCAAAACAAGCGGCTTCAGATGGAGGAAGGCCTCATCCATCGGATGCGCGACGTCGGCCCAGCGATGCGATTCCAGGGCAGATTCCACCTCCTCCAGCGGCAGGGCGTCTTCCTCGCCGAAGCGGCCGCTGGCCAGGCGTCGCAGCGAGGTCAGATGTCCTCCGGACTCCAGCGCGTCTCCGAGATCCCGCGCCAGGGCACGGACATAGGTGCCGGCGGAGCACCTGACTTCCAGGATCAGATCGGGCCGGGTCCAATCCAATAGCTCTAGTCGGTATATTGTCACGGGGCGCGCGGACGGGCGAACCACCTCCCCGCGTCGGGCCCTCTCATAGTCGCGGACCCCTCCCCGCCGGATGGCCGCGAAGACCGGAGGTACCTGCGAGATAGTCCCTCGAAACCGGTCCATGGCGCTCTCAATCGCTTCCGGCTCCAGATCGGGAACCGGACGCTCAGCAATCACCCGGCCGTCCCCATCGTCCGTGTCAGTCGCGATCCCAAGCCGCACTTGCGCCCGATAGGTCTTGTCCGAGCCAGCGAGGTAGGGACTGACACGCGTCCCTCGACCGTACAGCACCACGAGCACCCCCGTCGCCAGGGGGTCCAGGGTTCCCGCGTGCCCCACCCGCCGCATGCCCGAGGCACGGCGAACCCGATCCACAATGTCGTGAGAGGTAGGACCGCTCGGCTTGTCGAGGACCAGGATTCCCCCGTCGGCAAGGTCGCTGTGGTGGGGAGCGTCAATTCCACAGAGCCGGCAGGTAGAGCGGAGAACCGGCTCCGCGGCTGCCTTCATGGAGAGGCGTGCTGCTTCTCAGGTACTCGCAGCTGCTCTCGCGCGGCCGCCAGGACCCGGGCCTCTGCATCAGCCAATCCTCCCTGAAGCTCAAATCCCGCTGCCTGTGGGTGGCCTCCCCCACCGAACTCGCGGGCCAGCGCAGCTGCGTCGAGGCCGGAGCGGGTCCGAACACTTACATCTATGGCACCGTTCGCTCGTTCGGTGAAGAGCAGTGCCAACTGGGCTCGGTCCAGAGTGGCCAAGAGGTTTACCGCGCCCTCAGCCTCCACTTCGGACGCGCCACAGGCGGCCCTCATCTCTGCGGTATTGGCCGCCCACACCAGCTCGCCGTCGGCTTGCGCCTGACCGAGGATCAGGCCCCAGAGCCTGAGTTTGGCCAGCGAGTTGCGTCCGTACACTTGCTCTGAGATCTCCGGAAGCGAGGCTCCTGCCGCAGCAAGCCGGGAAGCGATCTCTAGGACTCGAGGGGAAGTGTTTGGAGTGCGGAAGCCGCGGGTATCGGTGAACAGTCCGGTCATGAGACAGGTGGCCAGCCCCGGCCCGAGCGACACCCCCAGCGGATCCAGGAGGTCGAACAAGATCTCTGCCGTGGCAGCGGCCTCGGAACGCACCACGTTGGCGGTCCCAAATCGAGCATTGGTGACATGGTGGTCAATGTTCACGATCGCCACCCCGGCCTCCGCGACCGCTTCACCCACCGCACCGAAGCGACTGAGAGGACTGTTGTCCAACGCGACCACGAGATCCTCTCCGGCGAGGCCCTGGGATCGGATCTCTTCCGCGCCGGAGAGGAAGGAGAACTGTTTTGGGATCGGATCCGGACTTGAAATGCGCGGCTCCTTGCCAAGCGCACGCAGAATCTGAGCCATTGCCAGGGCAGAACCGATGGCGTCACCGTCGGGCGCGACGTGCACAAGGATCAGAGCCCGACGGCATCCCCGAAGGAGCTGAATCGCATCCTCGAGATCGGACCGCGTCTCCGGTGATGCGACCTCCCGCCCCGAGAGATTCACGGTTCCTCCCCCAGATCCTCGATAAGGTCGATGATCCTCTGGCCTCGCTCCATGGAGTCGTCACGGCGGAAGATCATCTCGGGTACGAACCGCAGGGAGAGTCTGCGAGCCAGTTCGCGTCGAAAATACCCGGCGGCAGCCCGGATGGCCACCGCCGCTACCTCCCGCTCCTCTTGGCTGCCCAAGGTGCTGATGTATATCTCAGCGCGACGCAGGTCGGGACTCATCCTGACCTGCGTGATTGTGACATCGGCCAGCCGGGGGTCTTGCACCTCCCTCTGGAGGAGAGCGCTCAGCTCATCTTGAATCTGCTCACCCACCCTCCGCTGGCGACGGCTGGGTCTAGGCATCCCCTTCGGAGAAGATCAGCGGACCCTCTCCCGTTTCAGGATCTCGACAATGTCCCCTTCCTCGAAGTCCTGAAACCCATCGAGTCCGATGCCGCACTCGAAGCCTTCTGTGACCTCCTGAACCTTCTCCTGGAAACGCCTGACGGAGGCAACCTTGCCTTTCCAGATCTCGTCGCTTCCGCGGAGAAGCCTCGCGCGGGAGTCGCGTCGGACAGTGCCCTCTAGGACCATCACGCCCGCCACCTTTCCGCGCTTGCTGGCATCAAAGACAGCCCTCACTTCGGCCCTTCCCACGGGAACGTCTTCGTAGACCGGTTCCAACATCCCCTCGAGGGACTTCTCCACGTCCTCGATCAGCCGATAGATGGTCTGGTAGGTTCGGATGTCCACCCCTTCCGCCTCGGCCCTCGAGCGCGCCACCCGGCCGGCCTGAACGTTGAATCCGATAATCACCGCCTCGGAAGCGACAGCCAACTCCACGTCAGACTCCGAGATCTCGCCCGTCGCCTCGTGGATGATCCTGACCCTGAGATTCCCGTCCCCCAGCGCCTCCAGAGCCTGGTGCGCCGCCTCCACCGAGCCCTGAACGTCGGCCTTGAGGATGAGTCCCAGCTCCTTGACCTGTCCCGCCTCAATCTGGGCGTAGAGATCCTCCAGGCTAACCCGCGGCGCTGGCCGCTCCACTGCAGCCTTCTCCGCGGCCCTCGCGGCGGCTAGAGAACGAGCGGTCTTCTCATCGACCACTGCCTCGAACATCTCTCCTGCGAGGGGAACCTCCGGCATGCCGAGGACCAAGACTGGAGTCGAAGGAGATGCGACCTCAACACGCTTCCCACGAGGATCAAACATGGCTCGCACGCGACCGTGAATGTCGTCGATCACCAAGTGGTCCCCAACCTTGAGCGTTCCGGCCTGGACGAGCAGTGTCGCGAGCGGGCCCCGGGTCCGATCCAGTTGCCCCTCCACCACTGCCCCAATTGCAGGACGGTTCGGGTTGGCTTTCAGCTCTGAGATATCGGCCACCAGGAGAATCATCTCCAGCAGCTGATCGATCCCCGTCTTCTCCCGGGCAGAAACCTCGACCATGATCACGGCACCGCCCTGTTCCTCAGCCACCAGTCCAAGTTCGGCGAGTTGCTGCCTGACGCGCGCCGCGTCCGCCGTCTTGAGGTCCATCTTGTTGATGGCCACTATGATGGGAACGTTGGCGGCCCGAGCGTGATCGATGGCCTCCTTGGTCTGCGGCATCACCCCGTCGTCTCCTGCGACCACCAGGACGGCGATGTCGGTGACCTGGGCTCCGCGCGCTCTCATGGCCGTGAAGGCCTCGTGTCCGGGTGTGTCGATGAAGGTGATGACGCGTCCGTCCTGCTCGACCTGATAGGCGCCAATGTGCTGGGTAATGCCTCCCACCTCAGTCTCGACCACATTCGCTTCTCGGATGACATCCAAAAGCGAGGTCTTCCCATGGTCGACGTGGCCCATCACCGTGATGACGGGAGCCCGGGGCGCGAGGTCTTCGGGGGCCTCTTCCGCGTGTAGCGGCTTCACAGGGACCTCCGACGGGGGAGCGACAGGCTCAGGAGCTGACTCGACGGGAGGAGTGGGCTCCACCTCCCTCGGCTCATAGCCGAGATCGGTGGCCACGACGGCGGCGGTGTCATAGTCTATGGTCTGGTTGATGTTGGCCATTATGCCGTCGCTGATCAGTTCCTTTATGACATCCACCGGACTCACCTCCAGCAGCTCCGCCAACTGGCGGACCGTGATGAGCCCGGGGATAGTGACCGCCCTACGCTCTTCTACCTTCGGATCCTCATTCAAGACCTGTTCCCCTACCTAGCCTCCGACGGGGGGGCAACCCGAGAGGGCTGCGGCGCTGCGGCAGCGGGCACCTGGGCCAGAACGGTGCCGCGCGCCTTGTCGTCGAGGGGGATCCGGAGGGCATGGTCCAACCGCCGCTCCGCTACCGCCCGCACCCAGCAGTCGGGATCATCGCACAGGTAGGCGCCCCGGCCGCCTCCCTTCCCTGTGGGATCGACCGCAACGCGCCCATCGCTGAGACGCATCACGCGGGTAAGCGCTCTCTTTGGTCGTGTGCGCCTGCAGGAAACACAGGTTCGCTGAGGAAGACGACGCCGGTGCGGAGGCCGTCGGGCCACGCTCTACTCCTCCTCCTCGTCTTCCTCGTAGAAGGCCCGGATTTGCTCGTCTACCTCTTCCTCGCTCCAACCAAGATCTTCCAGCTCCCGCCGCCAGTGGTCGTCTCCGCGACCCGGTTTCCGGAGCTTCCGGGACACGACCTCTCCCAGCCGCTCGTCGTACACCAACTCGCGGGTCTCGCGCCGGGTCTTCTCGGGCGGCTCCTCCAGGAGTTCCGCCATCTCCGGCTCCTCCTCGAGTCCTTCTTCCAGGGCGACATCCATCGAATCTTCTGCCACAACCGGCTCGACTGCAGGCACCTCCTCCGGTTCCTCGATCTCTTCCGGTACAGGCTCGATGGGACCAGCCTCCTCAGCGGGGGACTCCTCGACGACAGCCTCCTCCTCGGGCGCCTCGCCGACGGGCTCCTCCTCTGCCGGCTCAGGCTCCTCCGGAATGGGATAGACGCCGGCTGCTTCCAGCCGGTCCAGTATCTCGGTCACTGACTTGGGGCCGATCCCGGGGAGCTCGAGCAGGGCCTTCTCGCCTTCCTGGACCGCCTCCAGGAGAGCGCCCACTCGTCCCAGGCCCGCCGACGACAGCGCGTTTGCGAGCCGTGTGGGAAGGCCAATCGCCGAGATGGCCGTCGTCTCACTGATGAGTGCGGCCACGTCCTCGCCGCGGGCCAGCGCCTCGGCGATGGTTGTTGCCTCCTCAGCCGCCACTCGCTCGGCCCGCTCCTGGGCCTCGGCCGGACTTAGGATGTCGATCCGCCACCCGGTCAGCTTGGCTGCCAGACGAACGTTTTGGCCCTCGCGGCCGATGGCAAGCGATAGCTGGGTGTCGGCCACTACGACGATGGCGGTTCGACGAGCTTCATCGCTCTCCACCAGCTCCACACCCAGAGGCCGCGCAGGGCTGAGGGCCTTGCTGATGAACTCCTTGACGTCCGGGCTCCACTCCACCACATCAATTCGCTCGCCACCAAGTTCGTTGACGATCGACTGGATACGCACCCCCCGCATTCCCACGCACGCACCCACGGGGTCCACGCCCGGCTGAAGGGCGGTGACGGCTACCTTGGAGCGGAAGCCGGGTTCGCGGGCGATCGCCTTGACCTCAACCGCTCCGTTGTATATCTCCGGAACCTCGAGCTCCAGCAGGCGCTTGAGCATTCCCGGGTGCGCCCTCGACAGGATGATCTCGGGGCCGCGCGTGGTTCGGTTGACCTCTAGAACGTAGGCCCGCAGCCTCTGCTTGATCCGATACCTCTCGGTAGGAATCTGCTCCACCCGAGGAAGAAGTGCTTCCGTGCGACCCAGGCTGAGCGTGACGCCGTGGGCATCGATGCTCTGGACGATCCCGTTTACGATCTCGCCCTCGCGCTCGGCAAAGGTTTCGTAGAGAGCGTCTCTTTCCGCCTCGCGGATCCGCTGCAAGATGACCTGCTTGGCGGTCTGTGCTGCGATCCGACCGAAATTGGGAGGCGTCGTCTCCACCAGTACGTGTTCGCCCAGCTCGATTTCACCGTCGCTCGACTGAGCCTCCACCAGCGAGATCTGGGCGTCTGGGTCCTCGACCTCTTCGACGACCTCCAGCTGAGAGTAGATCCGAACCTCCCCAGTCTCGGGATCGATCTTGGCCACGACCGACGCCTCTTCGTCGTAGTCGCGCTTGTAGGCCGAAGCCAGGGCCTGCTCCACGGCGTCCAAGACCACCTCCGTGGCAAGACCCCGTTCGGCACTCACCTGTTGGATGGCCTTCAAGAACTCGCCCTTGATCACCCTAGCCTGCTCCCTTCCCAGCCCGGTGCTTCATACTCGGGACCGCTGCGTCGCTTGCCCCTGCAGCTCGGCCTTTCGCCCGCCGCAACCGTCCCATATAAAGACAGGTGGGGCGTGGAGTCCCACCTTTCGTCGTGTTGGCCATCGGACCCACACCATTATAGCACCGCTGCTGGGGGCACGCAACCGCCGCGGGTCCCATGGCCACTTGATTCCTTGACGCTCCTGCGGAGGGCCGATAGACTCTGTCCCGCTCGCCGGAAGACGCGTGTTCCTTCGGCCCTGCGGACGATCTAGCGCATGGGGGACAGGTGAGACGGAGGTCAGCCATGACCAGGGAGACAGATCCGCCCTTGGGCAGCAGACGCGGGATGGAGTGGAGGCTGGTTATCCAGAACGCGCTGATCGGGCTTCTCATATGGCACGGGGGGTGGCTTCTCGTCGGAGCCTTCCCCACTCTAGTCACCATCCCTACCGTCTTCCTGATCCCCATGGCCTTTGTGGTGTGGATCGCCTACCTGCGCACCCACCAACCCACCACGGCCCAGGCGATCTCCGAGTCCTTGTTCACGGGAGCGGTACTCTTGATCCTCCTGATGCTATCCCTACCGCTGTTCTTCGGCGCAGCCGCAGAGTAGGCCCCGGTCACAAGTCCCGGTCACGAAAGGGAGAATACTATGGAGAAGTTCAACGCCAAAGTCGAAGAGCAGACCGACGCCTACGTGGAGGCACTCCGGCGTCTATGTCAGCAGCCGAGCATCGCCGCACAGGGCGTGGGGATAGCAGAGACCGCAGATTTGGTTAGGGCCTGGATGGAGGAGGCAGGATTCGACACCCAGGTCATCCCGGTAGATGGGGGATCGCCTATCGTGTGGGGAGAGTTGGGCGAGGGGCCGCGGACCCTTACCTTCTATGATCACTACGACGTCCAGCCGGCTGATCCCTTGGATGAGTGGGAATCAGATCCCTTTGCGGCCGAGATTCGTGGCGGCTACATCTACGCCCGCGGTGTCGCCGACAACAAGGGGGATCTCGCCGCCAGGATCGCAGCCATCCAGGCGTGGCAGGAATCCATTGGCCCACTCCCGCTCCGCATCAAACTCTTCGTCGAAGGCGAGGAAGAGGTGGGGAGCCCTCACCTGGAGTCGTTCGCTCTAGAGCGCCGAGAGCTCCTCGATGCCGATGGGATGGTGTGGGAGGGATCCTACAAAGACTCTTTGGGCCGGCCGGTCCTCTATCTAGGAGTCAAGGGATTGGCCTATTTCGAGCTTCGAGCCAGAGGTCCGAGCCACGACCTGCATTCGTCATGGGGAACCCTGATTCCGAACCCAGCGTGGAGGCTGGTGCACGCTCTCGCCACGCTACGCGATGCGGACGACAACCTTCTCCTCGATGGTTTGTGGGACCACGTGGCCGAGCCCCCCCAGGAGGACATGGAGTTGCTCAGGAAGGTCCCCCTGGAGGAAGAGCGGTTGAAGAAGGACTTCGGCGTAGCGGCCTTCTCGGGCAATGTCACTGGGCTGGATGCGGCCGTTCGCCACTTCTTTCACCCGACCACCACCATCTGTGGATTCCGGTCTGGCTATATTGAGGAAGGCGTCAAGACCGTGCTTCCCGCCACGGCCGCCGCCAAGGTAGGGATACGTCTGGTCCCTGACCTCACCTACGAGCTGGTGGAGGATCTCCTGAAGAAGCACCTCGAGCGCAGGGGATTCGGGGACGTGGAAGTTGTCCTGCTGTCGGCGGAGAATCCTGCTAAATCCGATCCCAAGTCTGCGGTGGCGCTCGCCGCTGCCGACGCGTGCCGCACCGTATATGGAGAGGAGCCGGTGATCTATCCGATTATGGCAGGCACGGGTCCGATGTATCCCCTGAGCACCATGCTCGGCATCCCTGTGGTCAGCGGGATGGGGGTCGGCCACGCCCAATCCAGAATCCACTCACCGAACGAGAACATCAGCGTCGAGGACTTCGTCCAGGGGATCAAGTACACGGGAGAGCTGATCCGGCAATTCTCCGAGATGGCTTAGCGGCGACCGAGGAGGCGAGCCGCTAGTCCACACGGAGCGGCGAC
This sequence comes from uncultured Anaerolineales bacterium, assembly GCA_964348195.1. Classification (GTDB taxonomy): domain Bacteria; phylum Chloroflexota; class Anaerolineae; order UBA7937; family JACPPX01; genus CAYGBX01. The sequence continues at coordinate 67,842 of CAYGBX010000001.1, forward strand.
CGAGGAGGCGAGCCGCTAGTCCACACGGAGCGGCGACCGAGGAGGCGAGCCGCTCCGCCCAGCGGGGCAGCCCGGCCCGTGAACGTCTCTGGGGCTGGCGAACGCTGCCCGCCCACACGGAGCGGCGACCGAGGAGGCGAGCCGCTGCGCGCAGCGGGGCAGCCCGGCCTCATGTACCCCGTGAGGCTTGCGGTCGCTGCCCGCCCACACGGAGCGGCGGGCGGAACCCCTAGCCTGGAGATCGTCCGCCAGCCGCGCCCGAGCATCACGGGACATTCTTGACACCGGCTCCGGGCAGTCCGTATAATTCGCCCACGCCGGGAGCCCTTCTGGAGGGAGTCTTCTACGGCTTGGGCGGAGCCCCTCTGCCCCTTCGACGCGAGACCGCTACCCCATGAGCACAGTCTATCCCTTCACCGCTATCGTTCGACAGGAGCGCATGAAGCGCGCTCTGGTGCTCAACGCCATCGATCAGCAGATCGGCGGGGTCTTGATCCGGGGAGAGCGCGGAACCGGTAAGTCTACCGCCGCCCGGGCCTTGGCGGCCCTCCTCCCGGAGATCGAGGTGGTGGCGGATTGCCTCTACTCCTGCGACCCCGGCCGACCCGATCGCTTCTGCGACGACTGTCGATTGAGGGAGGCGTCGGGCGAGACCCTGCCGACAGCCCGCCGTCAGATCCGGTTCGTCGATCTCCCTGTCAGCGCCACCGAGGACCGTGTGGTGGGAACCTTGGACCTCGAGCGGGCCATCAAGCGCGGGGAACGGCGCTTCGAGCCTGGCGTTCTGGCATCAGCGAACCGCGGGCTTCTGTACGTCGACGAGGTCAACCTCCTCGACGATCACGTGGTCGACCTCCTGTTGGACTCAGCCGCTATGGGAACGAACGTGGTGGAGAGAGAGGGGATCTCCTTCTCTCACCCCAGTCTTTTCATCCTGGTCGGCACGATGAACCCCGAGGAGGGGGATCTCCGTCCACAGCTCACCGACCGGTTCGGGCTCTGCGTGGACATTCGCGGCATCGCCGAACCCGGAGACCGTGCCGAGATCCTGGAGCGGCGCGTGGAGTTCGAGAGGGATCCGGTTGCCTTCCGCATGGAGTGGGAGACAGAAGAGGCGCAGCTGGCCAGTGAGATCGCAGACGCCCGCGAGCTGGTCGCGGACGTTGAATACTCCGACCGCGATCTCGACACCATCGCGCGGCTGGCGGGGAGTCTGGAGGTCGACGGCCACCGCGCCGACATCGTGATTTTGAAGGCCGGGCTGGCCCACGCGGCACTCCACGGTCGCCGCCGGCTGGATGCCGAGGATATCCTGGTGGCCGCCGAGGTGGCACTGCCCCACCGACTCAAGAAGCACCCGCTGGAGGACGGGAGGCTGAGCCGCGGCGAACTTCGCGAGCGATTGGAAGAGATCAGGCACCAGCCCCGCCCCGATCCAAGCCCGTCCCCGTCCACCAGGAAACCGACCGGCCCAAAAAAAGCCCCAGCGTCTGAGGCTGCAGGCTCGGCCCGCGAAAGGAGTCCTCGGCCGAGCCCAGTCCCCCTGCACGATGACCCAGCCCAGGCGACGCGCCGCGTCCCCCAGAGCCACGATCAGCCCGTTCGAACTGGCCGAGCCTTCCGTCCCCGGAGATTGGAAACCCCTCTAGATCGCAAGACCCGTCGCGCCGCCGGGCGTCGCAGCAAGAGTCGGGTCCGTCGCAAGCGCGGCCGCTACGTTCTCTCGCGTCCCATGGGCCACCGCGTCGATGACATCGCCTTCGATGCCACCCTGCGCCATTCCGCCCCTCACCAGCGCCGCCGTCGCCGCCGTCAAGGCGACATCGCCCTGGTCGTGGAGCGCGAGGATCTGCAGCGGAAGGTTCGGATGGCCCGCACAGCCAATCTGATCCTTTTCGTAGTGGACGCCAGTTGGTCGATGGCAGCTGCCGAGCGCATGGTGGCCACGAAGGGAGCGATCCTGTCGCTCCTTCGCGATGCGTACCAGAGGCGAGACTGGGTCGGCCTCATTGTCTTTCGGAAAAACGATGCGTCGCTTCTTCTCCCGCCCACCAACAGTGTAAGGAAGGCGGAGAAGATCCTGGCCGACATTCCGGTGGGTGGGAAGACCCCGCTCTCCCGCGGCCTCTACCTTGCCCACGAGGTACTCAGTCGCGAGCGGCGCCGCGCGCCTACCACCACACCGCTCTTGATCGTGTTGACGGACGGCGCAGGGAACGTGTCTATGGGATCGCTCTCCCCCCGCGAGGAGAGCCGGCGTATGGCCCGGCTACTCCGTGAGAGTGAGGTACGCTGCGTGGTCATCAACACTGAGCACCGGGCTTTCGATCGCGGGCTCGCGGAAGAGCTGGCCGAGCACCTGGGAGGCCGCTGCTGGTCCCTCTCCCAATTGGGCGCCGATGGCCTCTACCAGGCTGTGCGGCACGAACTCGAGTCCTGACACCGGGTTCAAGCCACATTCTTTGACGAGAAGATTCCCCGACGCCGGAAGACGATCGGATTCCCTCGGGCAATGGCCCAACTCATAGACCGCACCGACTTCCCCGCCGTACAGGAGCTCATCTACCTCAACGCAGCGTCGGTGGCTCCCAGCCCACGTGCCGTCAGCCAGATGGTATTGGCGTTCTACCAGGACTTGGCAGCGCATGGAACCGCCAACTTCGACGATGAGGCCGAGACCCGAGTGTACGATGACCTGAGGGAAGCATCCGCCAGACTCTTTAGCGCTCACCCCGACGAGGTCGCCGTCTTCGCTAGCGCCACCGAGGCACTGAGCTCGCTCGCCTGGGCCGTGGCCCCAGGAGTAGGGCACAATGTCGTCTCGGCCGATGTGGAGTTCCCGAGCGTCGTATACCCATGGATGCGAGTCTGCCGCTCCACTGGGGGAGAGGTGCGGCTCGCGGCCGGCCGGGACGGCTGGATCGACACCGACGAGATCGTAGGTCTGATCGACAAGCAGACCGCCGTCGTCTGCCTGAGCCACGTCCAATACGGGATCGGACAGCGATTGGACATACCCCTCATCGCCCGCGCCACCCACGCAGTGGGCGCGCTGCTCTTCGTCGATGCGACACAATCGGCGGGCGCGGTCCCGATCGATGTCCGTGCATGGGGAGTGGACGCGCTGGTCACGAGTTCCTACAAGTGGCTCTGCGGGCCCTTTGGGGCAGCGGTGCTGTACCTGCGCTCGGAGCTGCTCGATCGCATTGAACCGGGGCTCGTGGGATGGCGCAGCACAGAGAACCCCTTCGATCTGCGGGCCGATCGAATCGACTGGGCTCGAACCGCGCGCCGGTTTGAGTTCAGCACCCTCGCCTACGGCTCCGCCTTGGGGTTGGCAACCGCCATCGAGTACCTCACAGGGATCGGAATTGACGCCATTTGGCAACACAATTTGAGCCTCGCGGACCGGCTCCTGGAGGGGCTGGACTCGCTTGGAGGCCAGATCCTGTCGCCACGTGGTCCCGACGACCGAAGCTCGATCGTCACGGTACGGTTCCCGGGCCGTGATTCAAGCACTTTGGCAGGACACTTGAACCGCAGGGGCATCGTCGTCTCCCCGCGAATGGGAGGGGTCCGCCTCTCACCGCACCTGTTCAACACCGAACAAGATATCTACCGCGGCTTGGAGGATCTGGAAGCGATACTGAGCAGGGAAGAGTCCACGGACACTGGTTGATGGATTCGGATGTCCTCCTCCTCACCGAGCCCGAGATTCGACGTTCCGTGGGTCTGGCGGAGTCGATCTCAGTCATCGAGCGGGCGTTCACGGAGCTCGCTCACGGGCAGGTGTCGCTCCCCTCGCCCATGCACCTCCGAGTCGAGGAGAACGAGGGCGAAGTCCACATCAAGACGGCACACATCGGGGGCACCTCTCGGTACGCCGTCAAGATCGCGTCCGGGTTCTACCGAAACCCGCAGCGGGGTCTACCCTCGGGGTCCGGAATGATGGTGACGTTCAGCGCCGATACGGGGTTTCTGGAGGCCATTCTCCTCGACAACGGTTATCTGACGGACGTGAGAACCGCGGCCGCCGGTGCCGTGGCTGCGGACTACCTGGCCCGGCGCGGCCTGAGGACGATCGGGATCCTGGGTTCAGGAATCCAGGCGCGCTTTCAGGTCATGGCACTTTGGGAGGTGCGCAGATTCGAGGAGGCTATGGTCTACAGCCGCAAGAAGAGGAACGTGGATTCGTACGTGGACGAGATGGGATCGAAGCTGGATGCGCACTTCCGAGCGGCACCGGACGCCGAGTCGGCCGTCCGCGCGGCCGATCTGCTCATCACGGCGACTCCGTCGCGACAGCCCCTGGTGAAGACTGAGTGGCTCCGGCCTGGCCTCCACATCACAGCGATGGGAGCCGACAGCCCCGGGAAGCAGGAACTGGAGCCGGAGATCCTCGCCCGCGCTGACCGCGTCGTCTGCGATCTCCGAAGCCAGTGCCGCCGCATCGGAGAGCTGCACCACGCCTTGGCGGAAGGGGTGCTCACCGACGACAGTCAGGTCGCGGAACTGGGCGATTTGACGGCCGGCCAGGTTCCGGGTCGGCAGGACGACGAAGAGATCACGGTCTGCGATCTCACAGGTGTCGGGATCCAGGACACGGCCATAGCCAACTTCGCAGTGGAGCGGGCCAAATCACTCGGTGTGGGGCGCCACCTTACCGAGTAGTCTGAACTCCGTGGCTTCCGGCCCCAATCCCAGCGCATCCAGTTTGCGCGTCCTGGGCACGGTGATTCTGGTCCGGTTTCTCTCAGACACCGGCACCCGGCTTCTCTACCCCTTTCTCCCCATAGTCGCCCGCGAGGTCGGTATCGCGCTCGAGGATGCCGGCCTCCTGATAGCGGTCATGGTAGCTACCGGGCTCCTTGCTCCGCTCTTCGGACCGTTGACAGACAGGCTGGGGGCCCATCGGGTCTCGCTTGCCAGCCAGGCAGGCTTCGCGGCCGCTGCGTTCGCCGCGGCATTGGAGGGTTCCCGCTACACGTTCGTAGTGGCTCTGGGGGTCATGGGGATCTGCCGTGCGGTCCTCGTCCCGGCTCTCCAGGCCGAGCTGAGCGACCGGTTCGCATACCGGATCCGCGGTCGGGCCTTGGCCACCACCGAGATAGCTTGGGGATTGGCGGCGCTGGTGGGATTCCCCGTGGTAGGCGGCCTCATCGCCGCCACCGGTACCTTCCGAACCGCCTACCTGCTCATCGGACTCCTGGCAGCGATCGTCCTGCCCCTGCAGTGGGCAGTCTTGCGCCACCGCCGGGGACTCCTAGTCCAGAAGGGGATCCTGATCGGACCTTTCCGGCCCCACGCCGGGTTCTGGAGCTCTCTGTTGATCGCCTGCCTGCTGCTCCTCTCCTTCAACACTCTTCTCGTCGCCTACGGCGCCTGGGCCGAGGAGTCCTTCGGACTAGACCCGGCCGGCCTGGGCCTTCTCTCTCTCGCCATCGGACTCGGGGAGGTTTCTGGGGCCGCCGCGGCGGGCCTATGGATCGATCGGATCGGCAAGCGCCGCGGCTTCTTCTTGAGCTCAGTGGCGAGCGCGGTCATGTTCTTGGCCCTGCCTCTCTCCAGGGTCGGGATCACCTGGGCGATCCCGGCTCTGTTCCTGGCAAGCCTCGCCTTTGAGTTCGCCTTCAACGCCTTCTTGCCCCTGGCCAGCGAGCAGATCCCCTCCGCCCGAGGACGTGTCCTCACCGCGATTCTGGGCGCCTTCCAAGCGGGCAACCTGGCCGGATCGCTGGTAGCGCTTCACCTGCTGCTGGCGGCGGGGTTCGGCAGCAACGGGCTCCTGGCCGCAGGGGGGATGCTCATTGCCAGTGCCGCGGTGCGCTGGGTGAGGGAGGAAGACGACGTCCAATAGGACGGTCGCAGCCGACGCCGCACTCCTGGGCATCGCGCTCATCTGGGGGGCGACCTTCGTCATGGTGAAGGACGCAGTGGGGCAAGTGGGCGTCTTCACCTTTCTCTCGGTCCGGTTTGTCCTCGGGGCGATCCTTCTCACCGGTGCGGTTCGCATCGCGCGCCTCCGGCCCTCGCGGCGCTTGCTGGCCTCGGGCGCGCTGATAGGTCTCTTTCTATTTGGAGGATATGCACTTCAGACACTGGGACTTCGGTCGACCACTGCGTCCAAAGCCGGATTCATCACTGGCCTATCGGTGGCCTTGGTGCCATTCCTCTCAGCCTCTCTCCTGAGGAGACGACCTACTCCTCCGGCACTGGTCGGCGTGGCCCTGGCGACGGCTGGCCTAGCCCTCCTCACCCGGCTGGACCTTGTCCTTCTTGCCGATGGCCGATCTACCTTCAACCAAGGAGACCTCCTGGTTCTGGGCGGGGCGACCTTCTTCGCGCTCCACATCGTGGCTGTGGGCCGCTTCGCACCTGACCATCCCGCCCGGCCTCTCGCGGCGGCCCAGGTGACGACCGTCGCGCTGGTCAGTTTGCCCTTGGCCGTGGGTGAGGGCTTCTCTTGGCCCCTGCCCACGTCCGTGTGGGGCGCTGCCGCGTTCACGGGAGTGCTGGCCACTGGCCTGGCGTTCCTGGTTCAGACCGCAGCCCAACGATACACCTCCCCCACGCACACCGCGCTGCTGTTTGCGACGGAGCCGGTGTTCGCCGCCCTGTTTGGGTTCCTCCTCGCCGCCGAGACGCTCTCCTCAGTCCAGATCCTTGGATGCGTGCTCATCCTGGCCGGAATGCTCGCGGCAGAGCTCCCGCTAGGGCTCCGGTCTCGGCCGAGCCCGTCTTCGCACAGGGCATGCTGAGCTTCCCGTCCAGATCGAGGCGCAACGGTCCAGCCCGGTCAGGAGTAGGGTCGAAACGTTTGCCCGAAAGCGGAAGCGTAGTTACAATCCCTCCGTGGGGACGATCCTTAACACGATCACCGTGATCCTCGGCGGCGGACTAGGCGCCGCGTTGGGACCTCGCGTGCCGGAGCGTGTGCAGCGGATCGTCATGGCGGGACTCGGTCTCCTCACCTTCGTCATCGGGATGGATCTGGCTCTCCACACGCAGAACATCCTGGTCCTGTTGATCAGCGTGCTCCTCGGAGGCGTGCTGGGGGAATGGTGGCGGATTGAGGATCGACTGGAGGCGGCGGGACGCTGGCTCGAGACTCGCGTGTCTCGTGGGGACGGAGGCGAGGGCGGGTCGGTTGCCCAGGGATTCGTCATCGCAAGCCTGGTCTTCTGCGTCGGTCCCTTGACCATCGTGGGATCGATCCAGGATGGCCTGACAGGAGACTTCTCGCTTCTCGCCATCAAGTCCGGTCTCGACGGATTCGCAGGCTTGGCTCTGGCGTCTACCCTAGGGGTCGGGGTTCCTCTCGCCGCCCTCACGGTGCTCCTCTATCAAGGCACACTCACGCTGCTGGCCGCGCAGGCACAGTCCCTAGTGTCGCAGGCCATGACAACGGAACTATCGGCCACGGGAGGGGTTCTGATCCTTGGGATCGGGCTGATCCTGCTGGACATCCGAAGGCTGCCCGTAGCCAACTACCTCCCCGGACTCCTGCTCGCACCACTGTTGGTGTCTGGGCTTGAAGCCGCCGGGATCGACCCTGTCTTGGCCCACTGGTTCTCTAGCTAAGGAGACACAAACTATGGAAGTGAACCGAGATGGAGACGTTGCTGTCTTCATCGACTTCGAGAATATCTACATTTCGGTGCACGACGAGTACGACTCGGATCCGAACTTCGAGTCCATCATGGACCGATGCCAAGAGTACGGCCGAGTCACGATCGCGCGCGCCTACGCCGACTGGTATAGGTACCCCCGTGTGACGTCGGCGCTGTATGCCAATGGCATTGAACCCATGTATGTCCCCACCTACTACTACGAGCGAGGGGGACGTCGCGGAAGCCGCAAGGCGCTCAAGAACAGCGTGGACATCCACCTGGTGATCGATGCCATGCGGACTCTCCACAATCACCCCAACATCCGGACCTACGTCTTCGCGACCGGAGATCGCGATTTCATTCCACTGATCAACAGCGTGCGGCAGAACGGGAAACAGGCGGTGGTGATCGGGGTCGGGGGCGCCGCCTCTTCCCATCTGGCGCAGAGCGCCGACGAGTTTCTCTTCTACCGACAATTGGCGGAGATCGAGGCGGAGGCGAAGGCGAAGGACCCATACAAGACGCTGGTGGAAGCGGTCAAGGTCTCGCGACAGCGCGGCACCGCCAGTACCATGGCGTCCCTGAAGCTCCTCCTCATTGAGCTCATGGGCGGCTTCGACGAGCGCGACTACAAGGCTCCGGATGGCAAGGCCTTCGCGAAGTTCAAGGACTTCGTGAAGGAAGCTGAGCGCAAGGGGTTGGTCCAGATCTTCACCAGCGGCACGGTGAACGAGGTGTTCCTTCCCGGCGAGGACCCCTATGAGCTCAGCCAGTTTGCCTCTCGGGTCCCGACCGAGGAAGAGCGCGAGGAGGAAGAGCGCGAGAAGGGTGAGTTCTCAGAGAGTGAGTGGCGGGTCTTTCGCGAGAGCATGGCCCAGTACGACGAGCCAGTTTTGTTCGTCCAGATCTTCAACTCTCTCCGGGGCCTGCGGAACCAGGACGTGATCGATCTCTCGAACGCCGAGATCAAGGATATGATCAAGCAGGCCATCGACGCCGACCTCCTGATCCGCACTACCAAAGGCGTTCACGCTTACTACGCGCTCGACGCCAGCAAGCCTCTCCCGGTGTAGGGGGGATGAGCGAGGGGATCTTGGCAGAAAGGGAAGACATCCTGGTCATCGCCAACCCGGCGGCTCGTCACGGCGAGGGGGGACGTCGGCTTCCGGTCCTCCAGCAGACGCTGAAGGACCTGGGGCTACCCCACGAGGTCTCGGTGACCAGTGGGCCGGAGGACGCCATTCACCTGGCTCGAGAGGGCGCAGAGTCGGGGTACAAGGTCATCGTAGCTGCGGGCGGCGACGGCACCATGCACGAGGTGGCCAACGGGCTCCTCCTCGCGGGCGACGGCGACACGCTTCTGGGGTGCGTACCTCTGGGAAACGGCAACGACTTCTGCCACGCTCTAGGCATCCCCCAGGCGATCGACGAGGCCTGCCAGCTCCTGGCAGAGCGGCCGGTCCGGTCCATCGATGTCGGCCGCGTTGGCTCCCGATTCTTCATCAACACCTTGGGCGTCGGGTTCGACGCACAGGCGGGGATCGAGTCTCGAAAGATCCCCTGGCTGCGAGGCCTTCCCCTCTACCTTGTGGCCATTTTCAGGAGCTTGCGTGCCTACTCGATTCCAACCATCACCGTGACCTATGACGGAGAGTCCCTGACGCAGCCGATGACGATGATCGTCCTCTGCAACGGCCCGCGAGAGGGCGGGGGCTTCCTCGTAGCGCCCGGCGCGAAGGTGGACGACGGGATTCTCGAGGTGGTCCTGGCGCGGGGCCTCAGCCGGCTGGGTATCCTGCGGCTGCTTCCCGAGGTGATGCGTGGGACGCACCTGGACAAAGAGCCCGTCACCCTTTTGCGCGGGCAGCGACTGCTTTTGGAGTCCCCGAGCCCCTTCCCCGTCCACGCCGACGGCGAGATCCTCCATCGAGGAGCCGAGCGGCTTGAGATCGAACTCCTTCCGAGACGCCTTGCTGTAGTTGCCTAGATGCCCGGTCCCCCTTCGCTGATCGCCTCGGCCGGGCTGGGGTACCTCCTCGGGTCCGTGCCCTTCGGGGTGATCGTAACGCGGCTCTGGAGCGGGGTGGATCTTCGTAGCGGCGGAAGCGGGCACAGCGGTGCTCTCAACACGTATCGCACAGCCGGCCTGCTTCCAGGCCTGATCGTGGCCTTCGCTGACATGGGAAAGGCCGTCGCCGCGGTCCTTGTTGGAGAGGCACTGGATCCAAGCGGCTGGGGGGCGGCGCTGGCCGGGGCCGCGGCTATCGCCGGCCACTGTTGGCCACTGTTCGCCGGCTTCCGCGGGGGAATGGGGTTTGCCAGCGGCATCGCGGTACTGCTCTATCTCCGGTTCTGGAGTGTGCCCTTGCTCGCTCTGGTATGGGTAGGCTGGGTGGCCATCTTTCGACACTTCCCGCGGAGCCAGGCCGCCACCGCGGCCAGCATGCCGGCCGTCCTCTGGATTCTCGGCGGCGATCCGCCTCTTCTGACCTTCGGACTCCTGGCCGGCGGGATTGTGTTCTTGCGGCACCTCCACGACCTGGACCGCCGTGAGCTGACCCTCGGCCTCCGCTAGCTAAGCTCCTAGCGCAGCTAGAGAGCCGAACTCTGCGAAGCTTGTAGCAACGCCTAGAGGGCCGAGAGCCGTCCCCCCCGGCAGAAGGCGCCCAAGCTCAGCTTGAGAGCCGAGATCTTGAGGGGAAGCCTGCTCCCAGCTTCGGCAATAGAGCCAAGAGCTGTCTAGCCAGGGGCGAAGCCCAAGACCTACAAGACAGCCCGATGCACGGTTGGAGATCCGGAAGAGCTTTGTAATGAAAGTTACGCACACTGCTGTCGCATTGGCTATACTATCCGCTGTACCCTAGTCATGTCCGATAGAGAGGTCCGCATGAGCAGGATCCGTAGACTGTCTTCGCTGGCCTCGGCGTGGCAGATGGCACCGCTCGCAGCGCTGGGAATCGTCGCCGCCAGCGCCGCAACCGTGTACGCCCAGGGACTGGGCGGACCAAGCCTGGCGCCTCCTACGCAGACCATGCCAACGGACAGCATCCTCGTGATGGGCATCTTGGCCTTTGCTGCCGGAGTCCTGAGCTTCCTCTCCCCCTGCACCCTGCCGGTGCTGCCGGCATATTTCGCATTCACCTTCCAGGCCAGCCGCCGCCAGGTGGTCACCATGACACTCTCCTTTTTCGTAGGCCTGGCCGCTATCTTCAGCATCTTGGGAGCGAGCGCCACGTTGCTGGGGAATGTGCTTCGACAGCAGCTCCCTACACTCATCACCGTCGGAGGCTGGGTCATCGTCATCTTCGGGGTCCTCACCATCCTCGGGAAGGGATTTCAGGGCCTGAATCTGCAGACCAAGCCCGCCGCCACGCTGGGCGGATCGCTGGCCTTCGGAGCGACATTTGCCTTGGGTTGGACTTCCTGCATCGGCCCCATTCTGGGGAGCCTCCTGATCCTGGCGGGCGCCACGGCCTCGGTATACGAAGGGATGATCTTCCTCTTCATCTACGCGCTCGGCCTCGGACTTCCCCTGATCCTGATCTCAGTGCTGATCGGCCGGAGCGATCGGAATGGGCGCGTGTGGCGGCTCCTGCGCGGAAGAGCCTGGGCCTTCGAGGTCCTGGGTCGCACGGTGCGCATCCACTCAACTTCCGCCGCCAGCGGGGTGCTGCTGGTGGTCCTCGGAGGGGCTATGATCACAGGCACCTTAACCCGCTTCAACAGCCTGATCCCGGTTGACCTCCAGGTCTGGTTTATCGGAGTGGAGGAGTGGATCCTGCGCACTCTGGCGTAGCCGGCAGCCGCGCACGAGATCGAACCGCCCAATATCGTCTACGCAAGGCGACGGACAGCAAGAACCCTCCCAAAGCTAGACTCGGGAGGGTTTCTGATGGGGCGCGAGAGGGCGCGCCCCCCAAGGGGGCGGCGCAGCCGCGATAGTCTCCCCTACCCGTAGCGTTCCACGGATTCGCTTTCTGCGACCGTCAGTCCTGCAGATTGAACATCCAAACGGACAGCGAAGTCAACACGACGGCGAAGCCTCCGATGATCAGCAGATCCTGAAGAATCGTGATCGGCTCC
>CAYGBX010000001.1:79544-126551 GCA_964348195.1 uncultured Anaerolineales bacterium
CCCCGAACAGCGTCACCCCTAGGCCAAACTGAGGAAGGAGCTCCAGCACCTGCTGAGGGAGTCCCTGAGCCTGGAATACGATCTGACGCAGCGGGTCGATAGCATAGGTGACGGGGTTGACCCGCACCACGAAGTCCATCCAGGCCGGCAAGTCCCTCATGGGAAAGAGTGCCCCGCTGACGAAGATCATCGGAAAGGTGATGAACTGCGTGAACACCTGGAACCCCTGCGCGGATCTCATCCGCGCGGCAATGGCCACCCCCAGGGAAGTCATGGTGAATGAGATCAGGAACATAACCGGTATCAGCTTGAGCACCATCTCGACGGTGACCCCCACGTTCACTAGGGGAGCGAGGATCAGGAGCATCAACCCCTGGATCACGGCCGTGGTGCTACCTCCCAAGATCTTCCCCAACGCCACCGCGGTGCGACTGATAGGAGCCACCAGGATCTCCTTCAGGAACCCGAATTCGCGGTCGTAGACCACCGAAACCCCCGCGAACATCGAGCCCAGCAGGACGTTCATCCCGATCACCCCTGGGAAGATGTAGGTCACAAAGTCCACCGCAGGCACCTCGCCCCCTGGCGCCGCCGAACCGATCCCTCGCGTCAGGCCGCCCATCGCCGGGGAGAGTCCGCTTCCGAAAATGAATAGAAAGATGATCGGAAAGGCGAACGAACTCAGGATCCGACTGCGCTCTCGTACGTAGCGGAGGATCTCCCGGTACCAGATGACCTGTACGGCACGAAAATCCTGCCCGGTCACGGGCCGGTTCCTCCCGCTCCAGGAGGCGGCGCCGGATCGCTGACAGGACGAGCTGCGTCCTGCCCGGGCGTCCTCATCTGCCGTATCCCATCCGGACGCGCCGTCGCATCCTCTCGCGAAGCCTGTCTTTGGAGGACATATCCTCCTCCCGGATCTGGTGCCCGGTCACCTTGAGGAAGACGTCGTCCAGCGTCGGACGACGCAGAGAAATCGCCTCGATCTCGGCAGGAACCGCGGTCACGAGGCGTGGTATGAATCGCTCTCCGTTCTCCACCTCTAGCCACAGGCCATTCGCGCCGTCCCGGACCTCGAGGCCAAACCTCTCCTCGATCGCCGCGGCCGCCGCCTCGTCGTCGGCTGTGCGCAGGGAAATGAGGTCGCCTCCCACCATGTCCTTGAGCCGCTCCGGGGTGTCCAGAGCCACGATCTTGCCGTAGTCGATGATCGCGATCCGCCCTGCGTGCTCAGCCTCGTCCATATAGTGGGTCGTTAGGAAGATGGTGATTCCCTCCCGCTCGCGAAGATCCAGGATGTAGCGCCATAGATGCTGCCGCGTCTGCGGATCGAGGCCCAGCGTCGGCTCGTCCAGGAAGAGAACCTTGGGATGGTGCATCAATCCGCGGGCGATCTCTAGGCGTCGCTTCATCCCTCCGGAAAACGTCTCTACGGGGTCCCGCCGCCGGTCCCACAACTCCACCATCTTCAGAACCTGCTCCTGGCGCTCCCGCCTCTGGTCCCGGGGAACCCCGTAGAGGATTGCGTGGAAGGAGATGTTCTCCTCCGCGGTCAGGCGCTCGTCCAGGCTGGGGTCCTGAAACACAAGGCCGATCGACCGGCGTACCTCGGCCTGTTGTCGGCTGACGTCAAAGCCGTTGACGGTCGCCGTGCCTGCGCTCGGCTTCAGGAGGGTGCAGAGGACATTGATGGTGGTTGTCTTCCCGGCCCCATTCGGTCCGAGGAACCCGAAGATCTCGCCCTCGTCGACCGAAAAGGAGACCTCGTCAACGGCAGCGAGATCACCAAAACGGCGCACCAGATCCTGAACCTCTATGACCGGCACTATTTCTCCTCTACCAAACCATCACACAGACGGCCATGATTATAGACCATCGGTCCAGGGCATCCGGGTGAAGACGGGTGGTCGGCCCCGCTCGCCGCGCCTATCCCGCCAGGGTCTTCAGCACAGCGGGCAGGATGTCCACCAGGCTCCTGATCTCAGCAGCGCGCTCGTGCGCTCCGTCGCCCACCAGCAACGTGGGTACGGGGTTCTTGGTGTGGACCTTGGTCCCGAGATCCTCCAGGTTGCCATGATCGCTCGTCATGATCAGGAGCGAATCCTCCGCTGGGAAGTCGCTCATGATGCCTGCCAGGAACATGTCGAGGTTCTCTAGAACCTCGATCGGCTCTGCCATCGGCCGGCGGTGGCCAGCAAAGTCGGTGAGCCAGTACTCAAAGAAGACCAGGGAGTGCTGTTCGGAGAGTCTCCGGAAGCGAGTCCCGGCTTCCTCGGCCGAGATGAGCGGAGCGTCCGGGTATCCCAGGAAGGTGCGCCACCCTTCGTTGGTGAGCCCCGCTGAGATGGCGCGGCCGGCGACAAGATCCTCGTAGCGTAGCAGGGGAACTTCAGCGGCCAGCGCGGCGATGGGGATGGCGGAGTACCGGCGGCGGCCGCGCTCCATCTCCCGGAAGTAGCTCTCCGGGAACGCGTTCACGTAGGAGACGCTTCCACCGCCGTCTATCACCTTGGAGAATAGGTTGTCGGCCTCCAACATCTCGCGGAGGGCCAGCGTCGGCCAGGGACCCCAGTGCTGGCCGATTGCCTCGCTCGCGTTCTGTCCTGTGAGGATAGCCGTCTGGCCCGTGGCACTTTGAGGGAGCCCGGCAACGCCCAGCGTCGCGTCTGTGGGAACCCAGACCGCATTCTTGGTCTCAATCAGCCCCTCCTCGAGGAACGGCCCGCGACCACCCAGCAGCCCTCGCAGCGTGGGCATCTGAGCTCGCGCGAGGGGATTCCGTTCGGGATCGGATTGCCCGATCCCCACGCCATCTAGGAACAGGAACAGAACATGCATCGACACAGATTTCGATTCAGCCCGGCCAGCGGACCCCTAGACAGCAGGTTCATCCAGTCCGCTGGTGAAGATTGCGATCCACTGCCCCCAGTCGGGAGCGGTAAGAAGATCCAGCCCCTCCACCCATTTCACCCATTGAAAGCCGCGTCTTCCGGGGGCCACCAGTCGCACGGGGAACCCATGGTGGTGAGCCAGCGGCTGTCCCGCCACCCGCGTGGCGAGCAGGGCGCGGCCTGCCTCTTCGAGGGGGAGGCTCCAACGGTACCCTGTCACGGAGCGGAAACGGACCCATCCCGCCTCGGCAAAGGGACGGCACTGGGACAACAGCTCGTCCACGCGGATTCCCTGCCACTCCTGGGTGGAGTGCCATCCACTGGTGCAATCCAGGGTGGCGCGCAGCTGCTCTTCATGCGCTTGAACTTCGCGGTAGGAAAGCGAGAAAGGATTCTGCACGGCTCCACCGACCTGGAGCTGCCACGCATCGGGGTCGATCGGTGTCGGTCGGTCGAGGGCCCAGGCTGTGGGCGGGAATGCCCCGTTTCCGCCATCCGTCCCCAACTCCCGCGACCCCGTGAACCGCCGAGTGGCCCCCTTTGTCCCCAGAGTCCGATTGACGACTGCCTGACCTCCCAGGGCGAACGCTCCAAACCCAGCCAGCCCGAGCCAGCGGAGGGCGTCGCGGCGGCCCTGAAAGTCCTCGCGCCGCAGGGGCTTCTGGCGCAGAAGTACATGTATCGCGGTCAACGGAAAGAGTGCAAGCGCCATGTAGGCGTGTAGGCTGATTCCCGTTGGATAGCTCCGCACCGACAGAAGGCCGAAGGCCCAGAGGACCCCCGTCCCCACGGTCGCCACCGCCAGGAGGCCAACGAGCACCGAGAGCGCGGCGCCGGGGCTCCACCGAAGGGGATTGGCGACACGGCCGACGACCCTCCGAAACTTCCAGAAGAGCAGTCCTAGAAGCGCGACCCCGCCTCCGCCGTGGACCACGAAAAGCCACGCCTCGCGGGGGTTCCCCATCAGGAAGGTCGTCAGGCCGGTAAGGACCTCAAACCCGACCAGGGCGAGGAGGGACCAGTCCACGAGCCGAGGCCTCAATTCGCCGCTCCCGCCCCAAGCCGCGCCGTCTTCTTCGAATCGGCGCCCGATCCAGGCGCTCTCCGTCCGCGGCCGCGCAGGGCCATTCCGAGCACTTCTTGGTAGAAGGCCAATGACGTATCGAGGTCCACCACGGTGAGGTGGACCGCGCCGATGCGGGTACTTGAATGAATGGAAGCCTTCACGCTGAAATCTCTGCGGTTCGCAAGTTCGGCCAACGTTCCGAATCGTATGCATCGACATTGAGGCTGTCCAGACTGCAGCTCGCCAACCTTGGTCGGCTCTCAATCCCAACGCTATAATGCTCCGCAGAGGTCGCATGCTCGACATCGCCTGGATCCGGGAGCACCCGGACGAGGTCAGAGAGAACCTCAAGAAGCTCAACGACTCAGCCCCCATCGATGAGCTACTTCAGCTCGATCGGAGGCGCCTGGCCTTTCTGCAGGTCAGTGAGAAGCTCCGGTCCGACCGCAACCGGCTGTCGAGGCAGGTATCACCCAAGCAGTTGGCGACACTGCTGAAGCAGAGCGAGGAAGCTGTACGGAAGGCATACGAACAAGCGGCGAGCTCTACGGCAACGGCGACGGCGATGATCCTCGATCTACCCGACTTCGAATCTCCCATTACGCTCGAAGAGCTCGAGGTCCAGCAGCAGCAGAGGAGGAAAAGTCTGTCGAGCTATCTCGCCGCGGACCCTACCGTGGACCAGATTTCGGGGCCGGTCCATCAGGAGATTCGAGTACTGAACGATCAGATCGAAGCGGTAGAGGAGTCGCTTCGTGATCGGCAAGCGGATCTCAGGGATCTCCTGCTACAGGTTCCCAACATGCCCCATCCTTCAGTGCCCGTGGGTCCCGACGAGAGCGCGAACGTCCTAGTCCGGACGGAAGGGGAGCCCCGCGAATTCGACTTCGAGCCCCTTCCGCATTGGGATCTAGGCGAGGCGCTGGGGATCATCGACTTCGAGCGCGGCGTTAAGCTGTCGGGCACCCGGTTCTACGTGCTGAAGGGGTCAGCAGCCCGGCTCCAACGGGCGCTCATTGCCTGGATGATCGACCTACACGTCCGGGAGCACGGGTACAGTGAGATCTACCCCCCGTTCCTGGTTCGGGAGGAGATCATGTGGGGCTCCGCCCAGCTCCCCAAGTTTTGGGACAACCTGTATCGCGACGCGGAGGAGGACTACTGGCTGATTCCCACGGCCGAGGTCCCTGTGACCAACCTGTACCGGGACGAGATTCTCCCCCCTGACAGCCTCCCGATTCACCACGTGGCATACACGCCTTGCTTCCGAAGAGAGAAGTTCTCGGCGGGGCGAGACACCAGAGGGATCAAGCGGGGCCACCAGTTCGATAAAGTGGAGATGTACCAATTCGCTACTCCCGAGGACTCCTATCAAGCCTTAGAGGAGATGGTCGCCCACGCGGAGGACGTGTGCCGCCGACTGGAGATCCCCCACCGCGTAGTGGAGATGTGCACGGGAGACCTGGGGTTTATCGCGGCGAAGAAGTACGACGTGGAGATGTGGGCTCCCGGAGTGAACGAGTGGCTGGAGGTCTCCTCGTGCTCCAACTGCGAGGCGTTCCAGGCCCGGCGCGCCAACATCCGCTTTCGCCGGGAACCCGGGGCCAAGCCCGAGCACGTGCACACTCTCAATGGCTCCGGGCTTGCCCTGCCCAGAACCATGATCGCCATCATGGAGAACTATCAGGAGGCGGAGGGAAGCATCGCCGTCCCCGAAGTCTTGCAGCCCTACATGGGCGGAATGGCGGCCATCCCCGCGGATGGAACGGCACCCTACCGCTAGGCAGAGACGCGCTGAAGGGAGGAAACCATGGAGCACGAGGGCAAGGAATCGGAAGGAAGCCACCAGGAGATCGGCTTCACCTTCGAGCGCTCGACCAAGAACACCCACGTCTATCTTGAGGCCGTCCAGCCGGGCGTCGCCCAGAAGATCGGGACTCTGTACGTTCAGAAGTGGGTGGTGGGGGATCGCGCCCCCCAGAACCTGAAGGTCACCCTTGAGTGGGAGTGACAGGGGTCTGCTGCCTCGGACCGTTGGCACGCCTCAGCACCGGGTGATATACTTGCGTTGGCAGGAGGGGAGGACCTCCCGAGGCGCGGAGGGATGGCAGAGTGGTCGAATGCGGCGGTCTTGAAAACCGTTGTCCGCCCTTGGCGGACCGGGGGTTCGAATCCCTCTCCCTCCGCCTTGGCAATACGGAGAGGTCGCATAGTCTGGTCTAGTGCGGTCGCCTGCTAAGCGACTAGGGGGGGAAACCTCCCTCGTGGGTTCAAATCCCACCCTCTCCGCCTGTTCCCTGACCCGCCTTCGGGTGCGCCGGGGAGCGAGCGCCCGTAGCTCAACTGGATAGAGCGACTGACTACGAATCAGTAGGTTGTGAGTTCGAGTCTCGCCGGGCGCGCTTCTGGACCCGAGCATAGCGGGGTTCTTGGCCCCTGAGGGGAGGGGATCGGCCCACCGGCACCATGAGCCCCGCCGCAACGAGGCCGCCGACGATGTCAACTTCCACAATCAGAATCCCGTCCGCTCGGGTGGGCGACCCCGCCGCCTCGATCTTGCGCAGGCGAGGCCGAAGCTCCTTCTCCTCGGCGAGGCCGTGAAGAGAGCGAGGATGGCTAGAAGGACGAGAGCCCGAAGTCTGCCCGCGGCGAGCTCGCCCAGGGCCCCTTCAACTGCCTGACCCCAAGCTGTACTAGCACCCAGTCAGTCCGCACGCCATTTTGCTGGCTTTCCCTGCGCCACGCCATGGCACTGCCGACCGGAGGTCTTCCATTCGCATACGTCGGAGATGAGCAGTGCCCAAGCTAGCGGCAGGCCGCGTCTACCTCTTCTCGTCTCTCGCGGCAGGCGCGGGCTACTCCACCGTCTTGACCCTGAGCCAGATCTATCGGATCGTCACGGTGGAGCTGGATCCCCTCCAGCTCGTGCTGGTGGGCACAGTTCTGGAGGCTACGATCTCCATATTTGAGATCCCCACTGGGGTGGTCGCCGACGTGTACAGCCGCCGGCTCTCCACCATCATCGGGATGGCCCTGACCGGCCTTGCCTTCCTCGTCGAGGGCACGTTTCCGGTTTTCGCGGCCGTCCTGATGGGACAGATCCTGTGGGGACTGGGGTACACCTTCGTCAGTGGTGCTCAGGACGCCTGGATCGCTGATGAGGTCGGACCCGACCTTGTGGGTCCCCTCTATCTCCGCGGCACCCAGCTCTTCGAGATCGGAGCCCCGGCGGCCATCCCCCTCAGTGTGGCGCTCGGCCAGCTGGCGCTCAGTCTGCCCTTCCAGGTCGGGGGAACCGTCTTCCTCGGGCTGGCCGGATTCCTGTGGGTTGCCATGTCCGATAATGAGGCCAGCCCTGCGTCACGGTGGCGGAGCCTCGATGCGCCACCTATAATGGCCCGGGTGCTCTCCCATGACTCACGCTGAGGAGCTGGCGGCCTTCGTCGTGAAGGCGGGCTTCGAGGACCTCTCGGAGCCCGCCCTTCAGCAACTGAAGATCCGAGTCCTGGATTCTCTGGGGTGCGCCATCGGCGCCCTGGACGGAGCTCCCATCCGCATGATCAGGTCCCACCTGGACGACTTCGGCGGATCGGAGCGGTGCACGCTGATCGGCGGCGGTCGCACAGCCCCTGACCGGGCGGCGTTCTACAACGGCGCCCTCGTGCGCTACCTGGACTTCAACGACTCCTACCTGGCCAAGGGCGAGACCTGCCACCCCTCGGACAACCTAGGCGCGGTGCTTGCCGCATCCGAATATGCTGGCTTGGACGGCAAAGGGTTCCTGACTGCTCTGGCCGTGGCGTACCAGGTCCACACTCGCCTCAGCGACGTGGCCCCCGTCCGGGCGAAAGGATTCGACCACACCACGCAGGGTTCCTACGGCGCCGCGGCCGGTGTCTCGAAAGCGCTGCGGATTGACGTCGAGCAGACCTCCAACGCCATCGCCATCGCCGGAACGGCTTTCAACGCGCTTCGTGTGACCCGGACGGGCGAGCTCTCCCACTGGAAGGGGCTCGCCTACCCCAACACCGGATTCGGCGCCACCCACGCCGCGTTCCTGGCGATGCGGGGAATTACCGGGCCTCCCGAGGTCTTCGAAGGAAACAAAGGGTTTATGGACTCAATCGCCGGCCCGTTCGAGATCGACTGGTCCGGGGAGGACCTGGAGCGAGTCACCCGGACGACAATCAAGAAGTACAACGCCGAGATACATTCTCAGTCCTCCATCGAGGGCCTGCTTGAGCTGCAGGCACAGCATGGGTTTGCCGGCGAGGACGTAGAGGGGCTGGAGATCGATATCTTCGACGTGGCGTACCACATCATCGGCGGCGGCGAGGAGGGGGACAAGACAGTCGTTCGAACCAAGGAGGAGGCGGACCACTCCTTGCACTACATGGTCTCGGTGGCGCTCCTCGACGGCCAGGTCATGCCGGAGCAGTACGGCCCTGATCGAATCGTGCGTGACGACGTCCAACAGCTTCTCCGGAGAGTCGCGGTCCGGCCCGACGAGGAGTTCACCGCGCGTTTTCCGGAAGAGATGCCCAGTCGGGCGCGGGTGGCGCTGCGGGGCGGAGACCGCCTCACGGTGGAGAAGCAGGACTACGAGGGGTTCCACACCCGTCCCATGAGTTGGGACACAGTGGTCGGGAAGTTCGAGGCTCTGAGCAGTCCTTACACCGACGGGTTGCTCCGATCCGAGATCACCGGGGCGGTGGCCGAGCTAGAATCCATCCCAGTCAGCGACCTCGCCGGGCTGCTGGCGCGGGTGAGGCCTCCCGCGGGAGCTTGATTGCCGGAGGGGCCAGAAGGGAGGACAGTTGATGGCCAAGGCGAAGGGACAGGAGCGGGGGTTCGACTTTCTTCGCGTGAACGAGCGGCCTCCCAAGCCGCGCCAGGTAGGGGTAACCGAGATCCGCGGTCCCTACTACACCCCTGTAGGACGTCGCTATCTGCAGGACGTCCTGGAGACGATGGGAACCTATGTCGATGCCCTCAAGTTCGCAGGCGGATCCTTCACCCTCATGCCTACGCAGACCGTGCGCGAGCTCAACGAGCTCTGCCACTCGCACGACGTGCTCGTCTCAACGGGAGGCTTCATCGAGTACGTGCTGACCCAGGGCAAAGGCGCCGTGGATCAGTACATCCAGGAATGCAAGGACCTGGCCTTCGACATCATCGAGATCTCTACCGGCTTCATCACCATCCCCACCGAGGATTGGCTCCGTCTAGTCGAAAAGGTGAAGAAGGCGGGCCTGAAGCCGAAACCGGAGATAGGGATCCAGTTCGGGGCCGGCGGCGCGACGGGCGAGGCCGAGCTGGAGGCCGAGGGCACCCGCGACCCGGGCTGGGCAATCGCGCAGGCGGAGCGGTTCCTGGATGCAGGTGCCTACATGATCATGGTGGAGTCCGAGGGGATCACGGAGAGCGTCTCGACCTGGAGGACCGACGTACCCGCCAGGATCGTGAACGACCTGGGCCTGGAGAAGGTGATGTTCGAGGCGGCAGATCCTGACGTCTTCGCCTGGTACATCAAGAACTACGGACCCGAGGTGAATCTATTCGTTGACCACAGCCAGATCGTCCAGCTCGAGTGCCTTCGGTCCGGGATCTGGGGTACCAAGAGCCTCTGGGGTCGGGTTCTGACCCACAAAGACTAGGGAAGGCGAAGCCGGGGGCCTAGAGAGCTGTCCTGCGAGGCGGAGCCGAGCCCAAGCACCAGCTAGAGAGCTGGGAGCCGCGAGGCCAGAGAGCCGTCCTGCGAGGGAAACCAAGCAGAGAGCCGCGCAGGCACCGGCTGCCTGAAGTGGAGCCGCCGCCCAACCGGACGGCGGCTCATCGCATTCCCCTGCCTGTAGAGAGGACTGGGGCCCGGAGCGCGCGGAGGAGTGTCCCGGCTCAGTGCGCCGGCGCGGGCGGTGAACCGCGCCCGCCGCCCGAGGCTGCCAAGTCATCGGCCTTCTGCTGCCGTCGGAAGAGCGCCACGATGCTGGCCATGAGCACCAACCAGGCCGCCACCTGGGCCGGCCGAAACCCAGCGCCGGCGTCGGTCACGTCGCCTCGGAACGCCTCGAGGAAGAGCCGGGCGGCGGCGTACAGTGCAACCGTCCAGAGGGCTGTCTCCCCCGCGTAGCGTGCGCTACCTCGCACTGCGATCAGGTACAGGAATATCGCCAGAAAACCAATAGCCTCGTAGATCTGGGTCGGGTGACGCTGCGCGTTCCACATCTGAATCCCCCACGGCAGCTCGGTCGCGGCTCCGTAGCCAGCACCACTTGCCAAGTTCCCGAGGCTGACCACCGCCGCGGCCAGAACCGCCGCGGGGGCCACTGCATCCGCAAACTTGGCCAGGGGAACCTTCTGCCTCACGAGGTAGAGCACCCCCACAGCAACGCCCAGCACGAAGCCCTCCCTGAGGGCGAGAGTGCCGGGGTTTGGTGCAAGCACCTGCAACCAGTCAAGTCGATAGGCATCGAGATTGGCGACGACGTACCAGGCACGCCCGGCCAGGATCGCCGCCAAGAATCCGTAGGTCCCAGAGTCCCAAACCCAGTCTCGCTTCAGTCCCAGGGCACTCGCACGCCGCGCCCCAACATACAGTCCCACGAGATAGGCGATCAGGAACGCCAACGCTCCCGATGGGATGGCCGCTCCTGCGACCCGGATGACGGGGAACAAGCTAAGGGACTAGGCGCCGAGGAGGGCCCCCACCTCGGCGGCGATCTGGGGTAGGTTGAGAGGGCCGGGCACGATCTTCTGGACAACCCCCTCCCGGTCGATGAAGAAGGTCTGGGGAATCGAGAACACTCCGTAGGCGCGGCTGACCTGGCCAGTCTCGTCGATCACATTGGGGTATGTGATCCCGAAGGTGCTCAGGAAGCGGCCGACCTGCTGAGGCAGCTCGAATTGATCGACCCCCAACACCACGAACCCCTCCCCCTTGAATCGGTCATAGGCGTCCTGAAGCGCAGGCATCTCGGCCCGGCACGGCGGGCACCACGTCGCCCAGAAGTTCAGGAGCACGACCTGACCGCGCAGCCCGCTCAAAGACAGGGGCTCTCCCTCCGGCGTGAGGAGGCTGAAGTCCGGCGCCGGGTGGCCCACCCGAGGCGCCGGCTCGCGCGTCGCGCCCTCGGCAGCCTCGATCGGCATCCGGGAGGCGAACACCCACGCGCCTCCCAACACTAGGGCCACAGAGAAGGCCAGCGCGAATCTCCATCGGCGCCAGCTCGCGGGTGTCGACAAGGGTGCTGTGTCCTGCATCTTCTTGGGTCCGGCTCGCTGTTGATTCCAAGCCCGACCAGACGCGTGCGGCCGTCGGCTCTTCCGTGTGAGGCCGGCCACCCGCTTCGTGGATGATTCTACCCCGCCCAATTGCGCGCGGCAACGGAGCCCGTTTGCGGCCTCTTCACCGTGGGTGCTAGAATCGCTCTGGAGGCTTGATATGTTTGATCGAGAAATCCCATCCGCGACCCACGAAGTGGCCCTGTACGGCGAACACTTCGAGGTGCGCGGTCAGCTTGAAACGCGGCCCCCTCGGCGACTCCTGGACATTCTCAACGACACGCAGATCCATTGGCTGGCGCTACACGAAGCATCTATCAGACCTCTGGCCCAGGAACTTGAAGGGGCTCCAGTGGTCTCACCCACTCTTATCGTAGACAAGAAGGAGATCATCGTCGCCTGGCTGGTAGAGGAGGCGAAGGTAGAGGCCTCCGAGTTCGCAGCCATCGCCAAGGTGCCTCGCAAGGTGAGGGTCTACGCCGGGCCCTTTGTGATGTGGGGCGATTTTCACGCCATGGAGGACGCCACGCTCATCCAGGCCGTCGACGGAGTGCGCGAGGAGTTCTTCCCACTGACCGGACCTTCTCTGGTGTCCCTCAGTACCCCGTGGCTGTCCCTCGAGGACGGCTTGCTTGCGGCGATACAGCGCGATCGGGTCACAGCGGTCCAGTCCGGCGAGGAATGAGCCGACAGGCTCGCCACTGAAGTGTCGCCTGCTACATCACCAAGTCCCGAGCCCCAACCGCAGTCCTCGTCTTCCGAGCCGCCACGCCGACCCCCCGGCACCCGGGCGTCCCCAGGCGCCCGTCCGCCGGGACGAGCCCAGCCCACTCCAGTCTGGCTGTGGGCCGTGGCCATTGGGGCGGGGGTCCTGGGTCTTTCCTGCGCTGGCATCGTAGTTGCCGCGGTTCTGCTTGGCTTCGCGCCCGGGCTTCCCCTCCCGCTTCTGGAGGCGCCCACCGCAACCGCGACAGCCACCCCCACCCGCACGCCGACACCTACCCCTACCCCTCGGCCGTCCGACATTCACGAACCCGACGACTCTCAGACAGAGGCCGCAGAGATCTCCACAGACGGGACTGCACAGGCCCGCGCCTTCGATCCTCCGGGCGACCAGGACTGGATCTTCTTCGAGGTTCAAGAGGGCGTCCGCTACGTTGTAGAGACTGGACTGCTCTCGAGGGGAGTCGACACTTTGCTCGCCCTCTTCGACGAAGACGGCAACCTCCTCCACGAAGATGACGACGAGGGCCAGGAACCCAGGGCCTCGCGGATCAGCTGGGTCGCAGCCGAGGACGGAACTCTGTACGCGAGGATCACAGAGTTTTCGAACCGCGGCGGCCCCGACCACCTGTACGATGTCTGGGTGGCAACGGCACCCCCGCTAGAGCCAGACGAGTACGAGCCCGACGACGCCCTTGCAGATGCTTCAGAGATTGACACCGACGGACTCCCGCAGACGCACAACTTCCACGTCGAAGGAGATCAGGATTTCGTGACCTTCGAGGGGCTCGCCGAGACGATCTACACCATCCGCACGGAAAACCTGGGAGTGGATGCTGACACGGTCATGGAACTCCTGGACGCCGACGGCGGCGTGCTGGCGGAGGACGACGATGGCGGAGACGAGCCGCTCGCCTCCCGGATCATTTGGGCGGTGCAGGAAGACCAGCGGCTCTACGTGCGGATCCGGAACTTCGGTGCCGCGGGCGGGGACGCCACTGAGTACGACATCCTCGTCGAGCTGGGGGAAACCGTCGGGATCGAGCCCGATGAGTTCGAGCCCGACAATGAGAGGACCACAGCCACGCTAGTTGCGGTGGACGGCTCGCTTCAGACCCACACGTTCCACCTTCCCGCCGATGAAGACTGGATTGGCTTTGAGGTCTCCTCCGGAGAGCGGTACATCGTAGAGACGTTCTGTGTGGGTCTCGAGTGCGACACCGTTCTCGCACTTTACGATCCGGAGGGCGTCTTCTTGGAGGAGAACGACGACGGCGGAGAGGGAGCTGCCTCACTCCTCGTGTTTACGGCCGAGACGGACGGGACCTTCTTCGCCCAGGTGATCCACTTCGAGCCCGATGTCTTCGGTGCTCTCACCGAGTATCAGATTTCCGTGACGCAGATCTAGGGAGTCGAGAGGAGGCCATCAGGTGACGACCCGCTCTCGCCTTCGGCGCAGCGACTCGCCGGAGCCATGGTACAGGCAGATCAACCCTTGGGTGGCGGGTTCCATCCTGCTGGTCGTGGTGGTGTTCGGAGGGCTGGCCCTCATCTCTGCCCTCGGCTCTTCCGGCGAGCCGGAGCCGGACGATCTGGTCAGCGGCGATGATCCGTCCAAAGGATCAGCAGAGGCCCCGGTCACCATTGTAGAGTTCTCCGACTTTCAGTGTCCCGCCTGTGCGGCCTTCTCCCAAACCCTCCTTCCTGCCCTGGAGGATGCGTACATCGACGCCGGACAGGTCCGGATCATCTTCCGCGATTATCCGCTCGTGCAGCATGAGCAGGCCGGGCTGGCCGCACAGGCCGCTGGCTGCGCGCACGAGCAGGGCCAATTTTGGGAGATGCACGACCTGCTCTTCGCGCGGCAGGACGAGTGGGCGGGGCAGCCTAACGCCGCCGATCTCTTCAAGGGATACGCATCTCTGACAGACGTAGATGTGGATAGGTTCGGAGCTTGTTTGGATTCAGGCCAGTACGCGGACGAGGTGCAGGAGGACTTTCGAGTGGGCAGTCTGGCTGGAGTGGGCGCCACCCCAACCTTCTTCATCAACGGAAGACACGTTCGGGGCATTCCCCAGAACTTCTTCGAACTCATTGAGGAGGCTCTGGCTGCGTCGTGAACCGGCGAATCCACTCCCTCTCAGCCGTCCTCGCCACGGCGGGGCTGGGAGTCTCCACCTATCTCACCTACATCAAGGTGCAGATGGGCTCGGGAATCTCCTGTGGTATCGGAGACTGCGATCTGGTCAACTCCAGCGCATACTCAGAGATCGCAGGGGTTCCAGTGGCCCTGATCGGCATGATGGGATACGGCCTGCTCCTGGTCCTGAACACAGTCGCCTACTCTGCGGATCCCTCCGAAATCTACCGGCCACTTCTCGCCTTCATCTTCCTCGGTGCACTGGTTGGGACCCTATTCTCGGCCTACCTCACTTATGTCGAGCTGTTCATCCTCAGGGCCATCTGCCCCTGGTGCGTAGTCTCGGCACTCATCATCACTGTCCTTCTGATTCTTGCAGCGCTGGCCTTGCGGCCCGCTCGACTCCGGGCTGAGTCACGCAGGCCAGTCTAACTGGCCTGGCCTCGGCCCAGCCGCGGGAGAAAGCCCAGGACTATGAGTCGCTCGGCCAAGCTGCTCGCCGCGGCGGGGATCTTTCTCGGGCTGGTGTTGATCCTGGCCGCTGTTGGGGGGTACTGGTACCTCTTCGCCCGGTCCTTTCCCCAGACTTCCGGCAAACTCCAGGTCCCAGGACTGGATGCCCCGGTTGCCGTCTACCGGGACCGGTGGGGCGTTCCCCACATCTACGCCGAGACCTCCCACGACCTCTTCTTCGCCCAAGGCTACGTCACTGCCCAGGATCGGATCTGGCAAATGGAGTTTCATCGGCGCGCGGGGAGCGGGACCCTCTCGCAGGTGCTAGGGGCCGGCGCACTCGAGGCGGACCGATTTGTGCGCACCCTCGGCTGGCGCAGGATCGCGGAGGCCGAAGTTGGGCTCCTGGATGCGGAGAGCCGAGAGATGCTGGAGGCCTACTCGGCAGGCGTCAATGCCTTCATCGACGACCATCGGGGCCGGCTCCCCCTCGAGTTCACCATCCTGGGCTTCGAACCTGGACCCTGGACGCCTGCTGACACCCTCGCGTTCGCCAAGCTCATGGCCTGGACACTAGGCGGCGGCTGGGAGAACGAGCTCCAGCGGGCGCGCTACATGCAATCCTTGGGGGAGGAACAAGCCTGGGAGATCGTGCCCGTTAATCCAGAAAGCGATCGGCCCATCGTCCAAAGTGAGCTCGCAGAACTGCAAGGTTTGAATCTTGACCGGACCCTCGCCCGGGCCGCGGCGCTGGAGCGGGTGACAGGCCTAGGCGGCACGGGGTTGGGGAGCAACAACTGGGTGGTGGCAGGGAGCCGCTCCACCACCGGGCTCCCTCTCCTCGCCAACGACTCCCATCTGCCCATCCAGATGCCCTCCATCTGGTACGAGATCCACCTGGAGGGCGGTGGCTACCGGATGGCGGGATTCACCTTCCCCGCCGCACCCACCGTGCTCATTGGCCACAACGATCGCATCGCCTGGGGGGTGACCAACCTGGGCCCCGACGTCCAGGATCTCTACATCGAGCGAGTGGACCCAGAGAACCCAGACCGCTATCTGTTCGACGGGGAGTGGCGGGACATGGAGATTGTGACCGAAACGATCCCCGTCAAGGACCGGCCGGACCCGGTCGTGGAGCGAGTGCGGCTCACGCACCACGGCCCCGTGATCAATCCGGTCGCCGACCAGGTGGTCGAGGCACTGGGAGAGGAGTCCGCTGTCTCGCTCCGCTGGACTGCCCTGGAGCCGGACCCGGGAATCCTCGCTGCCTTCCTTCGTCTGAACCGCGCGCAGAACTGGTCCGAGTTTCGGCAGGCCCTGTCACACTACACAGCACCATCCCAGAACTTCATCTACGCGGATCGGGACGGCCACATCGGCTATCAGACGCCAGGCAGGATTCCCATCCGAACCGAGGGCCACTCCGGCCTCCTTCCGGTTCCCGGCTCGACGGGCGAGTTCGAGTACGAGGGGTACATCCCGTTCGAGGAGCTGCCCCACGTCCTCGACCCAGTCGAAGGATACATCGTCACCGCCAACAACCGCGTCGCCGCGGCAGACTATCCCTATCCGATCTCGTACGACTGGGCGATCGGACACCGGGCGGAGAGGATCGCCCAACTCATCCAGGACCGGCCACAGCACTCGGTGGAAGGATTCCGGCAGATCCAAGCAGACACCTACTATCGACCCGCCGAGCCATTCATGCCCTACCTCCTGGCGTTGGAGCCCGAGGGATTCCTGGAAGAACGGGCCCTCAACCAGCTCCGAGGGTGGGACCTCCGCAACGAGCCCGATCAGACGGGCGCCTCCATCTTCCACACCTTCTACTGGAAACTCGTAGAGCGGACCTTCGCCGACGAACTGGGAGAGCTCTTCCCCGACTACCTCGCCACCCCACAGAGTCACCTCCTGGTGCTGAGCACGCTGATCGAGGATCCGGCCTCACCCTGGTTCGACGATAAGACGACGCCTGAGGTTGAGACGCGGGACGGGATCGTACAAGCGGCCTTTCGCGATGCGCTGGACTTCCTAGGCCGTCGCTATGGCGATGTCCCGCACGATTGGTCCTGGCGCCGGCTTCACACGGCCACTTTCTCCCACCAGCCGTTGGGTGCGGTGGACCCCCTTGGCCTGCTCCTGAACCGCGGGCCGGTTTCGCCCCCGGGGGCCGCGTGGACAGTCTTCGCCTCACCGTACAGCTTCCGCACGCTGGCGAACGCAGACCCGGTGAACGCGGCCGACCCACAGCTCTTCTCGACCTCGAGCATCTCATCCCAGCGGATCATCGTCGATCTCAGCGACTTCGGGGAGTCGATGGCCATGCACTCCACGGGACAATCAGGAATCCCGTTCCATCCCCACTACGCAGACATGATCCGTCCCTGGCAGGAAACCGCTCTCCACCCGATGCTGTGGGACCGGAGCGAGGTCGAGGCCGAGACCTGGGAGATGCTCATCTTGGAACCTGCCTGAGATCACAGCCCTTCCAAGGACCAGCGGGCTCGAGATACCTCGAGCCCGCTCTCATTCGCCCCGTCGGCTGGCAGAGTCAGTCAGATTGTCCGAAGTACGCTTCCTCGAGGTCGCGGACCTGGGCCAGGGCCTCCCGATCCTCGTCGTCCGGCTCGTGAGGCGTGGACAGCCAGGCATCGACGATCTCGCGAGCCACGACTTCGGGGGTTCGGCGTAGGCTCAGGCATAGTACGTTGGCATCGTTCCACTTCCGGGCACCCCGAGCAGTCTCCGCATCATCACAGAGAGCGGCGCGGATCCCGGGAACCTTGTTGGCGGCGATGCTTACCCCGGTCCCGGTCCAACAGAAGAGAACGCCCTGGTCCGCCTCGCCTGACGCCACGCGCTCGGCCACCTCCCGGCCCACCTGCGGCCACAGCTCGGGTCTGCCCTTGAGCGGTCCGAACAGTTCCACCTCGTGGCCCCGCTTGCGGAGGTCTTCGACCACTGCGTCGGTGAGGTGGGTTCGCTCGTCGCTTCCAACCGCGATCTTCATGGCAGGCTATGATACTTGTCCCACACTGACCCTCACAACAGTCCCGTCCTCCTGGCGCACGATCAGGGTCCCGAGGGCATCGACCTCTTCAGCCAAGCCCGAGACCAGACCCGCGGGGGTGTCGACGGACACTTCCTGGCCGACCGTGGCCAGCCGCGCGGACCAGTCCCTGTGAAGTATCTCTTGGTCCACCCGAAGGTAGGCTTCCTCCAGCCGCTCCGCCCAGGTCTGCAAGAGGGGTTCCCGCGCAACCTCCCTGCCCAGCTCTCCCCGCAGGCTGGCGGCCGCCTGCGGGATGCCGGGGACGGCGGTTGGATCGAGATTCACGTTAAGACCAAGGCTGAGAATCGCGAACTTGACCTTGTCCCTCTCGATGCTGGTCTCCACCAGAACGCCCCCGACTTTCTTGCCGCTCACCAGGACGTCGTTCGGCCACTTCAGGCGGGCCGCAAGCCCTGTGTACTCCTCGACTGCCTGGGCCGACGCGAGTCCAGTCACCATCGTCAGCCGAGCAACCTTGCGACTGTCGAGGTCGGGATAGACCACAACCGAGCACAGAAGACTGGTCCCGGTAGGGGCGATCCACGTTCGGCCGCGACGGCCCCTCCCGGCCGTCTGCTGCTCCGCAAAGACCAGGACACCTTCCGGCGCCCCCTGTGCCGCCAGATCTCTGGCGACGTCGATCGTCGAGCCGACAATGGGCAGGTGGACGATCTCCTGTCCCACGAAGCGGGTGGCCAGGCCGTCTTGCACGCTCGCGACATCCAGCGAGGCGCGGTCTGGACTGGGCACAGGCATCTCCCTAGCGACAGGCCCGGCCGACAGCTCGCCAAGCCCAGGAACGGAGCCCTCTCACGCTTTCTCCAGACTGTCAAGGCGTTCCGTTCCCGGAATGTCGAGGACAAAACCGTGGCCGAAGGCCCCGGCCGGAGTCAGAGCCCCGCTGAATGTTCCGTCAAGGATCCGCTCCACGCAGCGGACGGCCGACAGCGCCGTAAACCGGTAGGCCTCCGCAGTCTTCAGCCAGACTTGGGCCTCCTCCCCAGCCGGGTTTTGAGCGCGGACCCATACGTAGGACCGGCCCTTCTCGCGCGCCCTGGCGTCGGGGCCTGTAGCGGCGAGCCCCACCACAGCCTCAAGCAGCCGACGCACCCACAGGGGACTCAGGACCCTCCACCCCAGGGGACCCACCCAACGCGCGAGGGCGTCCAGTCCCCTGGGGAGGCCGACGTAGGCGGTGATGTTCGCGCTGCCCGTCGATGGGTGAGCCGTAGCGAGATCTCCCCATGGAATGGGCAGCCCCGTGCGCGTGCGATCGGGGAACCGTATCGGTCGCATCCCCCTCCCGACTGTTTGAGGAACCAGCGCGCCGCCGCGACGCACCAGGACCCCCGAGGGGATGTGGGCTAGCGCCGTCCGCAGGGTGCCGCGGCTCAAACCGCCTGTGGTGAGAACGCCAATCTCCAGATCGGACAGGTCGGGAACCCGCTCCGCCACTATCCTGGCGGCGCAGTCGGTGGCAACGACGGCGAACCCTGCTCCCGGTAGAAGCGCGATACCGGCATCCTCGGCTTCATTCCCGCGTGAGAACATTGACTCGAGAACCGTGGCCTCGGCCGAGATGTCCACGTAGTGAGCCCCAGCGCGGAGACAGGCGCCGAACACGGGCTCCCAGGTGCGCACAAAGGGCCCAGCGCAATGGAGAACCAGATCGAGTCCCTGGACTGCCTCCGCAACCCGCTCTTCACCCTCCAGATCAAAGACCTCATGCTCCAGCCCAAGCCGTTCGGACAGGTCTCGCAGGGGTGCCGCCGAGCGTCCCGCTAGGACCGGATGGTGGCCCCTGCGCACGGCTTCCTCGGCCACGAGCGCCCCGCTGAAGCCATAGGCGCCGTAGATCATCCAGGCAGAATCAGGCATCACGGCCGCCTTCCGCGTAGGCCGCTATCGCCGCCTCCGCGATGGACCCCCCGGCCTCGTACAGGGCGATAGAACGGTCGGCGGGCGTCTCCCGACGCCCCAGCAGGACCCTCAGCGGCTCCAACCAGGGAAGATCGGGATCGTCTTCAAGCGCCGTCTCCGCGGCAGAGAGCACCTCCTCCGCCGGGTGGAGAATCCGATCTGTTGCGAATCCACTCTTCGCCGCGAGTCGGTGGAGCGCTGCGTCAGGCACGATTGCCCTCTCGCTCAGGGTGGAGTCCAGGGCCATCCCCTTCAGCAGCGCCAGCAGCGATCCGTACAAAGAGAAGTCGCCGCAACTGTCGAAGGCCTTGAACTCAATCCTGCCGGCCTCGGCAGGAAGTCGGGCCCGCTTCGTGAGAGAAGGCTCGCTCCGGATAAGCTCCTCCCCATCCGGGAGGAACACCATCGCCGCCGGCCTTGGACCGGTGCGGTGATAGGTGCGGACCGACAGCCCGTCCCACAAGCCGCCCCTGAAGAAAGGAGAACTGAAACTGAAGGGAACGATGAACGGACTGTAGTAGGTCAGCTTCTCTCCTAGGTCTGTGACATCGGCCGTCGACATGCGGCTGGATGACAGATTGAGGTCCGGACCGTAGGTCAGCATCGGGATATCAGCGGTCCGCTTCTCGGGGGAACCTTCGCGGCGCGCGATCTCGTAGGAGTTCAGGGGTGGGTCGGGCTGGAAGCGCGTCTGCTCGGGATTGAAGCTCAGGAGCGCGGGCGTATATTCGTGGACAGCTGCCGCGGCGCCCAGCTGGCCAAAGCTCTCTCCAAGCTCCTGGACAGCACCCTCGATCGTGGAGTGGATAGTGGTCCGGATCTCAATGCCCTTCGGGACGCAGTCCACCAGGCCGCCGCCGAGGTCGAACCGTTCGAATCCCTCCACGTACCAGCGCTTGTCCTTGATGCCGGCATCGCCCACTCGCAGCTGGGGATAGTCCTCCGGGTAGCGAGGGAGAGCTTGAACGATTCGGTCCAAGTCCCGGAACCCAGCGCGGGTGAAATCCAAGAAGTGGCCCTCGCGGTCTACGAAGGCCACCTCGTGCTCGATACCGAAACGGAATCCCACCCGACCGGGCGCTCCGAGGCTGAGCTACAGGACGCAGGGTACCAGCCGGCTCGTGCGCCGCCTGTAGGAGGCATACTCCTCGAAGTGGGCCACCAACTTCTTCTCCTCGTAGGAGAGCTTGAGCCAGAGATCAACAAGGAGCACTGCCCAGATGGCGAGCCGGAACGCGGAGTAATGGCTCAGGACGAGCGCCAGCGTCATGAGAAGGAGCGATGCGTACATCGGATGCCGGATGTATCGGTACGGACCTCGGGACACGAAGCGAGCTCCCGACATGATGTCCGGGGTAACCGCGAAGTTGCCAAGACGCATCGCCCAGATCGCCCAGACCCCTAGGGCACCGCCCAAGGCTTCCAGAAGCAGGAAGACCGGACCCCGCGCGATCACAGGCCCGGAAAACGCAATCAGGCCCAGCGCCAAGCCCTGGACCGCTACGAATGCATAGGACTTTGGTCGGTCCGCGTCGATGGAAACCCTCCTCGAGAGAACTCCACCCTCCCGCGTGACAGGCAGGCTCTTTCGGCTCAACCGCCCTTCGTGGGATCGCCCTTGGCGCGGTTCAGCTCAACGGCTTGCCGAACGAAGTCGGCGAAGATGCCGGGCTGGAAATCCTCGGGCCCGGTCATCTTCACGTGGCGCATCTTGTCGCCGGAGCCCTCTAGGATCCCGCCCGGATCGGACAGGTCCACGCCTCGCCAGAACCCTAGGTTGATATGGCTCTTGAACGCTCGGAAGTAGGCAAAGGGTCCGTTGTCCTCATAGACGGGCTGGGCCCATTTGATGGACTCCTTGGCATCGGGAGCGGCCTCGCCAATCGTCTTTCGGATGTCGGCCGCCACATCCTTCTGCCAGCCCTCCAGCATCTCCACGTACTCCTCGACGGTCTTGGCCTTCGCCATACCTCACCTGCCTCCCCTCCACTTGAGCTCAGCGCCAATAGTCCTCGATTATATCCGCTTCCCGCCCGTCTCTGGTAGGGATTCACCCTTACGTCGGCTGACTCTGGACCCCGGCCCAGGTTCGAAATCCGAGCGTGATCCTCGGGCGGCCGCTCGAGGGAGCGGGCGGCCGCACATATGCTAGAATGCTCGACACCTCCGCGGACGACGGGAAGGGTAGCGTCCCGAATCACATAGATGGAAGCCAAGCCGGTCGTTGAACGAGCAGCGCTCCAGCGGCTGCAGGAGATCACAACTGAGATCCTTGGCGAGCTGGAGCTGGATCCCCTCCTGAAGTCTATCCTGGCTGGGGTGGTCGACCTGCTGGACGCCGACCACGGCCACCTGTACCGGTACGACGAGGAGGCCGATGCGCTGAGCACTTGGATCCCCATCAGGCTGCCGGCCGGCATCGCGGAGGTCGTCCTGGCACGGGGAGAGGGTGCTGCCGGGTCGGTCCTGAGTACAGGCGAACCCGTCAAGGTAGACGACTACGACTCCTGGGAAGGTCGATCGCTTAGGATCCCTCCCGGTGAATCCGGGCCAGTGATCGCAGTACCGGTGCGGAGGGGATCCGAGCTGCTAGGTGTCATCGTCGCGGACAGGAGTCCCGGGGGCGAGCTGTTCTCAGACCAAGATGTGGAACTCCTGCAGCTCTTCGCCAATCAGGCGGCCGTGGCCATCGCCAACGCTCGCACCTACCGGGAGGCGCGCCAACGCGGCCGGGAACTGGCCCACCTGTATGACACCTCCCTGGACATCAGCAGCGATCTCGACCTGCCGAAGGTCCTTGAGGCCGTGATCCGGCGAACGGCGGACCTGGTGGAGGCCCATGCGGGCGAAGTGATAGTGCGCGATCCCGACGAGGGAACCGTGACCGCCCACTACCATATCGGGTTCGAGGAAGCAGCGATCCCGCTTGCCGTTCAGGAAGTAGGCAAGCTCCCGAGGGGGCTCAACGCGCTGGTTGTCAGGACCGGCCAGCCTGTTCGAGTGGACGACTACGGCTCCTGGCCGCAGCGGGTGGCCTCGGTTCCAAAGGACGCTCTCGGTCCGATCATCGGCGTCCCCCTGATTCATCAAGGCGAGCTCCTCGGATGCCTGCTCCTCGGGCGAAGGCCGAGCGATCCTCCCTTCACTCCGGTGGACGAGAGAAGGCTCCTTCTCTTTGCCAATCAAGCGGCGGTGGCCATAGCCAACGCTCAGCTCTACGAAGAGACAACTACGAGAGCTGCTGCGCTCGCTTCCCTCTACGACACCTCACTGGAACTCACCGGCCAGCTCGAGCTGCAGACGCTGCTCGAGGCCATCGGGCTTCGGGCTGAGACGCTCCTGGTGGGTAAGTTCGTGGAAATCGTTCTCTATGATCCCCAAGAAGAGGAGCTGCGCGACGCCGTCTGGGTGACCCGGGGCCAGGCCCGAGCCGTCACGGATCCCCACACAACCCGGGCGGGAGAGGGCATCGACGGCAAGATCCTGGTCAGCGGCGAACCCATGGTAGTGGATGACTACAACGTCTGGGAGGGCCGGATGCCCGGTGTACGGCAGCTTCAGGCCCCTCGCGTCGCGGCGGTCCCCATCAAGCTGGGCAGGGAGTTCCTCGGCACCCTCAAGGTCCGACGCTTGCTCGAGGATCCCAAGTTCAGCGATGACGAGCTTCAGCTTCTCAGCCTCTTCGCCAACCAGGCTGCGGTGGCGATCCAGAACGCTCGCCAGGTCGAGGAGCTGCAGCGGCTTCACCGGGAGCAAATCGAGAAGGAGCGCATGGACCGAGAGCTCGGCATGGCGCGCGAGATACAGACCAGCCTCCTTCCGGATCACTCGCCGTCCATTCCCGGATGGGATGCGGCGGCCTCCTGGCACCCCGCCCTAGAGATTGGAGGAGACTTCTACGACTTCATTCACCTTGGGAACGACCGCTGGGCGCTGGTGATCGGAGATGTCGCAGACAAGGGGGTACCGGCTGCGCTTTTCATGTCGCTGGCCCGGAGCCTCTTCCACGCCTACGCAGGGATGGGAATGCAGCCCGATGAGGTCCTTCGCCGGGTGAACCGCGAGATACTGGAGAACTCTCGGTCCGGGATGTTTGTGACAGTGCTCTACGCGATCCTCGACGGCCCGTCCGCCGATGTGCAGATCTTCAACGCCGGACACCATCCGGCCCTCGTCTTCAGAAACCGGACCAAGCGCGTCGAAACCGTCCGAATGGCAGGGATTGCCCTAGGGATCGTCGGGGATCCAAGATTCGGAGGCAAGACCCTCAGGCTCTCGCAAGGGGACAGGATGTTCCTTTTCACGGACGGAGTGACGGACGCCCGGAACAGCGCCGACGAGGAATTCGGACTTAGGCGGCTGAGGAAGGTGTTCCGAGAGGCGGTGGACGGGTCGTCCCAGGCTGTCCTTGACGAGCTACACGCAGCGGTGGAGGCGTTCTCTCAGGGGACGGCCCAGTTCGACGACTTCACCTACCTCGTGCTGACGCGACGCGGCTGATCCCCTCTCGCCGCCGCAACCGCTGGCTCGGAGCCTAGGCGACCCGCTTCTTGAGAGTGACCACATTCCCCTTCTCGGCATTGAAGGAGAATGAGACCTCGTCCACCAGCCGCCTCATAAGGTAGATCCCCAGCCCATCCAGCTCGCCACGGGGGAGATTCGGCGTTGGCACGTGACGGGGATCGAACGCGTCGCCCCAGTTGACCACGGATGCGTAGACGGTGTCGTGCTCTCGCCACAAGCGAATCCTGATACGCCCTTGCGCCCCGGCGTATGCGTGCTCGATCGCGTTGGCGCTGGCTTCGTCCACGGCCATCTGCATCCTGAAGGAAGCAGCCGGATCCAGCCCGAGGCTCCCGGCACTGCTCTTGACGAACTCTGCGATGCGGGACAGTACGTCCCCATTGCCCTCCACCTCGAGCTCGAACGCTTCTCCCATGCTTTCCTCGCACCAAAGAATCCCGATGGACGATCAGATCGCCCGTCGGGATCCGTCGCCTAGCCGCCCGGTTGCGCCCGGCTTCCGCCCCGCGGGGAGACGACTCCGGCGCCGTCTCCTAGCACCGCGGTTCTGGCGTGAACCGTCCTCTCAGAAGCTCCCCACGGCGTCTACTGGCGAGTCGAAGCTGTCGAACAGGGAGGAGATACCAACCAGATCAAAGACCTCTACGATCCGTGGCTGCAGGCCGGCCAGCCTAAGGTCTCCTCGGTTCCAGCGCCTCGCCTGCTTCCTGGCGGCGATCAGAGCACGAATGCCCGCGCTTGAGATGTAGTCCACCCCGCTCATGTCGATCGCCAGCCGATAGTTCCCGCCCTTCAGGGCCTCCATGAGCTTCTTGTCCAGATCAGGTGCGGAGCCGTGGTCGATCCGCCCCTGCACCTCGAACAGAACCGCCCGCTTCATCTTCTTCTCGGTGATCTCCACCTCTCGCTCCCTTCTCAGGTTTGAAGCACCAGAGACTGCACATTCTAACACGGTCGGACGTCTGCGACAACGCGGAGGAGACGCCACAGCAGCCTGATCGTTGACCGTCTGCCGAGCGTCTGATATCCTCCGGCGCGCCAAGACAGGAGGCGCTGGTGTCGTCCAAGGTGTTTGTGTCCAGGAGAATCCCAGCTCGAGGTCTGGACAAGGTCCTGGCCGCCACAGACGCGGAGGTGTGGCAGGAGGAGCTCCCTCCGCCCTACGAGGTCCTCATCGAGAAGGTGCAGGCAGCGGACGGCCTCCTCTGTCTTCTCACCGATCGCATAGACGCCCGATTGATGGACGCCGGCCCGGGTCTCAAAGTCATCAGCAACTTTGCGGTCGGGTACGACAACATAGACATCCCCGCCGCTACGGAGAGAGGGATTCCCGTGGGCAACACCCCGGGCGTGCTCACCGAGACCACAGCAGACTTCGCCTGGGCCCTGCTCATGGCCGCCGCTCGGCGGGTGGCCGACGGGGACCGCTACACGCGTGAAGGAAGGTGGAAGACCTGGGGGCCGACGCTCCTTCTTGGACAGGATGTACACGGCGCCACCTTGGGCATTATCGGATTGGGAAGGATCGGCCAAGCGGTGGCCCGGCGCGCCCAGGGATTCGGCATGCGGATCCTCTATCACGACATTCAGCGCAATGAGGAGGCCGAAGCGGTCCTCGGCGCGGAGTACGTGAACCTAGACACACTGCTTCAAGAGTCGGATTTTGTGACGGTTCACACCTGGCTCTCCGACGACACCTACCATCTAATCTCCGACCGGGAGTTCGATCTGATGCGTGAGACGGCGATCCTGATCAACGATGCTCGCGGCCCGATCGTCGATCCCGACGCTCTGCATCGTGCGCTGAGCCAGGGGAAGATCGCCTACGCCGCGTTGGATGTGACCGAGCCCGAGCCAATCCCCATCGACCACCCTCTCCTCGCCTTGGAGAACATCCTCATCACCCCGCACATTGCCTCGGCCAGCTTCGAGACGCGCGGACTGATGGCCTCGATGGCCGCCGACAATCTTCTCGCAGGCCTGGCCGGCGAGAGATTGCCCAACTGCGTCAACCCCGAGGTCTACGATCGCGGATGAGCTCCGCTCAGGCTCACCTTCCCGCTCCCTCCTGCTCGGCCCCCGCCGTCTGACCACTATGCCGGTCCGTCCTTCCGACGCCGAGCTGACCCAGGTCGCGAAAGGCCTGGCCGTCAGCACTATCGAGATGACCACCCGCGCCGGCTCGGGTCACCCGTCCAGCGGGCTCTCAGCGCTCGAGATCGTCACCTCCCTATACTTCGGAGGGATCCTTCGCCATGACCCTAGCCGGCCGTCCTGGCCCGACCGCGATCGCTTCGTCCTGAGCAAGGGACATGGCTGCCCCGTGCTGTACGCCGCGCTGGCCGAACGAGGCTACTTTCCCAAGGACTGGCTGAACTCCCTCCGCCAGCTCGGCGAACCGCTGGAGGGCCACCCCAACATGCTGACCGTACCAGGCCTGGAGGCATCCACCGGGTCTCTGGGCCAGGGGCTCTCCATCGCCCTGGGAATCGCCCTCGCCGCCCGCTTGGATGGGCGCGACTACCGCGTGTACGCACTGATAGGAGACGGCGAGTCCGACGAGGGCCAGGTATGGGAAGCTGCTATGACTGCTGCCAAGTACAAGGTTGCGAACCTCACTGCAATCGTGGACCGGAACCTGTATCAACAGACCGGGCCCACCGAGGACGTCATGCCAGCGTTGGAGCCCTTCGCCGACAAGTGGCGGGCCTTCGGATGGCACGCCCTCGAAGTGGACGGCCACAGCTACGATGCCTTGTTCGCCGCCTTCGAGCAGGTGCAGGACACAAGCACCAAACCTCAGGTCATCATCGCTCGCACGGTGAAGGGACACCGCGTGTCCCTGATCGAGGAAGACCCCGGCAACAAGTTCCACGGAATCCCCCTCGAGCCCGACCAGGCGGAGGAGGCGATCCGGGAGCTTCGGGAGAAGATGGGCTAGCTGCGGACCAGTGGAGCACCGCATCAGGGGAGCCGCTCTGATCGTCGACGACCGAAGGCTCTTGCTCGTCAAGCACCAAGACCCGCACTCGGGCGAGGTGTGGTGGATCCCTCCAGGAGGAGGCATCCGGGGGGAGGAATCACTCTTCGATTGCGTGAAGCGAGAGACTTTCGAGGAGACGGGCCTGACCACGGAACCGGACCGGATCGTCTATCTCCGGGAGTTCGTGGAGCCCAACACACACCACTTCGAGTTGTTCCTTCTGTGCAGATCCTTCTCGGGAACTCTGACCACTGCCAACGTCGTCGGAACGGGGCCGGACGATCTGTACGTCAAGGACGCGCGGTTCCTGGCCCAGGAGGAGCTGGCCGGCCGAACCGTGTATCCCGAAATGCTGCAGGGAGAGTTCTGGGAAGACCTTGAGAGGGGCTTCCCAAACCTTCGATACCTCGGGCTGAAGAAGTCAGCGCCCGCTGGACTGTGGTATCGCCTCAGCCAGCATGCCAAATGAGCGTCTCGAAGGTGCTGTCCATCAGCTGCAGGGAATCGCAGCGTGACCTCGCCGATCGTCTCCAACGATGAGCTGGAGGCCGTGATCCGCCAGATGGCCCCGGGGTTCACGATTCTCGATTTCGTGCCCGCGTTTGAGAGGACGTTTCCGCACTTGTGGAACGCACTGGTGCACCGCTACGGACTGTACGGCTCCGGCACTCGCTACTCCGCCCTCACCTACCTCAGCAACCGGCTGAGCTCCTATTCCAGACGCAAGGTCGCAGGGCTCCTAGAGCCGACGCCCGTCGGGTGGGAACCGAAGGAGACGCGGTATCGCCGCCGCTCCACGAAGGAAGAGCGCAAGCGTTTCGGGAGCCCGTGGATCGTGATCTTTCGTCGCGCGGAGCGAGGTGCAGAGTGAGCTTCGGTAGGAGCATCGGGCTGGCCATGGGCGCGCCGACTCGGAATGCCTTCGGAGAAGCGCTCCTCGATCTCGGCAGGGAGAACCTGAATATCGTCGTCCTGGACGGAGACGTGGGGAACTCCACCAAGACGGAGTACTTCGCACGGGAATTCCCCGACCGAGCCTACAACGTGGGGATCGCGGAATCGAACCTGGTGGGAATGGCTGCGGGCCTCGCGCTGTCCGGCAAGCTACCTTTCGTGGCCTCGTTCGCCTGCTTCATTATGTGCAACGCCTTCGACCAGCTGCGCATGTCGGTGGCCTTCCCCCGAGCCAACGTAAAGGTCATCGGCAGCCACGCCGGCGTTTCGATTGGCGAGGACGGACCATCACAGATGGGAATAGAGGACCTGGCACTCGCCTGCGCCCTTCCCAACTTCTCGGTTCTGGCCCCGGCCGACGAGCACGCGACGCGGGCCGCCACCCGGGCCATGGCCGAGCACGAAGGACCGGTGTACATGCGGACCGGGCGCCCCAAGTTCCCAGTGATCTACGACGAGGAGTATGAATTCCAGATCGGAAAGGCCGAGCGGCTTCGGGAGGGGAACGACGTGACACTCGTGGCCTGCGGGCTCATGGTCGCCCACGCCCTGGAGGCGGCAGAAGCCCTGGCAGGAGAAGGCGTTCAAGCCCGGGTCCTGGACATGGCATCCGTCAAGCCGCTGGATGAGGAGGCGTTACTCAGCGCGGTCGAGGAGACCGGGGCCATTGTGACAGCCGAAGAGCACCTGGCCGACGGCGGGCTGGGTAGCCGGGTTGCGAGCCTTCTCTCCCAGACACACCCCGTTCCCCTCCGGATCGTGGCGATCCAAGATACCTACACAGAGTCCGGGACACCGACAGAACTCGTCGAGAAGTACGGGCTGGGGCCGGACAACATCGTGGCAGCGGCGAGGGACGTCATGGCGTCCCGCGTCAAGTTCGGTGAGTGACCCTCGTGAGCAGCCTCCGATCCGCACCACTCCCTCGACCCCGACCGCGGACCTGCTGCGAATCAGAAGGGCGCATCTGACTAGCCATGGGGTGATTATGGGACGGAATGATT
Source organism: uncultured Anaerolineales bacterium (assembly GCA_964348195.1). Classification (GTDB taxonomy): domain Bacteria; phylum Chloroflexota; class Anaerolineae; order UBA7937; family JACPPX01; genus CAYGBX01. The sequence goes on from CAYGBX010000001.1 coordinate 108,539, forward strand.
TCACCTTCGAGTTCGCGAGCGAGGTGGCCGACCCGGACAACGAGCTTCGCGGGGAAGCGGAGGCACGGCTGCGCGGGCTGGCAGCCGAGAAGCGCGATCTCGTAGGTGCTTCCGTCGCTGTGGACCAGCCGGCCCGAGGAGAGAAGCCGCACGTATTTCGGGCCCGCGTCGTGGTCTTCATTCGGGGACCGGACCTCGTAGCTGTGGAGAAGGGGCCGTCGGCCTATTCTGCCCTGAAGGGGGCGCTGGACGCAGCAGAGCGCCGGGTCCGAGAGCGCAGGAGGCGGCGCAGGAAGGCAGCCCGGCGACCGCGGGGTGAGCTCTCCTCCTGATCGGCGGTAGGCCGCTCGACAGCCGGCAATCGCCTGCCACTTTCCTGCTTGGAGCCCCGGCCTGAGCTGGGGCTCTCGTCACAGAGGGAGCATGCCAGCTCTACCCCGTGCCCGCCCGCCGCCAAGCCCGCCGCGACAACCTCGCCGCCGGCCCCAGAACCGACCACCACAACATCGGCATCAAGGACCGCATCCTCCGCGATGGTTAATCGCTCGATCGGTTTCGTGGAATGCCCGATCGCTGAAGAACCGGTTGGGATCCAGCGTGCTTCCGGCCGATCGTGACTTAGCTATGGAGGATGGTCAGCAGGCTACCGCTCAGTCCGCCCCGCGGAGAGGCGGCGGTCGATGTCATACGCGGCGCTGATGAGCGCCAGGTGGGTGAAGGCTTGAGGGAAGTTCCCCAAATGCTCGGCCCGGGGACCCAGCTCCTCTGAGTAGAGGCCCAGATGGTTGGCGTAGCCCAGCATCTTTTCGAACAGGAACCTCGCCTTCTGTACCTCGCCGGCACGCGAAAGGCACTCCACGTACCAGAAGGAGCACATACTGAAGGTTCCCTCCGATCCCGTGAGGCCATCGGCGGTACCGGAATCCGTGCGGTATCGATACACCAACGAGTCCGACACCAGGTCCTCCTCCACCGCTTGCAGGTGAGCGAGCCAGCGGGGATCGGTGGGGCTGATGAATCGAACCAATGGCATCAGCAGGCTCGCCGCATCCAGCGCCTTTGTGCCCCTATGCTGGACGAACGCCTTCCGCTGAGGATCCCAGAAGTTCTGGAACACTTCCGGGTAAATGGCATCGCGGACCCCCTGCCAGCGCTCAAGAGGGGCCGGGAAGGACCGTTTTAGGGCCAGCCGAAGCCCCCGATCAATCGCCACCCAGGACATCACACGAGAGTAGAGGAAGTGCTGTCTCCCATCCCTGACCTCCCAGATCCCCTCGTCAGGCTGGTTCCAGTTGTCGCAAACCCAGTCGATCAGTCGCACCAGGTTGTCCCACAGATCGTAGGCGATCGGCTCCCCGTACTTGTCGTAGAGGTACACCGAGTCCATCAATTCCCCGTAGATGTCGAGTTGCAGCTGATCGTAGGCTCCGTTTCCGATACGGACCGGCCGCGATCCCCTGTACCCGTCCAGGTGGGGAAGGACCTCTTCTGTGAGGTCGCGACGGCCGTCGAGGCCGAACATCGTCTGCATGGAGCCGTCAGCGTCCAGATCGCCGCAGCGTTTTTCGATCCAGCGCATGAATGCTCCGGCTTCGTCCGTGTATCCGAGACGAATGAGCGCGTAGAGGGTAAAGGATGCGTCCCGGATCCAGGTATACCGATAGTCCCAATTCCGCTCCCCGCCGATCTCTTCGGGCAGGCCAAAGGTGGGAGCCGCGACCATGGCCCCGTGCGGCGCCGAGGTCAGGAGCTTCAGCGTGAGCGCCGAGCGGTTCACCATCTCCCGCCACTGGCCCACGTAGTGTGACGTCGCGATCCAGCGTCGCCACCAGTTCACCGTCTGCTTGAAAGCCTCGGCAACGTAGTCCGGCGACGCGGAAAGCGAGTCCCTCCCCTCCTCCAACTCCTCTAGGACAAAGGCCGCCGTCTCGCCTGCCGCCAGAGTGAACTCGGCCACCGCGGTGCCGTTTGCGACGCGCAAGGGCACCTCGCTCCGCAGTCGGAGCCGAGTCCCGTCAGAGCCGTCGGAGAGGAACAGGACCTCGCCTCCGCTCTGCTGGATCCTGTGGGTAGCTCGAGCGTAGTCGAACGCTGGCCGGCACATCATCCGGTACTTCACTTCCCCACGCACCGTTTTGGCCCTTCGGATCAGGCGGTGGAGGGGCTTCTCCGGCTCCAATGGCATGAAGTCGGACACCTCGGCGACCCCGGATTCGGACAGGAACCGGGTGAGGAGGACGTTGGTGTCAGAGAGGTAGAGCTGCTTGTGGCGGGCATCCTCAAGCACCGGCGCAAGGCGAAAGAACCCACCCTTCTCATCGTCCAGAATCCCAGCGAAGATCGACGGCGAGTCAAAGTGGGGGAAGCACATGAAGTCGATGGAGCCGTCCATACCCACCAGGGCGACCGTGTGCAGGTCACCGATGATCCCGTAGTTCTCGATCGGCTCGTAGCTCACACAGCCACCGGGCCGGCTGCCTTGACGCCGGCCGATACATCGTCGACAAACGTCTCCGCGTTCTCGGCAAACATGGCTGCGACCTTCTTCGCCTGGGCGTCGTAGGCCTGGCCATCGTCCCAGGTGCTGCGGGGATCGAGGACCTGGGCGGGCACCTCTGGACACTCCGTGGGCACTTCGAGGCCAAAGGTAGGATCGACCCGGACCGGAGCCTGGGCGAGGGTGCCGTCGAGCGCCGACCGGACCATGGCCCGGGTGTACGCGATCTTCATCCTCTCGCCTACGCCATAGGGGCCACCGCTCCATCCGGTGTTGATGAGCCAGACCTGGCTCCTGTGATCCTCTATCTTCTTCGCCAGGAGGTCGGCGTAGGTCGCGGGGGGAAGCGGCATGAAGGGCTCTCCGAAGCATGCGGAGAACGTGGCCTGAGGTTCGGTAACCCCTTTCTCGGTCCCGGCGACCTTCGCTGTGTACCCGGAAAGAAAATGGTAGACGGCCTGGTCCGGACTGAGTCGGGCCACTGGCGGCAGGACGCCAAAGGCATCCGCCGTGAGCATGATGATGCTGGCCGGGTGGCCGCCCAGCCCATCCCGACGGGCCGACTCGATGTGGCTGATGGGGTATGCAGCTCGGGTGTTCTCAGTCAGGGAGTCGTCATCCAGGTCGATGTGGCGGGTGGGCACATCGAAGGCCACGTTCTCTAGGATGGTGCCGAAGCGGCGGGTGGTCTGGTAGATGTCGGGCTCGGCCTCCGACGAGAGACGGATCACCTTGGCGTAGCAGCCGCCTTCAAGGTTGAACACGCCCCGATCGCTCCAGCCGTGCTCATCGTCCCCGATCAAGGCGCGGGACGGATCGGTGGAGAGCGTCGTCTTCCCTGTCCCGGAGAGGCCGAAGAAGAGGGCCACGTCCCTGTCGGGGCCCATGTTGGCCGAGCAGTGCATGGGGAGGACGCCTTCTTGGGGCAGGAGATAGTTGAGCACGGTGAAGATGGATTTCTTGATCTCCCCGGCATAGTGGGTCCCCCCGATCAAGACCAGTCGTTCCCCGAAATGGATCACCACGAACACCGCGGATCGCGTGCAATCCACCTCGGGGATGGCGTGGAAGTTGGGGGCGTGAAGGACTGTGAACCTGGGAACGTGCTCCCCCAGCTCCTCACGGGACGCCTGGATGAAGAGATTCCGCGCGAACAGGCTGTGCCAGGCCGTAGCGGTGACGATGCGAATGGGCATGCGATAGAGGGGGTCAGCGCCGGCAAAGCAGTCTTGGACGAATAGGTCCCTGCCCTGCCAGAAGGCGAGAATCCGCTGATGGAGCGTCCCGAAGCAGTCCGCGTCCATCGACTGGTTTACCTCTCCCCACCCGATCTGCGCCTCGCTGGAAGGCTCGCGAACGATGAACTTGTCTGAGGGGGCGCGTCCCGTGTGGTCTCCGGTCCGCACGATGAGGGGTCCCAGGTGGGACAGCCGCCCCTCTCGGCGCCTCACCGCTTCCTCGTACAGGATCGGTGACGGCAGGTTCCAGTGCACCTCGTTGACGTTCTGGATCCCGTGATTCCCCAGGCCGAAGTGAGAAGGCGAGATGCCTCGCGTCTCGTCCATCACACCTCCAGCCCGGCTAGCGTCTGCCATCGTCCTCTACGATCCGGCCCCGGCGGACCCCTCCCTTATCCCCAGGACGATCTCCACCGGAAGCCCCCACATCCCCTCCAGGCGGGCCTCACCTATATCGAAACCCGCCTCTTCGAGGGACCGCTGCACGTAGATGGGCCGGCAATCGGCGTAGGCGGGGAAGCGCTCGTGGGCCCATCCATACACCCGTGAGGCGAACCCATGCTGGCCGAGCATAGACAAGGCGACAACGACGATTCGGCCGGCCTCTCCAAGGGTCCGCCGGCACTCGCCCAGGACCACGGGGATCTCCGGAGTATCGAAGAGCTCCAGAGTGAAGCTCATGAACACCCCGTCGAACACCCCGTCTGGGTACGGGAGGAGGGCAGCGTCGCCTTGCCGCAGAGCGACTCGCGCGGCCAGCCCGGCCTCCTCCAGCCGCGCCCGGGCTATCCGCACCATCTCCCCTGACAGATCGATCCCCGAGACCTCTCCCGTCGGGCCCACGTCCTCCGCAAGTGCGAGCAGCGCGTGTCCCGTCCCGAAGCCGATCTCCAAGAACTTCTCTCCATCCTGGGCAGACAGCATCTCCAGGCCGAGGGCCCGCAGCCTGGTCTCGCCCCAACTCGCGAACAGATCGTACCACCGTCCCAGCCGATCGTAGGTAGCCTCGGCCTGGTCTTTCGAGCGTGCAACTCGGCCGATCTCGGCCGTCATCCTTCTGCCGCCTGCGCCTTCTTAGCTTCGAAGGCGCTGTAGCCACCCAAGTACTCGGTCAACGCTCCGTCCCTGAGTTCCACGATCCGAGCCACCGTCCGGTCGAGGAAGTATCGGTCGTGCGAGATGACCAGGACGGTGCCCTCAAATTCGTCCAAGGCGGCCTCCAACACCTCGATGGATTGAATGTCGAGATTATTTGTCGGCTCATCGAGCAGCAAGAAGTTCGCCCCTGAGAGCATCAAGATAGCCATCTGAAGGCGGCTCCGCTCTCCTCCCGACAGGTTGGCGATCGGATCGCCCGCCTGATCGTAGGTGAACAGAAACCGCGCCAAGAATCGCATCGCTTCCTGCTCCGAGACTGTAGCCGCGAGACGCACGGTGTCCACCAGAGTTCGGTCGTAGTCCAGCGTCTCGTGCTGTTGGGCGTAGTGCCCGATCCTGACGCTCGGACCGATCTTGATGCCGCCGCTGGAGGGCGGTTCTTGGTCGAGGATCATGCGGAAGAGAAGGGACTTGCCCGCACCGTTGGGCCCGATCATCCCCACACGCTCGCCGTGCCAGAGAATCAGGTCTATCCCCGCAAGAACCATCCCGTCGCTTCCGTTGTCAGAGACACGCTCCGCTGGAAAGCCCTTCGCCAGATCCTCGATTTCCAAGACCTTGGCGCTGCCGCGCCATCCGCTGAGTTCGAGTCCCATCTCGCGCCGCTCAAGGGTCGGGCGCTCGACCCGCTCCACCCGGTCGATCCGCTTCAAGATGCTCTTTCCCCGACGCGACAGTGAGGGATTGTCATAGATCTTCCCCCACATCAGGAGCCGGTTCGCGGAACGCTCCAGCCGAGCCAGCTCCTTCTGCTGGGCCTGATACAGATCCTGCTGTCGCGCCAGCCGCAGCCGCTTCTCATAGGCGTACTCGGAGTAGTTGCCAGGGTAGCGGGTAAGACGACCGTCCTCCAATTCCGCGATCTCGTCCACAACCAGATCCAGAAGGTACCGGTCGTGGGACACGAGGATCACCCCGCCCGAGTAGGAGCGAATGTACCGCTCGAGGAAGGCCTTGCCCTCGAGATCCAAGTCGTTGTCCGGCTCATCTAGGAGCAAGACGTCGGGCTCGGTGACCAGGAGTTTCGCCAGTCCCAGCAGCTTCTTCTGGCCACCGCTGAGCACCTCCACCCTCAGCTCGAGATCAGACTGGGAAAACCCCAGGCCCCGGACCGTGGACCGGACCCGTCCCTCATAGCCCGGCCCTCCCAATTCTGTGTAGCGTTCTACTGTGCGGGCCTGTCGCTCCATCGTCCTGGTCAACCGCATCTCGTCTCCATACACAGCAGGATCGGCAAGGCTCTCTTCGATACGAGCCATCTCCCGCTCCACCCCAGCGAGATCGGCTGATGCTGAGAGTGCCTCCTCCATCACCGACAGGCCCGGATCAAAGTGCGGCTCTTGCTCCAGATAGCCGACGGTCAGATCCTTGCGTCGAACCACGGAGCCTCGGTCTGGCTCCAATTCGCCTGCGATGAGCCTCAAGAGACTGGTCTTCCCGCTGCCATTCGGTCCAACCAGCCCGACGACACCGTCATCGTGCACCTGCCAGGAGAGACTTTCGAACACCGGCGCGGCGCCGAATTCGATTGCGGCCCGATCCACGTTGACTGCGATCATGTTCCGGACTCGGCCTCGAACAGCCTGCCGGGGCTTCTCAATGATCCGAGTCGGGGTTCCCGGGCTGAGGCTCCGGCTTCTGGCCTGCCGCGGGGTCCAACTGGACTTCATGATCCTGCTGCGGCCGCACGACGGAAAGCACGACCGATCCAGCGAGAATCGTGGCCACCACACCGAGCGCGATGCCTACCGGAATCTCGTAGAAGTCGCTGGCCAGCATCTTGATGCCGACGAAGACCAGGATGGCGGACAGGCCATAGTGGAGGTACCGAAACATCGGCATGATTCCGGCCAGGGCGAAATAGAGGGCTCGGAGTCCCAGGATAGCGAACACGTTCGAGGCGTAGACGATGAAGGGGTCCCGAGTGATGGCGAGGATGGCGGGAATGGAGTCCACGGCGAAAACGACGTCGGTTGATTCGACCACGATCAAGACAATGAACATGGGGGTCGCCAAGAGGCGCCCGCCCTGTCGCACAAAGAAGCGCCCTTCGACGTAGTCTTCGGTCACGGGGACGAAACGCCGAACCAGCCGGAGGATGCGATTTCGCTCCGGGTCGATCTGTCGTCCTCGCTGCTGCGCCAGCCTGATCCCAGTAAGCACGAGAAAGCCGCCGAAGATGTAGATGAGGTAGTGGAACCGCTCGATCAGGGTTATCCCGGCGAGGATGAAGAACCCCCGCATCACGATCGCACCCAGGATCCCCCAGAAGAGGACCCGATGCTGGTAGAGACGGGGGACCGCGAAGAATGAGAAGATGACGAGGAACACGAAGATGTTGTCGACGCTGAGCGAATACTCGATGAGGTATCCCGTGAGGAACTCAAGCCCCTTCTCGGGGCCGCGCCACACGAGGACCGCCACGTTGAAGACCAGGGCGAGGCCCACCCAAAACCCGACCCACCGCACCGCCTCCCCGACCTCGATGGTATGAGCACGTCGGTGGAAGACGCCGAGGTCCAGGATCAAGAGGGTGATGACTAGCGCCCCAAACCCTCCCCAAACAAGGGTCTCGGTCGAGGGCATCAGCGGAGCCTCCTTCCAGTCAGAGCCCGACGGCCGAATCCAATCGACCTGCTAGCCGCGCCGTCCCGAACGCGCCAGTTGGAGCCCGGAGCCTGACATGCGGGACTCCCATCAGAGCGATCCGGGGCGATGGCCCCGGCGTTCTCCTCCACAGGTCCCTCTCCACACAGGGTCATGGGCATGAATATATCACGGCGAGGGACTCGTCCCAAGCCTCGAACCTGGTCGCGCGGCGACTGTCGCCCACGTCGGAGCAACTCCCCCTGGCGGAGTTCCCGGCCGAAGGGAATGGTCCTACTGGCCGATCTCGAACACGGTCTGGTATGATAGCGACGAGGGAGAATAGGCGAGAGATCAGGAGCTCTCCAGGATGAGGAACGAGCGAGAGGTAGTGATCGCCGGGGCCGCCAGGACGGCCATAGGCAAGTATCAGAAGGGGCTCGCCACAGTGCCGGCGCCGGAGCTCGGGGCTGCGGCCATCCAGGCAGCTCTCGAGCGATCAGGGGTGGACGGCGCTGAGGTCGACGAGGTCATCATGGGGAACGTTGTGTCCGCCGGCCTTGGCCAAGCCCCGGCCCGTCAGGCGGCGCTCAAGGCGGGGATTCCTGCCCAGGTCGGAGCGACCACCGTCAACAAGGTGTGCGGCTCCAGCCTGAAGGCGACCGTCCAGGGTGCCCAGGCCATCCTCCTGGGCGATGCTGAGATCATCGTCGCGGGCGGCATGGAGAACATGAGTGCCGGCCCCCACCTCGTCTCGGGGGTCAGGTCCGGACACAGGGCCGGCAACGTGGAGATGGTGGATGCCACCATCCACGACGGACTGTGGGACCCTGTGGAGGACTGGCACATGGGCAGCGCCGCTGAGTTCATCGCCCGTGAGTTCAAGATCTCGCGCGAAGCGCAGGACCGGTTCGCCCTAGAGTCCCACCGCAAGGCGGTCGCAGCCCAGGAAGCAGGGAAGTTCGACGCTGAGATCGCTCCGGTCATGGTCCCTGGCAAGCACGGGAGTGAAGAGGCCTTTCTGAGAGACGAAGGGCCCCGGCCGGACACCAGCCTCGAGGCTCTCGCCGCTCTGCAGCCGGCCTTCGAGGAGAATGGCACCGTCACACCGGGGAACGCGCCCCCGCTGAACGACGGAGCGGCTGCCGTCGTTCTAATGAGTCGTGAGAAGGCGGCCGAGCTGGACATCGCTCCCCTGGCGCGAATCACCGGATACGCGCAAGCCGCGGTCGAGCCGAAGTGGATCTTCACGGCCCCAGTGCACGCGATCCACAACCTTCTTGACAAGACAGGGTACTTGCTGGACGACTTCGACCTCCTCGAGGTAAACGAGGCATTCGCCTCCCAAATCCTCTCCAACGGTCAGGAGCTTGAATGGGACTGGGAGAAGCTCAACGTCCATGGAGGGGCCATCGCCCTCGGGCACCCGCTGGGAGCCACCGGAGCGCGAATCCTCACGACCCTCCTCTATGCAATGAAGGACCGAGGCGCCCGGCTGGGGCTGTCCTGCCTCTGCCTTGGCGGCGGCGAGGCCGTGGCCATAAGCGTAGAGGCCGCCTAGAAGGGGTACCGACCGGAGCGGTCTCAGAAGAACCGGCGGACCGGGCGCGGCGGTCTACGGAGGCGTCGAGCGAGAGTCAGTCCCCAGCGCCGGAGAACCCGCCACCGCTTGGAGCAGAGAATGGACTTCGAACTGACCGAAGAGCAGAAGATGATCCGCGACATGGCGCGTGACTTTGCCACCGAGGTGGTGGCCCCTCGCGCTGCGGAGATCGATCAAACCGAAGAGTACCCCATGGACACCCTCAGGCAGATGGGTGAACTGGGTCTCATGGCCATCGACGTTCCCCAGGAATACGGGGGGATCGGCGCCGACGCGGTCAGCTACGTCCTCGCGATGGAGGAGATAAACAAGGCGTGCGCCGCCACGGGTACCGTGATGTCCGTCAACAACTCCCTCATATGTCACGCCCTGGTCGAGTGGGGCAGCGACCGGCAGAAGGAAAGCTACCTCCGGCCCGCAACCTCCTTCGAGAAGATAGGGGCCTACGCTCTTTCCGAACCCGAGGCTGGTACAGACGCTGCCAACCAGAAGACCCTGGCGGTGATCGAGGACGCGCACTATGTCGTCAGTGGCTCCAAGAACTTCATCACGAACGGCTCGGTGGCCGACTTCGTGATCCTCTTCTGCCGAACCGATCCTGAGGAAAGGCACAAAGGAATCTCCTGCCTCCTAGTGGATTCCGACTCCGAAGGCTTTTCTGCCGGCAAGCCGGAAGACAAGCTAGGAATCCGGGCCTCGTCCACTACCACCCTCTCCCTGGACAACTGCCGGGTACCAGTGGAGAACCGGATGAGCGAGGAGGGAGACGGCTTCACCATCGCCATGTCGATCCTGGACACGGGAAGGATCGGAATCGCCGCTCAAGCAGTAGGGATTGCACAGGCAGCATTCGAGGCCTCGGTCGCCTACGCCAAAGAGAGGCAGACCTTCGGCAAGCCGATTGCCCAGCACCAGGCCATCCAGTTCATGGTCGCCGACATGGCCACACGCATCGAGGCGGCACGCCTCCTTACCCTCAAGGCCGCACGGCTGAAGGACCAGGGCAAACCCCACAGCCAGGCGGCTTCCATGGCCAAGCTCTATGCCTCGGAGACCGCCGGTTGGGTTACCGACAAGGCCATTCAGGTCCACGGAGGGTACGGGTACATGAAGGAGTACCCCGTGGAGCGGTACTTCCGGGATGCGAAGATCACCCAGATCTACGAAGGGACGAGCGAGGTCCAACGGATGGTCGTCGCCGCCCATCAGCTCGGCAGGAAGTGACCGGGTTTTCGCTTCCGCTCCAGCACGCCGCGGCAGGGCATCCCACGTATCCCCGATCCCCGATCGGTGACTGTCCGAACCTTTCTTGATTCCTTCGTGTTGGTATGTGCGGGGCGAGGCGACCACGTCGTCCGCCCCGTCGTGACGAAATCGCCCGCCCCGGACTGACAGGAGGCACCATGGCCGACGACCCCAGGGTTGAGGAACTCAGAAGGCGCCGCGAGGAGGCGAAAGAGGGCGGAGGACCGGAACGGATCGCGCGGCAGCACGCAAAGGGGAAGCTCACCGCCCGGGAGCGACTCCATCTTCTCCTGGACGAGAACTCCTTCCACGAGCTAGATATGTTCGTCACTCACCACGCCACCGGCTTCGGCATGGAGGAGAAGAAGTTCTACGGCGACGGCGTCGTGACCGGGTACGGGACGATCGACGGCCGGCTAGTCTACGTCTTTTCCCAGGACTTCACCGTCCTCGGTGGCTCGTTGGGTGAGGCCCACGCCGCCAAGATCACCAAGATCATGGACCTGGCGGTCGAGAACGGCGCGCCCATCATTGGACTCAACGACTCGGGCGGGGCTCGAATTCAAGAGGGCGTGATCAGCCTCGGAGGATACGCCGACATCTTCCTCCGCAACACATTGGCGTCTGGGGTAGTGCCCCAGATCTCTGCCATCATGGGCCCGTGCGCCGGAGGCGCGGTCTATTCCCCTGCGATCAGCGACTTCGTCCTCATGGTCCGGGAGAGCTCGTACATGTTCGTGACCGGTCCCGAGGTGGTGAAGACAGTGACCCACGAGGACGTGACCTTCGAGCAGCTCGGCGGCGCCCAGGTGCACAACCAAACCTCGGGGGTGGCCCACTTCCTGGCGGAGAGTGAAGAGGACGGGATCCTCACCCTCCGTCGGCTTCTCTCCTATCTTCCTCTCAACAATCTGGACGAGGCCCCGCGCGCTGAGCCCACAGACGATCCCATCCGCATGGAGGAGGCGCTGGACACGATTGTTCCCCAGGATCCCCAGAAGCCTTACGACATGCGTGAGGTCATCCAGATGATCATGGACGACGGGGAGTTCCTGGAGGTTCAGGAGCACTTCGCACAGAGCATCATCGTTGGGTTCGCCCGGCTCAATGGCCGGCCCGTCGGCATCGTGGCGAGCCAGCCGCAGGTCCTGGCCGGGGTACTGGATGTGAACTCTTCCGTGAAGGGAGCCCGGTTCGTCCGTTTCTGCGACGCCTTCAACATCCCCCTGATCACCCTCGAAGATGTCCCAGGATTCTTGCCAGGAGTGGCCCAAGAGCACGGTGGGATCATCCGCCACGGCGCCAAGCTGCTCTTCGCCTACTGCGAGGCCACCGTCCCCAAGATCACGGTCATCACACGCAAGGCGTATGGTGGTGCTTATGACGTTATGTCCAGCAAGCACGTGCGGGGGGACATCAACCTCGCCTGGCCCTCCGCCGAGATTGCGGTGATGGGACCGCAAGGCGCGGTCAACATCATCTACCGGAAGGAGATCGAGGAGGCCGACGACCCGGAAACTGAGCGGGAGCGCCTGGTGGCGGACTATCGCGAGCGGTTCGCCAATCCCTACGTGGCGGCTTCGAGAGGCTACATCGACGACGTGATCGAGCCACGAGAGACACGGCCGCGCCTGATCTCCGCCCTGGAGATGCTGCAGAACAAGCGACAGAAGAACCCTCCCAAGAAGCACGCCAACATCCCCCTCTAGGGTCGCCCCCAGCGTTCGTGATAGAATCCCTCGGGGAGGAAGGGTAGGTGTTCAAGAAAGTCCTCGTCGCCAACCGCGGAGAGATCGCGGTGCGCGTCATCCGAGCTTGCCAGGAGCTCGGGGTGGCCACGGTGGCGGTCTACTCTGAGGCAGACCGAACGGCTCTCCATGTCCGCTACGCCGATGAGGCCTACTCCATCGGAGGCCCCCGAGCACGGGATTCCTACCTTCGAATCGATCGCATAATCGACGCCGCACAAGCGTCGGGCGCCGACGCCATCCACCCTGGCTACGGGTTCCTGGCCGAGAATGCTGACTTTGCCCAGGCCTGCGAGGATGCCGGAGTCGCCTTCGTGGGTCCTCCCGCGGAGGTACATCGTGCGGCCGGGGACAAGCTGCAGGCACGGCTGACTGTGCAGAAGGCCAAGGTCCCGATCATCCCTGGCACCTACGAGGAGATGCCCGAGGACGCCCTGCCGGCCGCAGCTGATGAGATCGGGTTTCCCCTGTTCGTGAAGGCCGTGGCCGGGGGCGGCGGGAAGGGGCTGCGCCTGGTCCACGAGCGAGCGGACCTGCCCCGAGCGCTGGAAGCGGCACATCGCGAAGCGGAGGCTGCTTTCGGATACGGCGGGCTGTATCTCGAGAAGCTGGTCCGCCCTGCCCGCCACGTAGAGTTCCAGATCCTCGCCGACTCCCACGGCAATGTCATCCACCTTGGGGAACGCGAGTGCTCCATTCAGCGACGCCATCAGAAGCTGGTGGAGGAGTCGCCCAGCACGGTGCTCGATAGGCGCCTCCGCGGGAAGATCGGAAAGGCAGCCGTCCGCGCCGCGAAAGCCGCAGGCTACGTCAATGCTGGGACGATCGAGTTCCTGCTCGACGAGAATAGGAAGTTCTACTTTCTGGAGATGAACACCCGGCTCCAGGTGGAGCACCCGGTCACGGAAATGGTCACAGGTATTGACATGGTCAAGGAGCAGCTGCGACTCGCCTCTGGCCGGAAGCTCCGCTACAAGCAGCGGCATATCAAGCTCAACGGGCACGCGATCGAATGCCGGATCTCGGCCGAAGACCCGTTCAACAACTTCCTTCCCTCTGTCGGGAAGGTGACATGGCTCATCGAGCCAACTGGACCCGGGATTCGCGTCGAGTCCAGCCTGTACGAGGGGATGGAGGTGTCCCTTTACTACGACCCTCTGCTGGCCAAGCTGGTGGCCTGGGGAGACACGAGGGGCGAGGCCATCCTTCGGATGAGAAGAGCGTTGGCGGAGTTCCAGGTGGTCGGAGTCAGCACGACCATCCCGTTCCACCAGAGGCTGATGAACCACGTGAAGTACATCGGCGGCCAGGTGGACACAGCATTCGTCGATCGGGAACTCGCCTTGGACGCGGCGCGGCCCCGGAACGCGGAAGTGGCTGCCCTCGCAGCAGCACTGTTGGCCCACGCCCGGCGGCAGCAGGCACTTGCCTCCCTCTCGCCCAGCGACGGCGCAGGCGGCGATCGCGGGAGCCTGTGGAAGCAGGCCGGACGGCGGGAGGCACTTCGCGAATGAAGTACGCGGTCGAGGTGGCGGGCGAGGTTCACGAGGTCGAGATCGGGCCCGGAAAACAGGTGACCATCGACGGCCAGGAGCACACCATTGATCTAGAGAGCATCGAGGGCCGGACCCTCCACTCTCTTCTCGTGGACGGTCGCTCTTACGAGGTGCTGATCGAGGAAGAGCAAGACGAGTATCGCGTCTTGATCCGAGGGGAGATGTACCCGGCCCGCGTCGCAGACGAGAGAAGCCTAAGGCTGGCCGAGGGTGCACCGGCGGCTGCTGCCTCAGGCGAAGCGATCCTGACCGCTCCCATGCCCGGTCTTGTGGTAGCAGTCCGCGTTTCTGAAGGGGACGAAGTCGAGATGGGGCAGGGGCTAGTCATACTCGAGGCCATGAAGATGGAGAACGAGCTCCGGTCGCCCCAGGCTGGGCGAATCCGATCGATCCGAGTCTCGCCTAGTGAGGTCGTGGACCAGGGACAACCCCTCCTGATCATCGGACCAGAGAAGAGGTCGGCCGTGTCGTCGGGTCGCTTGGACCCAGCAGAGAGTGACAGGCCATGACGGTGCAACACAAGCCGGACTACATCCTCACCTTTGACGGCGGGAGCCGTGGCAACCCGGGCGTCGGGTACGGGAGCTATGTTCTCGTGCGGACCGAGGACGGGGACCGTCGCATCAAGCGCCTTCGGTTCGGGACCACGACCAACAACCAGGCGGAGTATCTGGCCCTAATTGCCGGCCTCAACGACCTAGCGGAGGAGATCCGCGAGGGGAACGGGGCCACACAGGATGCATCTGTCGAGATTCGTGGCGACAGCCAACTGGTCATCAATCAGGTGGCGCGTGACTGGAAGGTCAGAAGCCTCGACCTCATGGAGTTAAGGGACCAGGTCGACGACCTCTTGGCCCAGTTCAGATCGTTCAGACTCTTCTGGCAACGCCGAGGCGAATCTGAGGAGTCCCTCGGCCACTAGACGAGCGGTAGCGAGCCTAGAGAGCCCTGACGCAGGCTTAGCCGGAGTCAGGGAGCTGTCGTCCTGCGCCGGGAGGCGCAGAGAGCGGGAGCCCAAGGCAGTCCTAGCGCCAGCTCCAAGATAGCCAGGGAGCTGAGGGCCGAGAGCTGCGAAGACGAAGCCCGCCGCTCCGCCCAGTCCTCCCTCCCATGAAGAAAGGGGAGCCGTTGCTCCCCTCCGTCTGGTCTCAGATCCCCGTCTGCCTAGGCCGTGGCGCCCTCCGGCGCCTCCTCTAGCGTCGGCTCCGGTCCTTCTCCGGCCTCCTCCTCGGCACTCTTCAGGACTTTAAGGAAGGCCTCGACCACCCGCGGGTCGAACTGGGTGCCGGAGCTTCGCTGAAGCTCTTGAAAGGCCTCCTCGGGGCCCATGGCCTTGCGGTACGGACGATCGGTGGTCATGGCCCCGAAGGCGTCGGCCACCGACAGGATCCGCGCGACCAAGGGGATCTCCTCTCCCACTAATCCCTTGGGGTAGCCTAGCCCATCATACCGCTCATGGTGGTGCTCGATGATGGGAACCACATCCTTCAGCATGGCTATCTCATCCACGATCCGGGCCCCCATCGTCGCGTGGGCCTTCATCTGGGTGTACTCGGCGCGGCTGAGGGGTCCAGGGCTGCCGAGGATGGCGTCGTCTACCCCGATCTTGCCGATATCGTGCAGAAGCGCGCCGTACTGGAGGTGCTCCAGCTCTTCGTCGGTGAGCCCCAGCTCCTCCCCGATGGCGACAGCGTGTTCAGCGATGGACTCGCAGTGTCCCCCCGTGTAGGCATCCCGCGCCTCGACCGCGTCGGCCAGCGCGCGGATGCTCTCCAAGAGGAGAAGCTTCAGGTCGCCGTGGAGCCGGCCGTTCTCCACCGCCACTGCAATCTGATCGCAGATGGCACCCATGAGGGCAATCTGCTCGCGGTTCAGCGACTCTCGCCGCTGCGTGACGGCGCACAGCGCCCCCACCGTCTTCCCCTTCGACACCAGAGGAAGGGTGGTGAAGGAGGGAACCATCTGCTTGCTGTCCTTCTCCGACGAGGGGACTCCGGCGAACTCGCGCGATGAAATCGTCTCGATAACGGCGCGCCGGCGCTCCATAGCCCGCTGGCCGAGCCTGCGCGCGACCTCAATTTGAGCGGGCGTCAACGCCATGCTACCGGCATGGGCGTGGTGACCCTGGAGAACCACTTCGCCCTGTCGGCCGTCCGCCCGGCTCAGGAAGATGAGGGCGGCATCCAGGTCCAGCAACTCAAGCACCTTGGACAGCGCCTCGTCCAGCACAGTGTCGAGATCCAGGGACTGGCTGACTGCGGCGGCGAGCGCGTTGATGGTGGCCAGCTCCTCGGTACGCTGGCGGACCTTCCCCTGAAGGGCCCGGATCAGCCCCCCCATCACGATCGACACGACGTTGGCCAGAAGCAACGCCAGCCCCACCGTCGCTACAGGGATAACCCATTCCCGCTCCGGAAGCACCAGAGCCTGGCGCAGGATCTCCCAGGCCGCCACCAGCATCGTGGTGCCCAGGACCGAGACCCAGCGCATTCGGTCCAGGTTGCTCCGCGTGCCGACAACGGGGATCGAGCGAGAACTCATCGCGATAGAACGGCTGGCGACCGACACGGTGCCGACTCCTCCTCCCTGAGGGTCAACTCCTGGACGAAGGACCCACCGACGGTGGGGGGACCGTTCCCGAGCACCCGCCGGAAGCCGTCCAGGCTATTCTCACATATACCGTTCGAGAGGGTCAAGAGGTACGATATTCCTATTGGAGCATCGGAGCATCGGGCGCTGCCCGGCCCCAGGCTGAGATCCTCTACACCTGCTCGCGAGCGGATCGAGGGACAGACCTAGACGAGGAGCCCCTCCAGGCCGCCGAGGGCCACGAAGGCCTCGAACTCCTCCAAATCGGGGAAGACTCGGCGTGACAAGAACTTGACCGTCCAATTCTCGGTCATGGGGGAGATGGCAACCACCGGCACGCCTTTCTCGGCAGCGCTGTACATCTCCACCGCCGTCCCCATGCTGGCCTCGGGTAGGTATGCGACCACCAGGTCGCAGTCACCGGCGATCTCGATCATCTCGACGAGGGCATCTTTCGCCGTCTCCTCATCGTAGGAGACGCTCTCGGGGTGGAGCTCCCACGGGTCCAGGATCTCAACGCCGGGGACGAACCGCTCCAGGATTCGAGCTACCTCAGATCGGTAGCCCTGATCCACCACCTCCACGGCTCGGTTGGACCCTGTCATGATCCCGGCGACGAACACCCTCATTCCATCCCCTCCCGTTGAACGCGGAACGAAATCATAGCCCAAGCCTGGGCCGAGTCCCAAGGTGCTCCGCTAGGCGCTCTGTCCCGGCCGACGTCCCCGGACAAGGCCGGCGATCTCCCGGCCAACTTTTCCCCTCTCATTGTCTCTCTTGCCCCTGTCGTAGCTAGAGTGGCCCTTTCGCGGAGGCTGACTGACAGAAGAAGGACCGGACAGCGGCCCGGTCCTCGGCCTCCGGGGTAGCGAGCGGAGCTAGATGACAGACGTCTCGCGGTAGGTGCCGAAGACGTCGCGGAAGACGTCGGTGATCTCGGACAGCGTGGCGTAGGCGTTCACCGCATCGAGGATGAAGGGCATCGTGTTCTCCGTCCCCTCGGCGGCATCGCGGAGTGCGTCGAGGGTGCGATGCACGGTGTCCTCGTCCCTCTCCGTCCGGAGTCTCTCCAAGCGCTCGGACTGAACACGGGCGCCTTCCGGATCGACCGTCAGGATCGGCACGTCGATCGGATCGTCTGAAGCGTAGTCGTTGACCCCCACGATGATCCGCTCCTTCCGATCCACCTCCCTCTGGTAGCGATAGGAGGCCTCCGCGATCGACCGCTGCAGGTACCCCGCCTCGATGGCCGGGATCACCCCGCCGTAGGAATCGATCTCCTCGAAGATGGCGTATGCTTCCTCCTCCAGCCGGTTGGTCAAGGACTCCAGGAAGTACGAGCCGCCCAACGGGTCCACCGTGCGGGTGACGCCGCTCTCGTGAGCGATGATCTGCTGGGTGCGGAGCGCGATCCGGGCTGCCTCGCGGGTAGGGAGGGCCAGCGCCTCGTCCAGCGAGTTGGTGTGGAGAGACTGGGTCCCCCCCAGCACCGCAGCCAGCGCCTGCAGGGTCACCCGCACCGCGTTGTTCTCCGGCTGCTGCGCCGTCAGGGACACACCGGCGGTCTGCGCGTGGAACCGCATCCACCAGGAACGCGGGCTTCTGGCCCCGTACCGGCCCTTGATCTCTCGGGCCCAGATGCGCCGCGCCGCCCGGTACTTGGCGATCTCCTCGAAGAACTCGTTGTGGGCGTTGAAGAAGAACGAGAGCCGCGGTGCGAACTCGTCGATCTCCAGGCCGCGCTCCAGGAAGGCCTCCACGTAGGCGAACCCATCGGCGAGGGTGAAGGCAAG
>CAYGBX010000001.1:126561-150579 GCA_964348195.1 uncultured Anaerolineales bacterium
TCCTTCTGGGCGATGTACTCCTTGAGGATGTCGTTCTGGAGGGTGCCGCCCAGACTCTTCCGCGGGATCCCCCTCTTCTCGGCCGCGGCGATGTACATGGCCCAGATGGCCGAGGCCGGCCCGTTGATGGTCATCGAAGTGGTCACCTGATCCACGGGGATGCCCTCGAAGAGGATCTCCATGTCGCGGAGCGAGGAGCAGGCGACGCCGCACTTGCCGAACTCGCCGTGGGCCTCGGAAGCGTCGGTGTCGTACCCGTAGAGTGTGGGGAGGTCGAAGGCGACAGAGAGCCCGGTCTCGCCGTGCTCCAGCAGGTACTTGAAGCGCTGGTTGGTCTCCTCCGCCGTGCCGAAGCCGGCGAACATCCGCATCGTCCAGGGCCGGGCCCGATACAGGGTGGGGTGGATCCCTCGGGTGTAGGGCTCCTCCCCAGGGAAGCCTAGATCCCTGAGATAGTCCATTCTCGCCACGTCGTCGGGTGCGTAGAGCCCGTGGACCTCAACCCCGGATATGGTGGAGAACGTCTCCTGCCGCTCCGGGTACTTGGCCACACTCCGCTGGAGGGTTGTCTCCTCCCAGCGGTCGCGGGCTTCGCGGATCGAATCGAGCTCTTTCTCCTCGAACCAGCTCACTCCGACTTCGTCCCTCCGCCCTTGTTGGTTCCTCCCGGCTCCGGGGGCTTCTCTGGCTCGCGCGCCCCGTCCTTCCCTGGGCCGTCCTTCTCTGGGCGCCGCTGCAGGGCCGACACGAATCCACCCAGCGCGGCTCTGGCGGCCTGGGTCTCCACCAGCGCGCGGCGGCGAAGGTCGTCCAAGTCCACCAGCGGTATGAACGGCTCGTCGGGACGCCTCTCGTAGAGCTCGATCAAGACGCTGTGCGCGGCCTTGGGATGGAGGAAGGCGACCCGTTTCCCTCCGGTCCCCATCCGAGGCACATCGTCGACCATCTCTATCCCCAAGTCCTGGAGGCGAGTAATGACCTCGTAGATGTCCGTGACCTCGAAGCAGATGTGATGGAGCCCCTCGCCCCGGCTAGCCAGGAACCGAGACACGGGGCCGTCCTCGTCCACCGGCTCGATGAGTTCCACCTCGGCAACGCCCTCGGTCCCTGGCGTCTGGCCCTCTGCGGTGAGAAACGCAACGACCACTCCCTGACCGGGCTCGGTCTCTGTTTGGGCCAGTTTCATCCCGAACGCCTTCTCGAAGAAGGCCTGGGCCGCCTCGATGCTCCTGACCGCGATCCCTATGTGGTTGATTCCCTTGATCATTCCGGTATCCTCCGGGCCGATGGATCTCCGGACCCACTGCCCTCTGGTTCCACGGCCCTCTGGACCCGCGGCCCTCTGGGTCCAGTCTCAGGCCGGTCGGTGCTCGCCGAAGGCGGAGCGGAGGGCGTCGGAGATCTCGCCGAGCGTGACCTGAGCCTCGACCGCATCCCGTATGAGAGGCAGAAGGTTCTGGTCGGACCTGGCGGCTTCTCGCAGTGCGCCGATCGCTCCCTCCGCCACCGATGCGTCCCGGTCCGTCCTCAGCCGCTCGAGCCGCGCGATCTGCTGATCCCGGACAGCGGGGTCCACCCGCAGGAGCTCGGGGCTCGCTGTCTCCTCTTCCCAGTATCGGTTCACGCCGACGATCACCCGGTCGCCCGACTCGACCTCTCGCTGGTGCCGATAGGAAGCATTGTCAATCTCTGCCTGCATGAACCCCGCCTCGATCGCCGCGATCGCGCCCCCCATCTCGTCGATCCTCATTATGTAATCTTCTGCCTCGGATTCGATCTCGTCGGTGAGTCGCTCCACATACCAAGAGCCGGCGAGGGGGTCCGGAGTGTTGGCGGCTCCGCTCTCGTGCGCGATGATCTGCTGGGTGCGGAGCGCCACGGTAACCGCCTTCTCCGAAGGCAGCGCCAACGCCTCGTCCATGGCGTTGGTGTGGAGGGATTGCGTCCCCCCGAGCACCGCCGAGAGGGCCTGGATGGCCACGCGGGCCATGTTGGTCTCGGGCTGCTGAGCGGTGAGAGCCGACCCCGCCGTCTGGGTGTGGAAGCGGAGCGTCCAGGAGCGCGGCTTCTCCGCCCTGAATCTCTCTCTCATGAGCCGCGCCCAGAGCCTCCGTGCCGCGCGGAACTTGGCGACCTCTTCCAGAAGGTCGTTCTGGGCCACGAAAAAGAAGCTGAGCCGCGAGGCGAACGCGTCCACCTCCAGACCCCGGGCAAGCGCCGCCTCCACGTAGGCGATGGCGTTGGAGAAGGTGAAGGCCACCTCTTGGACAGCGGTGGCGCCCGCCTCTCGCAGGTGGTAGCCGCTGATGGAGATGGGATTCCAGCGCGGCATGTGGCGGGTGGTGAACTCAATCGTGTCGCTGACCAGCCGCATCGAAGCCCGCGGCGGGTAGATGTAAGTGCCTCGCGCAACATACTCCTTGAGGATGTCATTCTGAACCGTGCCGGAGAGGGCTTCGAGGGCGATTCCTCGCCGCTTGGCGACCGCGGCGTAGAGTGCCAGGAGGATGGGAGCGGTGGAGTTGATCGTCATGGAGGTCGAGACGCGATCCAGCGGGATCCCATCGAGCAGTGCCTCCATGTCGAGCAGAGCCGCGATGGAGACCCCCGCCTTGCCCACCTCGCCCTCGGTCAGGGGATGATCGGGGTCGTACCCCATCTGAGTGGGGAGGTCGAAGGCGATGGACAGCCCGCTCTGGCCTTGGTCCAAGAGGTAGCGAAACCGTTGATTGGCCTCGGCCGCTGTTCCGTAGCCAGAGTACTGGCGCATCGTCCACAGCCGGCCGCGATACATCGTGGGGTGGATGCCCCGGGTGAAGGGGTACTCCCCCGGGAAACCAACCTTCTCCAAGTATCGGTGGTCGGTGTCTATGGGAGTGTGGATCCGTTCAACCGGGATCACTGAGTCGGTGGCGAACTGTTCCCGCTCTTCCGGCAGTCGCTCCAGGGAATCCTTGAGGGTCCGCTTCTCCCAGCGGCTCTTCGCTTTGGCGAGTTTCCTGTCCCCTTGAGCCGCCATCAGCTTGTCTCTTCGATCACCAGGTGGATCGCGTCGCCCTGGCGTTCGTACTCGAATCGGAGCCCCAGATACGCCGCCACCCTGCCGTACCGGTCCCAGTGGATATCCAGCGCTTCCAGCTCCGAGCCCAGGGATTCGGCCAGCGGCTCCCCCGGCACCCCGGTCACCACGGCTTCCGTCCGCACCGGGTCGAGATCCACCGATTCGACCTTGCCCCCCAGGGAGACGACGTTGAGGAGAAGCCAGTACATCATCGTGTCCGGGCCGTCCCCGCGGATGAACTCCCAAGAAGGCGCGGAGGCCTGGCCTACGGAGCCGATCCAGTCGTGGGGGTCGAGCCCGTGCTCCTGGAGGTAGGAGGTGGTGGCGGCCAGAAGATGGAAGAACTGGCGCTGAGCCTGCTCCAGCCGCTCCTGGGCTGAGTAGGACTCAGGCTCGCGCAGGTCCCGGATCTCGACCATGGGTCGCTCTATTGTAGGGCATGGGCAGTACCGGGTTCCAACGGCCGCCTTCTGGGCGTGGGATGCCTTGACACGCTCCTGGGGCCGATGGGATAATCGCTTCGCCAAGGGGAGTAGCTCAATTTGGCAGAGCACCGGTCTCCAAAACCGGCGGTTGCAGGTTCGAGTCCTGTCTCCCCTGCCTAAGGTTTCGCTCCCCCTTCCTGAGTAGAACCTACCGTCCCTTTCCCTGCCGCGACCCCTCCAGTAGCCCAAGCTCCCTCGGCTCGTTTGCCCGTCGGATGCCCTGGCATGAGGTGACCTCAGGGGAAGGCAGAGACGCCCTCCCCTTCTTCCATCTGCCCCGATCCTCGGACCCCCGCCACGACCCGCCTCGGGGCTTTGGCATCGCCGCCCTCCCGGGGGAGTCCTGAGGTCGTCCAGGCCGCCCCCTGCAACCTTGGTGCTGAAGGTGATCCGGTCGTGGTCGCGGCTGGGGGCCCGGGGGTTTGACCGTAACAGTGTGGCTCGCTATGCTGTCATTGCCGTTGCGGCGAAAGGACCTGCGGGAGAGGGGGGAATGGGGCTGCACGCGTCGACCCTCTGGACCAGACTGGGGGTCGGCGCCGCGTCGTTCAAGAACGGCTACGGGCGAATTTCCACACCGGCACATAGTGCGGACGTGTATGTCTATTGACCATTCATTCCGCAATCTCCCTGGCTAGCGAAGGGGATTAGGCGGAAAGTCTATCCATCCCGCAGGCTGAATTGGACGGATCCTACGTGAAAGTCTTCTACCTAGCACCGAGAGAGTTATGTGGAAAGGTTTCCGTCTAGTCACTAGTTATGCCGCCTACGATTGCATCCCCGAAAGAGAGTCAATTGGAGGCAACACAAGGAGCGCGCGAATCTCTTGACTTCTGTGTGTTCACGACACAAAAACGTCATGAGAAATAGGTTTGGTGTCAGGTAGCTCTAATCAATTTGGCCTTTGCCAGAGCGATTACTATGGATCTTTTGGAATCTTATATCTCATCCCTGCCTCCATCCGATGCGGCGGCATCTGCCGTCCGCGACTATTTCGAATGGCAGATACGACACCGCGCCGCGGATTTCATCCCCAGTGCTGATGACGACGTAGACCTGCGGACTTACCTATTTCACGTGCGCGCTAAAGGTGCAGACCTGGCCGCGCTCGAAGAACAAGTTGCCGCCCTCGAGCAGTTTTACCAATGGGCACAAGCCAAGGGGGTCATTACTCACAACCCCTTTGATGAATACAATTTCGCCCCCCCCTTCCTCACAAGGCTACAGATTGACCCGCGGGAACAGACTCTGCCCGGTGACCCGAATGAACGCGAGGTGGAGAGGTTGCGCGCGCTCAGTCAAATAACAGAACAGCTCAACAGCTCCGTGGATATCCAGAGCGCTCTCGACAGCACATTGAAAACATTGCTGAAAGTCATGGATTTGCAGACTGGGTGGGTGTCCATGCTCACTGAATCACACCTTGGTGTTCTTCCCGCAGGGGATTCACCGCCGCACGGTTTCGCGCTGACTACTACCTGCGGGTTACCCCCCGGTCTCGAACGCGACGATCGCCGCTTTCTCCGCGAGCCGCCCGCTTGCCACTGCCAGCATCTGCTCATCGAAGGACGCCTCACACGTGCCGTCAATATCGTCGAGTGTACCCGCTTGCGAAATTCCACGCGCGCCGCGGGTAACAACCAAGGTTTGCTCTTTCACGCCAGCGTGCCCCTGATCTCACAGGGCAAGCCGCTTGGTCTCATCAATGCCGCCACCAAGGAATGGCAGTTCCTGACCCGCGCGGATTTGCGCTTTCTCTCTGCGGTCAGCGCGCAGGTCGTCGTTGCGCTCGAGCGCGCTCATTTCTACGAGATAGCAGAGGCGCGCCGTATCCATCTCGAAGACGAACTACAGGTCGCTCGCGAAATCCAAGCGGGGCTCATGCCGCGTGAAGTGCCTGACATTCCCGGCTTTGGTCTCGCGGCCGCTTGGCGTCCGGCGCTCGCGGTCGCCGGAGATTTCTTCGACATCTTTCCCTTGGATGAAGGTCGCTGGGGGATGGTGATCGGCGATGTTGCAGGTAAGGGCACTGCTGCCGCGCTATATATGGCGATGGTACACAGTCTCATTCTCTCTGGAGCGCTGCGACATCGCAGTCCCGCGACAGTGTTGAAGGAGGTCAACCAGACCATCCTCAGGCAGTCTTCCGCGGCTATGTTCATCACCGCTTTTCTTGCAGTGGTTGACACAAAGAAGCACACGCTCAACTATGCAAATGCCGGGCACAATCCACCGATGGTGCGGCGCGCATCCGGTGCAATAGAGTCACTAACCAAAACTGGTAGCGCGCTTGGAGTGTTCGATAAACTAAAATTGAGCGGGAGGACAATCACGCTCGGACCTGGCGACGCAGTTGTGATGTACACGGACGGTGTGACTGAAGCATGGCATCCGCATCCCCGCAACGAAGATTACGGGATCAATCGTTTGACTGCTGCTATTGCCGCCGCGCCCCGGAAGGCTGGTGAGCTCCTTGCGCACGTTGAGGCTGATCTCAACGCCTTTACCGAGGGCGCGCCACGGCAGGACGATGTCACCTTGCTAGCACTTACCAAGGATTGAATCGAACCGCCAAGGCACCATGCCGATTGGCATGAACTGAACATGCCCGGATTCCGAACCCTCGCCTTGCGACCATGCTGCGTACGACGCCGGCTCCAGCGATTGGTTGTAGACAGATGATCTGGCAAACGCGGGCGAGCATTAGGAATTTGCGCAAGCGTATGCTCACCTATCGATGAAGCGGCATAACCCGGGCGTGCAGTCGACTCGTATTCGCTTCGCTCCGGCGAGTGGCTGACGCACATCGTCATGCTGCCAAGCATGATGTCTTGCGTGTATCTGAGCCGGGTCGCTCAGCCAACCAGCGAGAACTCCAGAGTACTGGCCTCGGGTTCGAATTCCCCTGGCAAGGCGAATCCCCGTCCTCCTCAGATATGCGAGCGATATGAACCGGCTGCTAATTCTCTGCTACACCTATCCTTCTGGCCCGGTGACTGACTGCTTCCCTCACGGCGCCGAACTCTGATACCATCTACCCAGGCCGGGATACGAGGGCACACAAGGCGAAGAAACCGCCGGTTGCAGGTTCGAGTCCTATCTCCCCAGCCTGACTAATCACCCTCTCCCCTCGATCCGGCATCGTCCCTCAATCAAGCCCAAGACCATGCCCGCTTCCGTAACCCCCGCTCATGGCACGTCTACCCGCCAGCCACTGGAACTCCCTGCCAGCGCGCTTGTGACACTCTTGTGCTACCATCGGGTCATCCGAGATCCTCCGATTGCTGTTGTGCCGCACTGGTGGGAGGGAACATGGAGAGCGCGATCGCGATCCTCAAGGTGGCCCACATCCTGACAGCGATATTGATGGCGTGGCCCTTCTATGCTCTGGTAGCCGTCAACCAAAGGGTCCGGCTGGGGCCGCCTCTGGGAGACCGAACCGATACCTTCATGGAGAACATCATCAAGAACCGGACGATCCCCTGCTTCGTCTTTCAAGGCACGGCTCTGGTCACCGGGATTGCGCTGATGTGGGCACGGGGATTGGGACTCGATTCCCTGGCCGCCAACCCGGTCCTGGGTGCAAAGTTCATCTTGCTGCTGCTCATCGCCGGCCTCCTGGCCTACGTACACATCAGCCTCCAGCCGCGCCTCGATTCCCTGTTCGCCAAGGCCAGAGGCAATTCAGTGGCTCCCGACATGGCCCCCCAGATCACGGCCTTGCGGGGGCGCCGCAAGAGACTGGCCTCCATCTGCCTCTTTGCCGTGCTGCTCATGGCCATGCTGGGGGTACAGGTGTGGGTCGCGTTCCCCCTCTGGCTGACGGGGGCCCTCACAGCGGCCATCGCCGCCTTCACCTGGAGAGCATACAGCTCGCAGATGGTCTACGGTTGGGCCTAGGCGGCGGTCCCGCGATGGGACCACGTGCCCTGACCGCCCTACCCTGTTCGAGTCCCGTCTCTCCTGCCTTTCTGTGACCACGGATACGGCATCCTCCCTCGCTGTGTGGTCGAACGCGCTTTCCGCGGCGATCCGAAGGGAGGTCGGATGAGGCTCCGATGGATCTTTGCCCTTGCTATCGCAGCGTGGCTGAGCGCGTGTGGCGGATCCCCCGAATCCTTGCCTGAACTCGCCTCAGGCCCAGCGGATGCGGCGTGGACCCCAACTCCTGACAGATCCACGCCGGGGACAGGAAGTGATCGAGCGCTCGTCAGAGATGTGGCGCCGATCAGACACTTCACAGACAGTGCCGGCTTCCTCCACTTCATCGGTGTGATAGAGAACGTTGGAGACCAGCCGGTCCAGTCCGTGGAGGTCGTGGTATCCCTTCACGATGCCGGTGCAGCGGTTGTGGCTTCCAACTTCGCCTTCGCCGGCCTCGACAACATTCCACCGAGAAGCCGCTCCCCCTGGGAGGTGGTCTTCTTGAATCCTCCCGAAGGATGGACCAACTTCTCTGTGGCGTATGACTTCAATCTGTCTTCCTCCTGGCCCTATCAAGGACTCCAGATCGTCAGTCACCAAATGGCTCCTGGCACCGTGGGCCACGAGGTGAGAGGAGAGGTCAAGAACGTCGGACCTTCCAGGGTGGAGGCGGTCACGCTGGTCGCTACGTTCTATGGAAGCGACGGCCAGGTGGTGGGTATGGCTTGGAGACGCGCCGATGTTGAGGTGCTAGAACCAGGACTTTCCGCAACCTTCCGGCTTGCCGCAGTCGACGTCGCCGGTCCCGTGACCTGGTATGAACTGGTTCCCCAGGGAAGGCCGACCGGATGAGCGGAGGACCGCTAGCGGATGGGCGGCTCATAGGTGGTCCTCACTTGCCCAGGTTGGTCCCTGCATGCGGTCGGTAGTCCTCTCTTGCGATGCACTGCGGGGTTGGGCACGCGTGCGATCATTCTGCCCGCCTAGACTCGGGGGTCGCGCGGCGCTACGGTAGTACCGACGACACATCAGCTCTCGAAGCATGTTGGGTATGAGCTTGCGCCGAGATCTCGAGGGACTCGGGGGCAGGAGGGGCGGATGGGCGACGGTCGGCCTGCTCCTGGTCCTGATCTTGGCTTGCACGCCGACACCCACGCCGGGCGCGACCGTGTTCCTGGCCAGGGGCACACCTCAGCCAAACCAGTCGATCGACGTAGTCTTCGTGCCAGACGACGACTACGGCGACATGTCAGAAGCCTCCAATCGTCAGGCCCTGTTGGACGATGTGGACGACATGGTCGACCTGGGCTTCGCCATGAACGAAGGGATCAGCGTCAACCTGTCCCTCTTCACCTTCTGGTTCATGACTCTCAGCGGCGACGTGCAGGCAGGCACCGGAACCTGTCCCGTGCCCTCGTGGCCCAATCTCGTCGACGCCCAGTTTGCCGAAGTCATCGTCCTGCTGCACCCGGACACCTCGCTCCGCAACTGCGCCTGGGGAAACAAGGTGACGGCCTCGATCGGGAGCTACCGGACAGTGATACACGAGACGAATCACGCAGCCTTTGGCCTGCCCGACGAGTACTGCTGCGACGGCGGCTACTGGAGCGCCCCTCCGATGCTCTATACGGCGCAGGGCTCCTGCGACTCTGACCCCGCCAGCTCGGCCTGGCGGGACTGCCAGTCCTTCACTGCCAACGGCGGGGCCACCTGGTGGCGATCTGAGGACAACCAATGCGACATCATGGCCTGCGGGGGCCCCTCCGGAGACTGGCAGCGTGTCCTCGAGTACGGACAGGCCGACTGGCCCATCGTCGCCGGGGTGCTGGGAGGGCTGCCCGGCGCAACCGTGGTAGCACCCACGGTCTTTGCGCCCGGCGAATGGCCTTAGCAGAGACCCTGATATGAGGCGTGCGCGTCTCGCACCCATGCTGCGAGGGTCGGTGTTGGCAATGGCCGTGGCTTGGGCTCTCTCGGCCTGTGCTGCCGAACCGCTCGTCCCCGCCCCCACGCCTGCTGACGACCGCAACATCGCGGTCCTGACCCTATCCGTCACTTCCACCCCGGACGGTGTGGTGGAGAGTGTCCAGATGGAGGAGGGAAGGATCACGCGGGGGTTCGGCCCCAACGTACTGGGCGTGTCCGGAGCCTGGACAGTGGTGCTGGCCAGTGAGGATGGAGAACCGATCACCTTCGGCACCTTCGACCCCAGACAGGTCGAGGTGGAGGGGAGGGAGGGCGAGCCTCCGTTCAGCAGGGTGTTCGAGGGGAGCACCACCTGGGACCTGGTGGTCCCGCTCCACGATGCGGAGGGCCGAGATCTGAAAGTTCAAGCCATCGGACTCCTTGACGAGGCGGGACGACTCATCTTCGCCGCAGCTCTCGCTGACGACGAACTGAGGCCACTGGACATCCCTCCTGGCCGCCCCCCGCAGCTGTTTCAGCGCTTCTTGACTACCCTCGGCGACTAGGCCTGAATCCCATCGGCCGAGCCGCGAGGGTGAGACCATGGGACTTCGACTGAGCGATTTCCGCACGCCGATACGGCACTGAGGGAAAATGAAGATGAGCCACAAGGCAATCCAGGACTACTACGAGGGTCCGTATGCCGTCTGCTATGGGTGCGGACGGCTGAACGAGCACGGCCTCCAGATCAAGAGCCATGAGCAGGGTCAGGAAACGGTGGCCACGTTTCGGCCCAAGCCATATCACACGGCGGTCCCCGGGTTCGTGTACGGTGGGCTGATCGCTTCTCTGGCGGACTGCCACGCAACAGGCACTGCCGCCGGAGCCACCCTGCGAGCCCAGGGCGGCGAGCTGGGTAGGGACGATGTGCCACGATTCCTCACCGCCGCCCTGCACCTGGACTATCTGAAGCCAACCCCCGTAGCAGCCGAGCTGGAGCTCCGCGGTACCGTCAAGGAGATCAAGGGTCGCAAGGTGGTGGTGGAGGTGAGCGTGCGAGCCGATGGGGAAGAGACCGCGCGGGGCGAAATAGTCGCTGTCGAAGCCCCAGAATCTCTACAGGCAGCCGGGAACTAGTCTGGTCGAGGCCGCGCGCAAGTGAGGTTCAGGAGGGAGGCAGCTTTCCCTCTGCGTACTCGTTCAAGGTCTTCGCCAAAAGAAGAGCCGTCTCTCTCGGCAGCGGTAGCGTCAACGACTCATCGGGCAAGGAGATCGTCAGCGAGACTTGCCCCTCCTCGCCGCGTGTGAGAAGGAGGGTCCACGGCTCTTCCCCCCTCGGGCCCATCACGCCAATCGCGCACTGCATTGGGCTACTCATACCTCCTGTCCTCCCCGTCCGGTTCTCTCTCATCTCAGATCGCGTCTCACCCCCATTGTCACCGTACAGAGATCCTGCACCGCCTCGGCTCCCAATCAAATCGATCCTACTCCCCTCCGTCCCTTGACAACAGAGGAAAATATGTTACCATATGGTTACATATGGCCGTTGCTGCGACCCCCTACCGAGCCATTGCCCACGGGATCCGGCGGGAGATCCTAGACCTCCTGCGCGGGGGCAGCCTGAGTGCCGGGGCCATCGCCAGACAGTTCCCGAACGTGAGCCGGCCCGCGGTTTCGAAACACCTCTCGGTGCTGCGGGAGGCGACTCTGGTGGCAGCGCGCAAGCGCGGGCGGGAGCGGATCTACTCCCTGAATGCCGCACCACTCCAGGAGGTGGACGATTGGATCGGAAGATACGAGGAGCACTGGCAAGAGCAGCTCCAAGCGCTCAAGGCCCATCTCGAGGCCAAACCTCAGAAGGAGGAGACGCAGGATGAAGGTTGAGAAGTCAATCGCGATCGGCGCTGACCCTGAGCGCGTGTGGGAGGCGCTCACGAGCGAGATCGCCGCGTGGTGGACCCGACCCTACTTTGTCGACGGGGAGCGGGCTACCGGGCTGCGGTTCGACCCTGAACTCGGCGGTCGGCTGGTGGAGACCTGGGGCGACGATGGATCAGGGTACCTTGTGGGCCACGTAGTGGAGTGGCTGCCCCCGGTGCGGCTGGGATTCACCTGGATGGAGAAGGCCTGGGAAGGAGCCTCCACAGTGGTGTGGGTGGAGCTCCGACCCGAGGACGCTGGGACTCAGCTGACGCTGATCCACGAGGGATTCGAGCGGGTGCCCGACGGCAAGGCCACCCTGGAGAGCTACGCACCAGGATGGGAAGACCTTCTGGGCAAGCTCAAGGCACACTCAGAAATGGCATAGTCCGAGCCGACTCCGCCGTCTTTGCCGGTTCCGCGGGAGAAGCATGTCTGGATGCTTCTCCCGTTGTTCGTCGTCCCCGCTTCCGACCGGAATGGGTCCGCCCCTCGCTCTGACCTGATGGTGCAAATGCCTCAGTTCCATGAGGCACCTGCATCTTGTTCCACGTCTGGAGCGCCGCTACGGTCGAGTCGGATGGTCTCTTCCGGAGGTCAAGAATGAGCGAACGCGAGAAGGTGACTCTGCCTCGGCTGTTTCAGAAGGTGGAGGAGGGCGAGCCGATTACGATGCTCACCTGCTACGACTTCCCGACGGCCTCATTCCAGGACGATGCCGGAGTCGACATGATCCTGGTGGGGGACAGCCTGGGCATGACGATGCTCGGATATGACAGCACCCTGCCCGTGACGATGGACGACATGATCCGACACTCTCAAGCCGTTCGTCGGGGCGCGCCGAATGCATGGCTCATCGGCGACATGCCCTACATGACCTACCAGCCCAGCGTGGAGACGGCCATCCGCAACGCCGGGCGCTTCATGGCAGAGGCGGGCTGCGACGCCATCAAGCTGGAGGGTGGGGCCGAGATGGCGGACCGGATGGCCGGCATCGTGGCGGCTGGAATCCCAGCCATGGGGCACCTCGGCCTGACCCCACAGAGCGTCACCGCGCTGGGCGGCTTTCGTGTGCAGGGGAGAGGCGCTGAACAGGCCAAGAGGATCGCCGATGACGCCAAGGCTCTGGAGGACGCCGGGGCCTTCGCAATCCTGCTGGAGCTGGTGCCGGACCGGCTCTGCCAGATCATCACCGAACGGGCAAAGAACTGCTTCATCATCGGCCTCGGCTCCGGTCCCCAGGCCGACGGCCAGCTCCTGATCTATCACGACATGTTCGGTCTATATCCCAAGTTCAAACCACGCATGGCTAAGGTCTTTGCGGACGCGGGCGCCGTGATCCTGGAGGGACTCAAGCAGTACGTCCAGGAAGTGAACGATCGGAGCTTTCCCCAGCCGGAGAACTGGTTCGGAATGCCCGACGAGGAGTACGAAGAGCTTCTCCGAATGTTGGATTGAGCTTGGACCGAAGAGAGGGCCAGATGAACGAGCAACTTAGAGAGCTCCTGAGCGTGCCTGCGGCTCGCCTGGAGGACGTGAACAGCGTCCTGCTGGATCCCGAGATGTCGGCGCTGAACGACTTCCTAGACGTGGTCTCGAGGTATGGCACTCCCGAGGAGATCAATCAGAAGGCGGCCCAGGCAGGCGAGATGTCCGCCCTGCGGGGCCGGGTTGAGGAAACGCATCCCGAGTACTTGGCGGACCTGGACTGGCTGCTCGAGCAGCGGGACCAGGGGAGCTTCATCAGCATGGCTGACTACCGGCGCAAAGTCCTGGGCGCAGAGGCCGATCAGATGACCTTCAACGAGGACTTCGCGGTGACTCTTGAGATCAGCGCCTGCCAGTACTTCCCTTACGTGACCCAGATCTCCCGGCGCGCCGTCCAAGAGAGATCTCTTGTGCCCGGGCGCTTCATTCGGGTGCGCAAGATGAAGGAACAGGAGGCGGACGGCGATCTGCCTGCCTTCGCGGCCGCCATGCAGGTGATCGGCGCCAGCTTCGTGGAGACGCTGGACACCAGAGGTACCGACGGCTCCAACGTCCACCTAGGAGGCCCGGATACGATCACCGGCTACTTCGGAGGAGTAGGCCAGCCCAACGAGTACGCGCTCAAGTGGCTGGACGAGTACCTGTATTACTACACAAACTACGGCGTGCGACAGGTGCTCAACGTCAATTCGGGAACGGTGCTCCTCGGATACCTACTCCATCGTCTGGGAGTCGACATCGAGTTCAAGATCTCGGTGTTCATGGGCAACGACAACCCCTACGCGGCCCTGTGGACCCTGATCGCCGCCAAGCTGTTCTCCCGGCGCGACGGCACCTCGCCGTTGGTGGGCTTCAACTGGAGCAACTCGGTGGACAACCGGACGATGGAGATCACAGCCGAGTTCCGTAGGTCCCTGGGATTCGAGGACGTGGTCCGGTTCGAACACCACATCACGGAGACCTGGAAAAGCATCGTGCGGCAGCCGTACAACCGGCGAGAGGAACTGCTAGAGCTGGCCGACCACGTGGCCAACATCTCGGCCAAGCACGAGGGCGGCGACCCGGAGATCGATCAGACTCGCGAGCACCAGTCCGACATCCTGGACTACTTCCGCGAGAAGGAAGAGGTTATCTCCAGCGGCGACTGGGACTACCTAGCCCTCAACTTCCACGACAAGTTCGACGCCCTAAACCGAACCGCCAGGGCACTCACAGAGGAGGGTCTGTCCTTCGTCGCTGCGCAGAATCTCCACCAGTAGTCGGGGCATCCCCGGCAGCGACCAGGCCTAGGGTTCAACCCAACGGATCCGGGCCATAATCCCTTCTCTAATGCTGGTGGGGCAAGCCTCGGGATGGGCAGGGATTCGGTCTCCCGGCATCCCAGGTTGTCTCTGGCTCGTGATCAGGCAACGGGCTCGAGCTGCACGGCGCAAACCTTGTACTCAGGGATCTTGACCATGCGGTCCAGAGCCGGGTTGGTCAAGGCGTTGGCGGCGGCCTCAGCGAAGTGGAAGGGAATGAAGACGACGCCAGGCTCCACCTGGGTTGTCACCCATGCCACCGCGTCGATCTCCCCGCGTCGGCTCCGCACCCGGATGGGCTCCCGGTCCAGCAGCCCGAGGGCCCGGGCGTCCTGAGGGTGGATCTCCACCGGACAGGCCGGCACCTCTTGCTCCAGCTTGGGGGAGCGCCGGGTCATGGTCCCCGTGTGGTACTGGAACATCAAGCGTCCGGTGGTGAGGACGAACGGATACTCCTCATCCGGAACCTCGGCCGGGCCCCGGTGGTCCACAACGTGGAAGATGCCCCTTCCCAGCACAAACTTCCCCTTGTGCAGGTAGGGTGTCCCCGGGTCCTCCGCCGTTCTGCACGGCCACTGGAGAAACCCCCGCTCCTCCAGCCGCCGGTAGCTGATCCCTCCGTAGATGGGGGTGAGAGAGGCGAGTTCGTCCATGATCTGAGAAGGATGATCGTAGGTCCAGGGCCGCTCGGGGGTGATCCGACTGGCCAGGTCGCAGAGGATCCGCCAATCCGGCCTCGCTTCGCCAGGGGGATCCACCGCCCGGCGCGCCCGCTGGACCCGGCGGTCGGTGGCGGTGAAGGTGCCATCCTCCTCGGCGAAGGCAGCGGCGGGGAGCACCACGTCGGCGAGTTGCGCCGTCTCTGAAAGGAAGATGTCCTGTACTACCAGGAAGTCGAGGGCTTCCAGTCCCCGACGGACCTGGTTCAGGTCCGGCTCGGCCATCGCCGGGTTCTCCCCGAGGATGTACATGCCGCGGATCCGGCCCTCCTCGGCGGCGAAGGTCATCTCCATCTCAGTCAGGCCCGGTTGCTCGGGGAGGGACTCCTCTGGCGCCTTCCCATTTGAGAGGTCCCAGGCTCGGGCGAACTTGGCCCGTATCTCGGCGTCGGTCACCGACTGGTATCCGGGAAAGACGACCGGGACCGCGCCCATGTCACAGGCCCCCTGGACATTGTTCTGGCCGCGAAGCGGGTTGACCCCCGTGCCGGCCCGGCCCACGTTGCCGGTCAGCATGGCCAGGTTGGCGATGGCCCAGACGTGCTTCACGGCGGAAGTGTGCTGGGTGATGCCCAGGCAATAGACGATCGCGGCGCGCTCGGCTTCGGCGAACCAGCGAGCCGCCTTCCTCAGGTCGTCCGCGGGGATTCCGGCGATCTCCTCCACCCGCTCCGCGGTGTACTCCGAAACGGCGAGCCTAAACTCCTCATACCCCTCGGTTCGATCCCGAATAAAGGCTTCGTCGGCCAAGCCTTCCTCGATGATGACTTGGGCCATGCCGTTGAGCCATGCAATGTCGGTTCCGGGACGCTGGCGCAGGTGGAAATCGGCGCAACGGGCGAGCTGGATCCGCCTCGGGTCGACGACGATGAGTCGGGTCCCTCGCCTCTGCGCCCGCAGGAGCCGGGCACCGATGATGGGGTGGGCCTCCGTAGTGTTGGAGCCCGTCACGAGGATGCAGTCGGCCCTCTCCAGATCGGGGACAGAGTTGGTCATCGCCCCGCTTCCGAACGACGTGGCCAGACCGGCCACCGTTGGGGCGTGTCAAAGCCGGGCGCAGTGATCGACGTTGTTGGTCCCGATCACTGCTCGGGCGAACTTCTGGGCGAGGTAGTTCGCCTCGTTGGTGCTCTTGGCCGGGGCAAGAACCCCTATCGCATCGGGTCCGTGCTCAGCCCTGATCGAGGTGAGCCTATCGGCCACCAGATCCAGGGCCTCATCCCAGCCAGCCTCTTCGAAGCCTCCATCCTTCCGGATGAGGGGCTGGGTCAGCCGGTCTGGGTGGTGGAGGAAGGCGTGCGCGTTCCAACCCTTGATGCAGAGCCGTCCCTCGCTGACAGGGTGAGCCTTGGCAGGGAGCACTC
The DNA here is from genome assembly GCA_964348195.1 of uncultured Anaerolineales bacterium. Taxonomy (GTDB): domain Bacteria; phylum Chloroflexota; class Anaerolineae; order UBA7937; family JACPPX01; genus CAYGBX01. The sequence continues at coordinate 142,729 of CAYGBX010000001.1, forward strand.
CGACCACCTTGCCGTCGAGGACCTGCAGATGCATCCCGCAGCCCACGCCGCAGTAGATGCAGGTGGTCAAGACGCTTGTGTAGTTCATGGCCCGACTCCTTCTTCCTGGCTCAAGAGCAGGGGCGGCACCGACTCCAGGTCGGACCCGGGCCGGTACCCGAACAGCTCCTCTGTATCCTGGTTCACCATCCGGTAGAGGATCGTCAGCGGGATCTCGGCGGGGCAGGCCATCTCACATTCCCGGCAGGCCACGCACTTGCCCGCCATGTGCACCGCCTTGATGAGGTGGAACATGGGGAAGGGCGGCGGCAATCTGCCCCGCTCCACCCAATGGTCCTCCTCCAAGGCGCAGGCCTGGCAGAAGCACTGGGGGCAGGCATCCCGGCAGGCGTAGCACTTGATGCAGCGATCCGTCCAGTACCGCCAGAAGGCCAGCCTTTCCTCAGCGGTCTCGGGCAGGGCCTCCAGGACGGGATCGGCCGTTGCGGGAGCCGAGGGCTCTCCGACGACCACCTGGGCATGGGAGGGCGCCGGCTGGGAGCAGCGGCAGGCCTGGACCTCGTCGGGGCTGCAGGCCAATCCGATCAGGGTGAGCCGGTCCCAGTGCACCTGACCGCGCTTGGCCATCTCCACCAGACCGCGCTCCTCGCAGGCACGGCAGACGACACCCAACCGGGCTTCGGAATCCACCGCCTGGAGGAGCCGGACCGTCTCGGGGAGCGGATACTTCGGCCAGACGGCGAGGTCGTCGAGTTCCTCCTCGGTCGCATACAGGTGGGGGGCGACGTCGCCGTGGGCGTGGCGCAGGGCCACGATTCCTTCCACCTCAGCAAGGAGCTCCGCCCCAGCCTGGCGCAGGGAGTCCCACCGTGGATCGTCCTGGGCCCGGACGACGTGGTCTCCTTCGGCTGCGACGTCGATCCGGGAGGCATTCCCGTCGCCGTCGGAAGGAAGTACGGCCAGGGACGCCGGGTCCATCGATGGCAGCCGAGTCGCGATCGGTGGAAGCCCTCGGATCCCCTCGGTGAATTCCGAGACGAGACGGGCAAACCGCTGCCCCTCCGCGGCCGATACGTAGTCCCAGCCCAGTCTCTCGGACTCTATTCCGGCGTAGCCGATGAGCCGTCCGAGCACGGCCATACGCCGCGCCATGCGATAGTTGCCCTCCTGATAGTGGCAGTCCCCGAAGTGGCAGCCGAGCACCAGGACCCCGTCGGCCCCCTCCCGAAATGCCCGAAGCACCAGCTCAGGGGAGATCCTCCCCGAGCAGGGGACCCGGATCGCCCGCAAGTTCGGCGGGTACTTCATCCGAGAGGTGCCGGCCAGGTCGGCTCCCCGATAGGAGCACCAGTTGCACAGAAACCCCAAAATCACCGGCTCGAATCTCGCCTCGTCCACGTGGGGGCGATCCCGCCGGCTGGGCTCGGCGCGCGGCTCTTTCACGGCCCCTTCCCCGCCTCCGCAGCCATCGCCAGGAGCCCCTGGGTCTGAGCGACGAGCTGCTGATCCGTGTAGTGGCTGAGGCTGATGGCCCCGGCGAGGCAGGCGGCAGCGCAGACGCCACACCCCTTACACCGTGCTCCGATCACACGGGCCACATTCGGCTCCTCGATAAGTTCGATGGCGTCGTAGGGGCAGACCTCGAGGCATTCCCCACAGCCGCTACAGTCGGATTCGTCGACGGTGGCCAGGACCGGCTCCAGCACCACCTCGCCGCGGCTGATCATGCCCGCCACCCGCGCTGCGGCCGCGGATGCCTGCGTCACGGCGGAGGGGATGTCCTGCGGCCCCTGACATGCTCCGGCGATGAAGACCCCATCGGTGGTGGTGGCCACCGGATCCAGCTTCGGGTGGCGCTCGATGAAGAATCCATCCTGGGAGCACGAGATCCCGAACCGGCGAGCCACCTCCTCGGCATCGGGCTGCGGTTCCAAGCCGGCGCTAAGGATCACCATGTCCACCGGCACCCGGAGCAGTAGGCCAAGCAGCGTGTCCTCAGCCTGGACAACCAGCCGGCCCTCTTCCTCCGGCGTCCGGGCGACATCGGTGACTTGGGCCACTTTCCCCCGGATGAAATGGGTCCCCTCTTTGAGCAGGCGGAGGTAGAACTCCTCGTCCCCTTTTCGCGGGGCTCGGATGTCAATGTAGAAGTTGAACACCTCGGCATCGGGGAGCTGCTCGTGGACCAGGTGCGCGTTCTTCAGCGAGTACATGCAGCAGACGGCGGAGCAATACTCGTTGTAGTTCTCGTCCCGGCTTCCCACGCAATGCAGGATCGCCACCCGCCGGGGTACGGTCACTCCATCGCGGAGCACTATCCGGCCCCCGGTGGGTCCGGCGGCGTTACTCATCCGCTCGAACTCCAAACTGGAGAAGACGTTTGCCAGCCGGCCGTAGCCGTACTGCGGGATCCGTCGAGCGTCGAACAGTTGGTAGCCTGTGGCCAGGATGATGTTCCCCACCTCCAGATGCAGGATCTCGTCCTCCTGATCCCAGACAATGGCCCCGGTTGGGCAGAGCTTCTCGCAGGCGCCGCACTTGCCCTTCTGGAAGTAGATGCAGTTCTCCCGGTCGATGACCGGGGTGTTGGGGACGGCCTGAGGGAACGGGGTGTAGATCGCCTTGCGGTCGCCGAGGCCGGCCTCGAAGACCTCGTCCAGTACCTTCGCCGGACACTTCTCCTGGCAGATCCGGCAACCGGTGCAGGCCTCCTCGTCCACGTACCGGGCGCGCTTTCTGACCCGGACCACAAAGTTCCCCACGTATCCGGAGACCTCCTCCACCTCGCTGTAGGTTAGGAGCTGGATGTTGGGGTGCTGGCCGACCTCCACCATCTTGGGGGTCAGGATGCAGAGGGAGCAGTCCAACGTGGGGAAGGTCTTGTCCAGCTGGGCCATGTGGCCGCCGATGGAGGGTTCCCTCTCCACGAGGGTGACGGGGTAGCCAGCGTCGGCCAGTTCGAGGGCCGCTTGGATTCCGGCGATCCCACCCCCCACCACCAGGGTGCGGGGATGGATGGGTACTTGCTGGGTCTCGAGGGGCTCATGGTGCACGACCCGGCGAACCGCGGCGGCGACCAAGGACTTGGCCTTCTCGGTAGCCTCGGCTCCTTTCGGTGTGACCCAGGAGCAGTGCTCTCTGATATTGGCGATCTCGCAGAGGTAGGGGTTCAGGCCGGCGCGGTCGCAAGTACCCCGGAAGGTACGCTCGTGCATCTGGGGAGAGCAGGCAGCCACCACAACGCGAGTCAGTCCTTGCTGCCGGATGTCCCCTTCGATGAGTTCCTGGCCGGGTTGGGAGCACATGAACTTGTCGTCCCGACTGACGATGACGCCCGGGAGCTCGGAAGCGTGCTTGGCCACCGCCTCCACATCGACGGTCCCGGCGATGTTGGACCCGCAGTGGCAGACGTAGACCCCGATACGCTCAGTCACTCTCGCTCCTCAGCGTCTTCATCTCCACGTCGCGCGTCAGGATGTCCAGCATGTCCCCCGACTACCCTTTGGCGGGGACGGCCTCCGGGTCCTGGCGTGAAGCGCCCCGCACCGCAGGGATCCCGGCCTGATCCAGAATGGCCGGTACCTTGCCTTCCCAGCCGATGGCCATGATGTGGACCCCTTGGCACAGGCTCTTCAGTTCGTTGATCAGACGCGCGGCCATCCGGAGGCCGGTGGTCTCCCGATCCTCAGCCTTCTCCATCTCCTCAACTAGGATCTCCGGTACCTGCACACCCGCAATCCGGCGGTTCATGAACCGCGCCATCCCAGCCGACTTGAGGGGGATGATCCCCGCCAGGATGGGCACGTTAAGGTCGCCGGCCAAATCCATGAATCGTGCGAATCTCTCCGAATCGTAGACGGCCTGAGTCTGGAAGAACCGAGCACCCGCCCGCACCTTCTTCTCCATCTTGGCCAACTGGGGCTCCAGCGGCTCGATCCCCGGGTTCACCACGGCCCCGGTGAAGAACCGCGGCGTGCCCTGGAGCTCGTTGCCCGCCAGATCCTGTCCCTCCTGGAGGATGTGCGCGGCTTGGAGGAGGGTGACCGAGTCAAGATCAAAGACGGGCATCGCCTCGGGGTGGTCACCCAGCGTGACGTAGTCGCCGGTCAGACAGAGCACGTTCTCGATCCCGAGGACGTGGGCGCTCAGAAGATCGGACTCCAGCCCGATCCGGTTTCGGTCACGGCAGGTTAGCTGAAATATGGGCTCGATCCCTCTCTCCACCAACAGATGGGAGATGGCAAGCGAGCCGAGACGCATCACCGAGCTCTGTTGATCGGTGACGTTCAAGGCGGCAACCCGGTCCTTCAGGAGCTCCGCATCTTCCATCATGGGCTCGATCTCGACGCCCTTGGGCGGTCCGAGCTCCGCGGTGACCACGAATTCCCCGGCTGCCAGGGTGCTCTCTAGTGCGCTCATTTCATCCCGTCCTCTCGGCTGCCCTCTTGTCGATGGACTGCGGATGGGCCATCTTGCGGTAGTCCTTGGGCGGCCTGATGACGTTGAACTGATCTAATTGGTCCAGATCTTGCATGCGCTGGTAGATGAGGACCCAGGCGCAGTCCCGGGTGCGATCGACCTCGCACTTGCCAGCCTCGTAGCCGCCGCAGGGGCCATTGGTCAGCCCCTTGGGGCACAGGGTGACCGGGCAGACACCCCCCGTCTCCGCCAGGACGCATTCCCCACAGAGTCGGCACATCTGATCTGACACGGTCAGCCGCTGAAGCCGTCCCAGGTAAAGGGTGTTCAGAGCCGGAAGCACAGGCTTGTTCACCAGGGGTGCGACGGTCTGCACGCCAGCGCCGCAGGTCAGCATCAACAGGGCATCGGCGCTTTCCACTTCCGATTGGTGTCTACGCATCTCCCGCCGCATGATTCGGGCATCACAGGCCGCCTCGTCGGTGACCAGCCAGTCAGGGCAGGCCTTGCCCGCCTCTCCCAGCTGGGAGGCCATCTCCTCCACTTCCTTCCGGCCTCCGGTGCCCCAGGTTGCAGCGCAGATCCCGCAGCCAATGAGGAGCAGCCGGCTGTGCCCGTCAAGCGAACCCAGGATCTCGTCAATCTGCTTCTGTTCGGTGAAGATCATGTTGGCACCCTCGATCTGACCCACCCTATCAGCAGGCCAGGGGCGAGTGGCAGGCTTCCTCAGCCTGGCACCGGTAGCTCTTCGGCGACCTGGAGCTGGGCCGCGACCAGGGTGTTCTGCAGAAGCATGGCGATGGTCATGGGGCCCACCCCTCCCGGCACAGGGCTGACGGCTGACGCCACCTCCACCACCTCGTCGAATGCCACGTCCCCCACCAGCCGGTAGCCGTGCTTGGCCGCCGGATCCTCCACACGATTGACCCCCACATCGATGACGACGGCCCCCGGCTTGATCCAGCCGCCGCGCACCATCTCGGGCTGCCCGACCGCTGCCACCAGGATGTCGGCCCGTCGCGTGACAGAGGCGAGATCGCGGGTGCGGGAATGGCAGATGGTGACCGTTGCGTTGCGGTGCAGGAGCAGCATGGAGACAGGTAGCCCCACGATGTTGCTGCGGCCCAGCACGACCGCTTCCGCACCTTCGATCATGGCCCCTGTCCGCTCCAAGAGCTCGATGATCCCCCTGGGTGTGCAGGGGACGAAGAGCGGCGCGCGGCCCTTCATGGCCAGCCTTCCGATGTTCACCGGATGGAAGCCGTCGACATCCTTCTGCAGGGCGATGGCCCCCAGCACCGCCTCCTCATCCAGGTGGCGAGGCAACGGGAGCTGCACCAAGATGCCGTGTACCGCCGGATCATCGCTCAGATCGCGAACCAACGCCTCCACCTCCTCTTGGGAGGCTTCCTCCGGGAGTCGGTGGCCGAAGGACTGGATGCCCGCATCGCCACAGGCCTTCTGCTTCATCCTGACGTAGGTCTCGGAAGCCGGGTTCTCTCCCACCAGCACGGTGGCCAGGCCCGGCACCAGCCCCTGGCTCTCCAGCATCCGGGCGGCTTCCGCTGTGACCTCCGATCGGATCTCAGCTGCGATGGCTTTCCCGTCGATGATCGTAGCGGTCATGGGCATCGCCCTCACTCAGCGGCCGAGGCTCCGAGCTCCAGAAGCCTCCCTTCTCGCAGGAGGTACCTGTAGACGCTCAGGGCAGCCTTGGCGCCCTCCCCGATGGCGATCAGAACCTGCTCGGCGTAGGCATCTGTCACATCTCCGGCGGCGAACAGACCGGGCCTGCTGGTGCGGTTCTTGGCATCCACTTTGATGTGCCCCTTCTCGTCCAACTCCACCAGCCCGGCCACAAGGTCCGAGTCGGGCACGAGGTCCATTTCGATAAAGATCCCGTCGACTCGGAGCTCCTCGCGCTCCCCGTCCCTTTCCACAATCAGGGCTCGGGCGTACCGGTCGCCTTTCACCTCACTCACACGGTAGCCCTCCAGTACGGTGACATTCCGGGCCGCAGCCAGGCGCTTCCCCAGGAAGGTGTCGAGAGAGCCTCGGGTGGGCGCGACAACGTAGACCTGACGCGCGTTGGCGGCCAATTCGGCGGCGCTCCGCATCGCCAGGTCTCCGTCGCCCACCACCGCTGCTTCCCGATCGATGAACAGTGGCGCGTAGCTCACAGCTGAGTAGCAGAGGCCCCGCATCATGAACTCCTGCTCCCCCGGAACCTCCAACCGCTGGCCCCGCGCGCCGGTGGCCACGATCAGCGCGCTGGCTCGGTACTCTTCGCCCTGGCGGGTGCGGACCAGGAACCCATTCGGGGTAGGCTCCACTGCCTCGGCCTTGTCGAACGTCCTGGCGAACTCCAGATACTCGATCTGGCTGGTGAAGCGGTCCACCACCTCGGCCCCGCTGAGCACCTGGTGCCGCTCGACGAAGGGCAGCTGAAGGTGGAAGTTGGTCTTGCCTCCCAGGTCCTTGGTGATCAACAGCGTCTCCAGGCGCTTTCGGATGCAGTACGTCGTCGCGGTCAATCCGGCGGGCCCGCCTCCAACGACTATCACGTCATACATCGCCTGACCTCCGCGTCCGTGCATCCATCGTCTGCGGGCCAGCCTACTGTGAGACAGCCAGCTCCGGGGCTGCTGGGATGTAGCCGGCCTCCATCATGGCCCGTGTGCTGTCCCGGGCCGTGCGAATGATCCTCTCTGCCCTCTCGTACTCCTCCTTCTCCGTCGTCTCCCGGCGGGCGACGCCCTCATCCTGAGCCTTCATGGCCACCGCAGCGGCCTCGCGGGGGAAGACCTCCCAGTCCTCCATCGTCGGCAGAATCCGCTCCGCATCCAAGCCCTGCCCGACGGCCGTGTCCGCCAACGCGCGGGCAGCGGCCAGACACATGCCGTCCGTGATCGTCAAAGCCCGCACGTCCAACGCGCCACGGAAGATGCCCGGAAAGCCCAACGAGTTGTTGACCTGATTGGGGAAGTCGGACCTTCCGGTGGCCACGATGGCCGCCCCGGCATCGCTCGCCTCCCAAGGCCAGATCTCCGGGATGGGATTGGCACATGCGAACACGATGGCGTTGTCTGCCATTGCCGCCACCCAGCCCTTGTGGATCGTGTCGGGGCCAGGCTTGGACAGCGCGATGACCGCGTCGGCCCCAATCATGGCTTCGGGAATACCACCCCGCCGATCGTCGGCGTTGGTGGTCTGGCAGTACTGCCACTTGTCGACGAACTCAGCCCTGCGTCGGTAGATGTCGTGGCGTTCCCTATGTAGGATGCCCTTGCTGTCGGCGAAGATGGAGAGTCCAGGGCTGGCTCCTGCGGCGAATATCAGCCGTGCGCAGGCCACGTTGGCGGCGCCCACTCCCACATAGGTGATGCGCGCCGTCTCCAATTCCTTGCCCACAACCCTCAAGGCATTCAGGAG
>CAYGBX010000002.1:0-43162 GCA_964348195.1 uncultured Anaerolineales bacterium
TAGCCGTCCTATGATGGGGTTTCATAGCCGTCCTATGATGGGGTTTCATAGCCGTCCTATGATGGGGTTTCATAGCCGTACCCTTTCTTTCACTCCTTCGGTATAGGGTCGGCGTTCCCGTTCCGGATGGGGCGCCGAGGGAGAGTGCCGAGCCGGGACCTGCCGACCGCCAGGCAAGTTCGCGGGATCGACGCTCCTCGCAGGTGAAGAGGAAGGGACGGAGAGCGAAGGGTCGCTCTCAAGGGCACGTCTGGATGCCCAAGTGGAGGCCGCGGCGCCGCGGCCTCCATGCCTTTTTGACAGCGACATCCGGCCGTGCTATAAGCCATCGATGCCCCGCCCAGCGCTCCCGCAGACTGGCGCCTCGGTTCCCCGTTCAGCGCCCTCGCCCTGATCGGCCATGGCTGAGGAGGACCTTTCTGGTGCGCCAGTGGAGGGATTCCTGGCACGATACCGGGGCTATCTGGTTCTCAGCCTCCTCTTTCTCCTCGTTCTTGGCTTCGCCATAACGTTTCTGCGACAGCCTACCCCTCCCGTTCTCGAGATCACCAACCCCTCGCCAGCGGCGACTTCGCCGCCGGGAGTGGTAGGGGTCTATGTGATCGGGGCGGTTCAGGCACCCGGTGTCTACTACCTCTCGGAAGGCAGCCGTGTGTACGATGCGGTCGAGGCGGCTGGAGGCCCTACCGCGGAAGCCGATCTCGTCCGGGTGGCCATGGCGCAGCGGCTGACGGACGAACTGACCGTGTATGTGCCTCGGGTGGGAGAGACGGTCGTCCCTGTCCAGCCTTCGGCCGGAAGTGGGACCAGGGAAAGGGTCAACATCAACCGGGCCGACGTGTCGCAGCTCGACACGCTTCCCGGCATCGGTCCGGGGCTGGCCCAGCGGATCTTGGACTACCGGCAGGCCAACGGTCCCTTCAAGACCGTGGAGGAGCTTCTGGCTGTACCTGGCATCGGCGAGACGATATTCCTCGGGCTCCGCGAGCTGATCACGGTCTGAGATCCTCCGGTGGCGCTGGCCTATCTCTGCGCGGGATGGCTCCTGGGCATCGCCGCCGCAGCTCATTTCTCCTTTCCTGGAGCTCTGCTCGCGTTCACCGTGATGATCGGTACAGCCATCGTTGCCTTGAGTTGGACGGAGCGTCGGTACCGACTTCTGGGCGCGAGTCTGGTTATGGCTGCGGCTGGGGTCTGGCATCACCAATCCTCCCTACTGGTACCAGGCGATGATCACCTGGCCCTCCTCAACGATGGGCCTCCGGTGCGCGTTCGTGCTGATGTAGTGCGGGAGCCCATCCTGCGGGATCTGGTGGTGGACCTCCGGATCGAGGCTCGCGCCATTTCCGTCTCAGGGAACTGGCAGGAGATTCGGGGAGGAGCGCTGCTTCGGCTGCCGCGCACAACAGGATATCGATACGGTGACCTGTTGGAGATTGAGGGTGCCGTAGAGAGTCCGCCGGAGCTTGAAGGCTTCTCGTATCGGGACTACCTCGCTCGCCAGGGGATACTGTCTGTGATTGATCACGCTCGGGTCGAGCGCGTGGCAAGCGGTCGGGGCAATCCTGTCTACGGAGCCATCCTGGCGGTGAAAGGTCGCGCTCATGAGACGGTGCTCCGCATCCTCCCTGAACCCCAGGCCTCTGTGCTGGCAGGGATACTTCTAGGGCTCGAACGAGGGATCCCGAGGGATCTCCTGGAGGACTTCAACCGGACGAACACCACCCACATCGTCGCTATCTCGGGCTTCAACATCGCCATCGTCGCCGGATTGCTGACCGCGGTCGGGGATCGGACCCTGGGGCGGCGGCGCGCCACGTACCTGTCCCTCGGTGGCATTGCCCTCTACACCGTGCTGGTGGGAGCCGCGCCCTCAGTAGTGCGCGCGGCGATCATGGGCAGCGTCTACGTGATTGGACGCCGGCTCGGTCGCCAGAGCCACGCCCTGACTTCTCTGGCACTCGCGGCTGTGGCTATGACACTGCTCAACCCCCAGGTGCTGTGGGATCTGGGATTCCAGCTCTCTTTCCTGGCCACGCTGGGGCTGATCCTGCACGTGGCTCCGCTGTCGCTGTGGCTGGAGGCCCGTGTCGCTCGCTGGGTCGAGGGTGACGTTCTGGCTCTCATTTCTCGGACTGTTGCCGAGGCGCTGGTGGTGACCGCCGTGGCCCAGGCCTGGGTACTCCCCGTTACGATCCACAACTTCGGGATCCTGTCGGCGGTGTCCCTTGTCGCCAACGCGCTCATTGTGCCGGTGCAGGGATGGGTCATGACCTTGGGGGGCGCTGCGACACTTGCGGGCATGGTGGCGTTGCCTCTAGGGCAGATCGCGGGCTGGACGGCTTGGCTGCCCGTGACCTGGACGGTGACAGTGGTTCAGAACCTCTCGGAGTGGGAGTGGGCGGCTCTTGAGACGGCCGGTTGGGGCATCGGGCTAGGGGCGATCTACTACCTGGCGCTGGGGCTGACCGTTGTGGGCCGCGAGATCACGAGCTACGTCCTGCCTCCTGGTCCCAGCTGGGTTGGTCGACCCGTGTGGGTGGGGACGGCGGGGCTGGCCGTGGCGGGGATGCTCGGCTGGGTGGCCTGGACCCAGGCGCCGGACGGAAACCTCCATGTCTACTTCTTGGACGTAGGACAGGGGGACGCGATCTTGGTGCGGACACCCTCCGGGGGCACGATTCTCGTAGATGGGGGCAGGAGCCCGGCCGTGCTGACCTCCGCCCTGGGCAAGCGACTCCCCTTCTGGCAGCGATCGCTGGATCTTGTGGTGGTGACTCATCCTCAGGAGGACCATGTCTCGGGGCTCCTGGGTGTGCTGGACCGGTACCAAGTGGGGGTGATCCTGCACACCGGTCAAGGTTGCCCGTCGCGCACATGCGAAGGCTTCTGGGATCGCGTCTCTGCTCGTGGCATTGATCAGCGAATGGTTCGGGCGGGAGCGGTGTTGCGGCTGGGAGCCGTGACGGCGGAGGTGCTTCACCCACCGGCCCGTCTCCTGACTGGCACCGAATCGAATATTAACAACAACTCCCTAGTGCTCCTGCTGATGATGGGGGAGGCTCGGTTTCTCCTCACCGGAGACGTTGAGTTTCCGGGGGAGCAGGTGCTGGTGGCCTCCGCTGAGGGTCTGGAGAGTTGGGTGCTGAAGGTTCCGCACCACGGTGGCGACACATCGACTACCCACGAGCTCGTGGAAGCGGTTGCGCCTCGGATCGCCGTGATCTCGGTAGGGGTGGACAACGAGTTCGGCCATCCGGCGGCAGAGACCCTGCGTCGCCTGCAAGGGGTGCCAGTGCTGCGGACCGATCAGAGAGGGACCATCGAGTTGATCAGCGACGGGGAGAGGCTCTGGGTTCGGACGGAGCGCTAGCGGGGGCGACTCGACGTCCCGTTCGTAGCGGCGCACAGAACTGCGAGCCGCTGCGCTGCGCGTAGCCGGGCTGTCTCGGCATTCCTCCGCGGACAGGGCGGGCGGTCTCCCCGCCTATGCCCCGTTCGTGGTCGTTTTTACCCCTCTTGTAGCTGGAATGCCCCTCTCGTGGGAGGTTGGCTGACTGCGTCTCCGACGCCGCGCGGAGGAGATCGGCCGTGCTCGGTCAGCTTCAGGGCGGAATAGCGCCGCTGGGGTGAGCGCCCCAAAGCGATGGGATGGGAGTGGGTTGGGCGATCAGGTCAACCGGTGAAGAACTGGAGCAGCTCCTCCATGCCGGGCAGCCCTTCGCGATACTCATCGGGCGGCTCGACGGCAATGTCCTGGTTGAGGTCCGTGATGAGGATGTCGAAACGGACGGAGCCCTGCGTCCCGTAGCCAATGTCCATGAGGGTGCGACGCTGGTAGCCCTGGTCGTCGATCCAGACCTCCATTCGGCGGATATCGGCTCCCTCCATCAGTTCTTCTATTTGGGCGGGATCCTGGCCGAAGGCGCCGAAGGTCTGTAGCAGCCGCTCTCGGGTCTCTGGGTCGAGCTCTCTCATGAGTCGGGGTATGTCTACCTGAATTCCGAAGCGTTGGGTCTGGACCCCATCCACCTCTTCGCGGCCCAAGTCCTCGATGGCGTAGAGATCCCAAGGGACGTCGCCCGACGGCACGAGGCCTCGGAAGAAGTCAAGGTTGAGGGTCTCTGGATCCAATCCGGTGAACTCCTGGGCCGCCTCCCCGGTGAGGCGGAACCAGCCCAGGTCCCCCAGCTTGAGATAGACGTCCCCGCCGGAGAGGATCTCCTGAAAGGTCTGGGAGCCAATGGGGGCGGGAAGGTCCATGGTGAAGGTCATGTCGATCGCGCCGTCGCTCCCCCACGCCATCTGGGCAGTCATCGTCAGCGGAACGGCTTCGCCCTCGATCTGGAGGTCCATGTCCATGTCCAGATCGGCGCGGAAGCTCTGGACCTCCTGCATGCGGGCAGCGGAGTTCTGTATGACCTCGAGAGGGGTTGGTGCAGGAGTCGGCGTCGGCGTGGGCTCGGGCGAGGGGGTGCCACAGGCGGCGGGAAGGACCACGACAGGGACGATAAGAACTGCGAGCCGGGTTCTGAACGACATGGAGCCTCCTTCTTCGTGTGGTGGATCTCGACGATTCGCCACTCTGGCGAACGGGAAAGAGTCTACCATGGCCAGCCAGAGTTTGCGCGCGCAGGAGGGACCTGGTATGGTGGCTATGGCATTGCACCTTCCCAAGCGAGATATCCGGCGCTGAGGTGACCCTGTCCGAAAGGCTGGGCTGAAAGGGGGAAGCCGGTGAGAGGCCGGCGCTGTCCCGCAACTGTGTTCGGGCGTGCCCCGTGAGCCAGGATACCCGCCTCGGCCGAGTTCCAGGAACCTTCGAGAGAAAGGGGGCGGGAACAGGCATTCACAACCGCTGAGAAGATGCCCCTGTTGCTTCGACAGGGGCTTTGATTTGAGACTCTCGACAGGCTCCGGCCTGTCTTTTTGGTTGGGAGGCTGGTGTGAGCAGATCTGCGGCTATGGGATTGTGGTCGGCGGTGTGGGCGACGGTGGCCATCGTGGGGTGCACCGCCACGGGCGCGCCGGCGGAGCGGTCGGCCGCGGAAGCCTATGGGGCGCGTACCTTCATGGACGACGCGGGGCGGACGGTTCTGATAGACGGGATGCCAGAACGGATCGTTGCCCTGGCCCCTAACCTGACCGAGATTGTCTTCTCGGTGGGAGCCGGGGGAGCGGTGGTGGGGCTCTCGGACTTCAGCGATTATCCCGCGGAAGCCCAGGGGATTCCCTTGGTAGGGGGATTCCCTCTGAACCTGGAAATGATCGTCAGCTTGGAGCCAGATCTGGTTCTCGCAGCCGGGATCACCAGCCTGGAGGATGTGGCCCGATTGGAAGAGCTGGGGATGACAGTGCTGTATCTCCATCCGAGCGACGTGGAGGGGGTGCTGGAGTCGATCCGCACCGTGGGGGAAGTGCTGGGACGAAACCTGGAAGCCGAGGTTCTGGTTAATGGCCTGCGGGAGCGGCTGGAAGCAGTTCGGGATCGGACGGATTCGGTGGAGACCCGACCCCGTGTTTACTACGAGATCGACCACACCCTGTACAGCGGTGGGCCGGGCTCGTTCACCCACGAGCTGATCGGCCTGGCGGGGGGAGCCAACATCGCTGCCAGCGCGGCATCCTCCTTTCCTCAATTGAGCGCTGAGGAGATCATCGCTGCCGACCCCGAGGTGATCGTCTTCTCCCACGCCAAGTACGGTGGAACTGTGGCCGAAATCGCGGGCCGGCCCGGATGGGAGGCCCTGACCGCCGTTCGGCGCGGCGCCATCTATCCTATCGATCCCGACTTGGTGGATCGGCCGGGCCCCCGGATCCTGGATGGGCTGGAGGCGATGGCGCGGCTGATCCACCCTGAACTCTTCTAGAGGAGGGGCGCTGTTGCTGGGAAGGCGGAGACCGCGGGCGACGATGGCCGTGCTCCTGGGGATGCTGATAGTGGCGGTGGTGCAAGGGGCGGCGCTGGGCGCGGTCCCCATTCCGCCCAGCAGGGTGCTGGAGATCGCGCTGGACGGGATCCCGGGGCTGGGGATAGAGGGCAGTTGGTCAGCAGCGGAGTCCGCCATCGTGCGCGATGTGCGGTTGCCTCGGGTGGCGACGGCCGCCGCGGTGGGTGCCGCCTTGGCTCTGGCGGGGGTTCTCTTCCAGGGTCTGCTCCGGAACCCCCTGGCCGATCCCTACGTTATCGGCACTGCGGCCGGAGCTGCACTGGGTGCAACGGTCGCGAATCTCCTTCCCGCGGCCTCTCTCTTCGCCCTGCAGGGATTCACTCTGGTCCCTCCCGCCGCTTTCCTGGGAGCCCTCGGAGCGGTGCTGCTCGTGTATCAGCTCTCGCGCGTGGGCCCGAGAACCCCAATCGTGACGCTACTTCTGGCTGGGTTCGCCCTGAGCTCGATCCTGACAGCCTCCGTGGCCTTCCTGTGGCTGACGAGCGACGTGACGCTGCGCCGCGCCATGTTTTGGACACTGGGAGGGCTGTCCTCCAGCGGATGGGCCCAGCTGATGGTCGTGGTCCCCCTGGTGGCTGGGGCCGCCCTGGCGGCCCGCTACTTCACAGGGGACCTGAACGCTCTGCAACTCGGGGAGGAGGCGGCGGCTCACGTCGGGGTGGAGGTGGAACGCCGAAAACTGATCCTTCTTGCCATCGGATCCCTTCTCACCGCGGCGGCCGTGTCCATCAGCGGACTCATCGGGTTCGTGGGACTGGTGATCCCCCACATCGCCAGGCTCCTATTGGGGCCGGATCACCGCACGTTGATCCCTGCCGCGGCACTGATCGGGGCGGGCTTCCTGGTAGCGGTGGATGTTCTGGCGCGGACCGTAATGGCACCGCAGGAGATCCCGGTGGGGATCCTCACGGCTCTGATCGGCGCGCCTTTCTTCCTCTATCTGCTGCGGAAGACCAAGCGGGAGTACAGCTTCTGATGGGTCAGGCGGTCTCGGCTCTCCAGGCGAGAGGGGTAGACTTCTCGTATGGTCGCGGTGCGGTTCTTCGAGGGATTGGAGTGGAGATCAGGCCGGGGGAGCGAGTGGCGCTGATCGGTCCCAATGGGAGCGGGAAGACAACTCTGCTCCGGCTGCTGAGCGGCTTCCTGCGACCCGACCTGGGGGAGGTGCGGCTGGGAGGCAGGCGACTGACTGGATACTCCCGACGTGAGGTTGCCAGGCGGGTGGCGGTAGTGCCCCAGACGCTGGAGGTGCCTTTCGCTTTCACAGTGGAGGAGTTGGTGCTGATGGGCCGCACCCCTTACATGAGCCCGTGGGGCGGGCCGGGGCCCGGCGATGTGGCGGTCGTGAGGGAGGCCATGGAACGCACCGGGGTGTCCTTCCTGGAGGACCGGCCCTACCCTGAGCTGTCCGGCGGGGAGCGGCAGCGGGTCCTCTTGGCCTTGGCTCTTGCCCAGGAGCCCCAGATCCTTCTCCTCGACGAGCCCACGGCCCATCTCGACATCAACCATCAGGTGGAGGTGCTGGATCTGGTGCGTGCTCTGAACCGCGATTCCGGGCTCACGGTGGCGGCGGCGATGCATGACCTGAATCTGGCGGCTCTCTATTTCGGGAGGTTGCTCCTTCTAGAGGACGGTCGGATCGTGGCGGACGGGCCCCCACAGGAGGTGCTGGAGGAGCAGCGGATCGCTCGAGCGTTTGGAGCCACGGTGAGGATCGAGCCCCATCCCGTCCGGGGGGTGCCTCAGGTGATCTTGCTTCCGGAGGACGGGTCGGAAGCCGTGTCTTGACGCTCGACGAAGGGCTTCCTATGATTACCCGCGCTCAGGGGACAGAGGGGGCGTTCTGCAGCGATCGGGTGTCCAGCAGGGAGCGCTAGCGATTCTCTTGGCCCTGCTGGTCGCCGGCGCGGCAGTGGCTATCACCGCTTGGAGCCTGATGGGCCGGGACGGGGGCGGGACACCGCCGCCGGCGGTGGCCGCCGCGACTGAGACGCCTGCGACGCCCTCTCCCACTGAGATGCCCACTCTCACCCCTACCCCCAGCCCAACCGTAACCCCTACCGCCACCCCTACCATTACGCCAACCCCGACGCCGACCCCGACGCCGCAACCCACTCCGGACGGTGTGTACCGGGAGGTGGTGGTCCCGATCCTGACGTACCACTACATCGAGGAGGTGCCCCCTGGGGCCGAGCTTCTGCGGCGGGATCTGACGGTCAGCCCTGAGCGGCTCGAGGCGCAACTGCAATACTTGAGCGAGCAGGGGTATACGTCCATCTCGCTGCGAGATCTGGTCTACCATCTCCAATTGGGCTGGGAGCTGCCTGCCAAGCCTCTGATTCTCACCTTCGACGATGGGTATGCGACCACCTACGAGAACGCGGTGCCGCTGCTGAAGCAGTACGGCTTCACGGGGACCTTCACCGTAATCACGGGCTTCGTAGACCTGGGGTACGAGGCCTACATGACCTGGCCGCAGATCCAGGAGTTGGCCGAGATGGGGATGGAGATCATTGCGCACAGCAGGACGCATGACGATCTGCGGAACAAGTCCTACGACTACCTCGTGTGGCAGATCCTAGGCCCGAAGGAGACGTTGGAGGCGAATCTGGGGGAGCCAGCGCGGTTCTTCGTGTATCCCTCGGGGCGGTACAATGCGGACGTTGTGGCGGTCCTGCGCAGCGCGGGGTACTGGGCCGCCCTGACCAGCCACCAGGGGGCCCTCCAGACCTCGGAGGCGCTGATGGTGATGCCGCGGATCCGCGCTCGGGGAACCTACGATCTCGGGACGTTCGTCTCCCGGCTGAACTTCTGGCTGAATCAGGCTGAGTTGGCAGCAGGCTCGTAGAGCCTGACGACCGACCGGTCACCAGAGCCCTGGAGCAGCTCGGCCGCGGTACGGCCGAGACTGGGGTGGATCCAGTCGGCGGCGATCTCGACCAGGGGGACCAGCACGAAGGCCCGCGCCGCGAGTCGGGGGTGAGGCAGGGTCAGCTCGGGATCGTCCAGCACCATGCCATCGTAGGACAGGATGTCGATGTCGATGGGGCGTGGGCCGAAGCGCTCGCCGGGACGCCGTCCGCTTCTGTGCTCTACGGCCTTGATGGCACGGAGAAGTTCGCGGGGGGCGAGGTCAGTCTCGATCTCACACACAAGGTTCAGGAACCAGGGCTGATCATGTACCTCCACCGGCTCGGTCTCGTAGAGCTGGGAGGTGCGGGTCCGGGTCCCGAGCTCGTCGAGGGCTAGCAGAGCGCTCTCGAGGTGGGCGGCTCGGTCGCCCTGGTTGGAGCCGAGGCTGAGGCACACGGTCGCCATGGACTCCCTAGTCCTCGACGCGCTCGATCTGGGCCCCCAGCCCCTGAAGTTTCTCCTCGATGCGTTCGTAGCCACGGTCGATCTGGGTGATGTTGCGGATGGTGCTCTCCCCTTCCGCGCAGAGCGCGGCCACCAGGAGGGCCATCCCAGCCCTGATGTCGGGGCTCTCCAGGGTCTCGCCGTGCAGTTGAGAGGGGCCGACCACCACCACGCGGTGCGGGTCGGAGAGGACGAGCCGGGCACCCATTGAGATCAGCTTGTCCACGAAGAAGAGCCGGCTCTCGAACATCTTCTCGAAGAAGAGGACGGTCCCCTCCGCCTGGGTGGCCAGCACGATGGCGATCGACATGAGGTCAGCTGGGAAGGCGGGCCAGGGGCCGTCATCGATCTTAGGGATTGCACCGTGAAGGTCGAACCTGACTCGGAGCCGGTCGTGCCGAGGCAGGTGGATCTCGTCGCCAATAACCTGCGTCTCCACCCCTAGCCGGCGGAGGGTTAGGAGGATCATCCTGAGATGATCGGGATGGGCCTTGCGGATGCGGATGTCTCCACGGGTGGCTGCCGCGGCGGCGAGGAGGGAGCCCACCTCGATGTGGTCGGAGGGGATCTCGTACTCAATGCCACCAAGGGCTTGAACCCCTTCGATGGCAAGGGTGTTGGTGCCGATTCCTTCGATCCTGGCACCCATGAGTGCCAGGAGGCGGCACAGGTCCTGCACGTGGGGCTCGGAAGCCGCGTTGCGGAGGACGGTGGTTCCCTCCGCGGTGGCCGCTGCCATCAGAGCGTTTTCGGTTCCCGTGACGCTCGCCTCGTCTAGGAAGATCTCGGCCCCTTCTAGCTTCTCGGCTTTCAGCCGGTATCCGCCGTTGACCTCGACCTGGGCGCCGAGCGCGCGGAGTGCCTCCAGGTGCGTGTCGACCCTGCGGCGCCCGATGACATCGCCCCCGGGCGGCGGCAGACTGACCCTACCGCTCCGTGCCAGCATCGGGCCGGCGAACAGGATGGAGGCGCGGATGCTCCGGCCCAGATGGGGGTCGATCGCCGTGTCCTGGAGCTTCCGCGCTCGTATCTTGAGAGTGTGATCTCCCCCGTCGTGGATATCAGCCCCCAGAGCCTCGAGAATGCGCACCATGGTCTCGACATCCTCTATCCGGGGGACGTTGCGCAGCACCACTTCATCGTCGGTAAGTAACGACGCCGCCAGCATGGGCAAGGCGGCGTTCTTGTTACCGCTGGGGGTTACCTCACCCGACAGGGGATTTCCCCCTTGGATCAGGAACCGCCCGCTCGCGTCCACCATTTCAGGGCATTATATCACACTGCCTCTTCGCGGGACGGCCTGCTCGTAGGCGGCTTCGAGCCGTGAGACGAGTTGGGACCATCGATAGCGCGCCTTCACAGCTGCGCGCGCGGCGGTCCCGAGGTTGCGCCGGCGCTGGGGATGGTCGAGAAGAGAGATGGCTTCCTGGGCAAAGGCCTCGGCACCGTCAGCCAGGATCACCTCTTCCCCTGCGGTGACCTCGAGCCCCTCGCATCCCAAGCTGGTGGAGAGGACGGGCTTTCCCATAGCCATGGCCTCCAGCACCTTGAGCCGGGTTCCTCCTCCCACCTGGAGTGGCACCACGCAAAGTTCGGCTCGCCGGAGATAGGGTCGGATGTCTGGAACCCGACCGGTGACTTCGACCTGCGGATCGGCGGAGAGCGGGCCCAGGCGGGACGAGGGGTCGCGGCCCACGACCATGAACCGGGCGTGAGGGAGACGGCTCTTGATCCGTGGCCACACGCGGTGGAAGAACCACAGGACGGCGTCGATGTTGGGCCGGAAATCCATCTTCCCGGTGAAGACAAGGCTCCCGTCGGTGGGACCAGCCTCGGGACGAAAGTGGTCCGTGTCGACACCGTTCGGCACCACGGTGATCGGAACATCCGGCTCCAATCTCTGCAGACTCCTGGCGTCCTGAGGAGAGACCGCAATCACCGCATCTGCCGCCCGGCAGGCCCTCGCCTCGTAGCGGCGCAGCTTCCGCCACTGGATGAGGGAGTATGCCGCAGCGGGCCAGCGAGAGGGCTGGCGGGCGTCCGCCAGGAAGGCGCGCTTCTGGATGAGGTATTCGGCATTGATGTCATCGAGAAGGAGTCGAGACGGGCGATCGCGTCTCTGGTGGATGGCCTGGCGAGCAGTGAACAGGTAGGGCGCCATCTCGAGGCCCTCGACCTGAATGGCGTGGGGCGGGTCCGCGTCCACCGTCCGGCGCAGAGCTTCGCTGTACTCTTCAGAAGGAAGCCGCAGAGCCAGGTCGGGAATGGGAGAGCCGAGGACAGAGATGGCCCTGCGGCTCAGACTTCGCCTCGGCGCCTGGACGATCTCGAGCCCACGACAGAGGTCTTGCAGCACGCTTTGAGCATCGAGGTGAGGAGTGTTCTGGGCAAAGGACAGGAGTTGGATCTCGTGACGGGGTGCGAGAGCCCGCATCAAGTTGTAGGTGCGGATGGCAGCCCCCTGGTGGGGTGGGTAGGGGAGGTCCGGGGTCAGGAAGAGCAGCTTCATTCTTGAGAGAGGACGGTTCGATAGACGGCCAAGGTCCTACGGGCGGTCTCTTCCCAGGAGAAGCGCTGGGCGCGGGCCAGGCCGCGCTTCTTCAGGTCGACTCGGAGCTCGGGTTCGACCAGGACCCGATGGATGGCCGCCGTCCAGGCTTCGGTGTCGGTGGGGTCCACCAGGATTG
The DNA here is from genome assembly GCA_964348195.1 of uncultured Anaerolineales bacterium. Taxonomy (GTDB): domain Bacteria; phylum Chloroflexota; class Anaerolineae; order UBA7937; family JACPPX01; genus CAYGBX01. The sequence goes on from CAYGBX010000002.1 coordinate 11,996, forward strand.
CGGCGTCGCCTACCACTTCCGGCAGAGACGAGGTAGCAGCAGCCACGACCGGCGTCCCACAGGCCATGGCCTCGAGAGGCGGAAGCCCGAAGCCTTCGTAGAAAGCGGGGTGGACGTAGACCTGAGCAGCGCAGTAGAGGAGACGGAGATCTTGAGAGGGCACATGGCCAAGGAAGAGTACCTCGTCGGTCAGCTTCAACTGAGCAGTGAGGTCGAAGACCTCCTGGTACAACCATCCTGGTCGGCCGGCGATGACCAGCCGTATCTGTGCGGCGGCTTCGTCGATGAGCCGTCGGTAGGCCCTGAGGAGCAGGGGGAGGTTTTTCCGCGGTTCGAGGGTCCCCACGAAGAGGAGGAACGGACCATCGACACCGAGCTGGGACATCTCGTCCGACAGCGCCGCCGCATCCCCCTCCCAGGGTCGGAAGACGGGATCGGGGGCCTCGGGGATCACGGTCACCTTCTCGGGGGAGACGCCGAGGAGCTCCACGCTGTCCCTTCGGGTGGCCTTGGAGGGGACGATGATCCGATCCGCGCTGTGGGCCGCGCGGCCCACCTGGCCATAGTACCGTGAGCTTTCGGCCGTGAGGATGGCAGGATCGCGGAGAAAGGCCAGGTCGTGGACGGTGATGACCGAGCGGAAGTTTCGTCGCAAAGGAGGGATGAAGTCGGGGCTGTGGAGCAGGTCGAGCCCCAGAGGCAAGAGCTCCAGGGGCAGGAACCACTGCTCCAGACGGTGGTGGCTAGGTGTCCAGAGGGTACGGCGGGGGAAGCGGGTCCCGTAGTAGGGCGGCTGTGGATCTTTCCGGCTGTGGAGGAGGAGGATCTCCTCTGTGGACTCCTCAGTCAGCCGGTCCAGCCCCCGGACGAGTCCTCGGACGTACCGCGCGATGCCGGCGTGGCTGTAGTGGAGGATTCGAGCATCGAGCCCTATGCGCACGCAGCCGCCTTTCCCGAGGCACGGATCGCGGGATTATAGGGTCCGTCGGAGCAAGGGAGCAAGGGCTTCTGAGGCTTCCAGGCGCTGTGATAGAATCGATGACTGAAAGGGACGGAGGACGACTGTGGACAAGGAAACTGCGGGGCCGCTACTTGCCTGGCTCGACGAAGCCCAGCGCAGAGACCGTGCCCAGATTGAGGAATTGAGGAAGCTGGCAGAGGCCCAGAGAGGAGAACTCGAGGCCACCCGCAAGGAGGTCAGCAAGCTCCAGGGACAGCTAGGCCGACTGAAGGGGGAGCTTGCCCGGACCCCGAGCGTTGCCGAGACGGCCGAGCGGATTGGGGAGATGACCGACCTGATCCGACGATCCTCTCAGGAGGAGCTGAGGCGCATCCAGCGCGAGATCGTAAGTCTGCGGGAAGGCGAGCGAGAGGCTTTTTCGCGGTCCTTGGAGCGAGTTGAGACAGAGATGCAGGCCCGGATGGAGAGACACCTCGGCGCGGAGAGCCTGAGAAGGGAGATGGCGCGACTCCACGAGATGGTTCTCGCGGTCCAACCGGAGCTGGACGCTCTCAGCGAGCGGGCCTTGGAGCAGGAGCGCGCTCTGAGCCATCTGGAGAAAGGAGTCGACCGCCTGCGGGCGAAGACGGGCGATCTGGAGTCGGGCCGCGAGGTCGAGCGCCGGGAGCACGCAGAGGGGTTGGAGAGGTTTCAGGGACTCGAGGGGGAGTGGCGCCGGGAGATGGAGGAGTTCCGTCAGGAGATGGCGTCCTGGCGGGACGAGGGGGTGGATCGCCAGGCAGCGATGACAGAAATGCACCGGCTGTATCAGGAGGCGACGGAGATCCTGGAGATGCTGCGTTCCGTTGAAGGTGAGTGGGAAGCGCGGCGGGGCGAACTCGAGGCGGTGCAAGCGCTGGCGGAGAAGCGACTTGAGAAGCTCATCGATGAGTGGCGCGGCGAACAGGAGGAACGCTGGGCACGGAACGCCGCCCATTGGGACAGGCTGGGCGATGAGATGGACAAGCGGGAGGAGCGTATCCGAGACATGTGGACCACGCTCTCCAAGTTCGTGAAGGATCAGATGGCCGGAGAGAAGGCCTTCGCTGAAGGGCTTGAGGCGTGGCTTCGGGGAGAGAAGTGACCGCGCCTCCCCGGTGGGTTCTCGGGACAGCTGGACACGTCGATCACGGCAAATCCCGCTTGGTGGAGGCCCTCACGGGCATCGATCCCGATCGGCTCGCTGAGGAAAAAGAGCGGGAGATGACCATCGATCTGGGCTTTGCCTGGCTGACTCTTCCCTCTGGCAAGGTGGTGAGCATTGTCGATGTCCCGGGTCATGAGGACTTCATCAACAACATGCTGGCGGGAGTGGGAGGGATCGACGCCGTCCTGCTCGTGGTGGCGGCAGACGAAGGGGTGATGCCTCAGACCAGGGAGCATCTGGCTATCGTAGACCTCCTGGGTGTGGAGAAGGGTGCGGTGGCGCTCTCCAAGATCGATCTGGCCGAGAGTACGGAGTGGATCGAGCTGGTTGAGGTTGAGGTGCAGGCTCTTCTCTCCGGGACGGGGCTGGAGGAGGCGTCCATTCACCGCGTTTCCGTTCGGACCCAGGAGGGTTTGGGGGGGCTGATCGAGGGGTTGGATCTTCTGTTGGACGGGACTCCCCGTCGGCGGGATCTGGGCACGCCCCGGCTCCCTATTGACCGAGTGTTCACACTCGCCGGATTCGGCACGGTCGTGACCGGAACCCTGCTGGATGGACGCCTGAGCGTGGGTCGGGAAGTGGAGATCCAACCGGGCGGCCATCGGTCTCGGATTCGTGGACTGCACAGTCATTCAGAACCGGTCGATGAGGTGCCACCGGGAACGCGGGTCGCTGTGAACTTGAGTGGAGTAGGGACCGACGAACTGCAGCGCGGCGACGTCCTGGCGCTTCCCGGAGCGTACGAGCCGACAGGGCTCCTGGACGTCCATCTTCGGGTCCTCGCCGACGCGAGGAAGCCTCTGGGCCACAACATGGAAGTGCAGGTTTCGACGGGCGCAGCGCGGGTCACCGCTCGCACCCGAATTCTGGGAGCCGAAAAGGTGGCTCCGGGGGCTGAGGGCTGGGCGCAGCTGGTCCTGGACCGGCCGGTTGTGGTGCCTCCCGGCGGTCGGTTCATCGTCCGACTGCCCTCTCCCAGCGTCACGCTGGGAGGAGGCGAGGTCGTCGATCCGCATCCTCTCAGGAGGCACCCACGTTTTCGCCCCGCGACGACCGATCGTCTCCGTCGTCTGGCGGACGGTGAACCTGCGGCGGTCCTGGAAGTGCGGCTTCGCGAGCTGGGTCCGGTACCGGAACCGGAGCTCGTCCGGACTGCTGGGCTCGAAGGGGAGGCGGCGGAGACAGCGCTGGAAAGCGGGATCGACGCAGGGCGGATCGTGGTTTTGGATGGGAACAAGGGCGACCGTGTCGTGACGACACAGGAAGACTGGGAGCGGCTGGGGCGGAGGCTGAGAGATGTCTTGGAATCCTATCACCACCGCCATCCCCTGAGAGAGGCCGTGCCTCGGGAAGAGGTCCGGAGCCGGCTACGAATGAGATCCGGAGCATTCGACGCTGTGGTGAAGCGGGCGGCCGCGGAGGGGATCCTTCGTCCGCAGGGAACCGGACTGATGAGTCCAGATCACGCGGTGGTCCTGAGCGCAGATCAAGAGCGGGAAGTGCAGGAGCTCCTGGCGCGGTTTCGGGCATCGCCGCAGGCGCCGCCCTCTCTGGCGCAGTGTGAGGAGGCGGTCGGAACCGAGGTGGTGGAGGCCCTGCTGCGGTGGGGGAGTCTGATCCGGGTGAGTCCTGAGGTGGTGTTCGCCAAGGAGGCCTACGAGGAGATGGTCACGCGGATCGTGCACCGCCTACAGGACGGGGGAAAGATGACGGTGGCTCAGGCCAGAGACCTGCTGGGGACCACGCGCCGCTACGCGGTCGCCCTGCTGGAGCACCTGGACGAGGAGAGAGTCACGCGTCGGGTGGGCGACGAGCGCGTGCTCCGGTGACCATGGGGGGGCGAAGGTGGCCCGCTGGGAGGGGGATGGCCCGCCCGATGAGGCGGCGATCCGTTGGCTCCTCCGGGAGGAGGGGCTGGATGCCGAGCGTTGGAGCAGCGGGCCGGGATTCGTCTACGGGGCGCACACCCACAGGTATCACAAGGTGATCTACGCCGTCGCGGGAAGCATTAGCTTGCAGCTGCCAGATGCTGGGGAGGAGGCACAACTGGAGCCTGGGGACCGGCTGGAGCTGCCAGCGGGCACGCGGCATGGAGCAGTGGTGGGGAGTTCGGGCGTGATCTGTCTGGAGGGCCGTCGGTCCTAGACGGGGCTCGGACCGGTTCGATCGCTGGTGGCTCACCCTTTCGTCCAGGGCTGCGTTTGGCTGGCGGCGATCGCCGGCCCCACAGAGATGGCGGGGCTTGGCCGCCACGCGAGAAAGCCGCGGAGCGGCTTGGTCCCTGGTCCGTTGCTAGCGGATGACGATTCTCCTGAGGAGGGACCGAACCGGTCCTCTGTAGCGCTTCGCCATCACCACCGTCTTGGGCGAGAGCTGGGCAAGGCGCTCAGGGAGGGCGCCGAAAAGCCTCTGCTCAAACAGTCCCTCCTCTGTGGCTCCGAGGATGAGCAGGTTGTGATCCTCTAGCTCACCCAGGATCCCGTTAGCGACATCCGGATCTTCGATCAACTTGGTCCGGATGGGATAGTCAAACTGGGAGACGAATTTCTCCAAGACCTGGTCTCCCGCCTGAAGCCGATCAGCGACTCCGGGCCGGGTCACGTGGAGCGCAGTGATCTCGGGGAGTTCTCCCTTCTCTCGTTGGAACTCGTGCGCCTGGGCGATGGCCAGCTCCATGGCCAGGGATGAGTTGGGCCCCCCAGCAGAGGGAACGAGGATCCGCCGCGGCGGCTCCCGCCTTCGAAACCGGATCACGGCCAGATCGCAGGGAGGGTTCCGGCTCACGAGGTCGATGACCGACCCGAAGGCGCGGTCTCGGCTCTCAGTGTATCCGGGCCACCCCAGGAGGATCAGGTTGGAGTTGCGGCGGCGCGCGGTGTCGATGATGGCCCGTGCGATGCTTCGGCCCACCCGGATCATGGTATGGACGGGGACGTCCATCGACTTGGATTGGGCGATGACGGTCTCCATGATGGGTTTGGCCTGACGCATCAGGTGGCGGCCATCGGCGAGGGCCAGCTGCACCGGCACCCGGACCACGTGGAGGGCCAGCACTTCTCCGTCGTGCTCCCTGGCGACGGCTGCTCCCACGATGGAGAGGAGCCGAGCCTGCTCCTCATTGGCCACGGGCAGAAGAACCGAGTACTGCTTCACCGCCACGATTTCCTCGTGGAGGATGACCAGGGGCTCCTCCATGGCCTCGGTGCGCGAAGCGTAGACGGCGTAGAAGAGGACACCCCCGGCGATCCAGAGGAGGGTGGTGTACCAGGCTAGAGGACTGAGGCGGAAGAGGAAGAGGGCCAGGAAGCCCTGCGACACGATGCCCAAGAGGGGGAGCAGGGGAACCAGCGGGACCTTGAACCCCCCGGCCATCACTTTCCCTTGGCGCCGGAGCGAGATCAAGGCGGCGTTCACCATGGCGAAGAGGAGGAGAAACATGATGCTCGCGGCCGAGGCCACGTCCGTGATGGGCAGGAGCAAGGCCATGAGAACAATGAGCGCCCCCGAAACCAGGATCGCTCCGTTAGGAGTGTGGAGCCGTGGGTGCACCCGGCCAAAGAGGGAGGGCAGGTTTCTGTCTCGGCCCATGGCAAATGAGACCCGGGAAGAAGCGTAGAAAGTGGCGTTGAGGGCCGACATCGTACTCATCAGGCCACCGACCAACAGCACCAGACTGCCGAGAGGCATGATGCTCGCTGCCGCATCCACCATGGCCTGCTCGGCGTTGGTTCCCAGGAACTGCCAGGTGGGGATCCCGCCGGCGTCGGTTGCGGCGAGTACCACGAAGGCCACTGTCAGGTAGATGAGCAGCACGATGCCGATGGAGAGGAAGATGGCGCGGGGAATGGCTCGCCGGGGATCGATGACCTCCTCTCCTGAGTGGGTGATGAGTTCGTACCCTTCAAAGGCGATGAAGGTCAGGCCCATGGCGCTGAGGACCCCGGCCAGGCCGTTGGGCAGGAAGGGTTGGAGCTGCGCGGGCCAATCGGGCCGGTGGCGGAGGGCCGAGAGTCCGAACAGAACCAGAGCCGCCAGTATGGTGACCTTGGCTAGGGTGATCACATTTCCGACCGAGGCGGTTTCGGAGGAGCCGCGGAAGTTGACAAAGGTGAAGAGGATCGCGATCAGGGCGGCGAGGGCGAGGGCCAGGGTCCCCTCGCTAAGGGAGGCGAGGGAGATTCCCATGGTGGTGAGGAGCCGAGCAGCGAAGGCGCCGAAGCCAAGGGCGTAGAGGCTGCAGGCCACCGAGGCTGCGAACCAGCTCATCCAACCGCTCAGGAAGCCGAGAGGACCCGGCAGCCCTTCTTTGATCCAATCATAGCTTCCGCCCGCGCTAGGGTAGCTTGAACCCAGTTCCGCGTAGGAAGCCGCCGTGAAGAGGGTGACCAGGCCGTTCAGAGAGAAGGCGAGAAGAAGGCCCGGGCCTGCTTCACCCGCCGCGATGCCGGTGAGCACGAAGATCCCGGCGCCGATCATGGCTCCGACCCCGATCAGCGTCACATCGACGAGGCCGAGGTCACGGGTAAGGGTGGCTTCTAGCCGGTCAACTTGCATCGGGGAGGGAGAGGCGAGCGTCGCCAGCGCCTATCGTCTAGGGGCAAGGATCCCTACGGTCTCGGTAGCCATGGGAATCGGTCTTCCGGGTCGTTCCTCTACAGGAGGATGATCCGCGGCAAGCACCCCCGACGCTCGGGAGTGAGCGGCGTATGGCGCGCGAGGGCCGCGAAGGCGTCTCCCCGTCCCGCCCCTTGCGCATATACTACGCCGCCCAGGTCACGGGTGGTCTCGGTCATGACGCGTCTGACGTCGGATGCAGTGAGATCGGGTCTGGCTTCGAGGATGAGGGCTGCCACGCCTGCTGCATGAGGGGCGGACATGCTTGTTCCGGATAGCTGTGCGTAGCGTCGGTCCACAGGCTGGCCGAGGGTGGTTCCCTCCGCGCGGCAGGAGATGATATCGACGCCGGGGAAGACAAGATCCGGCTTGAATCGCCCGTCTTGGGTGGGACCGCGTGAGGAGAACTCCGCGATCTGGTCTTCGTCGGTGGAGGCTCCGACAGTCAACACCTGCCGCGCACACCCTGGTGGGCCGATGCTGGCGGGTCCAGGACCGGCGTTGCCGGCGGCTACGCACACCACGACACCGCGCTCCGCGAGGATGTCGCAGGCTTCGGACAGGGGATCGCTACCGTCGCAGGGAGGATCGCCGCCCAAGGAGAGGTTTACCACGTCCACGTCCTGTCCCAGGCTCCACTCCAGCCCCGCGATGACCTGGCTCATGAATCCCTCTCCCAGCCGGTCCAGCACTTTCGCAATGTGAAGGGATGCCTCCGGAGCAACGCCGCGATACCGGCCGTCGGAAGCTCGGCCGCTGCCAGCGGCGATGCCAGCTACGTGGGTGCCGTGACCATCCTGATCGTGGACTCCTTCATCGGTGAAGTCGGTCATATCCTCGATCCGGCCCCCGAAATCGGGGTGGTAGGGATCGATGCCGGTGTCGATGACGGCGACATGGACGCCTCGTCCTGTGAATCCCGAGGCCCACACGCGTGGGACCCCGGTGAGGGGCACCGAGACGTCGAGGCAGCACCGAACCCGCTCGTCCGACCAGATCCTGGCTACGTCGGGGTCCTGGCTCAGGGCTTCAATCGTGGGAGGAGTTGCCTGGAGAGCGGCTCCGGGGAAGAGCTGGAAGGTGTGGCTCGGGGATGTAGCCGCGATGGAGTGGGGGACGCGTGTTGGAGTGAGGGGCCGGGCGTACTTGATGATGATCGGCAACTCAGTGTCGGCCCTGTCCAGCATCCGCCGAGACAGAGCCTTGGCGATCTTGTCCTGGGCCATAGGGGACCTAGGCGGCCTTGACGGGACGGTCCTCCTCGATCGCCACCACCCAGTCCTCGTCGAGGATGGCCAATCCTGCCGATGCTCTCCCTCGGACCGCCAGGGAACGAACCAACTGCAGCCGGCGGGCCACCCGCAGCCCCCGCGCCTCCAGACGGCGTATGTTCTGGTCGGGATCGCCGCGCGTGCGGATGATGAGGCGCACCGAAGAGCCGGGGTCTTTCCGGAGCTGCTTCATGAGTTTGGCGCTGATCTTGGCCACGGCACGCCACCGGGGATGGATCGTAGCACCGTGCCACCGGCACGGTCAAGGAGAGCGGGCCTTGACAGGTCCGAAGCGGCGTGATAGCTTGCTCTGGTTTGCAGTACTGCGGGCGGCCGACGGGTGCGGCCGCCTGGACCTGTGGGCCCATCCCACCTCTTCTTCCACGGCCGGCCCCTGTTCGTCTATCGCCAGTAGAGGTGTGGATGCGCGCGCGACAGCGCCAGGGAGGACCCGCTGTAGATGGGGCTTGACCACGAGGTACGAGACCTTTCGCTGGCGGAGCGAGGCCGCTCCAGGATCCAGTGGGCAGCCCATGAAATGAAGGTCCTGCAGGGGATCGCCGATCGGTTTCGGCAGGAGCGGCCGCTGGATGGAATCCGGATCTCGGGCTGTCTGCATATCACGAGTGAGACGGCGAACCTGGCCCGCACGCTCGCGGCGGGAGGCGGTGAGGTCGTGCTGTGTGCCTCGAATCCCCTTTCTACCCAGGACGATGTCGCTGCCAGCCTCGTGATGCATGAGGAAATCCCGGTGTTTGCGGTCCGAGGCGAAGATGAGGAAACCTACTACCGCCATATAGAGGCAGCGCTCAGCCACGAACCGCAGATCACCGTCGATGACGGGGCGGATTTGGTCTTCAGCCTTCACGAGAAGGACCCGGAGAGGGCGGGCGGGGTCCTCGGTGGAACCGAGGAGACCACCACAGGGGTCATGAGGCTCCGAGCGATGGCTGAAGACGGCGTCCTACGGTATCCCATCCTTGCCGTCAACGACGCTTTCACCAAGCAGCTCTTCGACAACCGGTACGGCACCGGGCAGAGCACGATCGACGGTATCCTGAGAGCCACCAACCTGCTACTGGCCGGGCGGACTCTGGTAGTGTGTGGATTCGGCTGGGTGGGGAGAGGCATCGCCTCCCGAGGCCGCGGCATGGGGGCTCGGGTCATCGTGTCCGAGGTGGACCCCCTGCGGGCGCTGGAGGCGGTGATGGACGGGTTCCAGGTGATGCCGCTCCTGGAGGCGAGCGCTGTTGGAGACATCTTCGTGACCGCGACGGGAGACAAGCATGTGATCGACCGCTCGCACCTGGAGCGGATGCGCGACGGGGCGGTGCTCGCCAACTCGGGACACTTCGACGTCGAGATCAACCTTAGAGCCCTAGAGGACCTGGCGAGTGAGGTGCGCCAGGTGCGAGATGGAGTGGATGAGTACACCATGGCCGATGGCCGCCGAATTTCGGTCCTGGCGGAAGGACGGCTGGTCAATCTTGCCGCGGCCGAGGGCCATCCTGCCGCTGTCATGGACATGTCTTTCGCCAACCAGGCTCTGGGTATCGAGTATCTCGTGAAGCACGGGGAGGAGCTGGCTCCGGCCGTTCACTCGGTTCCGCGGGAGATCGATCGCGAGGTGGCTCGACTCAAACTGGCCAGCTTGGGGATGGAGATCGACACCTTGACACCAGAACAGGAGGCCTATCTCCACTCCTGGCGAGAGGGCACCTGATAGACCGCGCCTCACGGTTTGGAGGAGCGATGCGCAACATCTTCTTGGAGGCAGTGAAGCAGATCCCGGTAGAGGATCAGGGGGTCGAGCTGGTGGAGCGCAAGGGGATCGGCCACCCGGACTCCATCTGCGATGCGATTCTGGAGGATGTCTCCGTAGCACTGTCCCAGCAATACATAGATACCTTCGGCAAGATCGTCCATCACAACATCGACAAGGGCATGCTCGTGGCCGGCCGCGCCAGCCCGAGGTTGGGTGGTGGCGAGGTTGAGGAGCCGATGCAGCTGATCTTCGGCGATCGGGCGGTGTACGAGTGGGACGGGAAATACGTGGACGTGGGTCAGATCGCGGAGGACACGGCGCGGGCCTGGATGCGCGAGAGCCTCCGCTTCGTCGATCCGGACCGGCACATCGTGTTTCAGAATCAGATCAAACCCGGTTCACCGGAGCTAACCGACCTATTTGAACGCGAGACGATCGGAGCCAATGATACGTCGGCGGCGGTAGGCTACGCGCCCCTCACCGCAACCGAGCGGTTGGTCAAGGCGGCCGAGGAGTACCTCAACTCCGCGGCCTTCAAGGAGGAGTTCCCCGAAGCTGGTGAGGACGTGAAGGTGATGGGATACCGGCGCGACCGGGAGCTCATTCTCACCATAGCGCTCGCTTTCGTCGACCGATTCGTGGCGACGGCGGAAGAGTACTTTGAGAAGAAGGAGAAGATCCGCGAGGCTGTGCACGAGTTTGCTCACGCCAAAGGAGACAACTTCGCCGAAGTGGCGGTCGCGATCAACACCCTGGACGATCCCGCGCGGGGCGAGGGCGGAATGTATCTGACCGTTACGGGGACCTCGGCGGAGGGAGGCGATTCTGGACAGGTGGGGCGGGGGAACCGAGTCAACGGTGTGATCTCCCTGAACCGTCCGATGAGCACCGAAGCCGCCGCGGGAAAGAACCCCATCAGCCATGTGGGGAAGATCTACAATCTTCTTGCGCATCGCATTGCAGACCAGGTGCACCAGGAGGTGCCCGGCGTCAGGCAGGTGAACGTATGGCTGTGCAGCCAGATCGGCCAGCCGATCGATCAACCCTTGATCGCCGCGGCGCAGTTGGTGTTGGAACCGAAGGTGGTGCTTTCCGACATCGAGGCGCAGGTGGAGACGGTCATCGAGGGCGAGCTGGCAGACATCTACGAGTTCACGGCGGCTCTAGGACGGGGCGAACACCGGGTGTGGTGAGCCTTCCTCCCCTCCCTACAGCGAGGGAGTGAGGGGGGCCGCGGAGCGGCAGCCATGGCGCTGCGGGCTCTCATCACGGGGGTCAGTGGCTTTGCGGGAAGTCACCTGGCCGAGCAGTTGATCGCGGAGACGGATGTTGCCGTCTGGGGAGTCTCCCGGAGCAGCCACGATCATCTGGGCCATCTGGTCGACCGGGCTACATTCTTAAGCGGAGATCTCACCGAAAGAGGATTCGTCGACAGGGTACTGGACAGCGTACGACCTGACCTGATCTTCCACCTTGCGGCACAGGCCGACGTCTTCCGTTCTTGGCAGGACCCCTGGGAGACCTTCACCACCAACGTTCTGGCGGAGCTGACGCTGCTGCGTGCGCTGGTGGACCGGGATCTGGGCAGTCGCGTCCTGATAGTGGGCTCAGCTGAAGAGTACGGGGATGTGCCGGAGGTCAGGCAGCCGATCAAGGAGGGAACTCCGCTCCGTCCGCGGACGCCCTATGCGGTGAGCAAGGTTGCTCAGGACCTTCTTGGATACCAATTCTTCGCCAGCCACGGGCTGGCTGTTGTGCGGGTGCGACCCTTCAACCACCTGGGCCCCCGGCAGCGAGAGGGGTTCGTGGCAGCGGATTTTGCCAAACAGATCGCGGAAGCGGAGAGGGGGGGACGGTCTCCTGTGGTGCGGGTGGGGAACCTGAGCGCGCGCCGAGACTTCACCGACGTGCGAGACATCGTCCGGGCCTATCGCCTGTTGCTGGAGAAAGGTCTTCCGGGGGAGGTCTATAATCTGGGAAGCGGTGTGGCCCGATCAATTCGGGAGCTGCTCCATGGTCTCCTTGCCCACAGCAGCCAGGAGGTGACGATCGAGGCTGATCCCGACCGAGCGCGGCCCTCAGACGTTCCCCTGTCGGTGTGTGACGCAGGCAAGCTTCGAGAGGCGACCGATTGGTGGCCTCGCATCTCGTTTGAGGACACCCTTGGCGACGTGTTGCAGGACTGGCGGCTGCGTATCCCTGAGAAGGAGCGAGCATGAGCAAGGCACTGATCACTGGCATCACTGGGCAGGACGGATCCTACCTGGCAGAGTTCCTGTTGGATCGGGGATACGAGGTGGTCGGGATGGTCCGGAGGACCAGCTCCCCCAATGCGGAGAGGATCGTGCACCTTCGCGATCGCTTGAACTTGGCGATGGGGGACATGCTGGATCAGACTTCGCTGATAGCGATCCTCCAAGAGCATCGGCCTCAGGAGGTGTACAACCTTGCCGCCCAGTCCTTCGTGGAGGAGGCCTGGAATCAGCCCATCTACACCGGAGACGTGACTGCGCTGGGCGTGACGCGGCTCTTGGACGCGATCCGAATCGTGGATCCTGAGATACGATTCTATCAGGCATCCTCGAGCGAGATCTTCGGCAAGGCGCGAGAGGTGCCCCAGAACGAGCGTACGCCTCTGCACCCGCGGAGTCCGTACGGGGTTGCCAAGGCCTACGGCCATTGGATTACTGTGAACTACCGTGAGTCGTACGGTATGTTCGCCTGCTCGGGAATCCTGTTCAACCACGAATCGCCAAGGCGGGGCTTGGAGTTCTCGACGCGAAAGGCGACCCACGGAGCGGCCCAGATCAAGCTGGGGCTCGCAAGCGAGCTTCGCATGGGAAACCTGGAGGCCCGCCGAGACTGGGGATTCGCCGCCGACTACGTGAAGGCGATGTGGATGATGCTCCAGCAGGATGAGCCAGACGACTTTGTGATAGCCACGGGAAGGGATCATTCGGTGCGCGACCTCTTGGAGCTGGCGTTCGGCCACGTAGGGCTGGACTACAAGGACCACGTGGTGGTGGACGAGCGGTTTCTCCGTCCGGCGGAGGTGGATCAGTTGGTAGGGGATGCGAGCAAGGCCAAGCGCGTGCTGGGATGGGAACCCACGGTTCGATTTGAGGAACTCGTGCCTTTGATGGTGGATGCCGATCTAGCCCTGCTTCAGGAAAAGCATAGGCTCAATGCCGATTAGGAATGCCGATCCTGCACCGAGATTGTGAAATTTCGCACAATATGCTATAGTGGGGATATGAAGGGCGGGGGAAGTCCGTTGGCGATCCGCTTTGGTACTGACGGTTGGCGAGCAACCATCGCTGAAGCTTTCACGTTCGAGAACGTCCGTCGCTGCGCGGAGGGGGTGGCGCGGCAGCTCAAAGGAGAAGGGATCGCGGAGCGCGGAGTCGTGGTAGGGTACGACACCCGATTCGCCTCCGATCGGTTCGCCCGAGCTGCGGCTATGGTGCTAGCCCGACACGGGATCCCATCCTTCTTGGTGGATCGGCCCACCCCTACCCCGATGGTGTCCTATGCCATCGTGGACCGGGGGGCGGCGGGTGGGATCATCATCACCGCAAGCCACAACCCTCCGGCTGACAACGGATTCAAGCTGCGTTCACAGTACGGAGGGGCCTCCGACCCCGAGACCCTACGCGAGGTGGAATCGCTCATCCCCGACGCTGCAGGCGGAGATTCCGGGTCCGGTAACGAGGAGGATCTGGTCGAGACCTTCGACGCGGCCCCGGCCTACATCGACCACCTGGGGGATCTGGTTGATCTGGACCGGTTGCGGGCTAGCGGGCTGCATGTAGTGGCTGACGCCATGTGGGGGGCGGGCGCCGGGTGGCTGCCCTACCTGCTTGCAGGGGATGGAACCAAAGTCCGGGAGCTTCATGGAGAGAGAAATCCTCTGTTCCCCGGGATGGATCGACCGGAACCCATACCTCCAAACCTGGATGCGCTCCAGACGGAGGTGGCAAGGACGAGAGCCGATGTAGGCCTTGCGACCGACGGAGATGCCGACCGGGTGGGGCTGGTGGATGAGAAGGGAGGGTTCGTTACCCAACTGCAGGTCTACGGGCTCATTGCCTTGTACTTGCTGGAGGTGCGAGGGTGGAGGGGGCCCATCGTGAAGACTCTATCCACCACGGACATGCTTGATAAGCTGGGTGGACTCTACGGGGTCCCCGTGTACGAGACAGGTGTGGGATTCAAATTCATCGCTCCCAAGATGCGGGAGGTCGATGCCATGGTGGGGGGAGAAGAGAGCGGCGGCTTCGCCTTCCGCGGCCACCTCCCGGAGCGAGATGGCATCCTGGCAGGGCTCTTCCTTCTGGACTACATGGTGGAGACCGACAAGAGGCCGACCGACTTGATCGCCGGTCTGTATGAGCTGGTGGGACCGCACCACTACGATCGGACTGACACTGTGCTTCTGCCAGGACAGCGCGAGAAGGCCACGACCCGGCTGGAAGGGTCGCAACCTCAGATGCTGGCGGACCGGAGAGTGGAGCGAGTTAGCACTCTGGATGGCTACAAGTTTCAGCTGGAGGGGGGAGCGTGGCTCCTCATCCGTTTCTCAGGCACGGAGCCGAAGCTCCGTGTCTATGCCGAAGCCGGGAGCCCTGCTGAGGTGCGAGCTCTCTTGGAGGAGGGTCGGTCTCTGGCCGGCCTGGAGTAGTGACCGTGTGGGTTGATGCCCACGCTCATCTCCACGTCTCGCAGTTCGATGGCGATCGACTGGAGACCATCTCCCGGGCTCGGGAGGCCGGCGTTGTGGCCATTCTCGAAACAGGCGTGGATCTTGAGTCGAGCCGACGCGCGGTGGCGCTGGCCAGGGAGATTCCCGAGGTCTTTGCGGCGGTTGGGATCCATCCCCACCACGCCGAGACCTGGAGCGATGACACCAGGGGGCAGCTGGGCCGCTTGGCCAGCGATGCCAACGTGGTGGCGATCGGCGAGGTGGGACTGGACTACATCCGGCCCGATGTCCCTCGCGAGGCGCAGAGGCGAGCCCTTCGGCAGCAACTCGAGCTTGCGGTCTCCCTCGACAAGCCGGCGGTGCTCCACCACCGGGAGGCCCAGGACGACCTGATCGGCCTCGTCGAAAGTGCGGGGCCGCGGCTGCGGGGAATGTTCCACGCTTTTTCGGGGGATCGTCGCTGGCTGGAGCGATGCCTGAAGACCGGGTTCTCTCTCTCGGTTGCTGGACCGGTAACCTTCCCCAAAGCCCAGGACCTGCGGGAGGCCGTGGCGCTTTGTCCTCGGGATCGGTTGCTGATCGAGACCGACAGCCCCTACCTTGCCCCTCAATCTCATCGTGGCCGCCGAAACGAGCCGGGTTACATCGGAGAGATCGCTGGAGCGGTTGGGGAGGTGTGGGACCTCGATCCGGAATCTGTAGGCGATCTTACCCGTGAGAACGCTTGGCGCCTCATGGCAATGACACCAACAGGCGAGGTGGCGGCTCCGTGAAATCTCGAGTCCAGGTAAGTGACCTGGCCGAATTGCTGGCTCCGATCGATGAGGAGCTTGCTCTGGTTGAAGCACGGATGCGGCGCACGTACGCCGGAGAAGAAGATCCTCTGCGCGGTATCATTGGCGATCTGCTGGACAGCGGAGGGAAGAGGATCCGGCCGGCCCTCACTATCTTGACCAGCCGGTTCCACGACGCGGATCGCGACTCTGTGATCTCGATTGCCGCCTCTGTGGAACTCTTCCACACCGCCACCTTGGTGCACGACGATGCCATCGACGGCTCGGACCTGCGCCGAGGCCGGCCAACGGTGAACCACTCCTGGGACGATCAGGTCGCGATTCTGGTGGGTGACAATCTCTTCTCGAGAGCGGCGTCGCTCACCGCCGAGGTGGACAACCCTGACCTGATCCGCCTCTTGGCAGAGGCGGTTCTGACCATCAGTTCGGGCGAGCTTCACGAGGCGCTCCGGGATGGCCAGAACATCCCCAGCTCCGAGGAATACCACGTTCGCATAGAGCGCAAGACGGCCTCGCTTTTCGCTGCGTCCTGCGAAGCGGGGGCCATCCTGGCTCGAGCTCCCGAGGCAGAGGCCTCAGCACTCCGGGAGTTCGGTCGAGACCTGGGGATCGCGTTTCAGATCGTGGACGATGTCCTGGACTTCGCTGGCCAGGAGGAGATCCTGGGGAAGCCCATCGGAAGCGATCTGCGGCAGGGTACAGTGACCCTACCGACCATCTACTATTTGCGCGATCATCCTCTGTCCGACGAGCTTGGCGAGATGGTTTTGCGAGGCGACGGAGCCCGCCTCGATGGACTGGTGGACGCCATTCGGAACTCGCCGAGCATAGACGATTGCATGGCGGAGGCGCGGAGCCACAGCGAGGCTGCGAAGCGCGCGCTGGAGCATCTGCCCCCTGGATCGAACCGCCAGGTCCTCTCCGATCTGGCAGACGCGCTGCTCGTTCGAGAACGCTAGACCCCCCCATCGCATCGCCGTAGAATCGTCCCCGAGGGGCCCAGTGGGCGACCCCGATTTGTCCGTCGTCATCGTAAGCTGGAACGTCCGGGATCTCCTGGACAGATGCCTGGCGTCGCTGAAGGCATCCTTGGAGAGACCGAAGAGTGAAAAGCTCGTGGCTGAGGTCATCGTTGTGGACAATGGGTCGCACGACGGTGGGCCGGAGATGGTGGGATCCAAGTATCCCGAAGTCCGGCTCGTCGAAACGGGGGAGAACCTTGGGTTCACCCGCGGCAACAACTTGGGAATCTCGGAGAGCCGCGGCAGCTACGTCCTGCTCCTGAATCCGGACACCGAGATTCGGGGCGATGCACCGGACATCCTGGTCTCCTATCTGAAGGAGCGACCGCGGGTCGGGATCGTGGGGCCGCAGCTCCTCAATCCTGATGGCACAGTTCAGTCCTCTAGGAGACGCTTCCCCACCCTGGCCACAGCCGTGATGGAGAGCACGGTGGTCCAGGGATGGTCTCCGCGAAATCCTGTGCTGGCCCGCTACTACATCCTGGACCGTCCTGACGAGGAGGTTCAGGCGGTCGACTGGTTGGTGGGGGCGTGCCTTCTCGTACGTCGCCAGGCGGTGGAGGAGGTGGGCCTCCTGGACGAACGGTTCTTCATGTACTCGGAGGAACTGGACTGGTGTCGGCGGATGATGGGTGCGGGATGGCGGGTGGTCTACCTGCCCACAGCTCAGGTGGTGCACCACGGCGGAAAGAGCAGCGAGCAGGTGCTGCCTGTACGACACATCCACTTTCAGCGCAGCAAGATCCTGTACTTCCGCAAGCACCACGGCCGCCTCCAGGCTATCTTCCTGCGTGTCTTTTTGCTGGCAAATTACGCCTACCTCCTGCTGCTCGAAGGTGCGAAGGGATTGCTGGGCCACAAGCGGCCCTTGCGCAGGGAACGGGCGGCGGCCTACTGGGCGGTTCTCCGCTCCGGGCTCCGGTGAGATGGCGCCTCCGAAGGTGCTGTTGGTCACTGCGGAGTTTCCCCCTCACGGCGGTGGCGTGGGAGCCTACACCCGGCGGTTGGCGGAGGCTCTCCTGGGTATGGGTACACCCGTGGAGGTGGTGACCTCGTGGGAGGAAGGAGAGGAGCGGGAGTTTCCCTTCCCGGTCTGGCGGGAGGTGAAGGACTGGAGCTTCGCCAGCTGGGGCCATCTCCGCCGGCTCCTGGCACGGACGCGGTCCTCGGTTCTTCACATCCAGTACCAGGCCGGGGCCTACCGGCATCACCCAGCGATCAACCTGAGCCCGTACTGGGTCCGGCTCTCACGCCCTCCGGTGCGGGTGGCAGTAACATTTCATGACCTGCGGGTGCCCTATCTGTTTCCCAAAGCGGGGCCGTTTCGAGAATGGGCGTTGCGGCTGATGGCTCGAGGGGCAGATGTTGCGATCGTGGCCGATCGCGCAGACCAGGCCCAATTGGCTCGGTGGGGCGTCGCGGCGGAGCGAATTCCGATCGGCAGCAACATCGATCCGCAGCCGCCGCGGGGGTACGATCGGGCAGGTTGGAGAAGCGACAGAGGCGTGAAGCCGGGGGATGTGCTGCTGGGCTACTTTGGATTCCTCCACGAATCGAAGGGAGCAGAAGTCCTGGTGGACGCCCTCTCACAGTTGGTGGAGAGACGACATCCTGTCAGCCTGCTCATGTTGGGGCGTATGGCCGGAGAGTCCAACCCCACGACGCTCAGATACGCGGCTCGCGTTCGGGAGAGGGTGGGAGCGGCTGGATTGGACGATCGGGTGCTCTGGACAGGCTATCTAGAGCCAGCCGAGGTATCTGGCTGGCTGATGGCGGCGGATATCTGCGTGTTGCCGTACGTGGACGGGGTCTCTCTGCGAAGGGGCTCACTCATGGCGGCTCTGGCTCATGGCCTTCCGGTGGTCACCACTGTCCCCTCAGGGCCGGCCCCGGAGTTGGCGGACGGTGTGAACGTCGCCCTGGTGCCTCCTGGAGACGCGAGCGCCCTCGCGGCGCGTATCGAGGCTCTGGCTTCGTCTCCGGAGGAGCGTGAGAGATTGGGTCGCGGGGCCCTGGAGCTGTCGCAGACCTTCTCCTGGGACCGAGTGGCCACTGCAACGATTGGCCAGTACAGCCGGCTCGTCGCGGCCCCTGCTAGAGTCGGTCCCTCTTCCGGTTGGGGGCCCCCTTCCCAGAATGACGGTTCGGAGTGAGGACATGCGCGGAGAAGGATCGGATCCCCTGGGATGGCGATGGGAACGCTGACCGAGTCGCTCACCGATCGGCTGCGCGCCGACGGCAGGACCTACTGGGCAACTGTCGGGGTCCTGTGCCTGGTTCTGGCCGGTGTCTCGGCGGCAGCGATCGTGATTCTCGACCCCTCGATCGTCCTAGGTCTGTTGCTCGGAGGGTTAGTAGCGTTGGTGATCCTGCGGAGCACCGGCGCCGCGCTCGTGGCCCTCATGGCGGTGGCCATCCTTCTGCCGTTCGGAGCAATTCCTGTGAACGTGGGCTTCTTCCCCACCTTCCTCGACGTGGCGCTGGTGGGGCTTCTCTTCGTGTGGATCATGCGCCTTGCCACCAGGACCCAGGAGCGGTGGCGGGGATCGGTGCTGGATGTTCCGATCGCCCTGTTCCTCCTCCTGACGCTGGCCTCCTTCCTAGCGGGAACGGGCCACGCCGAATTGGACAAGGAGATCGTCCGGCACTACGTGGAGGTGGTTCTGGCCGTGTCTCTGTACTATGCCGTGGTCAACACTGTGGTGCGAACCACATCTCTGCGCACGGCCATCCGTGTGCTGATTCTACTGGGGTTTGCTGAAGCCGGCCTGGGCGTGGCGCTGTATCTTCTGCCGCGCAGCGCCACGGTGCAGATCCTGTCTTCGCTAGCGGTGTTTCACTATCCGTCCGGCCCCAGTGTGCTGCGGTTCATTGAGGACAACCCGATTCTCAGCCTTCGCGCGGTCGCCACCTCGGTTGATCCCAACGTGCTTGGCGGCATGTTGATTTTGGTGGGTGGCGTGGCGGGTGCTCAGCTGCTCGCTCCGCGGCCGGTTATCCCTCGCTGGGCTTCGTGGCCCATCGTAGGTGTTGTGGGACTGGCGATGATTCTGACGTTCTCTCGAGGAGCCTTGGCCGGACTGGCGGTGGCATGGGGATTCCTGGGAATGGTGCGCTACCGCCGGTTGCTTGCCGTCCTGGCACTGGCCGCGCTCCTCCTACTGGTCCTGCCTCAGACCGAGGGCTACGTCACCCACTTTGTGGAAGGCGTGCGAGGTGAGGATCTTGCCACACAGATGCGGTTTGGGGAGTACAAAGACGCTCTGAACTTGATCCGTCGCTTCCCCTGGTTCGGCGTGGGATTCGGAGGAGCTCCGTCCATCGACCTCTACATTGGCGTCTCCAGCGTGTATCTCCTCATGGCGGAGAATATGGGGCTGGTGGGACTAGGGACCTTTCTGGTGATCGTGGGATTGTTCTTCCGCCACACCTGGCAGGCCAGGCGGCGCATGGGAGCGGGATCCGAGGGGGAGGCCATTCTCCTGGGACTGCTGGCCTCCGTGCTGGGGGCGCTGACCGGAGGGATTTTCGACCACTACTTCTTCAATCTGGACTTTCCGCACTCCGTGGTGCTGTTCTGGATGGTAGTGGGACTGGGGGTGGCGACGGTGCAGGTGTACGGAGAGGGTGGACCGGACAGGCTGTCTGAGGGCTAGGGTGAAGGCAGAGCCAATGGCTGGACCGTGGGAGCCATTGGCGATCCCGATGGGGTTGGGAGGGGGCGCTAGAAATCCCGTCGGGTGAGTCTGCCCCAGAGGGAGTCGAGTCGCCGCCAGAGCCGACGGACGCGGGAACGAATCCGCGCACGGCCGTACCCGACGCTCCGTCGCAGCTGGTACCAGCTTGAGGGCTGGGGAGCTGGCAGGGGGACGGCCCACTTGACGACCGACGCCGCCCACGTCAGACCGGCCCCGAAACCGACCAGGACCACATTGTCGCCCGGTCGGAGACGCTCTTCCTGGATGGCCTCGCAGAATGCGATCGGAACCGAGGCCGAAGAGGTGTTTCCATACCGATCAACGTTGACGAACACTCGATCCATGGGGAGGTCGAGATCTCTCGCCGAGGCCTTGATGATTCTGAGGTTTGCCTGGTGAGGGATGAAGAGATTGATGTCCTGGGGCCGCAGGTTGGCTGAGGCGATCGCCTGCTGAGCGGATCGGGTCATGGCCCTGGCGGCGAACTTGAACACTTCCCGCCCGTTCATGGTCACCCGGTGCAGGCCGTTGGTCACGGTCTCCAGGGTGGGTGGGTGGCGGGCCCCCCCGCCCTCCATCATCAGGAGCGATGCGCCCGACCCGTCCGATCCGAGCACGAAGGAAAGCACCCCCCCCGGCAGATCGTTGGCCTGGACCACGAATGCACCGGCTCCGTCGCCAAACAGAACCGCGGTACGACGATCGTTCCAGTCTAGGAACCGAGTGAGGGTCTCGGATCCTATCACAAGCACCCGCTCGTAGGCGCCGCCCTGGATCATTTGGCTCGCCACTCCCAGGGCGTAGACGAATCCCGAGCAGCCAGCCTCTAGATCGAAGGCCGCCGCCTGGCTCGCACCGAGAGCATCCTGGACCAGACAAGCGGTGGCCGGGAACAGATGGTCTTTGGTGACAGTCGCGACGATGATCAGGTCCAGATCCTGAGGCGCGACCCCCGCCACCTGGAGCGCATCCTGTGCCGCCCGGAGGGCCATGGTGGACGTGCTCTCGTCGGGGGCGGCCATCCGACGTTCCTTGATACCGGTCCGGGTGGTGATCCATTCGTCGGAGGTGTCCATCAGCTTGGACAGCTCGTCGTTGGTGATCACCCGGTCTGGGGCATACATGCCCCACCCGACGATGTGGGCGTACCTTCGATGGTTGGTTTCTCTGGCGATGCCAAACACAGTCCAGCCCCCGCTGGGCCTGATGCGCCGTGTTGAGGCTCGGTCCCAGGCTATAATAACACGGCCATCAGAAGCCGGATGCGGGAGTATATGTGATCTCCTCAATGCCCGCTAGAAGAGAGTCCCCTCTGACGACGAAGGATGCCCCCACCGAGCTCCGGTCGCGATACCGGGAGTCGCGACGGTTTCTGGAGAAGGGAGACCTAGATGCTGCCCGACGAGGTCTTGAGGACCTCCTGTCGCAGGATCCTCCTGCGTCACTCCGTGCCGAGATCCTGAACGCTCTGGGAGTGGCCCGCCATGGTCTGGGAGACGTGCTGGGAGCTATCGAGGCCTTGGAGACGGGCGAGGCGCTACAGGCAGAGGTCGAGGACGAGGACGAGGAGTCATGGGGACTGCTTCTCGTCAATCTCGGGACTGCCTACCTGGCTTCAGACCAGCCTGAGAAGGCCCAGGACGCGTACCGGGGCGCATTGACCCGTCTGGACGAAGGGGCCGCCGGTGGCATGGTGGCGGCACAGGCCTGGCGCGGACTCGGCCGAGCTCAGCTCGCCCTCGGCGGACTGGTATACGAGAGGAGAGCGGTAGAGAGCCACGGACGGAGTCTCGAGATCTTCGAGGCTGAGGGTGACCGATCTGAGATGGCAGTGTCGCTGAATCTGATGGGGCAGGCCTCCCTCGTCCGCTACAAGTGGTCCGAGGCTCTGGGCAGCTTCCGCCAGGCCTTCGCCCTCTGGGAGGGCCTGGGAGATCTCCGAGGGATGGCGGTAGCTAGCAACGGGATGGGACAGACCTACTATGAGAAGGAGGAGTACGCCCGGGCGATGGAGT
Organism: uncultured Anaerolineales bacterium; assembly: GCA_964348195.1. Lineage (GTDB taxonomy): Bacteria > Chloroflexota > Anaerolineae > UBA7937 > JACPPX01 > CAYGBX01. Next base: position 34,024 of record CAYGBX010000002.1, read on the forward strand.
ACTTCGAGCAGGATTTGGCGCACTCCCGAGCTGGGAACGACGAGGCCGGGATGGCCCGCGCTTTGAGCGATCTGGGTCGCGCTCACGCTGCGATGGGGAACTGGAGCGATGCGGAAGAAGCCTTCGATGAGGCCTTTGCTCTTCGGCGGGGCGCGGGAGACCGACGCGGTGAAGCCCTGGTTCGCTGGGCTCGTGCCCACATGTCCTTCTCCCGGAAGGATCGAGACAGAGCGGTCGCGGAGATGGAGAGCGCCGTCGAGATCCTGCGGGATTTGGGAGATCCGGATTTGGAGCGCGCGGAGCGGCACCTGAGCCGAATGCGACACGAGCGGCCGGGGCCGTGGAGACGGTATGTGTAGCGGAATGCAGACATCCAGGGGCAGCCAAGCTTCCGCGCTTCCCGAGCATCCTTGACACGCGGCATCCGGACAGCTACACTGCCGAAGACTGTGGGAGATAGGGTTGGGCGGCGGCCCAACCCTCTTCGTGACCAGAGGCGGGTGCTGGAGGGATCAAGCCAGGATGAAGAGCCTCTACTTCAGGGGGGAGACGGAGATCCTGTTTCCGCACTGGGCCGTGCCCGAACTCCAGGGACTCCGGGACGGTGAGTGGGGAGATCTGGTCGAGTACATCTCTTGCCTGCCTGAGACCCACGAGGACAGCCTCGCTTTCTCTTTGATGATGATTCGCCACTGCGGCTGTGTCGGATGCAACCCCGGTGCCTACAAGGCTACGCTGGGCTGTGCGATATGCTCCCAGCGGACGATCGCGATCGCCAAACGCTCGGAACGTGGTCTGGTCGAGGACTTCCAGAAGGCGCAGGACGACGTCAAGGGCTATCTAGAGGGGGAGACAGCGAACCTGGAGGCCTAGGACCGCCCTCGCCTTGTCCGACCCCGCCCTCACCTCGCGTGGGGGCTTCTTTGTAAACCCGCGTGCTATAATGCGGCCGCTAAGATGCGGTCGGTCGCCCTGGACGGTGAAAGTCTGACCCTGGAGGAGGTGGCGCTCCTGGCCAGCGACCAGTCGGTCGCTGTTTCCTTGTCAGGCGAGGCACGGGAGCGGGTGGAACGCGGTGCCGAGGCGGTCCAGGAGGTCGTCTCTCAAGGCCGGATCGCCTATGGGATCACCACCGGATTCGGGAAGATGGCTGACCGGCAGATTCCCCTCGACCGAGTGGCGGAGCTGCAGCGCAACATCCTCATCAGCCATGCGGTGGGCACCGGTCCGCGGTTGGATCGTGCCTGTGTGCGGGCCGTTCTGTTGATCCGAGCCAACACTCTGGCGAAAGGGCACTCGGGGGTTCGGCCGGAGACCATAGACCTCCTTTTGGAGATGCTCAATCGCGGCGTCCACCCCGACATCCCCTCGCAGGGCTCGCTGGGCGCATCGGGGGATCTGGCGCCGCTGGCCCACATGGGGCTCGTCCTGATCGGGTTGGGTGAAGCCGAGCACAACGGAACGCTGCTGCCCGGCGGAGAAGCGCTCCAAGCGGCAGGCCTGAAGCCCGTGTCCTTGACCGCCAAGGAGGGGCTGGCTTTGACGAATGGGACGGCTGTCATGACCGCTTTGGCTGCCCTAGCTACGGTGGAGGCGGAGAACGCGATACGCATCGCGGACGTGGTGGGGTGTATGAGTCTGGAGGCTCTGTCCGGGACGGCTGAGCCCTTCGATGCGCGGATCCACGAACTGCGTCCCCATCCTCGACAGGTCGACTGTGCCGCTGACCTGAGGGCGATCCTCCGGGGATCGGGGCTGCTGAGGAGCTCGGAAGGGGGTCGGGTACAAGATGCCTACTCTCTTCGATGCATGCCTCAGGTGCACGGAGCGGTCCGAGACGTGGCCGTGTACGCACGGTGGGCGACGGAGATCGAGTTGAATTCGGCCACCGACAACCCTCTCGTGTTCTGGGAGGAGGGCTCGGAGATCCTTTCGGGCGGTAACTTCCATGGGGAGCCTGTGGCTCTGGCCGTGGACTATCTGGGACTGGCTCTGGCGGAACTGGGGAATCTCTCGGAGCGGAGGACGGCGCGGCTTCTCGACCCTGCCCTCAATGGTGGAATCCTACCCGCCTTTCTGACGGAGAAGAGTGGACTGCACTCTGGTTTCATGCTTGCGCAGTACACAGCAGCGGCTTTGGCCTCGGAGAACCGGATGCTGGCCCACCCTGCCAGCGCCGACAGCGCATCCGTCTCTGCGGGCATCGAGGATCATGCCAGCTTGGGAGTGCAGGCGGCGCTTAGAGCTCGGGAGGCGCTCCGGAACGTGGAGACGATCCTGGCCATCGAGCTTCTGTGCGCTGCCCAGGCACTGGATTTCCGCCGGGGAGGCAGGGACGAGGTCCCACTGGGACGGGGGACAAATCCGGCCTATGCCGCTCTACGGGAGCGGGTGGACTTCATGGAACAGGACCAAGTATTGGCTCCACGCATTGAGGCGGCGAGACAGCTGGTAGCTTCGGGCGACCTGCGTCGGAGGGTGGAGCAGGCTATGGGTGGGGCTGCCGGCGAGATGGGAGGCCTGGGGCGTTTCGCAGAGGTGCCGCAAAGGTGAGCGAGGCGCGGACCGTGCGGGCGCCGAGGGGCACGGAGTTTTCCTGCAAGGGCTGGGGCCAGGAAGCGGCGCTCCGGATGCTGATGAACAACTTAGACCCGGAGGTGGCGGGGGATCCGGAGAATCTGATCGTTTACGGCGGACGGGGCCGGGCGGCGCGGAGCTGGGAGGCGTTCGACGCCATTGTCTCGGCCCTCAGAGAGCTGGACAACGACGAGACCCTCCTGGTCCAGTCTGGAAAGCCGGTTGGCGTGTTCCGAACCCACTCCGACGCTCCCCGGGTATTGATCGCCAATTCCAACCTGGTCCCGCGCTGGGCAACGGAGGAACAGTTCGATGCCCTCGAAGCCGAGGGCTTGATGATGTTCGGCCAGATGACGGCGGGATCCTGGATCTACATTGGAACTCAGGGGATCCGCCAAGGTACCGAAGAGACATTGGGAGCCGTGGCCCGAGAACACTTCGGGGGATCGCTGCGCGGCAAGTGGGTCCTGACGGCCGGGCTGGGAGAGATGGGTGGCGCCCAGCCGCTGGCCGTTACCATGAACGAAGGGGTGGGCCTCGTGGTGGAGGTGGACCCTCGGCGCGCGCAGCGCAGGCTCGACACGGAGTACATCGATGTGGTGGTCGATGATCTGGAAGAGGCGATGACTCTGGTCGAAGAGGCGCTTGAGGCGGGTGAGCCCCGATCTGTGGGGCTGATCGCCAACGCCAGCCAGATCCTGCCCGAGCTTGTGATCCGTGGAGTCACCCCCGACATCGTGACGGACCAGACCCCAGCTCACGACCCCCTGATGTACGTTCCCTCAGATCTGAGTCTGAATGAGGCGATCGCTCTGCGGAAGGACGACCCCGAGCGGTATGTGCGTCGGTCGATGGAGGCAATGGGCCGGCACTGCCGCGCTATGTTGGAGATGCAGGAGCGCGGAGCGGTCGTCTTTGACTACGGCAACAATCTGCGACAGCGGGCCTACGACGCCGGCGTGGAAGACGCCTTCCACTATCCCGGCTTTGTCCAGGCGTATGTGCGGCCTTTGTTCTGTGAAGGCAAGGGTCCTTTCCGCTGGGTGGCGTTGTCCGGAGACCCGGAGGACATCTACCGCACCGACCGGGCCCTCATAGAAGCCTTCCCGGAGGACGAGCACCTTCGGCGCTGGCTGACCCTCGCAACGGAGAGGGTTCGATTCCAAGGGCTCCCCGCGCGGATCTGCTGGTTGGGATACGGGGAACGGCTTGAGGGCGGGCTCCTCTTCAACGACCTGGTGGCTCGGGGGGAGGTCAAGGCTCCGATAGTGATCGGTCGCGATCACCTGGATGGGGGCTCGGTTGCCTCCCCCAACCGCGAGACGGAGGCGATGAAGGACGGCTCGGACGCTGTGGCCGACTGGCCCCTATTGAACGCGCTGATCAACGCCGTAGGCGGCGCCACATGGGTGGCGATCCACCAGGGAGGAGGGGTCGGGGTGGGGTACTCTGTCCACGCCGGTCAGGTCATCGTGGCCGACGGTACACCTGAGGCTGCTGCACGGCTGAAGCGGGTGCTGACAAGCGATCCGGGGACGGCCGTGATGCGGCACGCCGACGCGGGGTATGCAGAGGCCATTGAGACCGCCCGGCGAAAGGGCATTCAAATCCCCATGTTGGACGACTAGCCTGCCTAGGTATGCAGGCTGACCTGCTCGTCCACAACATCGGCCAACTGGTCACAGTTGCCTCTTCCGACGGTTTGCGGGTCGGACGGCAGGCAATGAATGAGCTGGCTATCCACGAAGACGGAGCGATCGCGGTCCGTGATGGTCGTATCGCCTGGATCGGGGCCGTCGAGGATTCAGCAGCCGCCGTCACGGCAGGGGAGACCGTCGATGCCGAGAGGCGCTGCGTGGTCCCCGGCTTTGTGGATTCCCACACGCACCTCATGTTCGCTGGTGCACGGGTGGAGGAATTCGAGCAGAGGATCGGCGGGGCCAGCTACATGGAGATCATGGCAGCGGGCGGCGGCATCATGAGCACGGTGCGTGCCACGCGGGCTGCCGGCCCTGATCAGCTGCTGCGAGAAGCCGCCGGCAGGTTGGATCGCATGCTCAGCCACGGCACGACGTCTGCGGAGGTCAAGACGGGGTACGGCCTGTCAGTGGAGGGCGAGCTGCGGCTTCTCTCACTCATCTTGGAATTGGACAAGGTACATTCGGTCGACCTCGTGCCTACCTTCATGGGGGCACATGCGGTGCCTGAGGAATACGCAGGGCGCGAAGACGCCTATGTGGACCTGATCGTCACAGAGATGCTGCCTGCCGTCGCGGAACTGGCCGAAGCGGCGGGACGGGGGATCTTCTGTGACGTATTCTGCGAGGACGGAGCCTTCTCACTGCAGCAGTCGCGTCGGGTGCTGGAAGCGGCATCTTCGCTTGGCCTGGGACTGAAGATCCACGCGGACGAGTTCTCCTCGCTGGGAGCGGGAGAGATGGCCGCTGAGCTGGGCGTCGCCTCAGCCGATCACCTGGTCCACACGCCCCCCGCCGAATGGGACGGCCTAGCGCGAGCAGGGGCCGTGGGCGTGCTCCTGCCGGGCACGACCTTCGGGCTGGGTCACACAGAGTTCGCCCCTGGCCGGGAGATGATCGATCGTGGCCTGGCGGTAGCTCTGGCGACGGACCTGAATCCCGGGACGGCTTGGTGCGAGGCCTTGCCTTTCATCCAGGCCCTCGCATGTCGCTATCTGGGCCTTTCTCCAGCCGAGGCGCTCGTGGGATCCACTATCCACGCGGCCCACGCCATCGGCCTGGGTGAGAATGTGGGGAGCCTGGAGCTAGGGAAGGCAGCGGACTTCTTGATCCTGGAGGCTCAGGACTACCGGGAGATCGCGTATCGGTTTGGAACAAACCCGGTAGCCCGGGTCTTCAAGCGAGGTCAGCTCGTTTGGGCCGCCGACTAGGCTGCCTCCCCGTGAGCGGCGCTGGGAGGATCATCGGGGCCGCTTTCGCGATCTGAATCTCGCCGATCGTTGCCTGGTCAGTGACAGTGCCGCGTCTTCTTTCGCACAGGCAAGCGGTCCCCGGCCTGAACGCCGGGTCCAACTGCCGAACTAGGGCTCGCTGACGGCCGAAAACCCCAGCTTCTCGATCATCGTTCCTTCGATGGAGTGGACCAGGGCTTCCGCCCGGGCCTCGAGAGCTCGGATCTGAACCTGGAAGGCCTCTCCCACTGCTCGTTCCTTGATGGAAGCCGTGTTGGCCAGCACGTTGGCCGCGGCGGCCCGGATCGCGGCGTGGGCCAAGTAGGCGGCCGTGCCCGCGTCTGTTGCGGCATTGGGGTTGCTCTGCTCGGCCAGTTTCTGGGTCAGCTCAAGAACCCGGATGGAGCGCTCCGCCACGGTGAGCGGCACCGCAGCCGCCGCGCGAAGCGAGACCTGCAGCGCTGCGTTCCTCCGGTCCCGATCCTCGGTCGAGTCCTTCGGCAGCCGTTGGGCCTGTAGGACGGCCTCAAATGCAGACGCGTCCTCCTCCATGAGGCTTCTCATCTCATCGCGCAGGCTCACGGCCTTGTCCCGCGCCTCTTGCATCTCTGCCTGGACAGTCTCGAAGCCCTTCTTTCCATAGGTTAGGTTCGCCACCATGGCCGCTAGACTGGCCGCCAAGGCTCCGGCCAGTGCCGCCGCACTTCCTCCTCCTGGGGTAGGCGAGCCGCTTGACAGTGCTTCGAGAAAGCGAAGCAGCCCGTTGTCGTCCCGGGCCGGTTCCGCGGCAGTCTCCACTGCCACTGGTTCAGGGATCTCCATCGGCGCCGGAGGAGCCGCCGCCGATCCGGTCTGCTGGGACAGGCGCCACTCGAGGATCTGGTCCGCGCTGAAGCGCTCCAGTTGGAGGTAGTACTCTGCCGCAGCAAGGAGACTGGCTTCGGGCGCGAGCCCGACGATCTCACTAGAAACCACTCTGACCCCAAACCGCTGTGCCTCTCTCCGAATCAGCTCAAATGCCCGATACATGGGGGTCTTTTGGTAATCGGTGAGGTTCATGGAAACCTGCACCAGCCGCCGCTCAGCGATCTCCATGCCGAGGGCTTTCACATAGCGAAGCCCTCCCGATGAGTGGCGCACAGCGCGAGCAACGTCCTTCGCCACCTGGAGATCTTGGGTGTCCAGGTAGACGTTGTAGGCGATCAAGGGCTCCCGTGCACCCACCACGGTGGCCCCGGCCTTGCCCAACCGACGTGGCCCGAAATCTGGAGCGCGGTCGGGGTTGGACCGTATCTCGGTCCTCAAGCCCTCGTACTCCCCCTTGCGGATGGCAGCCAGGTCTTGGCGGTCGGCCCGAGAGGCTGCCCTCTCGTAGAGGTACACGGGGATATCGAGCTCATTGGCGATTCTTTGGCCGAGCTGACGGGCCAGATCGATGCACTCTTCCATAATCACACCGCGCACCGGCACGAAGGGAACCACATCCGTGGCTCCGATCCGCGGGTGCTCCCCCTGGTGCTGATCCAAGTCGATGAGTTGGGAGGCGATCTTGGCACCCTGGAAGGCCGCCTCGACCGCAGCTTCCGGCTCCGCCACGAAGGTGATGACTGAGCGGTTGTGGTCGGCGTCCGACTCCTGGTCGAGGAGAACCACGCCTGGCACGGCGGTGATGGTGGCGACAATCTGCTCCACGACCTCCGGACGGCGGCCTTCACTGAAGTTGGGGATGCACTCCACGAGCTTGTCCATGCTGCGCTCCGTTGGGGATGGTACCAACAGGGGAGAAAGTCCGGATGATGATATCACACGACCAGGGGGCCGACAATGGATCGATGGGACTATTGCCCGCGTCGGGTCCGGTATCTATAATCGCGGCCGCAGACCGCGAGGACCGCCATGCAGGGCGCAGACGATTCCCTGGACGCATCTCAGTTGCAGACCGCCATCAACCAGGTCCAGGGTGTGATCCAGAGCCGAGTCGTATCGGAGGACGGCGTCACCATCTCCGAGATCCATGTGATGGCGTCCACCGACCGCACCCCTAAGCAGATGGTGCGGGATATTGAGTCCCTTCTTTTCGTCAGGTTCGGGATCAAGGTAGACTACCGGAAGATCAGCCTCGTCCAGCTGGAAGAGGAGCAGATCACGCCGCTTGCTCTCTCTCGCCTGCGACTCGTGTCGGTGGAGTTCGTGGAAGGGGCAGAGGGGCTGCGCGCTGAGGTCAAGATCGAAAGCCCGCGTGGGGTTCAGGTGGGGGTAGAGGTCAGCGAGGAGGAGGATTCCGATCACGCACCCCTCGTCGCGGCGGCAGCCTTGGATGCCCTACAGCAGGTAGTCGGGGGCCGGGCAGAACTCTCTCTTGGCGCGCTGAGTGCGTACGAGTTGAACGGCCGGGAGGTGATGGTCGTCCAGGTCTCCTATCTCTTCCCCGCGGGGGAGGAGAGTCTGCTCGGGGTCAGTTACGTGGCTGCGGGGAACGAGGCCGAGGCGGCCGCGAGAGCGGCCTTGGACGCGGTGAACCGCCGGCTGCCCGTGATCGGCCTCACCTGACTGGGACCGGGGTCGAGAAAGCGCGGGCTTCCGATGTTGGCTCAACGAGGCCCCACGAGGTGGGGCCTCGGTCGTAATTGGGAGAAAGGGAACATGGGATCGACCCGATGCCTGCGGTTCCTGGCCGGGCTTTGGATCTTCGGCCGGGAGGCCAGTTCGAACTCCGGCTCAGCGTAACCGTTCAATGGAGAGGACGGGTGGGACAGGATCAGCTTCGGGCCTGGGTCCCAGCAAGCGCCGTGCTCAGAGGTGTCGGGTATACTGTGCTTGACGAACCACACTTGAGAGGTGAGTTGACGGTTTCGAGAAGTCACGGGGTCAAAGGGGGAGGGGCCTTGACCCAGCGCGGCTCCCTCTCCCTCCAGTCGGTCGGGCTACTGGCGGCGGCCGTGGCCGCGGTGGTTGGCGGTTGGGTCTACGTGGAGAGCCGAGGCCGGGGACCGATCGGGCGGGTGATGGCGGCCTACCTTCAGAAACAGACCGACTGCTGGAATCCCGACAAGCCGTGCGACTGGGAGGTTGGGTATCCGGAAGGGAGGCTCGACCTCGGCCCGGAGGCGCCGGATGGGTTCTTGACGCTCGTGTCTCCTGAGTCCAGACCCTCGTCGCGGGAGGCGCCTGAGCCAGAGCCGTCAGCTACGGGCCCGGTGGGAATGTGGCATCGACCCAAGTGGGACGGGATTCAGGCCAGAGCGCAGGAGTTGGCGGGCCTCGTGGTTGAGCTGGTGGGGCGGGACGGGTTGGCTGTTCTTGGGGCTGGAGCGGGAGGTCTCTTTGGTTTCTTGATCCTGCTACTTCTCTTGGGCGGGGGTCTGGTGACAGGAGGCGGTTCCACAGTCGTTCTGGGGATGGTTGGGTTCCTGGCTTCCCTGATCTCGGGGTTGCTGTACGGTCGGGGACTGTTGGGCCATGGTGTTGGTGGCGCTATTGCCTTCGCTTTGGGCCTCCTCACCTGGCTTGGGGTGGTGTTGGGGCTGGACCGGGTTGGCAGGGTGGTGCCAGGGCTCTCGGCATCAACGTCAGGGGTCCGGGGGAGCGGGGCTGTGCCTTGGTGGGTGGGGCTGGCCCGGGCGGCGGCGCACG
>CAYGBX010000002.1:43172-146011 GCA_964348195.1 uncultured Anaerolineales bacterium
GCCGCGCCGAGCGGCTCGCGCAACAGCGGGTGGATTCCTACTGGGCTCAAGAGGACCCGTGGGGCCACATGATGTACCGTGCCCAGCAGCACTATCAGGAGGCCCGAGTGAACATCCAACAGGTGGTCCACATCCCAACTGACAACCCGCTTGGTGAGCCCTTCAACGCCGACGCAGCCATGATGAACGCCAGGGGTCCTGTGAACACGCAGTTCCTCCAGCGACTCAGGCTTGATCCGGGACACGAAGCGAATTACGACCCGTACTACCTCGAGGCCCTCAAGACCGCCCATGATCTTGACTACCGGCGGGCACTCAGAGTGGTCAGAGAGGGACCGCTGGGGGAACTCGCGGAGATCTTCGGCGACGAAAGGTTCTGGGAACTGATTCGAGAGCAGCGTCCCACCCTCAACGAATAAACCAGTTCGAGACATGAGCATCAGCCGGGCGAGAGAGCGTTATCGCAGCTTCCTACGGCAAGAGTCACGCTGGGCAGCGTTTCGAATGATTGCGGTTCTCGCGTTGGCTGTTGGGCTTGTCGCTTCTCAGGTTCTAAGCTGCGCTCCGGAGGCTACCCCCAATACTGGGAAGCTCAGGGTCCTCTCCGTTAGGGAGTTGTATCCGAAGGCTCTGGCTGAGGCGAGCCTGTGGCGTCCGGACGCATTTCTCGTTTGGGCCGATGTGACTCTTCGCCGGGCCGACAGCATTAGGGCGCCCGATGCGGCATTTGCCTTCAATACCAGAGTGGACCCCACGTCTGGTCTGTTGGTCTATGTTTCAGAAGCGAATGGCGGTACCAGAATCGAAACTGAGGAGGCATACTCACCCGCCCGCACAAACCCTCAGCGACCCATCGAGCTCGACGAGTGGAGAATTGACAGCACCGAGGCCCTGGAGATCGCCCTGGCCAATGGTGGCCAGGAGTTTCTCGGGCAGTATCCCGAGGCGGATTCACTGTTCCTGAGGTTGGAGCACGCCATACCCTATGCCACCGGCAGGCTGCAGTGGCGGGCGGTGTTCTCAGAGACCTTTGGGGAGGGGATCTGGATCATGATCGATCCTCTTACGGCGGAGGTGCTGGAGACTCGGCTCATTGGCTTTCGGGAGGAGTCGGAGTTCATCCCAGTCGGGGACGGTAGTGTCCGGGTTCCTTCCGTCCGTGATGCCTCTGATGCAGCGTTGGCTGCGGCCCAGGCGTGGCGTCCCGACGCGGCTCTGTACGGTCCAAGCGTGACATTCCAGCTGACGATGGATCCAGAGCCTTGGTCCTTGACCTTTCACAGCTTCTCCCCGACGGACACCGCGAATCGGCTGGAGATCGGAATTCGGGAGGGGGAGACACAGCCTGAGGTCACCGAGGCCACGTGCCTGGGGCCGTGCACGGCTCGGGCCTTCGTTGAGTGGGAAGAGGGGATTCTGGACAGCACTGAGGCGGTGAAGATTGCCCTCAAGAATGGAGGAAGGGAATACATCCTTCGATGGGACAGGGCCATCATGAAGCTGTCCGCCCGCCTCCGTACCATCCCAGGGACAGAGACAGTGGCGTGGGAAGTGAACTTCAGCGACGAGACAGGGCGGCCTCCGAGTCTGCTCCTCTATTACCTTGATCCATTGACGGGCGAGATCATCTCGATCACCCGAGTCCCGGAGGAATGACCTCCTCGCGGAGTCTCCTGGGGGTGCCACAATTATGGGCCGGCGAGAAATGAGGCGGCATTTTCGCTCGTAGTTTGTGAAGGATTGCACAAGATTGACAAGCCAGCCGAGAGTGTGATAGACTGGCCCGGTCGGTGGGGGATGCGCCTGTGAAAAACCGGGCGTACGCCCAGAGCGGAGTGAAGGGGAATCTTCCGCAAGGGTTGAGGAGGCATTCAACCCAAACCGAGCGAAAGGAGATTCCCCAAGATGAAGTGGCGCATCCAGACCGTCTACCTAAAGACGCTGTACGTGCTGCTCGCCCTTGCGGCTTTCGCACTTGCCAGTGGGGCGGGCGCAAACTGGCGGTAACGTCGCTGGCGCTCCCCCACCGGCCTTGAACTGATAGCCTCGCGGTTGAGGAGTGTGGCGATTAGCTTGCCGTATGGCAGCGCGCCACGCTTTTGGTTGTCTGGATGCGCAGTATGAGGGCTTCACGGTGGGCGGCCCCCCTCCGACAGTGATGATTCGCTGGCGCTCCGGCGCGCCTATGGACCGTGACACGCCGAAACCCTGACGATGCGAAGCTGGCAGCTTAGCCTGTACATCGCGCTTCTGGTGATCCTGGCACTGGTGCTGGTGGCCTCTGCGCTTTTCCGTATCGAGCTGACCCTGAGGGAGCTCGTTCAGGTAGCGGCATTCGTCGTGCTCGTCATCGCTGCGAATCTCTTCCCGATTCATCTGCGGCGCGTGCATGCGGAGATCACGGTCGGCACTGCCATCCTTATAGCTGGGGCGGTGCTGTTCGGCCCCGGCGCCGCCGTAGTGATCGCGCTCGTGGGAACGCTTGTGGCCGAGTTCGTATTGTGGAAGGGGATCGTAAGGAGTGAACAGTTCCCGTTTCCTTGGAACCGGATCCCGTTCAACGTAGCCCTGCAGGTCATCTGTTTTGCAGGCCTGGCAGCGACCTATCAGTACCTGGCCGATCAGGATCCTAGGGTCTTCGATACTCTGACCGACCTTGGAGCCCTAGGGGTTGGCGGAATCGTCTACTTCGTTCTCAACCAACTGCTGGTCTCTGAGGTCATTGCTCTAGATGAGCGGACGTCTCTCATCTCGATATGGAGGATGACCTTTCGGGATGTGGTATGGCACGAGATGGCGATGGTCCCGCTTGGCGCGACGGTGGCGATCCTGTGGAACATCGGCGCCTGGGCGCTCGCCCTGGCGTTTCTGCCGTTGTACATTGTCCGCCAGGCCATCCGTCAGGTCCGTCAGGTTGCGGAGCAAACCAAAGAGGCACTGATCGCTATGGCCGACACCATCGACGCCCGGGATATCACAACGTATCAGCATTCGCAGCGGGTGGCCCGGTATGTCGAGATGATCGCCCGCCAGATGCGGGTTCCCTTCGATCAAATAGACGTGATGGTCACCGCCACGCGGCTGCATGACCTGGGCAAGATCGGGATGAGCAATGAGATGCTGTACAAGCCGGGGCCGTTCACCCCGGAGGAGCGACGGATCTTTCGGCAGCACACGATCATCGGCGACGACCTGGTAGCGAAATTCCCGGGGTTCGAGGCAGGGAGGGCACTGGTTCGGGATCATCACGAGCGTTTCGACGGGACCGGCTACCCCAGCGGGAAGAAGGGAACGGAGATCGCGCTCGGAGCGCGGATTCTGGCTGTGGCCGATGCCTACGACGCGATGACCTCCGATCGGCCCTACCGAAAAGCCTTGAGCCACGAGAAGGCGGTGGCGGAACTCAGGGCAAACCGAGGGAGCCAGTTCGATCCAGAGGTAGTCGATGCTTTTCTCAAAGCCCTGGAGGCCCGCCGCGTGCCCGGCGAACGGACGTATGTGATCGCGCCTTCCCCGGCGCATGCAGCAGAAGTCGGATCGCATAGGGGGGACGGATGATCCTCGCCGTGGCGCTCTCCACAGTGGTGGGGCTCCTTCGGGGGGGACGGCTTGCCAGTCTGGGCGGAGTCTCGCTGCGCCATCCCTATCTCATCATCGTAGGGCTGGGACTGCAGTTGGCCATCTTCTCCCCGCTGTGGCCCGATATCTTTGAAGGACCTCCAACCGCGATCCTCTACCTGGACGCCTTGGCGCTCCTCCTCTTGGCCGTGCTTCTGAACAGCCAGCTGCCGGGGATCAAACTCCTCGGAGTGGGACTTGCCCTGAACCTTCTGGCCATCGCCTCCAACGGGGGTTGGATGCCGGTCCGATTGGAAGCAGTTCATCAGGCCGGGTTGGCCGCGATCGCCGCTGCGCTGGAGACGACTGGCCACTACCGCCACCTGATACCTCTCGATGAAGGCTCGGTCCTGTGGGTGCTGACGGACGTCTTGCCCGTTCCGGGTCCGGGGCCCCAAGCGAATGTCTACAGCGTAGGGGATCTTCTGGTAGCCGCCGGAGCCTTCTGGTTTGTGCAGAGAACGATGACCCAGCCTTTGGCCGGGACGGACGAACCTCCCGGACCCATGCGCCGGATCCTGCGGGGAAGGCGAAACCCCGCTCTGCCTCCGGGGACCTTCGCGCCTAGGCGGCGGCTTCGCCCGAGCAGCGAGTTTCAACGGGAAACGAGAGGCGCCTAGGCGTACAGGGTCACATCCGGGCAGAGGCGTAGCTCGGCGCGACCGAAGTTGGAATCGAAGGTCGGACGGCTCTCATGAGTCGTCCGACCTTGTCTTTTCGAGGGGGGCCATGCTTGCCAGGAGGCGTTTTGGAGGCATGCCTTCGAAGACTACCGTCACTTCTTCGTCGTCGCCTCTCATCTTGCTCGAGACTACGAGTCCCTTGCCGAACTTCGTATGTCGCACCTTGTCCCCGGCTTTGAAGATCCCCTTCTGACGGACCTGTGGCACGGGACGTGGCGGAGGCTCCCCACTTGGAGTCGCCAGCAGGTGCGCCGGAATATCCAGCAGAAACCGGGAAGGGACACCCACCGTTGATCGTCCGAAGCGCGCACGGCGGAAGGCGTGGAGCAGGTACAACCGCTCTTGGGCACGGGTCATTCCTACGTACAGCAGCCGGCGCTCCTCGGCTAGGGCCTCCGGATCCTCCGGCGCCTCGTCCTGAAGCGAGAGAGGCTCGCCGCCGCGGGTTTCACCGGCCAGAGAGCGGCTGTGAGGAAGGATCTCCTCTTCCAGGCCAACGATGAATACGACGGGAAACTCCAGGCCTTTCGCCATGTGGAGGGTAAGCAGCACTGGTGCGTCTACCCCCTCCTCAAGGTTGTCCACATCGGACACCAGGGCCACGCGCTCAAGGAAGGCCGTGAGGGCTTCTACCGGTGGCAGGTGGCCGTACTCCTGGGCCGCGGCGCGCAGTTCCAGGACGTTGGCCCAGCGCTCTTCGCCTTCCTCGGTTCCATCCCGCAAGTATGCTTCGTATCCGGTTTGCTCGACGACGGCGTCGAAGAGACCCAGAAGCCCCTCTTCGTCTCTGACCGCGGTTAGGTCGTCCAGAAGATTCAGGAATGCCAGAAGTCTGCCTCGTGGCCGTGGGCCAATGGGCAGCCCGGCACCTGGGGCTTGCAATGAACCTTCTTCTTCCCCCATCCTCGCGAGCCCCTGCAGAGCCGCGTACGGCGATAGCTTCATATCGTGGGCCCACGCGACCAGAGCCTCCTCTGTGACACGGCCAATCCCGCGGCGGGGAACCCGAAGGATGCGAAGCAGGCTGAGAGCATCGTCGGGATTGTGTACCACTCTGAGGTACGCCACGATGTCCTTGACCTCGCGCCGTTCGTAGAAGCGGGTGGCCCCTACCAGCCGGTAGGGGACGCCCTGCTGCACGAAAGCCTCCTCGAGCGCGCGGGACTGGGCGTTGGTCCGGTACATCACAGCGCACCCGGCCGCCTCGTAGCCCTCGGCCGCGACGAGCCTCTGAATCTCCCCCAGCACGATCTGGGCTTCCTCCTCCTCGTTGTAGCCCTCGATCAGGGCCACCGGTTGTCCTCCTGAGACCTCAGTCCAGAGGGTCTTCTCCACGCGATCCGGGTTCTTGCGGATGACGGCCTGGGCGGCGTCGAGGATGGTCTGGGTGGAGCGGTAGTTGCGCTCGAGCAGCACGATCCGTGCCTCCGGGAAGTCCTCCCTGAGCCGTTGAATGTTTCGCGAGTCTGCCCCACGCCAACCGTAGATACTCTGATCTTCGTCGCCCACTGCAAAGAGTTGCCGGTGGTGGCGGCACAACTGCTTGACCAGCTCGTACTGTGCGATATTGGTGTCCTGGAACTCATCGACCAGCACGTGCCGGAACCAGCCCTGATACTTGTTCACGACCTCTTCGTCTTCGAGGAGACGCACCGCGTTCACGAGGAGATCGTCAAAGTCCACGGCCCTGTTGCCCGCAAGCGCGTCCTGATATGCGGAGTAGGAGCGTTTGGCCACCTCCAGCCAGTAGTTCGGGCTGGTGAACTCTGCAGGCCCGATGAGGTCGCTCTTGGCTTTGGAGACGGCAGCGAGCAGGGCGGTGGGACGGAATGCCTGAGGGTCCAGACCCATGCCTTCGAGAATCTCGGTCATCAAGCGGACCTGATCGTCCCTATCATATATCGCGAATTCAGACCCCAGTGGGTGGCGCTTCCCCTCGCGCCGGAGCATGCGAGCGCAGATGGCATGGAAGGTGCCGACGGTGATCTGACGGAGGTCGTATCCCAGGAGCCGGTAGAGCCTCTCCATCATCTCCCGCGCCGCCTTGTTGGTGAACGTGACCGCCATCATGTGCCGAGGAAGGACGCCAGCTTCCCTCCTCAGGTATGCAACACGGTGAGTGAGGACCCGGGTCTTGCCGCTCCCTGGTCCAGCAACGACCAGGATCGGGCCGAGCGGAGCGGTCACTGCTTCCCGCTGTCCTTGGTTCAGCCCGTCCAGAATCGGATCCATGGCACGAGTCTTGCGCCGAGGCTGTTCTCAGAAGAGTTCTTCTGTGGTGACGCCCGTGGGATGTGGCAAGCGCGGGATGAAGGGCTATTCGATGGAACTCGATCTGGTGGACGTGACGCTCTGTCGATCAACGAGCCAGCGGTAGAGAGTGATCAGGAGGCCGACGATCAGGTACGCCACCAGGAGCACCAGCAGAGCGCCACCTCCCAAGCCTCCCGGCAGAACGCTCCGCAATTGTCGGAGGGATTGGTCCCGCAGGAAGGGGAAGGCGGTGGCGAGAAGGAGATTCGCGAGAAGGAGGAACGCGAAGAAGGAGACTCCCATGAGACCCAGGGCGAGGGTCAGTCGTCGCGGCTTTGTCCCTGCCCATCCCGCGACGGCCCCGTTGGCCGCCAGGATAGAGCCGCTGAATGCCAAGTAGAGCCCCCGCGCGAGCACGGTGCGCAGAAAAGGATGCGGCAACCACACCTGGCCCAGTGCGAGAAGGAGGCCGGACAGGGCGCCGGACCCGACACCGAGGGAAACCCCCGTCGCCACGGTGGCGGCAAGGGCGAGGGCGAGATGGAGCCAGGTTCTACTGGCGGGGGTCCCCACGCCCAGGAGCTCGCTCCCGTACATGGCACCGAGAGCCAGGATCACGACGAGGGATTGCCACACGGTGCGAGGGAGGTCGCTGGGAATCCGGGCAGTGGAGACCTCCGCTAGCGACGGTAGCGGTGCGGTCTGGTCTCGGATCTGCTGTAGAGCGCTGGAGAGAGATCGGCTGCTGGGGAACCGGTCCTCCGGTGCTTTCTGCAGGCAGCGCAGGACGATCCGGTCCAGTGTCTCGGGGATCTCGGGCCGGAGGTCACGAGGAGACGGAGCGGGCTCGTGTAGCACCTTGTACATCAGCGAAGCGGCATCGTCTGCCGCGTATGGACGCTGACCGGTGGCAAGCTCGTAGAGAATGAGCCCTACCGCGTAGAGATCCGTCCTCTCATCCGCAGGCTGCCCCCGGAACTGCTCTGGGGACAGGTAATCGGGGCTTCCCAGAAGCTCTCCGGTGGCGGTGAAGGAGGGGAGCGCGAGCGCTTTGGCGAGTCCGAAATCAGTGATCTTGATCTTCCCGTGCTGGTCTAGGATGAGGTTGGAGGGCTTGATGTCGCGGTGGATGATCCCCTCTGCATGAGCATAGGCCAACACGTCGCAGATCTGCTGGCTCAAGTCCACGACCTCGGAGATCGGAAACCGGCGGCGTGCGGCAAGCAGCTCTCCGAGTGTCCGTCCCGGCACCATTTCCATGGCGATGTAGAGGTAGCCGTCGAGCTGGCCCTGATCGTAGATGTGTACGATCTGAGGATGGTTCAACCGGCTGGCGATTTGGGCCTCTCGCATGAAGCGATTCACGAAGGACTTGTCCCGAGCCAGGCTCTCCGTCATGACCTTGACCGCTACCTCGCGGCCAAGAGGCTCCTGGATACCGCGGTAGATCACGCCCATCCCACCGTGGGCGATTTCCTCCACGATGCGGTAGTTGCCTAGACGTTTACCTACGAGGTTCACGTGGGGAATAGATATCGGTCCGGCAGCCCGGCCTGCAGACTCCCGTCTCGAGTGGATGGCCTCGAGCGTACGCGGGGGCGTCATCCGCGGCTCCATCGAGAGCCGGCTGCACGAGGAGGACGCCGCTCGCGGCGGCATTCTATCAAGGCGCCAGGGGTGCGGCAATCTCTGCCCCTGGGGGCAGGGTTGCGGGGGCAGGGTGAGCACGCCTATAGTCTTCTCCATCTCAATCCCAGGAGAGAAGAACCGCAATGGACGTGCTCTTGCTAGCGGACGTTGAGGATCTGGGGCGGGCAGGCGAGGTCCGGGAGGTGAACCCAGGATACGCCCGCAACTACCTTATCCCGCGGGGACTGGCGCAGGTAGCCACTGAGGCAACCCTTGCACAGGCCGCAGGGTGGCGGCAGGCGGCCCGCGCCAAGCAGGAGCGGGAGGATGCACAACTCGCCGGGTTGGCGGAGCGCATCGAAGGATCCAGCCTGAGTTTTGATGCCAGAGTGGGGGAGGAGGATCGCCTCTACGGGTCGATCACGGCGGGCGATATCGCCGAGGCGCTGAGCCGAGAAGTGGGAGAGCCGGTGGACAAGCGGAAGGTGCTCCTAGACCTGCCCATCCGCGAACTCGGCACACGAGAGGTCACGGTGAAGATCTCCGCGCGTCACGAGGCTCGGGTCAGCGTGACCGTGGAGAGAGCCGAGGATGAGGAGGCGAACTAGCGGGACATCGTATGCCGACCCGTCCTTCCAGGCCTCGTTGGGTGACGGCGGTCAGACGCGAAGCAGGAATTGACCCGGGTGGGATAGGCTAGGGCGTCGGCGCCGCTTCCAGTCGGAGCCACCTGCCAGTTGCAGGTGGCGTCTATCTGTCAGGAGACCTGAACCGGCACGCTGGGCGGCACGATCTGGATCCAGGTGGACCCGGTTGCGAGAGGGATCGCACTGCCATCTGGATCCAAGAGATCGAAGAAGTCCGATTCCTCGCTTCGGACCCAATCCCCCGAGAACCGTAGGCCACCGCGGAAGACGGTGGCGGGCCCGCGTCCCAGGAGGTGGATCCGCAGCGATCGGTTGCCGAGTCGATCCTCGATGATGTCGGTCTCCTCGTGGGTAGCTTCGATCACTACTACGTTGCTTGTGCTGATCTGGGTCCCGTCGGTTGCCTCGGTGTGGGGCTCTCCGTTCATGGAGCGCAGGTAGCGGCCGCTCCCCGGATCATAGGCGTATCGAACGGTGTTGCCCGTGCGGTACTCGATGTCGATCTGGCTGGCTTGAGAACCGCCTTGGCTCGGAGCAAAAGTGAAGATCGGCCCGACCAGAGAAGACTGCCAGCCGCGCCTGGCCGCCTCCTCCCAGAATACCGCGGAATCGGCTAGGGCATTGAACGGAGCCACCCGCTCCGAGATGCGGTAGAACCCCGGATCGCCGCTGTACCCATCCAGACGGGGCAGATCGGTGGTCTCCCGTAGCTGGCCGAGGATGGGTGGGCTGGCCCCGAAGTGGGCGAGAATCCCGCCGGTCATGCGTGCGATGTCGAAATCGATCAGTCGGGCACTCCGAATTGGGCCAACAGGTCCGGGCGCCTGACACAGAAAGATGGCGTTCAGCCGGGTGATCCCCCCTTCGGCCAGGTGCTCGAAGACCAGATCCGCCAGA
Organism: uncultured Anaerolineales bacterium; assembly: GCA_964348195.1. Classification (GTDB taxonomy): domain Bacteria; phylum Chloroflexota; class Anaerolineae; order UBA7937; family JACPPX01; genus CAYGBX01. Next base: position 52,900 of record CAYGBX010000002.1, read on the forward strand.
TGCAGTCCCCACTGGGGTCGGGACCAGGGATCGTTAGATATCTTAACGTCGAGGGGAGGACGCCTGGCAAGGGCGGAATCCGCCAGCGGTTCGCCGGTGAGTGGGCAGACGCTGTAGTCTGGCGTGGGGGTAGGGGTCTCTGTGGGAGCCGCCGCCACGACCTGGGTTTCGGTCGGTCGGGGTGTTTTGGTCGGGGTGGGGGTGGGCGGAGTGCTTCCCAGGGCGCATCCGGTCAAGAGGAGGGCCAAGGAAACTGGGATGGCGAGCCGCGCCTGGGTAGCAGGTCTCGGCGGCATAGGCCGGCGATTATATCACGGTGCCTCGGGACCGGCTAGCTGGCGATCTCGATCGATCCGAGTGGAGTGGCCGGTCCCAGTTGAGAAATCCTCTCGTCGAGGATGGCCAGAGGGATGAGCGTGAAAGCGTCGTACACGACGAGGTTGAGCATTGCCGAGCCGGGCTCCGCAATCTCGGGGACGGACAAGTAGTGTGGGTCGCGAACGCGGGTGCCACGGATCCACTTGAGGGTGGGGATCGCCCCGAGGGCGGCTGTACTGTCGTGCGCCGAGATCAGTCGGCCCGACAGGCCGGTCAGTCGGATCGATACGGCGTAGTCGCGAGTCAGGGGTTTCTGTGCCACGAAGAGAAGATCCACTGGAATGGCGCCTCCAGGTCTGGCGGTGCCGCCTGCCTCGACCCTGGCGAGGATCATCTCACCGCCGAGAACCACATAGCGGTCCCCCTCCATTGGGGGACGGAGCGCGGCAGGCCACGGAAGGGGCGCCCCCCATGGGCCGAGTCTGTCCAGAATCTCCTCCGAGGCCGTCCTGACCCGAAGCGTGAGTGGCCCAGGGACCTGGGGGACGTCGAACGCGATGGTCTGATAGCCAGCGGCAGTGGAGCCGGAGACGATCAAGGACTCTTCTGCCAGCACCGAGTCGCTGTCCACGAGTTCGACGCGATAGGGACCCGGCACGGTGCGCGTTAGATGCCAATGCAGGTAGATCCGCCGCTCGCCGCCGAAGGTCGAATCGTAGTCTGTGCCAATGAGGGTCAATCCGCCCTGGAAGGGCTGGTGGACCGGGTGGAGGGACAGGGGCCGATCCGTACGGCGGTTGAGAGACACGCGAGAGAGCAACGCCGTCTCGTGGCCATCCGCCGTGGTGAGCCGCTTCCATCCACCCTCCGGAAGAGGGAGATAGGCTCCGGCGATGAGTCGGTAAGATCCGGGGTAGGCCGTGGGTAGAATTGGGAATTCGAAACGCTCCGTCACGACCTCTTGAGGTTCTAGCTGTCCCGCCGGATAGGTCCGGTCCATCTGACCTAGGATGTGTCCGGTGGGGTCCACCAGATGTACAAAGATGGCATGGTCGTCCTCCAGCACCTCCAGCACCTGCCAGGCGAAGTCGAGCGACAGGCTGGAGCCTGGGGAGAGCCCATCAAGGCCAACGCGGAATCCCAGGAACCGGATTCGGTCGCCGAAGGTAGCGTCGACGGGATCGTAGTCCCGGGGAGGCTCGAACCGGCGTCCGTCGTCAACCAGCCAGGCCTCAGCCAGCGGCAGGAACCGGTAGGGAAGGTGTCGATAGGATTCGAAGAAACGGGTTACGAGAACAGGGCCATCGTCTAGGGAGTCCCCGATCCGCCGGACCCAAGAGTCGCTGATCGGGATGGCCCCCTCTGGAAAGACGTAGACGATCTCGAGATCGAGACGCTCTCCTTCCACCTGTTGGAGATACCAGAGCGGGGTGGCCCAGTGCCAGTTGGCAAGGACCGTCGCCCCCCGAGGCGCTGCGTCAAAGACCGCTTCGGCATAGTCGCGAGCCGATCGGTCGCGGGCCAGCGTCTGGTAGCTGGGGAACCGATCCGCCAAGGAGATCCCAGCAGGCAACAGGAGCGTCGCTGCGGCCAGGGCTGGGAGCGTTCTTCCTGGTAGGCGTGCGGCGGATCCGACCAGATAGCCGAAGGCGATGGCAACGCTCAGGTAGGCCGGCAGCATGTATTCCACAGACTGGGGGGCGCGGTAGGTGATGCCGACAAAGGCCACGAGGGCGAAGGATCCTCCCAATAGGAGAGCGAGGGGGCGATCTCGCCACAGCAGGAGCAGGACGCTCACGAGAACCAACAGAAGCAGCGGTCCACCGAACTGGATCTCGAGCGCGTTGGCCAAGATCGCCATCCGTTGAGGCAGAGTCTCGGGCGTCGCAAAATAGAGAATGTCCCCCTGGAACCCACGGGCCAGCAGGTGATCGAGCGCGCTCGGAAGGTCTCTGATCCCCTCAGCTCCGAAGGGGGCGCCTGTCGCGGCTCGTAGGGGAACGTAGAGCAGGGGGAGGAACGACAGGGCGAGGGCGATGGCCGGTCGCCTCCAAGAGCGCACTTGAGTGAAGAGGTTCGGCCGGCTCCACCATAGAAAAGCCAGGACCGGCGGCATCATCCAAAGGAGCGATCCGTGGTGGCCGATGCCCAAGCCCGCTGCGGCGGCGAGGAACACTAGGTCGCGGGGCCGACCCTTGCTGGCGTAGGTCACGGCGAGCCAGAGCATGAGTGCTGCGAAAAATGCGGTGAGCATCCGGATGTTGGCCGTAGTTGCCTGGGCCCAGAAGGTCGTTGAAGCACCGAGAGCCACAGCAGCGGCCCAACCTCCGATGCAGGAACCGGAGGCTCGACGGACGGTCCGGGAGACCAGGACCAAGGTCAGTGCGGCGGCAACGGCGGAGAGGAGGTTGAGCCGTGTGGCGATCTCGGCGAAGGGCACCAGGGTGAAGAGCTTTCCCAGAAGGGTGTACAGCGGATATCCGGGGGGGTGAGCGATGCCCAGCACTGCCGAGACGAGCTGGAACTCCCCACTATCAGCCGGCAGCACAGTCGGTGCGAGCGTATGGAGGTACAGGAGAAGTGCCAATGTGAACAGGAGGAGATCCGTCCACTCCCTGGACGGCAAGCGGCCACGGAGAGCTCGGTGGAGAACGGCGATCAGGCCCACGAAGGCCGCTCCGGCCGCAAGTCGCGGTTCGATGCTGGGGAATATGACGTAGATCCAGAGCACCGTGAGCGGGTCCAGATCAAACTTCCGACGGGTTGCCAGCGCAGCGAGCGATATCCCAAGCCCGGCCAGAACGGGAAGGAGGAGCAGCGGTTGCGGCCAGGGGCCGGGGAACCCGGCGAACTCAGCGAGGCTGCGGCTGACGAACAGTCCGAGGCCCAGGCCCAGGACAACGGGTCGCCAGCCGCCTACGCGGTAGATCATGGGCGGCAGCCTAGGATCTTTGGAACCCGCCCGGAATGCAAGAAGGCCCGGGAACGTACCCCGGGCCGCTTCTGGTGCCCCCGACTGGACTCGAACCAGCACGCCCTTGCGGGCACAGGCCCTCAACCTGCCGCGTATTCCAATTCCGCCACGGGGGCTTGTGGAACCATTATAGGGCCCGGCCGACGAGGGTGTCAACCGATCGGATCTGGGAACGAGGCGTGAACTGCGCCCAGTCCGTGAACGACAGAAGGGCGATGGCTGCTGTCGCAGCACGACCCTGGAACGGGGCGCGACTAGCTCAGAGCTCGGTGACTTCCAGGTTGTCGAACGTGCAGGAGACCTCGGGTGGCTCGAAGGCGCCGCAACCCAGGCCTACGAAGCCTCCTCGATATCCTGGGATTGGCTTCTCGAGCACTCGCTCACCGTTCACGAAGGCTGTCAGATTGGCACCTTCAACTACCAAGCGGATCTGGTTGGTGGCGTTTCCCTGAACGATGTGACCGGATGGAAAGAAGGCCTCAATGATGTCCCATTCTCCGTTGGCTATCTGGAAGATACCTGCGAAACCGTCGCCGGAGATGGCAAACTCATAGAAGTTCAAGTCATCTTCGTAGCCGAGGACAACTCCCATTTCGTTGTCCTCAGTGCCGCTCAGCTGGGTGAGGTCCACCGTGAGGTCGAAATCCTCGAATCGGAACGCGCGGGTGACGCCGAACACGAAGTTGTCGACATCCTCCTCGTAGGGATTGAGGATATTGTAGACACCGTTGCCCACGAACACCTGGGCTTCACCTACCGATCCCTCAAACCAGTCGTTTCGATTGCTGTCGAACCGCTCGACAAACACCTCGGGTGGCGGGGGCTCCTCTGTGGGAGACGGGGGCGGCGGTGTCGGCTTGGGGGCGACGGTGGGGGGAGGAGGAGTGGGCTCCGCGGTAGCCTTGGGGATCGGGGGGGGAGGGGTCGGCTCCGGTGCAGCGGGTGCGACCCCGAGTCCACCCAGATCGCAGCTCAGAGCCGCCATGGCTAGGGCAGTCAGACCGATGAGAGGCGCGCGGTTCATAGAATCCCTCCGTCGGCGTACGCAGGCGCGAGCGACAGGATTGTATCAGGCCCCTCGGAGACTGGCCATGGGTCGCTCTGGCCACAGATCCCTGGACCGAAGAAGGTCGGGGCTGCTGGCCCCGACCCTCTCCAGGGAGGCACTTGTCCCTGTCACTGGGACAGGAAGAGGACTTCGTACTCGTAGAAGCGATCGCCGTCGTAGAGGATGTCCATCCAGCCGTTGCCTCGGACCTCGATGGTTTCGGTGATGAACTGGGCTTCGGTGTTTCCGTTTCCGGCAATGTCGATCATCGCGTTTGGCGTGTAGATGGTGCCCGTCAGGCCGCCCAGGCAGTTTCCGGCGATGTACACGTTCTGAGTGTTGTTGCGGTCCTGGAAGTAGAGGAGATTCTTGTAGGTTCCACTGCCCATGGGTGTGAACTCGATGTCGCCCACACCGGCGCAGTAGAAGTCGCCGAAGGCGCCGTCCCCGTTGGGGTTCATGGGGTCGACGGTGTTGAAGAAGAAGACGCCGTTGCCGGTCACGTCGCCTTGGCCGGAGATCTCGAGACCACCGCCCGCGAAGACGTAGGGTCCCGGTCGAAAATCGACGTTGGCCTGACCGCGAATTCGCACGCCGCCCCAGTAGATCCCGGGATCGAGCGCGACGGCGATGGGGCCGGAGATGTCGAGGAGCTGAGGCGTGGCGGGGGTGCCGTGCTGGGTAGGGAATCCCCAGCCTGGGTCGCTGAGGTTGGCCAAGGGATCGGGTACCGGGTCTGTGCCTGTGTCTGGGGTGGGGGTGACCGTGGCGTTTCCTCCCTGAATCTCGTAGCTCCCCACCACGGATAGGCTGTCTGCAGTGGTGGAGGTCTTGCCGGTGTAGAGCTGCCCGGACGTGCATGCGGAGTTGACGTGCACGCCGCCGTTGGTGACGGAGAAGTCTCCCTGACCGTGCACGTACATGGCCCCGCACTCGCTGGGGTGAAGAACCAGGAGCCCAAACGGAACCACCACGGACTCGTAGCGGGCGGCTGCGGTGGCCCCCACGCCGAGCGAGTCGTGGCCAGCGAGGCCGGCGAAGAAGCTCACGAACGACCCCGAGGTGGCGACCTGGACCCCGCGCGCCGCGTCGGGCACGAACCCGTTGCTCCCCAGCGGTGCCGCTAGTGGATTGTCGAACTGGTCGACGAAGAAGGCCTGGATGTTGTCGTTGATCCCATCACCGGGGATCCCGTTGGAATCGGCGACACCGTTCTGCTCCGCGTTGGAGTGCACTGCGGCCAGGACCGCCTGTTCGGTAGCGGCGCTGAGATCGCCCAGTCGATTGAGGAGAACCTGCGCGCCGCCCAAGGATCCAGAGTCGGAGGCATTCTGCATCTGACGGCGCATGGCGTAGGCGACTCCACCGTCGACGGCCAGGGCCAACATCCCCAGCATGGCCACCATCGCCAGAGCGACCAGGACAATGGCCTGTCCTTCCTCTCGATGCATTTCCCTTCCGAATCGGGCCACTTTGGCACCTGGTCAGAGCGGGAGTTCCAGCTCCATGGTGGTTCGGCTACCAAGACTCAGATTTCCCCCACCCCAGAGGGCCGAGATCACGGGGGTGGCGGCCAGAAAGTCGTACCGCACTGTCACCGTGAGGGGATCCCCTCGCTCGGGGTCCGTGTTCTCATTGGGGCAGGCGTCGAAGTCGTAGGTGGCGATGTCGTAGTTCGACGGTGGGAGGCAGACGTCGATCTGGACGTGGCTTGCGTCGAGCGTGGTCATGTAGGCAGCGGCGTGTCCCTCGATGGTGTTGGACTCGTCGTAGGGCGTCACGCCGTCCGAGTCTCGCCAGGTGGGGTGGATGATTCCGAATCGAGCACCCTCCCGTGCGGCGTTGGAGATGGTGCTGTAGGCGAGTATGGCCCGGCCCAGGTCGAAGATCCCGAGCAGCACTATGATCAGCACCGGGAAGGTTAGAGCGGCCTCGAGCGTGGCTTGTCCCCTCTCGGAGAATCTGTCTCGGAACCGGGTAGGCTTCATCGATCTAGTTCCACAGGAGGGCTAGCTGTGGAAGGGAAGGGTCACCGGGACGGTCGCGGAAGCCCGCACCGTCACGCTGCCATCGGGCGGGAAGAAGTCGCGCACAAACGCCAGGTTGGAGAAGAAGAGCGTCTGAAATTCGTACTGAGTCTCGACGCTGATCCATTCGCTGTGCATGTTGCAGGCTCCGTTGTTGCAGGTAACCTGGACATCAGCGGGCTGCAAGGAGACCGTCTTGGCGGCCTCCTCCACGGTCCTGTCTACGATCAAAGCTCCGGCATCCGGATTCAGGGAGCCGTAGCGGGCCCCGACCCGGGCGGCGTTGGTGATGGCGACCTTGGCGAAGTAGACGCGGCCGAAATCGGTGGTTCCCAGAAAGACGAGGAGAAGCACAGGCAGCAAGAGCGCCAGCTCGACTACCGACTGTCCTCTTTCACCTCTATCCATCGTCCCTTCTCCCTTGTCGTCTCCGACTCGCCGCTCTCGAGATCCTGTCCCCTATGCAGCAAGCCCGCCCCCGTTTTGTGTGGGGCGGGCGCGCAAGGGTCCGCGGTGCGGAAGTCCCATTCCATCCGCTTGCCTTCGGTAGCTCGGCCATCCCCATCCGGGATCCGGAGCTTTGCGCCCTCCCCTTTCGGAGAGTTTGCCTTTTCGGGCAATCGATGGTTCTTCGTCGCTTAGCAGTGGGGTCTAGCTGGTCCCCTCTGCTGTGGAGCTATTCGGTTTTCTGGTAACCAGAACAGGGTACCGAAAACTCCGGCATCGATCAATAGGACGTTAGTCCTGTTTTGGGGGAACGGATCCCATCTTGGGACCAATTGCCACATGCGACCGAGTTGAGGTCGACGGGCGACCAGCGAACTGGTTGGGAAGAGCAGTCGATTCTCGAATCGAGAATGGAAAGGTTGTTGAGGGCTCTGGGACGGATGATATAATCGCTGGGTATGGGCCTCCGGGTGGTCACCGACAGTGTGTCCGACCTTCCGGCGGAACTTGTGGCGCGGTACGGGATCACAGTGGTACCAGCCCGGATCCACGTCAACGGTCGTACCTACCTGGACGGAGTGGATCTGGACCACGAGGGGCTGTACCGGTCGATGGCCCAGGGGCTTCTTCCCAAGACTTCGCAGCCCTCGCCGGGACAGTTTTTGGAGGTGTATCGGCCCTTGGTGGAGGATGGCCACGAGATCCTGTCCATACATGTGACCTCAAGAGCCAGCGGCACCTACCAGTCGGCAGTTCTGGCGCGAGACATGCTGGAGGATGCGAGAATTCAGGTCCTTGACTCAGCCTCCCTCTCGATGGGGACGGGATTCCTCGTCTTGGAGGCGGTTCGTGCGATCGAGGCAGGGCTTCCTTTGCAGCGGATTCTCAAGCGTCTGGATGAGGTCAGAAGTCTGCTCACGATCTACGCGACCGTGGATACGCTGAAGTATCTCGTCGCCAGCGGGCGGGTGGGCCAGATTCAGGGACTCATCGGCTCCCTTCTCAACATCAAACCCCTCGTGACGGTGGAGGACGGATTGGTGGTGGCGGTCGGCCGAGCCCGCACCCGGCGCCGCTCACTGGAGTCAGTCCTGCAGTTGGTGGAGAAGGCCCTTGGAGTAGGAAGGCGGGTTCGCGCGGCGGTGATGCATGGTGACGTCTCGGAAGAAGCAAGATGGTTGCGCGACCGCATGGAGGAGAGCTTCGCGTGCGTGGAACTCTTCGTTCTCCTGGCGGGGGTGGCTCTCTCTGCCAACGGCGGCCCGGGGGTCATCGGGGTCGTGGCCTATCCGGTGGAGATGAGCTGACGTGCAGATCGCGCTCGATGCCATGGGGGGTGACCTAGGCCCGTCCGTCACAGTGGAAGGGGCGGTGCGGGCAGCGCGCCAGCTAGGGGTCGAGGTATTGCTGGTGGGGAGGAAGAGGGAGATCGAGACCCAGTTGGCTCGGCATCGCACCGACGGGTTGACATTTCGGGTGGTGGAGGCGCGGCAGGTGGTGGAGATGGAGGACAAGCCCGCCGCTGCCGTCAGGCAGAAGAAGGACGCGTCGGTAGTGGTCTCCATGAAGCTGTTGAAGTCCGGTCGTGCCCAAGCCGTGGTTTCGGTGGGCAATACTGGAGGAGTCTACGCCGCAGCCCTCTGGCATCTGGGGAGGATTCGGGGAATCCGTCGGGCAGCCCTGTCGCTGATATTCCCGACCGTGGCTGGCCCAACCTTGCTCCTCGATATCGGTGCCAACACGGACTGCAAGTCGGAGTACCTGCTGCAGTTTGGTGTGATGGGCAGCCTGTACATGGAGCGCGTAATGGGGGTGGGGAACCCTCGGGTGGGACTCATCTCGACGGGCGAGGAGGAAGGGAAAGGAAGCACTCTGGCGATCGAAGCCCATAATCTGCTGGCAGCCAGCGGTCTGAACTTCGTGGGTAATCTGGAGGGAAAGGATCTGCCACGCGGGATGGCGGATGTGGTGGTGACGGACGGATTCACCGGCAACGTGATCATTAAGTTGGCAGAGGGAATGGGAGCTCTTCTGGGTTCTGTCCTGGAGCAGGAAGTGCGGCGATCCCCCTTGACCCTGGTGGGGGGACTTCTAGCATCGCCCGCTTTCAACCGAGTGAAGCGCCGTCTCGACTACGCTGAGTACGGCGGCGCGGCCTTGTTGGGAGTGGATGGGGTGGTGATCATCGGGCACGGTCGCTCCAACGCGGAGGCTGTGAAGAACGCCGTGAAGGTGGCCGTCCAGGCAGTGGAAAGGGGAATCGTTGGGGCCATCGCCGAGGGGGTAGCGGAGACCGCTCTCGGACGAGAGAGGGCGACGGTCTCGGCGTGAGCTGGGTGCGGAGGGAGGAATCGGAGCTGTGACAGAGCGAGGAGACGGCAGGCGGCACGACGGGCGCGTGCGGGTGGTCATCACCGGCATGGGGGCCATCACCCCCATGGGGCTTTCGGTGGACGATCTGTGGGAGGGTCTGGTCGAGGGGCGCTCTGCCATCGACTACTTCACCAAGCTGGACGCCACCAAGTACCCCACCAAGTTCGGGGGCGAGGTTCGAGGGTTCGACCCAACGTTGTATATGGATCCCAAGCGGGCTCGGCGGATGGAGGTGTTCAGCCAGTTCGCCGTGGCTGCCGCGGAGCAGGCTCTCGAGGATAGCGGCCTGGAGATGGACCAAGTGGACCGCGAGCGATTCGGAGTCGTTTTGGGGACCGCGGTGGGAGGGCTCTCCGCCACAGAGGAGGCGACCCTACGTGTTGTGGAGGGCAAGAAGCCGTCGGCTTTCTATCTCACGTCCACCATGCCGAACGCCGCCGCCTTCCACCTGGCACACCTGAACCAGCTTCACGGGTACAACATCACCATCACCACCGCCTGTGCAGCCGGGACGCAGTCGGTGGGAGAGGGAGCTGAGGTGATCCGTCGGGGCGCTGCCGATCTCGTGCTCACCGGAGGCACCGAGGGTGCTACCAGCGATGTGGCGATGGCTGGATTCGTATCCATGAGGGCCTTCTCCACCCGAAACGACAACCCGCAGGGGGCGTGTCGGCCTTTCGACAAGGACCGCGACGGGTTCGTGGGATCTGAAGGCAGCGGGGTTCTGCTCTTGGAGCGACTCGATCACGCACTGGCTCGGGGAGCCCGGATCTATGCGGAGGTCCTGGGCTTTGGCGCGACCTCGGATGCCTATCACCTAGCCGCGCCCGATCCCGAGGCGAAGGGAGCTATCCGCACTATTCGCTGGGCGCTCCGGGACTCCGGGGTGAATCCTGAGGACGTGGATTACATCAACGCGCACGGAACCTCCACTCCTCTAGGCGATGTAGCGGAAACCCTCGCCATCAAGACAGCGCTGGGAGAGCACGCCTACGATGTGCCCGTGAGTTCCACCAAGTCGATGTTGGGCCATTGCTTTGGCGCGGCTGGCGCGGTGGAGGCGATCGCTACCGCCCTCACAATCCACCACCAGGTCATCCACCCTACCATCAACTACGAGACCCCGGACCCGGCCTGCGATCTGGACTACGTTCCTAACGAGGCGCGGGAGGCGGATGTCCGCATCTGTCTCTCGGAGTCGTTCGGTCTGGGCGGTCAGGATGCGTGTCTCGCTCTCGGTCGGTTCGATGGCTAGGGTCTCCGTCAACGACCAGCTGGTTGCGCGGAGGGCGCGACTTGCCCAGGTGGGAGCCTTCGGCGGCACGCTGCTCCTGGTGGCCGGTCTGATCCTCTACTTCCTTGAGATCTACGGGATTCTCGGATTTCAGGTCTCGGGGCTGCTGGGAGTGTCCTTGGCCCTCTTGGTCGTGGGCTTCATTATGGGAAGCGTCGGCAACAGAGGACTGACCCTCTGGGTGCAGCAGCCTCGCGCTGACCAGTTGCTGGCGCGAGCGGCCAAGGGATGGGACGATCGCCACCGTCTCTACAGCTACCTGTTGCCTGCGGATCACGTGCTTCTGGCCCCGCATGGGCTGTATGTGATCCTTGCCAAAGCAGTGGATGGGAAGGTTACGTGTGTTGGGGATCGATGGCGCAGAAACCTGAGCCTGCTTCGCCTCCTACGGGGCTTCGGACCGGCGCCGCTAGGAAATCCGACAAGGGAGCTCAACAAGCAGGTCCGGGCAGTGAGAGGATTGATCGGCGGTGCGGAGACGGAGGTCGATGCTGGGGACGAGGCCGGCGATGTACATGGGTTGGTCGTGTTCACGCACCCCCAGATCTACTTGGAGGTTCAGAACCCCAGCGTTCCCGTTATGCCGCTGAGGAGTTTCAAGTCGTACATGCGCAAACAGGCCCGGCAGAAGAGCCTCTCTGATCCGCTCTATCAGAAGTGGTCGCAGATTCTCGACGGTGCCGCCGCATGAACGCTACTGGGGGGACGAGGGACGGCCCGAGGGTGGCCTGAGGGACACCGCCAGAGAACCGCAGGGGACGACTGACCTAGCAGGGGGCCAGGGCGCCCCCTGTTGCGCTTCCTATGAGAAGGGAACTGGGATGAAGAGCAGGATGAGGAGGACGCCTGCCAGGCCGGCAACCGCCAGACGAAGCGGGTCGAGGGACGTGATATCGTTCAGCGGACGAGGGTGGCCGGGGCCGCTCAGCAGAATGAAGAAGGCCCAGATGAACCATCCGTTCCAGACGGAGAACAGCCCCAGCGCCAGCAAGAACAGGAAGGTCAGCTGCGCCACAATGTTGTAGAAGCGGCCGAAGACGGCGTAGGCGACATGCCCTCCGTCCAACTGGCCCGCTGGCAGAAGGTTCACTCCGGTGATGAACAGTCCGATCCATCCGGCGTAGGCCAGGGGATGCAGCCTAATCTCGGTGCCCTCGGGCAGTGAGCCGAAAAGTCCGTCTACGATCAAGTCGAGTAGCAGCGAGGTGCCCAGAAAGAAGCCGCGGTCCACGCGGACCAGGACGCGGGGCACGACCTCGGAGAGTTCAAGCCCGACGATGAGCACAGGGATCGCCACCACCAGACCCGCCAGGGGACCGGCCAGCCCCACATCGAAGAAGGACTTGCGATCTTTGACCGGCGAGTCCATTCGGATGAAGGCCCCGAACGTCCCCAGCCCGAAGGGGACAGGGATGAAGTAAGGGAGGGTCACCCGAAGTCCTCGCAGCCTACCCACGACGTAGTGGCCCATCTCATGGGTGCCCAGGATCAGGAGCAGCCCGGCGGCGAAGGGAACGCCCTGCAGCAGGGCAGAGGGCTCCGCCATCGGGTTGAAGCCTCTCTGCGTAGCGCCGGCGAACAGTGTGGTCAGGACAGTGGCCAGGAGGAGCAGGACGTTGATCAGGATCCGAGATGGCCCCCGGTCCGGGCCGGAGGGGACCACCAAGACGGTGTCCAGGCCAGCTTGTCGCCTGAGGAATGGGACGAACCCTTTGACCCGCAGCCGAGGGAGGAGGGTACGGAGGCCAGACTCGGCGTCCACCCTCAGCCGGCCGGTGAAGAGGACTGCCTGGCCACTTCGCGCGGGGGCGACGCCGGTAATGGCGAGGACTTCTGACACATCCTCTTGTACCTGATCTCCGAGCCCCGCGGCTGCGGAGGTGTCAGTTGGTTCCTCGGGGGGTCTCCAGGGATACCTCATGCCGCCCTCGTCTGCACCACTCCCTGCCGGTCAGCCGCGTGGGTGACGGAGACGCCAGCCGCCGCCTGGCAGAGGTAGATCTCCGGACGGAGCCCGCTCGCATCGTGGTAGGCTCGAGCCATGGTTAGTCGAAAGTCTGTCACGGCATCCTCGCGGAGGAGGTTGACGGTGGATCCTCCGAAGCCGGCGCCGGTGAGCCGGGCACCGTGCACCCCATCGACTGACATCGCTGTCTCTACCAGAAAATCCAGCTCCGACGAACTCACCTCGTAGTCATCGCGGAGGGAGGCATGGGATTCCTGCATGAGCTGGCCCAGCCGCGAGAGGTCGTCGTCTTCCAAGGCACCAACGGCCTCGGCTACTCGCTCGTTCTCAGTCACCACATGCCGGACGCGACGGCGGAGCTTGGGGGGGAGCTGAGAGATGGCCCCATCCAGGTCACGATGGGAGAGATCCCGAAGCGCCTCCACGCCCAGCAGATCCGCGGCCTGGCGGCACTCCCGCCTTCGGATATTGTACCCCGACTCGCGAAGGCTGCGTCGGCGTCCACTGTCCACCACCGCGATGGTCGCATCCGCGGGGATGGGTACCCAGTCGTGCTTCAGGTCGCGACAGTCTATCCAGAGCGCATGTCCGAATCGGGCCAGGAGGGACGCCATCTGGTCCATGATGCCACAACGGACGCCCACGAACTCCTCCTCCGCTCTCTGGCAGAGCCGCGCCAATTGCTCCGCCGGCATGGTGCTTGTGGATAGCTCCAGGAGGGCGCGCGCAATCGCAGTCTCCAGCGCGGCGGAGGACCCCAAGCCGGCGCCGCTAGGAAGGTCTCCCGCGACGAGAAGCCCAGATCCTGCCGGCTCGTGTCCTGCTTCCTGTAGCGCCCAGGCCACCGCCCTCACGTAGTTGCTCCAGTGCGGAGGTTCTGCCGCATTGATCCCCTCGAGAGGGAACACAATCGTCTCATTGAAGCCAACGCTGTGGACCCGAATCTCGGGGATCGAGAGGGGCGCGGCGAACAGTGTCACGTATCGATCGATGGCGATGGGCAGGACGTACCCTGCGTTGTAGTCAGTGTGCTCCCCTATCAGATTGACCCTACCCGGCGACTGAACAACCAGCAGTGGATCCTGGCCGAAGAGGCCGCGGAATTGGTCCAAGGCGGGGTCAGAAGAAGGGGTGGTTTCCATGGGCGGGGTTCCGATGCGGGTGGCAGCCATTATAGTTGCGGCGCATTGCGTCGGACAAATCGGGTGCCGAGGCGATGGGATCCGGCTTTGGGGGCGGCCTCGGTTGCGGGCGGATGAAGGGCGATAGTATAATGGACGGGGAGGAGTGAGGGCCGGCTTGGCTGGCGCAGAGGGTGCCCTGTGGTCTGGGAGGGTGGCGGAGGTGGTCCTCCGGGTCCGTCGCTGAGCCTGATCGGCCGCATCGGCCGTGAGGCGCAGCTGGTCAGCCGGCTCCTTCTTGACGGGCGGGTCCCCCTGTGGACCAAGCTGATCGTGCCCGGTTCCCTCATCTACCTTCTGTCCCCTTTGGACTTCATCTCCGATCCCCTTCTCGGGTTGGGCCAACTGGATGACTTGGCTGTGTTGGTGGTGGCCGTGCGGACGTTCGTTGCACTGTCACCTCCAGAGGTCGTCCGGGAGCACCTTCAGGAGCTCTCCTCGCTGAGCGTGCGGTACCGGATCGTGGATGAGGCTGAGGAGCCCGCGAAGGCACAAGGGGATCCGGAGGGCCGACGCGTCCTGGAACCGGCGACCAGGGAGACCGAGGAGATTGAAGACCGCGGGTGATCGACTTGAGGAGCAGATGGCGATGCCGGGAGAGATGACTATGGAAAAGTCCACCTGGAAGACCAAGAGGGGCCTCGCCCAGATGATGAAGGGTGGGGTGATCATGGACGTCACCACCCCCGAGCAGGCGACGATCGCGGAGGAGGCGGGGGCGGTCGCGGTCATGGCACTGGAGAGGGTGCCGGCCGATATCCGGGCGGAGGGCGGAGTTGCCCGAATGGCCGGACCGGAGCGGGTGCTCGCCATCATGGAGGCCGTCACAATCCCTGTGATGGCCAAGGTGCGGATCGGCCATTTCGTGGAGGCCCAGGTTCTGGAGTCCCTAGGGGTCGACTACATCGATGAGTCAGAGGTGCTGACCCCTGCCGACGAGGAGCACCACATCGACAAGCATCAGTTTCGGGTGCCATTCGTGTGCGGCTGCCGAGATCTCGGCGAGGCCCTGCGCCGCATAGCGGAGGGAGCCGCTATGATCCGTACGAAGGGGGAGGCCGGGACGGGCAATGTGGTCGAGGCGGTCCGGCATGCTCGGAGCGTGCTGGGAGGCATCCGCAGGCTGCAATCCCTCCCTACGGAGGAGCGAGTCGCGGCCGCCAAGGAGCTCGGCGCCCCCTATGATCTCGTGTCAGAGGTTGCGGACGCGGGTCGGCTCCCCGTGGTCAACTTTGCTGCGGGCGGTCTGGCCACACCCGCCGATGCGGCTCTCATGATGCAGCTGGGCCTGGACGGCGTGTTTGTTGGTTCGGGAATCTTCAAGTCGGAAGACCCGGCACAGCGTGCCAAGGCCATCGTGGAAGCCACGACCCACTACCAGGACCCAAGCATCATCGCGGATGTCTCAAAGGGCTTGGGTGCACCGATGAAGGGCCTGGAGATGGAGGAGATCTCGGAGGAGGAGCTACTGGCCGTCCGCGGCTGGTAGACGACGTGGCCCGGATCGGAGTTCTGGCCCTTCAGGGTGATTTTGCCGAGCACTGTCAAGTCCTGGATCGACTGGGGTCGGACGCGATCGAGGTGCGTCTTCCGAGACACCTCGACGGACTCGATGGGTTGATCATCCCCGGCGGAGAAAGCACCGCCATCGGCCGGCTAGCCGCTGGCTACGGTTTGGTGGAGCCTATCCGTCGGTTTGCCGGTGAGGGATTCCCCATCTGGGGAACCTGCGCCGGCATGATCCTACTGGCCAAGGATATCGGGGGCGGCAGCCCGCCGCTGATACGCTTGATGGATCTGACCGTAGAGCGGAACGCCTACGGGAGGCAGCTGGACAGCTTCGAGGCAGAAGTGGAGGCGCCCGCCCTCGATGCCATTTCCGATGAGGAGGAGCGGGGAAGAGGTTTCCCCGGAGTCTTCATCCGAGCGCCGGCCATTCGTCAGTGGGGGGATGGCGTGGAGGTTCTGGCTACGCTGACGGACGGACAGGGTAACGGAGAGCCCGTGGCGGTGCTCCAGGGATCGCTTCTGGGCACGACGTTTCATCCCGAGCTCACTAACGACTCGCGATTCCACCGCTACTTCCTTCGCTTGGCGGAGAGGTGAGGATCTGGGTCGAGGCCCGTTTTGCCCGACCACTCATGATGCGCCCGGCCGTACCGCGTGGATCATCCGTTCGATGAGGCCTGCGGCCTGCCGATCCATCATAGAGACAGGCAGTCGCTGGGCCTGTCCAAGGAAGATTCTCTTGACGTGAGTGTCAGGGCGTTCCGGCTATCGGATATTCTCTTGCTGCGTAGACTGGGCAGCCGCGGCATGCGGCTGGATCTGGAGACTGCGCTTCTGGGACGCAACGCACCGCTCTGGGAGACGCTTCTGGGAAGGCTGCCTCTCAGGGGGAGGCCCAGCTTCACCTACATGCTCGAAGAGCGCGGCTCGGTGGGCGGGTTCATCCAGGCCCGGTCGGGACAGAGCGGTCTGGACTGTGATGTGGTTTTCATGGCGCCTTCGCTGGATGGCGTTCCCGACGGTCCTGATCTCTGGAAGAAACTGCTGGCCCACCTGGTCCGCGAAATGGGGGAGCGCGGCGTACACCTCCTCTTTGCTCGAGTGCCGACTTGGGAGGAGGAGGCCATCGATGTGTTGCGGGAGGAGGGGTTCGGTGCATACACCCGACGTCAGATCTTCCGGCTGGATCCCGCCTTGGCGTCGTCTGCATCGGATCAGACCGGTGCCTCCTGGAGGCGGCGGAGTCGTCGGGACGACTGGGGACTTCGTCGATTGTACCGAACCGTAACCCCCCGGCTTGTGCAACAGGCGGAGGGACTGGAGCGGCACAACCGCGGCCTCATGCCTACGAGCGTCTGGATTGGGGGGCGGATGCGGGAATATGTGGCCGAGCGCGATGGGGAATTGATCGCCTACCTACGGATGCTGCGAGGCCCCGAAGGCCACTGGCTGAGGGCCATCATCCATCCGGAGGCGGAAGAGGAGGGCGTGGAGCTCCTCAGTCAGATGTTGCCGACCTCATCCGACGGACTCGGCCGCCCGCTATACTGTGCTGCACGGGAGTACGAGCTGGGGTTGAAGCGCGCGCTAGAAGAGACTGGATTCCGTCCATTCGCTGAGGAGCTTCTCATGGTCAAACACACGACGGCCGTGGTGGGAGCCCCGGAGGTTCAGACCGTCTCCGGCCTGGAGCGAGAGGTGGAAGGGGTGACCACCGCTACGCGGTCTCCGGCGCGTCGGGACCGTCCTCGAGAGGGAGATGTGGCCTAGCGGCATGCAGCCTGAGATCACCGACGACCTGGATGCGCTCCTAGAGGTGCTGCCACCTTCCATCGCCGCTGTTGTGGGAGGTCTGGAGGACCGGGAGGAGCTGCTCGAGGTCGTGATGGATCTGGGGCGACCCCCGGAGGCTCGGCTGGTGAGTCGGGAGGTGGTTCTGGATCCCCAGGAGGTGAGTCCGGAGGTTCTGGACGACCTCGTCTCCCGTATTGGGGACTTCGGAGATGACAACCGAGCGGGGATCGAGCGGACGCTGCACCGCATCTCGGCCATCCGCAATCGTGCGGGGAGCATCGTAGGACTCACCCTCCGAGTCGGTCGCGCAGTCTACGGCACCATCGACATCATTCGAGACATCGTGGAGAGCGGCAAGAGCATCCTGCTGTTGGGGCGTCCCGGCGTGGGCAAGACCACCATGCTCCGCGAAGTGGCGAGGGTGCTGGGTGAGAAGAGCCGGGTGGTGATCGTCGATACCTCCAATGAGATAGCCGGGGATGGAGACATTCCCCATCCCGCGATCGGCCGGGCCCGTCGGATGCAGGTCCCTGCGCCGAATCTTCAGCATGAGGTGATGATCGAGGCTGTGGAGAATCACATGCCCGAGGTCATCATCATCGATGAGATCGGTCGGGAGCTGGAGGCGCAGGCCGCGCGGACGATCGCCGAGCGAGGAGTCCAGCTCATCGGAACCGCGCACGGAAACACCTTGGAGAATCTTCTGATCAACCCGACGCTGGCTGACCTGGTAGGAGGGATCGAGTCGGTGACCCTGTCAGACGAGGAGGCCAGGCGGCGAGGGAGTCAGAAGGCGGTTCTGGAGCGCCGGGCTCCCCCCACCTTCGATGTTGTGGTGGAGATCCAGGAGCGGGACCAGTTGGCCATTCGACACGAGGTGAGCAAGGCGGTGGATGCGCTGTTGCGCGGCAGGGAGCTTCCCGCTG
Source organism: uncultured Anaerolineales bacterium (assembly GCA_964348195.1). GTDB lineage: Bacteria > Chloroflexota > Anaerolineae > UBA7937 > JACPPX01 > CAYGBX01. The sequence continues at coordinate 70,757 of CAYGBX010000002.1, forward strand.
AGGTGAGATATCGTGATGAGGCGGGGGAGATCCACAAGGGGGAGGCGCTTCTGGCGAGCGGCGCGATGGAACACGAGCCGGCGACTCCACTGCGAAGGGTTCGGATCTTTCCCTACGGGCTGAACCACAAGCGATTGGCTCAGGCGGCGCGGGCCATGAACGTCCCGCTGGAGGTGGTGGAGGAATTGGAGGAAGCGGAGACGGTCCTGACCCTGAGGAACTACTACCGAAGGCGACCCCGCCGCATCAGCGAGGCGGAGGAGCGGGGCATCCCGGTGTATGTGCTTCGCAACAACACCGTCCGGCAAATGGAGATGGCCCTGGCCGATCTCTTCGGGCTAGAAGTGGAGGTGGATCGCCTGGAGACCGCCCTGGACGAGGCACAAGTGGCTATCCAGGAGGTACTGGCCGGGCGCCGCTCCGTCGAGCTATCCCCTCAAGAACCGTTCATCCGGCGGCAGCAGCACGAGATGGCACGCCAGGCGAACCTCGTCTCTCGGAGTCGGGGCAAGGAGCCCAGGCGTCGGGTCCGCATCTATCAGGGAGGATAGGAGACCGAGCCGTTGCGGGTGAACCTGGGGAACGGGTTCTTGCTGGCCATTGAGGGGATCGACCAGTCCGGGAAGAAGACCCTGGCACGTGCACTCTTGTCGCGGCTAGAGGCGCGAGGAATCGATGCCGTGGCCGTCTCCTTCCCCGACTATCGCACTCGCATTGGCAATGAGATCCGCGCCTATCTGGAAGGGACGGAGGATTCTCTTCCCGAGGTGCGGAGTTTGCTTTTCGCCGCCAACCGCTGGGAGAGGAGCAAGGAAATCGGTTCCTGGCTCTCGGAGGGGAAGGTTGTGGTGGCCAACCGGTATCGGGGTTCGGGGGTGGCCTACGGGATGGCGCATGGCCTGGAGAAGAAGTGGCTATGGGGTCTGGAACGTGGCCTGCCGGTCGAGGACCGAACCATCCTGATCGAGATCCCGGCCGAGATCTCCTTCGCTCGCAAGCGGCAAGGGCGGGATGCCTACGAAGAGCAGACCGAGCTATTGGAGCGAGTGGGAGTGGCCTACCGGGAACTCGCCATGGAGGAGGGATGGTTGGTCCTCGATGGGGATCAGACCATCGACGCTTTGACAGACCGGATCTGGCACGAGACCGGGCATCTGCTGCTCGCCCGCGTGGGTGCGGAGGCCAAGAACCGGTGAACCGCTCCCGGGGCCTCTAGAGGCCGTCCTCCAGACCCTCCATGCTCTGTTCTATCTCCTCGGGAGTCTCCCCCGCCTCCATCCTGCCCACCATTTCATCAAACTCGGGGCCGAGATCCTCGCCCGCGGCCTCGCCCATCTGGCGCATCCAGCGAGCCATGGCCTTGGGATCGCCTTCGTCCAGCCCGGCCAGAGAGGAAGGATCTGCCAAGCTGTCAAGGCTCGCATCCTCTGATCTCAGGAGGGATACCCGCGAGATCAGGCGCCGCAGATCTTCACTCTGGCAGTGCGGGCAGCGAGGAAGATCGGACGCGGAGAAGGGGCGCAGGAGAGAGACATGACGATGGCAGTTACGGCAACGATACTCGTAGATGGGCATCGGGCGGCCCTCAGGTCCGACGATTATAGGGGCGCCGCAGCCGCGCCTGCAATGGGTTCGCGGCTCCGGCAAGGAGGGCGGTGAGCGTGGAACTTCTTCATGTGGGCTTCGGGGGCACCCTCGTAGCCAGGCGGATTGTCGCCGTGTGCGACCCAGACACGTCTCCCATCAAGCGGATGGTGCGGACAGCGAAGGCTGAAGGACGGGTGATCGATCTCACCTACGGGCGCCGGACTGGCACGGCAATTATCCTGGACACTGGGCAGGTCGCGCTCGCTGCGCTCCAGCCCGAGACCATCGTCGGCCGGCTGAAGCAAGGTGTGGAGCCAGACCGTCGGTACGGCTCCACCGTGCCGCGAAGGGGCGATCGCCAACGATGACCGTCCCCGAACCCGACCTTCGCCGGCGCCCTGTGCTTCTTGTGCTATCCGGACCATCAGGGGTGGGCAAGGACGCAGTGGTGCGAGGAGTGACCGCCCAGGACCCTCTGCTGCGCTTCGTGGCGACTGTCACCGATCGGCCCCGCCGACCTGAGGAGAAGGACGGTGTGGACTACCGCTTCGTTACCAGTGACACTTTCCAGGAGATGATTGATGGGGGAGATCTGCTGGAGCACGCCGTAGTCTACGGTCAAAACAAGGGGATCCCAAAGGCAGATGTGCGTGATGCCCTCGCCCGAGGAGAGGACGTGATCCTGCGCGTGGACGTGCAGGGTGCGCGAACGGTGAAGTCCTTGATCGCGGAGGCCGCGACCGTATTCCTTGCTCCGCCGTCTATGGAAGCCCTGATCGCGAGGCTGAGCGGTCGAAAGACGGAGGGAGGTGCTGAGGTGGAGAAGCGGATCGACACCGCCCGGCAGGAGATGGAGGCGCTGCCCGACTTCGACTACCTGGTGGTCAACCGAGATGGACAACTGGACGAGGCCGTGCGTCAGGTTCTCGCCATCCTCGAGGCGGAGCGGTGTCGAACCAACCGCCCTCCGATAAAGATCTGACGGTCGTCAGTCAGGCCCACCCCGGCGGCGCGAGACCCTCTGCCTGCGCCGGCACCTGGTACCCGGGCGACCCCGAGGATCTGCGCCAGATGGTGGACCGCTTGGTGAAGGCGGCCTCGGCCCCGCCGGTGCGCGGAGAGGTGGTGGCTTTGATCGTGCCCCACGCTGGGTATCGGTATTCAGGACAGGTGGCGGCATCCGCCTACGCACAGTTGCTTGGGCGGCGGACAGACCGCGTCTTCCTCCTCGGACCCGATCATCGGGCCACTAGCCGGGACCCTAGCGTTGCCCTCTACCGTGCCTACCAGACCCCTCTCGGCGAGGTTCCGATCGACTGGGAGGCGGTTGAGGCTCTGGAGCGTGAGCTTACCCTCCGGCGTGTTCTGGACGAGCGGGAGCACTCCTTGGAGATGCAGCTCCCGTTCCTGCAGAGCATCTTGGGGGGGTTCCGTGTTGTCCCCGTGATGCTTGGGGAACAGTCCCTAGCGGCCGCGAATCGATTGGCGGAAGGCCTGGGCATGATTGACGCCCGTGGCACCGATCTGCTGGTCGCATCGAGCGACCTCTCCCATCACTATCCGTATGACACGGCAGCGGCCCTGGATGGTCGGGTTTCGGATCGCATCAGTCGGTTCGAGGTGGAGGGTCTGGCGCGCGATTTGTCCGATGGGCGCTCTCAGGCCTGTGGTGGAGGCGCGGTTCTGGCGGCGATGCTATGGGCGCGGAGGATCGGTGCCGAGTGGGGAGAGGTGATCAGCTACGCGAACTCTGGGGATGTGACGGGTGACCGCAGTGCGGTGGTGGGATACCTGGCCGCGGCCCTCACCCGGCGAGCGACCTCCAGCGAGAAGTCCCAATGACCTATGTCGAGGTGGCTGTCAATGCCCCCGTTGGTCGGTGGCCGCCGGAGGCGACTGGCAACAGTGACGCTCCGGAACAGGCCACCTCGGTCGGTCCCACGTTTCGCTACCGCGTTCCCGCCAGTCTCCCCCCGGTAGAGCCGGGCCATCTGGTGCGAGTACCCTTCGGCCCGCGGGAACTGCAGGGGATCGTGGTTGGCCTGAGGGGGCGGCCGGACATTGCCGCTATACGGGACGTCCGCGAGATCTCGGATCCAGAGCCGGTGCTTCTCCCCTGGCAAATCGAGCTGGCCAGATGGATGAGCCATACGTATCTGGCCCCCTTGATCGACTGTCTCTTGGTCATGTTGCCACCAGGGATCGACCAGAAGGCAAGGACCTACGTGGAGCTGGAACAGGGAGCCGCTCCGCTGGGGCTCGACGACCACGAGCGGGCGGTGTTTGCCTTTCTCGAGGATCGGGGGCCGAGCCGGCTGGATCTCTTACCGCGGCGGCTTGGAATGGAGGATGCCCGGGAGCGGGCTCTGGAGCTTGTGGCAAAGGGTCTCTTGGTGAAGCGGAGCCGGCTGGAGCGACCACGAGTCCGTCCACGGGTGGTTCGGACGGCGCGAGCGATCTCCGGCGGCGGGATCGGGAAGCTGGACACGCTGGAGAGAGCGCCTCGCCAACGGGAGATCCTGGCCTTCCTTCAGGGGAAGGGGGAGCCTATCCCTGTCTCAGAGGTCTACCAAGCAGCGGGAGGAAGCCTCGCCACCCTGCGTCGGCTGGAGAAGAAGGGGCTGGTTGAGATTTCGGAGACGGGAGTCTGGCGGGATCCTCTGGAGGGGCGAGAGTTCGTATCGCGGGACCCTCCCGTGCTCACCCCTGACCAGGACGCTGCCTGGAAGGCCGTCCAACGGGATCTTGGCGCCGCTGCCCCTCAACCCTTTCTACTGCATGGGGTGACAGGAAGCGGAAAGACGGAGATCTACCTCCGAGCGCTCGCTGACACTGTGGCGGGAGGTGGCCAGGCCATCGTCTTGGTTCCGGAGATTGCCCTCACCCCACAGACCGTGCGCCGATTCGCGGCTCGATTCGGCCCAAGGCTTGCCGTAGTGCACAGTCAGCTGTCGCTGGGGGAGCGGTACGATGCCTGGCGCCGGATTCGCCGGGGTGATGTAGATATCGCCGTTGGGTCCCGTTCGGCGATCTTCTCACCGTTTCCCACACTGAGGCTGATGGTGGTGGACGAGGAGCATGAACGGTCCTACAAGCAACAGCGCGCCCCTCGCTACCATGCCCGCGAGGTCGCTGTCTACCTAGCGAGGCTCCTTGGGGCCAAGGTCATTCTGGGAAGTGCGACGCCGGATCTGGAATCCTACTACCGTGCCCGGCAGGGGTCGTACGAGCTCCTGACGCTGCCTCAGCGGATCATGGGCCACCGCCGAGAGATGGATCGGCAACGGGCGGTTGTGGCCGGACGTCGTCCGGTCAAGAGAATCGCGGACTGGGAGGCCGGGTACGGCGATGCGATCTACATGGATCTGCCCGAGGTGGAGGTGGTCGACCTGAGGCAGGAGCTCAAAGCTGGCAATCGAGGGATCTTCAGCCGCGCCTTGATGTCAGCATTGAGGGAGGTTTTTGCAGGGGGGGAGCAGGCCATCCTCTTTCTGAACCGGCGAGGGTCGGCTACCTTCGTGATGTGCCGAGATTGCGGCCACGTGGTTGGCTGCCAACAGTGTTCGATCCCCCTCACCTACCATCTCTCCTCCAACGGGTGGAGGCCGGGGAGGAGATCGGGAGATCCCGATCTCCGCCAGGGGCAGTTGGTCTGCCACCAGTGCAACAGCCGCTACCCCGTGCCTACCCGGTGCCCGCTGTGCCGAAGCCGCCGCATTCGCCATTTCGGGATCGGGACCCAGATGGTGGAGCGGGAGATCGAGCGGCTGTTTCCGGGAACGGCGGTGGTGCGATGGGATCGGGACACCACCGGGACCAAGGGTGCCCACGAGGAGATCCTTGATGCGTTTCTGGAGGGTCAGGCCCAGGTGATGGTGGGAACCCAGATGATCGCCAAAGGACTGGACCTACCTCTGGTTACCTTGGTGGGGGTGGTAACGGCCGACACGGCTCTGCACCTGCCGGATTTCAGGGCGGGAGAGCGGACATTCCAGCTTCTGACACAAGTGGCGGGTCGGGCCGGACGAAGCATCCTCGGGGGCCGTGTGATCATCCAGACCTACACCCCCAAACACTATGCGGTGGAGGCGGCGAGCCGGCACGACTACGAGGCATTTTTCGAGCAGGAGATGTCATTCCGCCAAGAGCAGAGGTATCCACCCCTCAGACGGCTGGTGCGGCTGATCTACCTCTCTCGATCCCTCCGACGCGCCGAGGAGTCCGCCCGGTCGATGCGAAGCGCCCTTGACAAGCGGATCGCGAGCCTGGACGTGTCAGACGTGGAGGTGGTGGGGCCGGCCCCCGCCTTCTACGCTCGGCTGAGAGGACAGCACCGGTGGCACCTCCTGGTCAAGGCTCGGGACCCTCACTCTCTTCTGGAAGGACTCCCCTTCGGTCCGGGCTGGCGGGTGGACGTAGACCCCGCAAGCGTGCTCTGACGGGCCTGGCTCGCGGCCGGAGAGGGATCCGGTCTAGCCTACAACGTCTTCGCCGCCGTCCACCCGGATGATGGAGCCGTTGATCCAGCGGAGTCGGGGATCGCTGAGGGCGACCAGGGTGGCGGCCAGATCCTCGGGCGTGGTCAGCCGGCCGCTCGGCTGACGCTTCAGCGCCTCCTCGACCAACCGTTCGCTTCCTGGGATGGCCCGGAGGGCAGGGGTGTCGGTGACCCCCGCCTGCAGGCAGTTCACCAAGATGCCTTGGTCCGCCAGCTCCATGGCTAACTGACGGGTGTGGGATTCCAGCGCAGCCTTCGCGGCGGAAACTGCTCCGTACGTGGGCACTACGCGATGGCTTCCCGCGCTGGTCATAGAGAAGACGCGGCTCCCCTCGGCGAGGAGATTGTGGCGGAGAAGATCCTGGACCCAATAGACGAGGCTGTGGGCCATCACGTCGAGAGTCATCTCCATCTGCGCCTTGCTGACGTAGGTATCTGAATCGTCCCAGTCCTCGGCGACATAGGGCAGGAGTGTGCCAAAGGCCAGGGAGTGCAGCACGAGATGCACGGTCTTCTCTGGGCGGCCGGAAAGCGTCTCCACGATGCTGCCCAGTACCCGCTGACGCTTGCGGGCGTCGGCGGCGTTGACGTTGAAGAAATGGGCCTCCCGGCCCAAACCCTCGATGCTCGCGATGATTTCCTTGGCGCGGGGCAAGGTGGCTTTGAGGTCGAGGTGGACACCGAAGATGTTCATGCCCGCTCGGGCCAGGGCCTGAGAGCAGGCCGCGCCGAATCCGCTTGAGGCTCCCAGCACCAAGGCCCACTTGCCGTGCAGTTCGTCGGTCATTTGGCACCTCCTCCTGTGGTCCCCACCTTGCGCCCGGCCCTCACGCCACCAGTTGGCGGAGGCCGTCCAGGACAGCCTTTCCCTCAGCGGGCGATCGATAGTGGGCCTCCGAGATGATAGGGATCCCGGCTAGAGCGGGATGGCTCAATAGGCTTCCGAACCCACGCTCCCCCAGAAGCCCCGAGGGCGGATTCACATGGTGATCCCGGCCTGAGGAGAGAGGGGCGTCGGTGTCGTTGGCGTGAATGAGCTGGATCCGATCCTTGCCGACGATTTGTGAGAGCTGGGTCATGGTCTCTTCCACACCGGCCGGCGAAGCGAGATTGTACCCGGCGGCGTAGAGGTGGGCGGTATCTAGGCAGAGGCCCACCCGGTCTGCAGGGATATCCAGGCCCGCCATCATCGCCCCGAGCTGCGGAATGCGGCCGGCCATGCCGTTGCCGCCACCTGCTCCTGCCTCGAGCAGGACGCTCACCCCAGACGGTGCCCGCCGGAGAGCCTCCCCGAGAAGCTTGCCGATCCTGGCCAGGCCTGCGTCGAAACCGTCCCCGCCGTGACTCCCGGCGTGGACGACCAGGAAACCTCCCCCCAGCGCCGCGGCCTTGCGCACGGCGTCCTTGAGCAGCGACAGCGACCGGCGCCGGATCTCAGGGTTGGGGGCAGCCATGTTGACCACGTACGGCAGATGAAGGAAAAGGGGGCGGAGGCGCTTTTCGTTCAGGGCCCAGGAGAACCACTGTGTGTCGGTGCGGTTCCAGGCGGCGGTCCGCCAGGTGCGGGGCGCGCTGGAGAAGATCTGTATAACGTCGCAGGTGGTCTCCAAGGCCAGAGTCAGGGTGGAGAAGAGCCCCCCACTGATGGACAGATGCAAGCCGGCGCGCAACCTCTCCCTCTCCGGCCGGATGTTATCAATGGGTCAGAGGTCCCGCAAGGCTCCCGATCGTGGGCCTTCGGAGTGCTATAATCGGGCGCCATGCGGTTCCTCGCCGATTCGATGCTGGGCCAGCTGGCCAAGTGGCTGCGGCTCCTGGGGCACGACACGGTTTATCTGACTCACTACGAGGATGGGGAGCTGGTGCGGCGCGCCCGGGCGGAGGATCGGGTGGTCCTGACTCGGGACCGCGTTCTTTCGCTTCGGGGGGGGCTAGAATCCCTTTTGGTCTCCAGCGATGATCCCGCCGACCAGCTGGAGGAGGTGGTGGAGCGTCTGGAACTCGGCGAGGATCGACATGAGCCACGGTGTCCGGCCTGCAACCATTCCTTGGAGCAGGTCGCCAGGTCTTCAATTCGCGACCGGGTGCCGCCATATGTCTTTGCCAAGCACAAGCGCTTCCGTCAGTGTCCCGAATGCGGCCGCATTTACTGGCGGGGTACGCACTGGAACAGGATCCAGGGACGCTTGGAGCGGGTCCGCGGGCAGGCGGTGAGATGAAGGAGCAGCCCCTTATTCTGGTCACCAACGACGACGGGATCCGATCCCCCGGTCTCCTGGCTCTTGCCCAGAAGCTCGGCGAACTGGGGGAGCTGCTGATCGTGGCCCCGAGGGGCCAGCGCTCAGGCTGGGGCAGGGGTCTCGTCGGGGTCGAAGTGAGTGCGGAGGAGGAGGATCTCAGCATAGTCGCGCCCTCTGCCCGCGCCTATGCCCTGGAGAGTTCGCCGGCTTGGGCTGTGCGGTATGCGATCGTGCGGCTGGCGGACCGTCGGCCGGGGCTGGTCATCTCCGGGATCAACTACGGGGAGAATCTTGGAACCGCGATCTCCGTTTCCGGGACCGTCGGAGCCGCGATGGAAGGTGCGGCCCACGGGATTCCAAGCCTGGCCGTGTCCCTGGAGACCGAGCAGCGGTTCCATCTCAGTCACAGTTCTGAGGTGGATTTCTCCGTCGCAGCTCGCTTCGCACGCCGGACGGCTGCTGGCCTGCTGAGGGAGGGACTTCCGCCGGGGGTGGATCTCCTAAAGGTGGACGTGCCGCGGTGGGCGACCCAGGACACCGGCTGGCGACTGACCCGGGCCTCTCGACAGAGATACTTCTGGCCGACCGAGGATCTGGGCTACGAAGTCCGAATCGACCGGCAGAGCTTGGAACCGGACTCTGACATCCAGGCCGTGACGGTCGATGGGGTGATCTCTGTGACCCCGCTGACCTTGGACCTTACGGCGGAGCTGGATCTCGCATCTCTGGAGCTGCTTCTCGCCTGAGCTGGCCTCACTTCCGCCGGTACCTGGAGCCTCCGTGCTATCCTGCCATGAAGTGGCAGCCGGCCCGGCCATAGCTTGAACTGAGTCTCTCCTGAGCTAGCGCTTCGAGCCTCTGCGCTAGTCTGCCGCGTAGCGACAGCCATCGTGGAGCTCGCTGCGGCCACTCTCCGCCTGATCCGGTACCCCGCTCGAGCCTCGTTCCCTGTGTGCTATACTGCGCGAAGGGCAGGCATCGTGCGCGAAGGGCAGGCATCGTGCGCGAAGGGCAGGCATCGTGCGCGAAGGGCAGGCATCGTGCGCGGAGCGCCGTGAATGTTGGCGCGAAGCGTTTGCCCCAGTGCCACGGCGCGGGGGTTGCTGTGGAGCTGAGTGGACTGCGCGTCGGGGGAAAGGGTGCCCAGGGAGACGGAGAGGCCGGTCACCGAGGCTGATGCCCCGGGCAAGGTGATACTATTCGGCGAACACGCTGTCGTCTACGGACGCCCGGCACTAGCCGTCCCTGTGCATAGGGTGCGGGCCTGGGCGACCGTGGAACAGGCGGCCGAAGCCGTGACCTTGCGGGCGGAGGACCTAGGCCTGGAGCACCGATTGGGGGATGGCGCACCCGATCCTCGCGTCCGCCCGTTGGTGGATCTGCTGCGGAGAACCGCAGATACCCTCGAGATCTCTCTCCCGCCTCTCACCGTGACCCTTCGGTCCGATATCCCGATCTCGCGCGGCCTCGGCAGTGGGGCTGCCGTGGCGACGGCCTTGGTGCGTGGTGTGTCACTGCATCTCGGCCGGTCTCTGCCTGCCGCTTCGGTCTCAGAACTTGTGTACGAGGCGGAGGTGGCCTACCACGGTATGCCCAGCGGAATCGACAACACAGTTATCTCACTGGAGCGCCCGATCCACTTCGCCAAGGGCCGACCCCCGTTGCCGGTGGATCCGGGGACCCCACTGACTCTCGTGATCGGGGACACGGGGGTGGAGAGTCCCACGAGGAAGATCGTGGAAGAGGTGAGGCGAGGCTGGCGTCAGGCAAGATCTCGCTACGAAAGCGTCTTCGATCGGATCGGCGAACTGTCGGAACAGGCAGTCCGGCTGCTCGAGCAGGGAGCGATCGTCGACTTGGGAAAGACGATGGATGCCAACCACCAGCTTCTGATCGAGCTCGAGGTCTCCTCGGAGCCTCTCAACCGACTCGTGACTGCCGCCAGGGCGTCCGGAGCGGCCGGAGCGAAGCTGACGGGCGCGGGTCGGGGAGGCTGTGTGGTCGCCCTGGCGGGGCCAGACAGTGCTGGGGAGGTGGCGAAAGCGTTGGAGGCGGCGGGTGCAGGCTGGGTCTCCGTTACTCGGGTGGGGTAGTGGGCGTCGAAGTTGTAGACCTCGGGGCCGTGGCCCGAAGACTCAAGGGACCGCAAGCCCTGGCGGAGGTGGCCCGAGCCGGCGACTTTGCCGCCCGGATCGTCCTGACCCAGGGGGCGGTTCCATGGCACAAGCACATTGACCAGGACGAGATGTTCCTGGTCCTGGAGGGAGAGATCTCCCTGGAGAGCGAGTGGGGCAAGCAGATACTGGGCGTTGGCGAGATGGCCGTGGTGTCCAAAGGAGTGGCCCACCGCTCCGCATCGCCGGGTCGTTCCGTGGTGCTGCTGTTCGAAAGGCGAATCCACGCGGATCGACAGGATGGCCGCAGGAAGCTGTTTGTCCTGGCGGAAGAGGGGCAGCTGGAGAAGATCAGTCTGGAGGGAGTGGCCGAGGACTTGGGAGATGCACCCGCAGGGAGGCGGCTCGTAGGGGTGGATGATTGGGTCGCTCAGCTCAGGATTCACCAGGGCATGGGACAGTGGCACCGGTATGGCCACGATCGGCTCATGCTGATCCATTCGGGTGAGCTTCGGCTGGAGGATGCCTCCGAGGGCCGGGCACTGGCTCCGGGACATCTGGCGGCGGTGCCTGCCCGGTGGCGACACCGGACCGTGTCTCAGGATGGTGCCTTGGCGATCCACTTCACCCACAAGAATGAGGCGGGGGACGAGGTGTGAAGGCGACGGCGATCGCTGGGGCCAACATTGCCCTGATCAAGTACTGGGGAAATCGCGACGATGCACTTCGCCTGCCGATGAACGGAAGCATCGCCCTTACGCTGGACCGTCTGACCACAACCACCACGGTGGCCTTCGACGGAGATCTGGAGCGGGACCTGATCCAACTGGACGCTGTTGAGCCCCACCACGAGGCGCATGCGCGTGTGGCCACACATCTGGATCGGATTCGGCGACTCGCGGGAGAGGAGCGATGGGGGCGGGTTGTCTCGCGAAGCAACTTCCCGAGCGGGGTAGGGTTGGCGGCCTCGGCCTCGGGGTTCGCTGCCCTGACACTGGCTGCCAGCTCGGCCCTGGGCCTGGAGCTGGAGGAGCGTGAGCTGACGAGCCTGGCCCGATTGGGATCGGGGTCGGCGGCGCGTTCGATGCTGGGCGGATTCGTGGAGTGGGTTGCGGGGAGCAGCCACGAGGACTCATATGCCTACCAACTGGCGCCTCCCGATCACTGGGCGTTGTGCGACTGTGTCGCTGTGGTGGGAGAAACACCCAAGCCCGTCGGTTCGGCCGATGGCCATCGACTAGCGGCTACGAGTCCCCTTCAGGTGGCGAGGGTGCGTCAGGTGGAGTTGGACATCGAACCCATGCGCCAGGCAATCCGGGAGCGCGACCTGCCGCAGCTGGGATCGCTGATGGAACGGGACGCCCTGTCCATGCACGCCGTGATGATGACTTCCGACCCCAGTCTCTTCTACTGGACACCTGCCACCGTGGCGGTCATGACGGCCGTACGCAGATGGCGCATGGAGGGGCTTGGCGCCTGGTTCACCATCGACGCTGGTCCCAATGTGCACGTCCTCGTTCCTGAGGAGGAGAGCGATGAGGCAGCGGCCCGACTGCGGGGCATCGAGGGAGTGCAACGGGTGATCCAAGCCCGCTCTGGACCGGGGGCACGGCTTTCCGATGAGCACCTGGTCTGAGACCGGCCCTCCTCGTCTCGCCTTCCTGAAGTTGGGAGGCTCCCTGATCACCCGGAAGGATCGCCAGGACATGCCTCGTCCCACTGTGCTCGCCCGGCTGGCCCGCGAGATCAGCGAGGCACGCAGACATAGCCCGGACGGAGCCCTGCTCGTGGGCCACGGAAGCGGCTCCTTTGGTCACTATCCTGCCCAGTTTCACGGGATCCATGACGGACTTGAGGGCAAGGGGGATTGGCGAGGGCTTGCTGAGACATCTGCGGCGGCAGCCCGGCTGAACCGGCTCGTGTGCGATGCGCTGCTGGAGGCAGGGGTGCCCGTTCTGAGTCTGCAGCCATCGGCCTCGGCGCGCTGCCACGACGGTCGGCTGGAATCGCTTTCCACGGAACCTATTCAGAGGGCTCTGAGCCATGGACTGGTGCCGCTTGTCTACGGTGATGTGGCCTTCGACGAGGTCCGCGGGACCACCATCGTCTCCACCGAGGCAGTCTTCGCGTATCTGGCTGGGATCCTAAGGCCCGAGTGGATTGTGTTGGCCAGTGATGTGGCGGGTGTGCTCCCTCAGGGCCCCGGGCACGATGCGACGGCGCGTCCTATCGAGCGGATCAGACCGGAGGACGTCCCGAATCTGGAGGGCATCCTATCTGATTCTGGGAGTGTGGATGTGACGGGTGGGATGCTGGCGAAAGTGCAAGTGATGGCCGATCTCGTGGCTCGCAGGCCAGAGATCCGGGTCCTCTTCGTCTCGGGGACCGAAGAGGGACAGGTCGCCAAAGCCCTGACGGTGCCCGGCCCGGGGCTGGGAACGCTGCTCGAGGCGGGACAGGAGTGAGGCCGGGTGGGTGGCCCCGAGGAGGCCGGACGCGAAGCCCCGAGCCAGCCGGAGTTGATCGGGATCGATGGCGGTCGAGGAGAGGGGGGCGGGCAGATTCTGCGGACCGCCCTGACACTCTCCGCCTTGACGGGAAAGGGATTTCTGATAGAGAACATCCGCGCCGGACGCAAGCGGCCGGGACTGGCTGCGCAGCACCTCACCTCCGTTCGGGCCGTGGCACGGGTCTGCCGGGCTCGCCTGGAGGGTGCAGCTTTGGGTTCGGTGAGCCTTCGCTTCCAGCCTCAAAGTGGACCGCGCCCGGGAAACTACCGATGGGATGTGGGCGAGGCTCGAAAGGGAGGGAGCGCTGGTGCGACGACGTTGGTGTTGCAGGCCGTCCTTCCCGTCCTGGCGAAGGCCCGGGGCCCATCCACGGTCCAGCTGAGGGGTGGGACCCACGTCGCTTGGAGCCCTCCCTTCCATCACACAGCGGGGGTCTATCTTCCCACACTGAAACGAGCCGGACTTGTGGCAACCATCGAGCTCGTCCGCTGGGGATGGTACCCGGTGGGAAGGGGCGAGATTCGAATGGAGATCGCTGGAGGGGGCGAACTCCGTGGGCTGGATCTTTCAAAGCGAGCGGACCTCATTGAGCTCCGAGTGCTCTCCGCAGCCTGCAATCTGCCGGCGGCGGTAGCCCGACGGCAGGCCGAGCGGGCCCATGCGCGGCTGGCCGAGGCGGGCTTCGATGCGGAGACGGAGGTGGTGGAGGCCTCGGGGGTAGGGCGGGGCAGTTTCGTCGAAGTGCTGGCCCGCTATGAGGGAAGCGCCGCCGCGTTCAGCGCGCTCGGAAGGAGAGGCAAGCCGGCCGAGCAGGTGGGGGAAGAGGCGGCTGATGGCTTTCTGTCCTTTCATGGGAGCGGAGCGACAGTGGATCAGCATCTGGCCGATCAACTGGTGGTGCCCCTAGCGTTGGCATCTGGGCCGTCACACCTCGCCACGGAACGGATCACCCCGCACCTCCTGACCAATGCCTGGGTAACTCAGAGGTTTCTGGAGCGGCGTCTTGTCATCGAGGGCGAGCAGGGCCGTCCCGGCAGGGTGAGCATCCTGCCCGTGTCCAGCGAGGAGGGAGCAACAGGTGTTTGAGGTGGTGTTCCTGGGCACCTCTGCGTCTGCACCCTCCATCGCTCGTAACCTGACCGCGACGGTGGTGCTTCACCGGAGCTACCGCTTCCTGATCGACTGCGGCGAAGGGACCCAGCGCCAGCTCCTCAAGAGCGGTCTGGGGTTCAAGCGGCTGCGCAGAGTCCTCCTCACCCACGGACACCTCGATCACATCCTTGGCCTAGGCGGGCTGGTGTCGACATTCGCTCGCTGGGAGGCGACGGATCGGCTCGAGATCTACGGGGGCGCCTGGGGCCTGGAAAGGGTACGAGACCTGATTGAGGGGGTGGTCCTGCGAGGGGCGCGTTCGTCATTGGAGATCTCCTACATCGAGCTGAAGCGAGGGGTGATTCTGGAAGACGACCGATTCCAGCTGTCGGCGTTCCCAGTCCAACACCGAGGCCCGGACTCCTTCGGGTTCACCTTGCAGGAGAAGACGCGTCGACCATTCCTCGAAGAGCGCGCGGAAGCATTGGGCGTTCCGGCGGGACCGGAGCGGCGGAGCCTCGTCCGCGGGGAGGCCATCACTTTGTCCTCGGGGAAGGAGGTGGGGCCGGAAGACGTTCTCGGACCCCCGGTCGCTGGTACCAAGCTGGTCTACATCGGCGACGTGAGTCGGCTGGACGATCTGGCGGATGAGGTCGAGGGGGCGGATGCCCTGGTGGTGGAGGGAACCTACCTCAAGGAGGAGCGGGACCTCGCCAAGCGCTACGGCCACATCACGGTGGAGGAGGCCGCCCAGCTGGCGCGAAAGGCGGGCGTAGGGAGCCTCTACTTGAATCATATCTCCCGTCGTTACTCTCCTCAGCAGATCCTGGAGGAGGTTGTGCCGATCTTTCCCCATGCGTCCGTTGTGAAGGACCTAGACCGAATCCAAGTGCGCCGATCCCGATGATCCGATCGCCTCGCGTGGTAGGAACTATGGCTAGCGACGCGGTTGTTGGTCCGTGCGCCCCGCCATCGATTGAGCCTGCCCTGCCTCTGACAGGGCGTTCGTTGTGCCTCCGCTGCGAGGCTGGTATAATGCTCCACCGCTTTGATCTTGCTCTCTGAGGTCGCCACGCGACTGTGAAGATCGACCCAGCTCAGGTGGAGCAGATCGCCGAGCTGGCGAAGCTCTACCTCACCGCGGAAGAGGTCACGCGGTTCTCCCGAGAACTTTCCTCCATCCTGGACCACTTTGCGGCTCTCCAGGGTCTGGATACAGAGGAAGTGACCCCGACCGCCTACCCAGTTCCTCTGGCGAACGTCACCCGGCCGGACGAGGCCGGTGCCTCCCTCCCTCGCTCGGAAGTGCTGGCCATAGCCCCCCGCCAGGAAGACGGGTTTATCGTCGTTCCCCCCATCCTGGGGTAGGACCTCAGCGGTGAGGGTTGCCTGGTTCGGTCATCGGGTCCGGGAGCGCGGAAACGGTCTCATCAGCTACTCGAAGGAGATCACGCAAGCACTCAAGACCCGGGGCGCGGAGATCACCTTCTTCTACCACGGGGACGAGTCCGAGGAGGATGGCGATCCTGCAAGCATCCGTCTGGGTTCTTTCCGGGTCCTCAGCCACGACCTAATCACCGCCCCAGGCGCAGGACGGCGCATTGAGGAGACCCTCAGAGAGCGTCGATCAGACATCGCGCACGTCTCCCTTTCCTTCTCTCTGATCGATATCCGCCTGCCAGAACTCTGTCATCGAGTGGGAGTCCCGTTGGTGGGAACGGTCCATTTCCCATACGACGAGCGGCTGACCCTCTGGAGCGGTGGGGCCCGGATCCTGTATCGCCTGTGGTCGCGTCCGCTGGCTCGCTTCGACGGGTTGATCGTGTTCTCCTCCGCCCAGAAGGAGCTCCTGGCGGAATACGGCGTCCCTGGGGAGAGGATCCATGTCATCCCCAACGGTGTGGACACAGATCTCTTCCGGCCCGGTGGCTCGGAGTATAGGGCCCGTCACAACGCCAGCCTGCTCATCGCCTACCACGGCAGGCTCGATCCCGAGAAGAATGTGGATACTCTGGCCGAGAGCTTTCGCCAACTGAGGCTCCCTTCCGACCACCGGCTGGTGCTCGTGGGCGACGGACTAGCGCGAGACCAACTGATGGAGCGCTACCGTGGAGATGACGTGATCTTCGAGGGGTTGGTCACTGACAAGTCTCAACTCGTTGAGATGCTGCGCGGGTGTGACATCTGGGTGCTGCCCTCCGAGGTGGAGGGGCTGTCTCTCGCAATGCTGGAGGCGATGTCCTGCGGGCTCGCCACTGTGGCGACGGACGTGGGGAGCGACGCGGAGGCCCTCTCGGGCGCGGGCATCGTAGTGGAGAGGCGGTATCTCAAGGAGCAGCTGCCTGTCGCCTTGAGACTGCTGGTGGAGTACCCGGAACTGCGCCGGGAAATGGGTCAGCGAGCCCGACAGCGCGTCCTGGACCGGTATTCGCTCGAGCGGCATATCGACCGGCTGCTGGAGGTCTACGAAAGCCTTGTCTGAGCCCTTGTACCGTCTCACCGTGAGCGAGGCCAGTGAGCTCCTGGCAAACAGGGAGATCACCTCGGTGGAACTGACTCGCGCCGTTCTCGATCGGATCTCGGCCGTCGAGGAAGATGTGAAAGCGTACCTCCTGGTGGCCCCGGAGGAGGCCCTGAACCAGGCCCGGGCTGCCGACGAGAGATTGGAGAGGGCGGGCAAACGAGGAGATCCGATCCCTCCCCTTCTTGGGATCCCCGGTGCCATCAAGGACGCGATCTGCACCAAGGGGATGGAGACCACCTGCGGCTCTCGGATCCTTGAGGGGTATGTGCCTCCCTACGACGCCACTGCTGTCGCCCGGCTGAGGGAAGCAGGGGCGGTGGTGCTGGGCAAGGCCAACACCGACGAGTTTGCCATGGGCTCCTCCACGGAACACTCGGGTTTCTACCCGACGCGGAATCCGTGGGACCTCTCTCGCGTTCCGGGAGGATCGAGCGGGGGGCCGGCGGCCGCCGTGGCCGCAGGAGAAGCCCTGTTCGCGCTGGGAACTGACACCGGGGGGAGCGTCCGACAGCCGGCCGCGCTCTGCGGGGTGGTGGGGCTACGACCGACCTACGGACGGGTCTCGCGGTACGGACTCGTGGCCTTTGCCTCCTCGCTGGACCAGATTGGCCCGCTCGCGCGCAGCGTGGCGGACTGCGCGTTGGTGCTTGGGGTCATCGCTGGCCACGATCCCGAGGACGGCACTTCTCTCGATGTGGAACCCCCTCGGTACGCGCCCTCCCTCGATCCATCGCTGAAGGGGGTGCGGCTGGGGATTTCCGAAGAGTACTTCCAGGAAGGCATCGAGCCAGCGGTGGAGGACGCGGTGCGGGCAGCTATCCGGGTCTTGGAGCAGCTCGGTGCCGAGCTGGTGGATGTCTCACTGCCCCACACCAAGTATGCCCTTCCCTGCTACTATCTCATCGCCCCAGCTGAGGCCTCGGCCAACTTGGCCCGGTACGACGGGGTGCGATACGGTCGGTCCACCCCTGGCGCCGGAGACGCCTGGGAGCTGTTCCGGAAGACTCGAGGCGGAGGATTCGGCGCCGAGGTGAAGCGGCGGATCATGCTGGGAACCTATGCCCTGTCTGCTGGGTACTACGATGCCTTCTATCTCAAGGCGCAGAAGGTGAGAACACTGATCCAGACTGAGATGGAGGACGCCTTCGAACGCTGCGACGTTATCCTCGGGCCCACGTCGCCCACTGTGGCCTTTCCTCAGGGAGAGCGTACTGACGATCCGCTCCAGATGTACCTGGCCGACCTCTACACTCTCTCTCAGGCTCTGGCTGGGATACCCAGCATCTCAATTCCCTGTGGTTTCTCGGAGGGGCTGCCGGTCGGCCTTCAGATCATGGGTCCGGCGCTGGCGGAGGACGTGGTGTTGCGGGTCGCTCACGCGTACGAGCAGGCCACGCCATGGCACGAGAGGGTCCCTCCCCTGTGAGGGTGGAGCGCGCGACGGACGGCACCCGGAGGACCGGGCAATGAAGGTGATCTTACCTATGGCGGGCCTAGGCACCCGACTGCGGCCCCACACCCATTCTCGTCCCAAGCCTCTTCTGAACGTGGCCGGCCAACCTGTGCTGGGTCACATCCTGGACCGGCTCTCGTCTCTGGAGGTGGATGAGTACATCTTCGTTGTCGGCTATCTGGGAGAGCAGATCGAGGCCTATGTCACCCAGAACCACTCTTTCCCGACCCAGTTCGTGGTGCAGGAGGAGCCCCGAGGTCAGGCCCACGCTGTCCACCTGGCCCGACACCTGATCGATCGGCCGGTCCTGATCGTCTTCGTCGACACCATCTTCGAGGCAGATCTCAGGGGTCTGGCGGACTGCAGTGCAGACGGCGTCGTGTTCGTCAAGGAGGTCGAGGACCCCAGCAGGTTCGGGATCGCTCTGTTGGACGGCGGGCGGGTTGTCCGGTTCATCGAGAAGCCCGAGGAGGCGGTCTCCAACCTGGCTCTGATCGGTATGTACTACGTCCGCAACTCGTCATTGCTTGTCCAGTGCGTGGAGGAGCTGATCCAGCGAGAGATCCGGACCAAGGACGAATACTTTCTGGCCGACGCTTTCCAGCTCATGGTTGAAAAGGGCGCGGATCTCCAGCCTGCGCCTGTTGGGGTCTGGCAGGACTGCGGCAGGCCTGAGACATTGCTGGAGACACAGAGATACCTTCTGGAAAAAGAGGCTGGGCCCACTGTGGAGGGAGAGGACTCCGTGATCATCCCTCCAGTCCATCTTGCCCCCTCGGTGCGGGTGCTCCGGTCTATTGTGGGTCCCTACGTCTCCGCAGCCGATGGGAGCGTGATCGAGGATTCGATTGTGAGGGACGCGATCATCAACGAAGGCGTGGAGATCCGAAACGTGTCTCTGGAGCGGTCGCTGGTGGGCTCCCATGCCGCGCTCATGGGGGTCATCCGCCAAGTGAACGTTGGGGACTTTTCGCAGGTGGAGTTCGGCCAGTGACCGAGAGCCATCCGGTGCAGGTGATCGCATACTCCGGCCGGAGGCAGGCAGAGCGGCCGCTCTCCTTCGTGTGGCAGGATGACGTCCACACGGTGGACCGCCTGGAGCGCGAGTGGCTGGGTCCCAGGGGTCCTCACTTTGTGGTGAGATCAAGCGATGGCTCTCGGTTCCATCTTGCCTACCGCGAGGCCCAAGATCGCTGGGTCCTCATCCATCCGGAGGATGGGTAGGGTGGAGCGGGTCAGGCGGGCCAACAAGAGCAGGACGCCTGCTGGCCGGGGCCGGATCGCGAGCCGAGCTGTGCGGATTCCGCCATCTGGGATTCGGAAGTTCTTCGACATCATTGCCGAAATGGAGGATGTGATCTCCCTCGGGGTTGGCGAGCCCGATTTCGTCACTCCAGAACCGATCCGCAGGGCGGGGTCGGCGTCGCTAGAGCGGGGAGAGACCGCCTATACGTCAAACTCAGGCATGCTGGCCCTTCGCGAGGCGGTGGCCGACCACCTGGAGAGACTGTATGGGGTTCGGTACGATCCCAAGTCCGAGATCCTCATCACGGTGGGGGTTTCGGAGGCCCTCCATCTGGCTCTCCTGGCCACCGTCGATCCTGGGGACGAGGTGATCGTGCCGGAGCCTTGCTTCGTGTCCTACAAGCCGGGGGTGGTTGTGGCGGGAGGCGAGCCGGTGGTGGTGGAGACGCGGATGTCTGATGGCTTCCAAGTCCTGCCCGAAGCGGTGGAGGACGCGGTTTCGCCCCGGACCATCGGGCTCCTCATCGGGTACCCCAACAACCCCACCGGTGCCGTCATGTCCCGCTCTCTCATGGAGGGACTGGCACAGATCGCAGACCGGCACGACCTCTTGGTGTTCTCGGACGAAATATATGACCGGCTCGTGTACGGGACGGAACACATCTGTTTCGCTGCACTCCCTGGGATGCGGAATCGGACGGTGTTGCTCGGAGGATTCTCCAAGTCCTACGCCATGACAGGATGGCGGATCGGCTATGTGGCCTCCGCGGAGGAGATCATCGGCGCAGTTCTGAAACTGCACCAGTACGCGATCATGTGCGCGCCGACCACCGCACAGGTGGGAGCGCTGGAGGCGCTCAGGACTGGTGAGCCCCACGTCCAGGCCATGGTCGAGGAATACGATCGGCGTCGCCGGGTGATGGTCGCCGGACTGCAGGAATTGGGACTGCCTTGCCACGAGCCTCGGGGAGCCTTCTACGTCTTTCCCTCCATCTCCTCTACCGGCCTGTCGTCGGAGGAGTTCTCCGAGAGGCTCCTGTTCGACGAGCGGGTGGCTGTAGTGCCGGGAAACGCCTTCGGCGAATCCGGGGAAGGGTTTCTCAGGGTGGCCTACGCTGCTTCCCTGGACCAGATAGAGGAGGCCTTGGACCGGCTCGCAGGCTTCCTGAAGCGACAGGGCTAGGAGTTGCGCTTGAGCTTCGAGGTCGTCATTGGGATGGAGGCGCATGCCCAACTCTTGACGCAGAGCAAGATGTTCTGCGACTGCGCTGTCCCTTCGTTCGATGCCCGCCCCAACACCTTCACCTGTCCCGTGTGCCTGGGCCTGCCGGGATCCCTGCCCACCGTGAACCGGCGTGCCCTGGAGCTAGCGGGACTGGCGGCTCTGGCCCTGAACTGCCGGATCGGAGCCGATGTGAAGTTTGACCGGAAGAACTACCACTACCCCGACCTCCCCAAGGGATACCAGATATCCCAATACGACCTCCCGTTGGCAACGGATGGATGGCTGGATGTGGAGATCGGTGGCGACTTTCGTCGAATCCGCATCCGGAGGGTCCACCTGGAGGAGGACACAGCCAAGCTGTTTCACCGCGACGGGCGAGACGACGGGGGGCCTCCACGGAGCCTCCTGGACTTCAACCGATCGGGAGTTCCCCTGATCGAGGTTGTGACCGAGCCGGATCTCCGATCACCCGCCGAGACCCGAGCCTACGTGCAGAAACTTCGCCAGATCCTACGTTGGCTCGAGGTTTCCTCTGGCGACATGGAGAAAGGGTCGATCCGGCTGGAACCCAACATATCGCTCCGCCCTGCAGGGTCGGAAGAGCTGGGGACCCGGACCGAGATCAAGAACCTCAACTCGTTCCGAACCCTGGAGCTGTTCCTCACCAAAGAGGCGGAGCGTCAGCGCCAGATCATTGAATCTGGGGCCCAGGTGGAGCAGGAGACGTTGGGATGGGATGAGACGCAGGAGGAGATCCTCGTTCAACGGACCAAGGAGTTCCCCGACGACTACCGCTACTTCCCCGAGCCCGATCTGCCTCCGCTCGTCTTCCGTGAGGACTGGATCGAGAAGTTGCGGGGCCAGCTTCCGGAGCTCCCCAGCGTGATGCAGAGCCGTTTCGAGGAGGACTACGGGGTGTCCCGCCCGCAGGCGGCCGCACTGACGCAGGAACGGGCGGTGGGAGAGGCTTTCGAGGCCTACGCCGTCACCGTGGGAAACGCTGGGGGCGGGAGTCCCGCCGATCGCGTCCGGCTCCTGGTTGGCTGGATGGAGGCGGAGGTGTTCTCGAAGCTGAACGAGGGTTCCCTGCGGCCTGAGCACATCCTGGAAAGGTACCCAGTTGCTTTTGTGGCCGATCTCATCCGGATGCTGGCAGAGGGTACGATCACCCGCAGCACGGCGACCGAACTGGGCGAGATATACCCCATGGATGCGCTGGAAACCCTGCCGCTTGAGAGATTTGTGGAGGAGCAGGGGCTGGCTCAGATCAAAGACGAGACGGCGTTGGATCGGATCGCCCAGCAGGTGATCCGAGAGCACCCCGAGCCGGTCTCCGACTATCTGAAGGGAAAGGAAACGGCGCTGCGCTTTCTCATCGGCCAGATCATGAAGACCACGAGAGGTCAGGCCGACCCTCAGTTGGCCCGGGAATTGCTGGAGGAGCACCTTCGAGAATGGGGCCCGGAAGGGAGAGAACAGCAAGGAGAAGGATCAAGGAGGACCTGATGGAGGAGAAGTCCCCGTACGAGATCGCGGTTGAGCAGTTTGACAAGGCGATCGCCTACCTGCCGCACATCAAAGCGGGCATCCGTGACATGCTCCGGCTGCCCAAGCGAGAGCTCATTGTCAACTTCCCGGTCTACATGGACGACGGGTCGGTGAAGATGTTCACAGGGTACCGGGTCCACCACAGCACGGTGCGGGGACCGACCAAAGGCGGAATTCGGTACCATCCCGATGTGACCCTCGAAGAAGTCCGGGCCCTGGCCATGTGGATGACCTGGAAGACGGCGGTAGTAAACATCCCCTACGGAGGGGCCAAGGGCGGCGTGATCTGCAACCCCAAGGAGATGTCTTTGCAGGAGCTGGAGAACCTGACCCGACGCTACGCTTCTGAGATCTCCGTGCTGATGAGTCCGGAGGGAGACATCCCGGCGCCCGACGTGAACACCAACCCCCAGGTGATGGCCTGGATCATGGACACCTACAGCATGCACCGGGGGTACTCCATCCCGGCGGTCGTGACCGGGAAGCCGGTCCAGATCGGGGGCTCGGCGGGGCGGCTGGAGGCCACGGCACGCGGGCTCCAGTTCACCACTCGGCGCGCCGCACGGCACTTGGGCATCGATCTGGAGGGGGCTACGGTCGCCGTCCAAGGATACGGGAACGCTGGAAGCATCGCCGCCCGGCTCCTTCATGAGGACGGTGCCAAGATCATCGCCGTAAGCGACTCCCGAGGGGGAATCCTCAACCCCGATGGACTGGACCCGGTCCGCGTGTTGAACCACAAGGCGGAGTCGGGGTCGGTCGTGGAGTATCCAGGTGCCGATGCGGTCTCGAACGAAGAGCTGTTGGAGCTGGAGTGCGACATCCTGATCCCGGCTGCGCTAGAGCGCCAGATCACCGCCGACAACGCCCCGCGGGTTCAAACGAAGATCATCGCCGAGGCGGCAAACGGTCCGACTGAGCCGGAAGCCGATGAGATTCTATTCGATCGCGGGACCTTCGTGATCCCTGACATCCTCTGCAACGCGGGTGGCGTCACAGTCTCGTACTTCGAGTGGGTGCAGGGGCTGCAGGCGTTCTTCTGGACCGAAGAAGAGGTGAACGCCAAGCTGGAACGGATCATGGACGGCGCCTTCGACGGGGTGCTGGCCGTGTCTCAGGAGAAAGAGGTGGAGATGCGGACGGCCGCATACATTGTGGCTATCGATCGGGTCAATGAGGCGACGATGATCCGCGGGATCTACCCCTAGATCGCCAGCGGGCGAAAAGGAGAAGCGCCGCCCTGGGGCGGCGCGCTGGGGCGCTGGCTCAGGGGTCGCTAGCTTCTCTTCTCCCAGGCTTCCCGCCGTTCCTGGACTCGCGCATCCACCTCATCCCTAGCCTGCTCGATCTGGATCCCCCGCGCCGCGGAATGCATGGCGGCCAGTCGGCCCTGCGCTTCCTCCAGGAAGCTCCTATCGCGGGCCGTGAGGCCCTTTCGGGTGTCCCTGAAGGCTAGATCGCGGACCAGGCTGCCGAGACGCACGGTGCCCCCTTCTCGGATGCGCTCGCGAATCTTTCGCGCCCTCGCCTGAGGGTGGTCATCGAGCTGTCGCGGTCGACCTGACAGGAGCCGTTTGACCGAAGGGAACTTGGACTTGGATGGGATCTTCTGCAGACCGACCTCCTCAGCGCCCTCCACCGGGGTCTCGAGCTGGGTGCTCTTGGGCCGATCTAGAAGCTGGATGATGTAGTACTCTTGAATCTTGCCGTCCTGGCGCCGCCGCTTCACCTGCTGCACGATCCCCACTCCGTTGATGGGGTGGTAGATTGCGTCTCCTTTCTTGAACTTGGCCACTGCCTACCTCCGAGCGCTCGGCCACTCTGGGTCGGGCCATCCTATACATAACGGTGACCGGAGTCAAATGTGGCTCTTCATGCAGAGGAGTGTGGCGGCCAAGGGTTTGACCGGGCCGCTGCTTGATCCTATAGTAGTCGCGAGGCGGCCTCGGGCGCCTCTTCTTGGTGCCCATCGATGGCGAAAAGATCCATTCTGAGAGCTGGTAGCCCCGTTCTCCGGCAGAAAGCCCGCAGGGTGAAGAGCTTCGACGACTCCTTGCGGGCGCTGGTTCGAGACATGACGGAGACTATGCGAGATGCTCCTGGGATTGGACTGGCGGCGCCTCAGATCGGGGTCCCTCTGCGCGTGTTTGTGGCACAGCTCCGCCCGGAGCGCGAGGGGACCCGGGAGGAGAAGGGCGACGTGCCGACCGGCCGGCGTCGGGCTCGGAAGCTCCGACGGAACGCGACTGGCGATCCGGACACGCTCTATGTCGTGTGCAATCCAGAGATCGTGAAGGTCTGGGGTGAGGAGGAAGATGTAGAGGGATGTCTGTCCCTGCCCGGGTACGTGGGCGAGGTGCCGCGGGCCACACGCGTGCTCGTCAAAGGTCGGGACGCCAATGGGAAGAGGATCCGGGTGCGCGCCAATGGGCTCTTGGCGCGGGTCTTCCAGCACGAGATTGACCATCTCCAAGGGCTCATGTTCACGGATCGCCTAGAGAGCATGGAGAAGCTCCGGAGGCTGGAGCCTGCGGAGGAGGAGTCCGCGACCTAGCCGATCTCACAGGTCGGAGAAGGCGCCCTCCCCGATGCGAGGGCGCCTTCCTATGTGGTTGGTTCCGTAGTGCTCTGTGAGTCGGACTCCGCGGGAGCCGCCTCATGGGCCTCTGCGGCCGCAGGAGCGAGGGGAGAGTCGACCGGGATGCCCAAGACCCTGGGGGAGAGGTACCTGGCGAGGATTCGAAGGCTCCCAAGGACCGGGGCTACTAGGAAGACCCCGACGAGCCCAGCGATGCTCGCCCCCGCGATGGCTCCCACCAGGATCACGATGGGGTGGAGGTTGACGCTCCGTCCCATGATCCGGGGTACCAGATAGTTGTTCTCTACCTGTTGGATGAGGATGTAGAGCGAAGTGACCAAGAGCGCGAACCAGGTGTTGCTGATCGGGAGATGGAGCGAACCCTGGAAGAAGGCCAGCGTGATCCCCGGAATCGCCGCCAGAACCGGTCCGATTGTGGGGAGGATCTCCAGAATCCCCGCCAGCACAGCCAGCACCAGCGCATTGGGAACCCCGACCAGCCAGGTGGAGACACCGACGGCAGTGCCCACGACGAGGGAGAGGAGGAGCTGCCCTCGAAGAAAGGCATTCCAGATCTGGCTGATTTCCATTCGCACCGCAGCCAGATCCTCGCGGTACGGGGGCGGGGGGAGTCGGTCGAGGTAGGTCCCGATCCGGTCAAAATCCTTCAACATGTAGAACGATATGATGAGGACGAATATGAGCCACAGCAGTCCCGAGACGGCCCCCGACAGGAGGGTCGCCGAGCGGCGCACCAGGGAGCCCACCACAGTCGTCACTTCCTGCTGCAGGTCCTCGTAGAAGCTGCTCACCTGGATGGTGATGCCGGCCACCTCCACCGTCTCATATCTCTCCACCAGCGCACGGAGGTCATCGAAGATGGCTTGGACATCCAGGTCCAAGTCGCCAATCTGGCTGGCCAGCATCGGGATCAGCCCTGCTGGAATTAGGAAGAGCGCCAGCACAAGCACCAGGTACACAGTGACGGTCGCGCCGGTGCGGGAGATCTTCACCGACCGCATCAGGAATTCCACGGCTGGGTTCAGGACGTAGGCGAGCAATGCGGCCATAGCCACCGGGGCGAGGAGGGGCGCCAATCTCGCCGCGAGGAACAGCCCTGCCAGAAGCGCAGCGATCAGGATGGCGGCCCGTGTGCCCGGCATCAGGGCCGGCGGGGGCTGGGAAGAGCTTTGCCGTTTAGCCATGTTGACCGGTTGAGCTACCCCCGGATGATCCCACGAGACGCAAGGAAGGGCGCGGATTGAAAGTCGCGCCCCTCACAGAGAACCCAGCCACGGTTCGCGCTAGAGCCCGGTCCAGAGAGTGGGACGGGGTGTCGCGCGCCGGCCTATGATCCGTTCCCTCGGCGAGGGGGACGGGCGCGAGGTGCGCGGGGTCGAGGCCCTCGGGAGCGAGTCCGTGGGCCGCGGCGCGCGGCAGGCTTGCGGTCCCTGCTCCGGGCCTCCTCCGCAGTCCATCCCTCCAGGACGGCCTGACGCGACAGTCGAATCTTGCCGGCATCATCGATGTCGATGACCATGACCATGATCTCGTCGCCGACCTTCACGACGTCCTCCACTGAAGGCACCCGGTAGTCGGCCAGCTGGGAGATGTGGACCAATCCGTCCTGCCCGGGGAGGATCTCGACGAAAGCCCCGAAATCCGTGGTGCGCCTCACCACACCGGTGTAGGTCTTGCCGACCTCGGGCTCCTCGGTGAGGGCCTGGACCATCTCTATGGCGCGTTGGCTGGAAGGACCATCGGCTGAAGCGATGAAGACCGACCCGTCGTCCTCTACATCGATCTTGACGCCTGTTTCGGAGATGATGCTGCGGATGGTCTTGCCCCCCGGACCGATCACGGATCCGATCTTCTCGGGAGAGACCTTCAGGATCGTGATGCGCGGCGCGAAGGGAGAGAGCTCGGGACGAGGTGCCTCGATGGCCTGGGACATAGAATCCAGGATCTGGAGCCGCGCGAGGCGAGCCTGCTCCAGGGCCTCCTCCAAAATTCGGTTGTCGAGTCCGGCGATCTTGACGTCCAGCTGGAGGGCGGTGATGCCCTGGCGGGTCCCGGCTACCTTGAAGTCCATGTCTCCCAAGTGATCTTCCATGCCGGCGATGTCCGTGAGGACGGAGTGCCGCGCGCCATCTTGCACCAGTCCCATAGCAATGCCGGCCACCGGTGACGCGATGGGGACCCCGGCGTCCATCAAGGCCAGGGTGCTGGCGCAGACGCTCGCCATGGAGGTTGAGCCGTTCGAGGAGAGAACCTCCGAGACGAGCCGTATCGTGTACGGGAACTTCTCCTCTTCGGGGATGACCACGCTCAGCGCGCCCTCGGCGAGGGCGCCGTGGCCGATCTCGCGGCGCTTGGGCCCGCGCAGGAACCACGTCTCGCCGGTGCTGTAGGGCGGGAAATTGTAGTGATGCATGAACCGCTTGGACTCGAGCGGGGTGAGTCCATCGATCCGCTGCTCATCCGATCGGGTTCCCAGTGTGGCGATAGTAAGCACCTGGGTCTCTCCCCGACTGAACAGGCCGGAGCCGTGTGTTCGGGGCAGGAAGCCGACCTGCGCAGCCAGTGAGCGGATCTCGTCCGGGCGGCGTCCATCGGGGCGACGTCCTTGGTCCAAGACAAGGCTTCTCGCTTCCTTCTTGATGGCCTGCTCGAAGGCGTCGGCCCAATTGGTGTCGGGATCTTCCTGAGACAGCGACGCCACGACCTCCTCGCGCAACTGGTCCAGAGCGGACTCACGATCGTCCTTGGTGGGGACTTCGCTCAGAGCGCGGACTCCTCCACTGTCCATTCGAGACTGAACCGTCTCCACGGCCTCCTCTGGCACCGCCTGGACGGGAAACGCAGTCTTGGGCTTCCCGATCTCCCCACGCATCTGCTCCTGGATAGCGATCGTATCCTGGATGGCCTCGTGACCGCCCCTGATCGCGCCCAGAATCTGGGCCTCTCCTACCTGGTCGGCCTTCGCCTCCACCATGAGCACCCTGTCCCGAGTGCCCGCGAGCCTCAGGTCGAGGGAACTCTGCTCCATCTGGGCGGCGGTGGGGTTGAAAACGAAGGCGCCGTCGACCATGCCGACCCGGACCGCTCCGATGGGGCCATCCCACGGGATGTTGGAGATGGTGAGCGCAGCCGAGGCGCCGATGAGAGCCAGAATGTCCAGGTAGGTCTCCTGGTCGGCGGAAAGAGCCGTGATGATGACCTGGACTTCGTGGCGCATTCCCTGGTGGAAGAGGGGGCGAAGGGGTCGATCGGTGAGCCGACACAGGAGAATGGCCTGCTCCGAAGGACGCCCTTCCCGCTTGAAGAAGCCGCCAGGGATCTTTCCGGCGGCATACAATCGCTCTTCGTAGTCCACGGTGAGGGGGAAGAAATCGATTCCCTCCCGCGGCTTCTTGGAGGCGGTCGCCGTGGCCAGGACGACCGTATCAGAAGAGCGCACCGTAACGGCGCCGCCCGCCTGTCCGGCCAGGGTACCCGTCTCCAGGCGAACCAGGTGTTCGCCGATCTTGGCTTCGTAAGCTTTCATAGAAAACCTCCAGGCCCCTGCCGGGCCTGGAGGTCGAGGACTGGGGACTGGGTCCCAGCCTTGGGGCTCAGTCCCCATTCCTGGACCGCTGAGCCCATGCAGGGATGCTGTTCAATCGTCGGCCCGCCTGATGGCGGGCCGCCCAAACTCAATTAACGAATAGAGAGCCTGTCCTTGATGGCTAGGTGGCGATCTTGGTCCCGATTGTTGAGATAGGCCAAGTGACGTCGCCGCTGCCCCACCAGCTTCAGGAGCCCTAGACGCGAGTGGTGATCGTGCTGATGGGTCTTCAGATGGTCCACCAACTGGTTGATGCGGGTGGTCAGAAGGGCGATCTGCACCTCCGGCGAGCCGGTGTCGGAAGAATGGAGTCTGTAGGACTCGATGATCTCGCGCTTCTCTTCGTTGCTCAACGCCATCTTGGATGAACTCTCAGACGGCGCGGATTATAGCACACCGCTCCCGTGGGCCGCAACCTGCCTCGCCGATCGGCCGGATGGAATGCCCTCAGCGGAGCCGGGGATCGAGGGCGTCCCTCAGCCCGTCGCCCAGGAGGTTGAATCCCAGGACCAAGAACATGATCGAGACGCCAGGGAAGAAGACCATCCAGGGCGAGGTGAAGATATGGCTCTTGTTCCGGCTGAGCAGGAGACCCCATTCGGGGGTGGGGGGCTGGGCTCCGAGTCCCAGGAAGCCGAGGCCGGCTGCGTCCAGGATGGCGGTGGCGATGCCCAACGACGCCGCCACGATGATGGGCGAGAGAGCGTTGGGCACGATGTGTCGCCAGAGGATGCGACCGGAGCTGGCTCCCACCGAACGGGCGGCAGTCACGTAGTCGCGGCCCACTTCCCCCAGGACCGTGGCGCGGGTGATGCGGGCGAAGGTAGGGATGGAGACAATGCCCACCGCGACCATGGCGTTGGTGAGTCCGGGGCCGATCACCACCACGATGGCCAGAGCCAGGAGAATGGTGGGGAAGGCCAGCATCACGTCCATCGCCCTCATGATCAGGCTGTCGAGGAAGCCTCCGGCGTATCCGGCGATAGCGCCCAGCGAGGCGCCGACCACGATGGCCAATCCCACGGCGAACACCCCCACGCGGATCGAGATGCGGGAGCCGTAGATGATCAGGCTTAGGAGGTCCCGGCCCAGAGCGTCGGTGCCCATCGGATGCTCAAGGGACGGGGCCAGCTTGTTCTCGCGAGGGAAGGCCTGGAAGATGCCGTTCTCGTCTGGGTCCTGTTGCGCCAGGAGCGGGGCGAACAGGGCCGCGATCAGGATCAGACCGATCATGGCCATGCCAGCCAGGGCCAGCTTGTTGCGCAGCAACCTCTGGAGAACCTCCATCCACGGAGAGCGGGTTCTCCTCGGACGCCAAGTCTCCTCCGCCGAAACGCCGACGGATCGGATGTCGGACATTGTCTCTTGCGCTTCCTGGCCGGCCATGGCTACTGATATCGGATTCGAGGATTGAACCAAGCGTAGGAGAGATCCACGAGGAGGTTGACGAAGACGAAGATCAGGGCGAAGACCAAGACACCTGCCTGAACCACCGGGAAGTTGCGGCCCACTATGGCGTTGACGATCCAGCGGCCCATGCCGGGCCAGGCGAAGATGGTCTCAGTGAGGATGGCTCCCGCCAGCAGCAGTCCGGTTTGCAGCCCGATCACCGTGATCACCGGAAGCATGGCGTTCTTCAGGGCGTGGCGAGCCACCACCAGCCGGTCGCGCAATCCTTTGGCGCGGGCCGTGCGGATGTACTCCTCTCCCATGACATCGAGCATCGCCGAGCGGGTGATCCGAGCGATGAAGGCTGTGGGGATGGTGGCCAGGGCGATGGCGGGGAGAGCCAGGTGGTGCAGAGCGCTGACCAAGGCTTGGGGATTCGCAGTGAGGATGCTGTCCACCACATAGAGATTGGTGATGGTCCTAAGCTCGACCTCGGTTCCGATGCGGCCCGTCGTAGGAAACCAGCTCAATTTGAGCCCGAAGACCCACAGAAGCATCAGTCCCAACCAGAAGATGGGCATCGACACCCCAACCAGGGCGCCGACGGTCGTGGTGAGATCCACCGCGGTGTTGTGCTTGTACCCGGCCAGAGCCCCCAGGGGGATGCCGGCAATCACCGCGAGGATCATGGCGGCCAGGGCCAGCTCGATGGTGGCGGGGAAGAAGAGCCTCAACTCGTTGGCTACGGGGCTGCGGGTGAGGATCGAGTTTCCCAGATCGCCCTGTACCGTGCGCAAGACGAAGCGACCGTATTGCACGGGCAGCGGATCGTCCAGGCCCAGCCGCTCCCGCAGCGCCTCCTGCATCTCGGGTGTGGCGTGCTGCCCAGCCAGCGCATACGTCGGATCCCCGGTCATGAGGAGCATAGCGTAGGCAAAGAACGTCACTCCTATGAGGACCGGGATCATCAGGACCAGACGTCGCAGGATGTACTGCCCCATCGACCTCCCTCGATCTGCGGCCGCTATTATACTCGACGGGCGCGGCGCCCAAGGCTAGGGGCCTGATAGAGCACAACCGGGGGGACGCCGTCCCCCCGGTTGTGTGGAATCAACCTAGGCTCTAGGCCCTCTTGATGAGGTAGGTGAGCACCTCACGGACCGGGCTGGGCACGTACCCCTCGACATTGGCTCGGAAGAGCGTGGGCGGAGTGCGGTGGACGACGGGGACGCTGATGACGCGGTCGTGGATGAGCTGGTTGGCATCCTCGTACATGGCCTTGCGGGTCTCGAAGTCGACTTCGGCAACGGCTGCCACCAGTAGTTCGTCGATCTCTGCATCAGGCGGCAGTCCGCCACCGGCTCCGTCGTTGTTGAAGCTAGTGTCGCCGCCGCAGAAGAAGATACACAGGAAGTTGTCGGGGTCGCCGTTGTCGCCGACCCACCCCAACATGAAGAGGTCGTGCTTGGTCCCGTCCTGCTCGAGGTCGCCGAGGTAGGGTTGGGGCCAAGCCGGCGAGACGATCTCAGTGTTGATCCCGATGTCGGCCAGCATGGATTGGATCAACTCGCCGGTTGCCTGAGGGTCGGGATAGTAGGCGCGCGATACCGGCATCACGTAGAAGATGGCCGGGTCGGGGATCACCACCCCCTCGGCGATGGCTGCGTCCATGAACTCCTGAGCTAGAGCCAGGTCGAAGGGGTAGTCCACGATGGCCTCGTTGTACCCCCACAGGCTGGGAGGCTGGAACTGACTGGCCGGCTCCGCGTCGCCGGGGTAGATGGCGTCGACAATGGCCTGCTTGTCGATGGCGTGGGCGATGGCCAGTCGGACATTGATGTTCTGCAGCCAATCCTTGGCCCAGTTGAAGCCCAGATACCCGACGTTGAAGGCGGGGTTGTAGATGACCGTTAGATTGGGATCGGCCAGAGCGGTGCTGATGTCGTCCGGGCTCGGGCTGGCCCACATGCTCAGGGAGTCGATCTCTCCCGCCTGGAGGGCCAGGAAAGCCGCCGAGGTGTCGGGGATGACCCGATAGATGATGGTCTCCAGGGTGGGCATCTCGCCCCAGTAGTCGTCGAAGCGGGTCAGAGTGAGGTGATCCTCCTTGACCCACTCTGAGACCATGAAGGGTCCAGTGCCTACCGCCAGCCCTTCGGCCGTGCCGTAGGTCTCGCCCTGCTCTTGGACGGCGGCGGGGCTGGCGAAACGGAAGTTCTCCATCGTCAGGGTGTTGAGAAGGCTGGCGTTGGGGACGCTGAGAGTGAGCTTCACGGTGGAGTCGTCCACTGCCTCGACCCCAGCCAGCACGCTCGCCTCGTCACCCTTGAATCCCTGGAACATGTAGTCCCAGTAGATGAAGTTGTCGGCGCCGAGGTTGTAGGGGTTGTCGGTGTCCCACCAGCGCTCGAAGTTGAAGACCACCGCGTCGGCATCGAAGTCCGTGCCGTCGTGGAAGACCACGCCGTCTTGCAGGGTGAAGATCCACTCCAGCCCGTCAGCCGAGGCCGTCCAGGAAGTGGCTAGGCTGGCGACGGGGGTGGTGGTGCCGGGCTGGAACCCGGTGAGCCCTTCGTAGATGTGGCTGGCCGGGGCCAGGCTGTTGGCGCTGGTCTCCAGCGCCGGATCCAGCGTGCCCGCGTCCGCCGACTGGGCGAAGACCAGGGTCTGCTCCACCACGGGCGGCGCCTCGGGGGGCGCCTCGGGCGGGGCCGCAGGCGGGGCCTCAGGCGCGGGAGTGGCGCAAGCCGCCACCAACAGCGCCAGAGCCACCAACAGGCCCAGAGAGAGGGCCTTTCGGTTCGTTCTCATATCCTTTCCTCCATAGATGGGTGGGATTTGAGGCCGATTCTCTATCGCGGCGGCTGCATCACCTCCTCTTTCTGCCCTTAGAGCGCAACCCCTCTGCGCAGTGGCAGGAGGGGTTGTCACGGACAAACTTTATCAAGTTCCTACCCCAGTGTCAAGGCGATGCTGGCCGCCCCAGAGACAGCGAAAGCTCAGCCCCCTGCGGCTTCCAGGCAGCGCGCCGAGGCCTCCTCCATCCTTTGCTCGACGCCCGGCCCCGCCATCACCTCCAGGGCCCTGAAATAGGCGTCCTCGGCCTGACACCAGTCGCCGGCCCGCGAGTGCTGATCGGCCCAGGATACATATGCCTGGTGCAGTCTGGCGCGACTATCCGCATAGTCCGGGCTGAGCACGTGGAGTTCCTCGAGAAGTGCCACGGACTCCTCCCAGTCTAACTCCCAAACCTCCATGGCTTGCACATACAGCGCAGCCCAATGGTGCTGGTTGGAGATCTCGAGATCGTCGGGCCTCAGTGCTAGCGCGCGTCCGAAGAGGGATTCTGCTTCGTGGATCTGGCCGGTCTGAACCGATCGCGTTCCCGCCCTTCGGTAGGCCTCGAACAGGAGATCGTTTTCCGGGGGCCCGAGGGCTCCGGGATCGAGTCTCTTCAACTGCTCCAGCTTGATGATGACTCCGTCCCAGTCCTCTTCCTCATAGAGTGACCAGGCGTTGTCCAGAAGGACGCGGGAGGCTTCGGCCAGCGCCGCTGAGGTGGGGCTCGCCTGCTCTCCCAGGAGCCCCCGAACCTCGATCAGGTGGGTCCGAGCCTCATCCAGGCCGGGATCCAGTCGCACAGCCTCCTCGAACTCGGCCAGTGCCAAGAGAAGGTTTCCTTCCTCCTGGTGGAGAAGACCGCGCTCGAGGTAGGCAGCGGCTCCTTGGCGGTCCCACTGAGTCCGCTGTTGCAGGCCCTGGTAGACGCCCAGAATCCCGAGGGCGGCGATGGCCAGCACGCAGGCGACGGCGAACGCGGCGAGTCCGCCATACCAGGCGGGGCCCGGTGCCATTGCAGGCGGATGAGCCGCCGTCGCCTGTGCAGCTACTGGGTAGCTGCAGGCTGGGCAGTAGCGATCTTGCGCGGATAGGCCGGCGCCGCAACGGCGGCAGAACCGCGCCGAAGGCAAGACTCGAGGATCGGGCATCGACCCCCCGGATTATAGGGCCGGCTCGGACGGCATCCAAGCGCCTCCTGTTGTTGGGGCACAGAGCGCTCCCTATAATCGGGTGGAGGGGGCCCGTTGGATCTGTATCCGAGGAGGCGCTCGCCGCTTCGGTCCCGGTGGGCTGGAGCCGCAGCAGCCGTCCTACTGCTGGTCCTCCTGTCCGTGGCCGTCGTCCAGGCCCAGCCCGAGCTCGCGGCTCGCTATCTCCCGGACACCGTTCTGGATTGGCTGGAGCCCTGGATCGGAGCCGGAGAGGGGGCGGAGGAACCGGTGGCCAGCGCCGATCATCTGGCAGCCGGGTTGGCACACTTTAGGGAGGGCCACTTGGACGATGCCCTGGATGCCTTTCGGCGCGCCTCCGAGATTGATCCCGAAAACGCCGCGGCCCACGCCCAATTGGGCTACACGCTTGCCCTTCGGCGTCGCTACGGGGAGGCAGTGGAGGCAGCGAAGCGCGCCGTGTCATTGGATCCCACCAGCGCCCAAGCGCATGCTGCCCTGGCCTTCGCTCTGGATTGGAACGGACAGTACGACGAAGCCATCGTCTCCGCGCTGCGGGCACTGGAGCTTGACCCACAGAGCGCGGAAGCGCTTGCCTATCTAGCCGAGGCCTATGCTGATGTGAAGCGCTGGGACGAGGCGCTGGAGAACGCGGAACGCGCCATCTCGCTGGCGCCGGGGGACTTCCGCGGCCACTACCATCTGGGATATGTCTACGAGACGATGGGCCAATACGCTGCGGCGGTCGAGTCCTATCAGCGGGCGGCGGACCGGGCTCCGAAGCTGGGGTTCATCTACGTTCAGATCGCCATAAATCAACGCGCTCTGAGCGCGTTCGATGAGGCTGTGGCCAATCTGGAGAAGGCCATCCAGGTAGACGGCGGGGATCCGGTGGCTTACGAGATTCTGGGGCGGCTTTACTACGATCAAGAGGAGCTGGAGAGGGCCGAGTCGTACTTCGAGCAGGCGGTCCAAGTGGACCCGGGATACGCCAGCGGCTTCGGCTGGCTGGGAGTGGCGAACTACCGGCGCCGGCGCTACGAGGAGGCGATCCAGAACCTCGTTCGGGCCACCGAGCTGTACGAGGCCCTCTACCCCGGGTTGGAGGCCAGAGTGGGTCTTATCCCACAGCGTGTGGCCGAGTACTACTACCTTCTCGGTTGGGCGCACGTGTTCTTTGGGGAGTGCGATCTGGGAGTCCCGGCCTTCGATCGAGCCGTGCGGCTGGACCCCAGCGCCCAGCCTGCCTGGGAGGGACTGGAGCAGTGCGCAGCGGAGGCGTCTCAGAGCAGCTGAACGGGCTCCTTAGGGAAGTTGATGTTTGGCACACCACGGGAAGGATTGAGGAGATCGGGAGGGAAATCAGGCGAGCGGGACCGGAATGCTTCACCGGTCCCGCCAGCTTGACTGAGACTGGCCGAGGTTCCGTTTGCAGTTTGCCATCGCCTGGGCTATGATATGTGCGCTCTAGCACTCTACTTCGAGGAGTGCTAGTTCGCCTAGTATTGGTCGGAGGAGGAGAGCGCATGGCTGCACCCAAGCTGCAACCCCTGGGCGATCGGCTCGTCGTAGAACCCATCGAACAGGAGGAGACGACGGCCTCAGGGATCTACGTTCCCGAGACGGCGAAAGAGAAGCCTCAGGAGGGGCGGGTGATTGCCGTGGGGCCAGGCCGGATGTTGGACAATGGGGAGACGGCCCCGATCGGGGTAAAGGTCAAGGACAAGGTGCTGTTCGCCAAGTACGCGGGCACCGAGGTCACGCTTGACGACTCAAAACTCTTGATCCTGAGCGAGAAGGACATCCTCGCTATCGTTAAGTAGCCGGCTGGCGACGAGGAGGAAAGGCACATGCCGAAGCAGTTGATTTTCGCAGAGGACGCCCGTCGCGACCTCAAGAAGGGCGTGGATACGGTGGCGCGAGCGGTCCGGACCACCTTGGGTCCAAAGGGACGCAATGTCGCTCTGGACAAGAAGTTCGGAGCGCCCACCGTCACCCACGACGGGGTGACCGTCGCCAAGGACATCGAGCTGGAAGAGCCCTTCGCCAACATGGGCGCCCAACTCCTGCGCGAGGCGGCGACCAAGACCAACGACGTCGCCGGGGACGGAACCACCACCTCGGTGACTCTGGCTCAGACCATCGTCAACGAGGGGCTGAAGAACGTGGCGGCGGGGGCCAACCCCATGCTCCTCAAGCGGGGCATCGAGGCAGCCACGCGACAAGTGGTCGACTCGATCAAAAAGCAGTCCAAAGAGATCAAGGACAAGGAAGAGATCGCCCACGTCGCGGCGATCTCGGCGGCGGACACGGAGATCGGAGATCTGATCGCCGAAGTGATGGACAAGGTGGGGAAGGATGGCGTGATCACCGTCGAGGAGTCCAAGGGGCTGGCCTTCGAGCAGGAATACGTCGAAGGAATGGAGCTGGACCGCGGATACATCTCCCCCTACTTCATCACGGATCCCGAGCGGATGGAGGCCGTCCTTGAGGAACCATACATCCTGATCACTGACAAGAAGATCTCGGCCGCCTCGGACATTGTTCCCATTCTGGAGAAGCTGAACCAGATAGGTAGGCGCGAGGTGGTGGTCATCGCCGAGGATGTGGACGGCGAGGCGCTGGCCACCCTGGTCCTCAACAAGCTCCGCGGTGTCTTCAACGCCATGGGGGTGAAGGCCCCGGGCTTCGGGGACCGCCGGAAGGCCATGCTCCAGGACATCGCGGTTCTTACAGGAGCCACGGTGATCTCGGAGGAGGTGGGACGGAAGGTTGAGTCAGCCACCATCAACGATCTCGGAAAGGCGGACAAGGTCGTTGCTACCAAGGATGACACTACCATCATCGGCGGCAAGGGCAAGGAGGCCGACATCAAGGGCCGGATCGAGCAGATCAAGGCTCAGATTGAGACCACCACCTCCGACTACGACAAGGAGAAGCTCCAGGAGCGGCAGGCCAAACTGGCCGGCGGCGTCGCGATCATCCGAGTCGGTGCCGCCACCGAGGTGGAATTGAAGGAGAAGAAGCACCGGGTGGAGGATGCGCTCCAGGCGACCCGCGCCGCCGTCGAGGAGGGAATCGTTCCGGGCGGAGGAGTGACCTTGCTCAATGCCATTCCATCAGTGGATCCCAAGGACACCGTGGGCGACGTGGCCACCGGGTATCAGATCGTCAAGCGCTCCCTGGAGGAGCCCCTGATGCAGATTGCCGAGAACGCGGGCAAGGACGGGGCCGTAATCCTCGAAGAAGTGCGGCGCCGGCAGAAGAGCCGCAAGAGCAAGAACATCGGATACGACGTGCTCGAGGAAGAATTCGGTGACATGGTCAAGAAGGGAATCATCGACCCTGCCATGGTGACCCGGGCGGCCGTCCAGAACGCCTCGTCCATCGCCGCCATGATCCTGACCACCGAGGCCCTCATCGCCGACATCCCGGAGGAGGAGAAGGCCCCGGCCGCACCTCCCATGCCAGAGTACTAGGTCCGCTGACGTCAAGCCCGCTCATGGTAGGCAGGGCCCCGCTCCGCGGAGCGGGGCCCTGGGTGTTCTCTGCCTCCAATCCCTCGTTCTCGGTCCGATATGCGGCCCGGTGGCATGTGAGGGAAAGAAAATCCAAGATCGAGTGATTTCTGGCGAAAGAATCCGGATCAGAAGCCTCTCACGGGATGACAGTTTCCCATGGATCGCCTTGCCCGTTCTTGACAGCTCCTGGGCACCTGACTAGATTTTGGCGTCTTCTTGCATGGCCCCCGTGGGGCGCTGACAAGCTGGAACAGCCGGGAGCGCAGCGGACGAGCGGCTTCGTAGGAGGGATCCTAGGGATGGAAGATGGCATCTGGGAGTGTAGCGTCTGCGGCTATGAGCACGAGACCGAGCAACCGCCCGGCCGGTGTCCGGACTGTGGCTCCGCGGCCCGCCGTTTCGTCTGGGTGAGCGATGATGGCGAGGACGAGATAGGCGGCAACGGCTGGGACGAGGGATTCGAGGACGAGCTCTGGGAGACCGAGGAGGCCTTCTAGGAACCCTTTCTCGGCCGCTCTAGCGATCTTGCCTCTGTGTCTTCCTGCGGTGCTGTGGCCCCTCCCTAGGGAGGGGCCTCTCGGTGGGTCAGCACGCGATGGGGTGCGAGAATGCCATCTTTGCTTCCGGTTCGGCCGCCAGAAGCCTGCGTCTGGAGATATTCTGAAGATGCCGGGTGGTTGGTCTCGCCCAGCCCCCGAACTATAATGGGGTTCCCGCGCACTGTGCACCGCTTGGCGCCGCGCGAATCGGTTACCTGCCAGGAAGCATGCGAATGCACCTGCGCGGGCCGGGTGGGTTTGGCGTTCAAGCCCGTTTGCTGAGGATAGGATGACTCTGGATGTAGGACGAAGCGTCTCTCTGGTCGATATCGATCAGGAGATGCGGGAGGCGTACCTCGATTACGCGATGAGCGTGATCGTGGCGCGCGCTCTACCCGATGCTCGCGACGGTCTCAAGCCCGTCCATCGGCGGATCCTGTACGCGATGTACCGTGAGGGCCTTCTCTCCGACCGTCCCTTCTCCAAGTGCGCGGGGATTGTGGGTGAGGTCCTCAAGCGATATCACCCTCACGGAGATGCTGCGGTATATGACTCCCTGGCGCGACTCACTCAGGAATGGAACATGCGATATCCCCTGGTACAGGGCCAGGGGAACTTCGGGTCGATCGACGGTGACAGCCCCGCAGCCTATCGCTACACGGAGGCGAGGCTGGCGACCATCGCCGAGGAGCTCCTGGCGGACATCGAGCAGGATACAGTCGACTTCGAGGACAACTTTGACGGTACGACCCGCGAACCTTTGGTGCTTCCGGGCCGACTCCCCAATCTGCTCCTGAACGGTGCGTCGGGGATCGCGGTGGGAATGGCCACCAACATTCCCCCCCACAACCTGGTGGAGATCTGCGACGGCCTGACCCACCTCATCGATCACTATGACCAGATCGACGAGGTGAGCCCGGCGGATCTCATGAAGCACATCCGTGGCCCCGACTTCCCGACGGGCGGGATCATCGTGGGAGGTGAAGGCATCGCTCAGGCTTACGGGACCGGGAAGGGGAAGTTGACGGTGCGGGCCAAGGCCCACATCGAGGATATGCCGGGAAAGCGGCACCGCATCGTGGTGACCGAGCTCCCGTATCAAGTGAACAAGAGCAGCCTGATCGAGAGGATCGCGGAGCTGGCCCGCGCGAAGCGGATCGATGCCATCAGCGACCTGCGGGACGAGAGCGACCGCCGTGGCATGAGCATCATCATCGAACTGAAGCGAGGATCCCAGCCCCAAACCGTTCTCCTGCAGCTCTTCAAGTACACCCAGCTTCAGACCACCTTTGGGGTCAACATGCTTGCCCTGGTCGACGGCGAGCCGCGCATCCTGACGCTCCGGCAGGCCCTGCTCCAGTACGTGGAGCACCGCAAGGAGGTGGTGCGAAGGCGCAGCGCCTTTGAGCTGGAACGCGCTCGGGAGCGGGCGCACATCCTGGAGGGATACCTGATCGCCCTGGCTGACATCGATGCCGTGATCGAGACGATCCGGCGAAGCCGCACGGCGGAGACGGCGCGGAAGAACTTGGAGCGTCGTTTCAAGCTGACCAAGATCCAGGCGACGGCCATCCTGGAGATGCCGCTGCGCCGGCTGGCCACCCTGGAGCGGAAGAAGATCAGAGATGAGCACCGAGATCTCCTGCGACGCATCGGAGAGCTGGAGGGGATCTTGGCCGCGCCGAAGAAGATCTTGACGCTCATCCGGCAGGATCTGGCCGGGATCAAGAAGGCGTATGCAGACGAGAGGCGAACCCTGCTGATCCGGGCTGAGGAAGAGATCAGTGAGGAGGACCTCGTCCCCGAGGAGAACGTCCTTGTGGTGGTGACTCACCGGGGTTACATCAAGCGCGTGACGACGGCCGCCTACCGGCGCCAGCTGCGCGGTGGGGTCGGAGTCCGAGGGATGACCATGCAGCGGGAAGAGGACGCCGTCCAGCACCTAATGGCCGCGAATACCCTGGACAGGATCCTCTTCTTCACCAACCGAGGCCGGGTCTTCCAGGAGCGCGTCTACCAGATCCCTGAAGCTGGTCGCCAGGGGAGGGGTCTCCCTCTTAGCAACATCCTGGCCTTGCAGCCCCAGGAGCGGGTCACGGCGGCCTGCGCAGTCCCGTCGGAGGAGAAGGGGGCCTACCTGGTGATGGCCACCCGTTTGGGCAAGGTGAAACGGACCGCCCTCCGCGAGTTCTCGACGGTGAGGGTAGCAGGGCTGATGGCCATCACCCTGGACGAGTGGGACGAGCTTGGCTGGGTGCGGCTGACCGGAGGCAAGGACGAGATCGTGCTAGT
The DNA here is from genome assembly GCA_964348195.1 of uncultured Anaerolineales bacterium. Lineage (GTDB taxonomy): Bacteria > Chloroflexota > Anaerolineae > UBA7937 > JACPPX01 > CAYGBX01. The sequence continues at coordinate 110,729 of CAYGBX010000002.1, forward strand.
CAGCCAAGAGGGTCAGGCCATTCGCTTCCCGGAGGCAGAGATTCGTCCGGTGGGTCGGCAGGCGGGTGGGGTGATGGGCATCAAGCTCGGGATCGGCGATCGGGTTGCTGCCATGGATGTGGTCGAGCCCAAAGGGTATCTGCTGGTCGTGACCGAGCAGGGATTCGGCAAGAAGACCAGATTGGGCTCGGCGCGCGAGAAGAACACCTCCAAGATCTACCCCCGCCAGCGCCGCTACGGCCTGGGGGTGCGCACGCTCAGCCGCAGCGCGATGAAGGCCACGGGCAAGATCGTGACCGCTCGAGTCGTCCAGGACAAGGATGAGGTCACGCTGGTTTCAGCAGACGGAATGGTGATCCGGACATCGGTGGCCGAGATCTCCGAGATGAGCCGTGACACGAAGGGTGTGCTCGTGATGAACCTTCGTGCCGGTGATACTGTGGCGTCTCTCGCCAGGGTGGGTAGCGAGCGAACCTGAGCAGCGTCCGAACCGGGACCTTTGAGGGGGCTCCGGCCCCCTCACTTGCTAGAGGGGAAGGATCGTCTCTTCAGACCAGCGGACGCCGCGGACCGCGCCCGAACGCTGGGCCAGCCGTTTCTGGAAGTCTGCGAAGGTCGCCTCGTCCCCCGATGTGAAGAAGGTCGCCTCCCCGGGATCGGCGGAACCGTTCAGGAGGCCCCGCTCGGAAAGGACCCGGCCCACCTGTCGAGCCACGGCCGGGGCGGGATCGACGAGCTGAACATCCTCTCCCACCGCCCTCTCGAACGCCCGCCGCAGGAAGGGATAGTGGGTGCATCCCAGGACCAAGGTGTCCATGTTCTGCGTCAGGAGGGGCGCAACGTAGCTCCTGACCAGTGCCTCGGTATCGGGATGGTCCCACTGACCTGCCTCAACCCTCTCCACGAGCCCCGGGCAGGGCTGAGTCAGAACTGTCGCCTGCCTGTCGAATCGATCCACCAAGCTCGCGAAAAGCACTCCCTGAAACGTAGCGCTGGTGGCGACGACCCCCACCACTCCCGTCTTGGTCCCCTCCACGGCCGGCTTGAGGGCTGGCTCCATCCCGACGAATGGCACCTCTGGGAACTGCTCGCGAAGCGGGTGGAGCGCGCCCGCGGATAGTGTGTTGGAGGCGATCACGATGATCTTGGCGTGTTCAGAGAGGAGGAAACGTACGATGCCCTCGGTCAGCCGCCGCACCTCTACCAGCGATCGATCGCCGTAGGGACAGTGCAGTGTGTCCGCGAAGTAGAGCAGGTTCTCTTGGGGGAGCTGCTCTGAGACCTCCCGGAACACAGAAAGACCTCCCAGCCCGGAGTCGAGGATCCCCACTGGGTGGTGGGGCTGCGGCTCGTAGAGGGGTCTGGTCACCGGGGCTGCTGCGCGAGGCCCTCTGTGGAGAAACGGGCGCCGCTAGGCGGGTCGACCCTCGGGGCTCTCCCCGGCCCACACAGCACGGCCCGAGTCTCCGCCTCAGGGCAGCTCAACGGTCGCGCTATTGCTGAGGACGGAGCCCCAGCGTCACCGGGAGCTGCATTTCTTGGCCGTCTCGATACACCGAAAGGGTCACCGTCTCTCCCACGTCGAACCGCATCAGCACGGTGATGAGGGGATTCTCCTCGCCGATGGGTTGACCGCCTATTGTCGTGATGATGTCTCTGGGCTGGATTCCAGCCCGGGCGGCAGGGGTGTTGGGAACCACCTGCTCCACGAAGACACCATGCTCGGCGGGGAGGTCGAAGCGGACGGCGTCGCTGCGGGTGATGGTGACGGACTGAATCCCGAGGTAGGGGCGAGTTACGAACCCTTGGGCGATCAGCTGGTCCGCCACCAGCCGGACGATGCTGGAGGGGATGGAGAACCCCAGTCCCTCGGCACCGGTGGGTGCCACCCGGATCGCGGTGTTGATTCCGACGACTTGGCCCAGGATGTTCACCAACGGTCCTCCGGAGTTGCCAGGGTTGATGGCAGCGTCGGTCTGGATCAACCCCTCCATCAGAGTGCCCTGCTCTGTGGAGACGCTCCGATCTAGCGCGCTCACCACGCCCACGGTCACGGTGCCGCGGAGGTCTCCCAGAGGGCTCCCGATGGCGATCACCGGCTCGCCGGGCTTCAGGGCCTCAGAGTCTCCCCATTCCGCTACGGCGGGAACTGCTGGACTGACCCGTAGAACAGCGAGATCTGTGAATGGAAAGTCGTCCCCGACGGGGCTGGCCTCCGTGGAGGTTCCATCGGAGAAGATGACCTCGAACCGATCCCCGCCCCGCACCACGTGCTCATTGGTTACGACATACCCCTGATTGGAGATGATCACTCCCGATCCCGACGCCTCCTGCTCGATCCGTCTCCCCAGAAAGTCCTGGCCAGGAATCGAGGCGACAACGGTCACGACGGCCGGCTTGATCTCCTCGACTGCCTCGACGATGGCAGAGTCCTGGCTGAGGGTGACCTGTACGATCTCGGAAGGACCGGCCGCCTCAGGAGATGCAGTGGCCGAGAGGGGCAGAGGGGTGGGCACCGGCTGGGACCCGGCGACTCGCGTGCCCACCACCGCTCCGGTGATCCCGCCGGCAACGGTGGCAAGGAGGATCGCCGCCACCACGGTCAGGACCAAAGCGCCGGAACCCGGTGGCTGTCGGATCGACATCAGAACAAGAAGGCAGGAGGCGGGTCCGCCGGGAGCGAATCCTCGATACGGGAGTGGCCGAACATCGAGACCGGCCGGAATCGGACGCCCAGCCAGGAGACTTCATTGCCGTCAGCGTCCTCGGTTCTGCCCAGGGTGACCTCCACGCGTCGCTCCCTCTCCGGTCCCGCCACGGTGAGTACCACACTGTCTCCTGGATCGTGGCTGTGGATCAGCGCGGGGAGGGAGTGCGGACGAGCCACGGAGGTGCCGTCCACAGCCGTGATCAGGTTTCCCGGCCGGATGCCGGAGCTGTCGGCGGGGCCGTCGGGCACCACTTCGAGAATCAAGGCCCCCCCACCCCCGAGTATTCGACGCAGGAACGGAAGGTCATTGGGCAGCCGGGAGGGAGCCTGGGGGGTGCGATCGAGTCTCTCCAGGAGTTGGAGCCGCTGCTCCACGGGTGATAGCACGGCCTGACGTTGGCCGGAGCCGATCAGGTAGCCGGCGATCCCCCCTGCCACTGCCCCCCCTGCCGTGGCGACCACCAAGCCCAAGGCCACGGCGAGGACAATGAGGATGGTGCGGGCCTGATCAGACATGGACGCTCCACCCCCAATTATAAGCGAGCCGGTCGACCTGGCTAGAGATGGGCCCGTCTTCTAAGCAGCCAGAAAGCGATGGCTCCAATGGGAATGGGGAGCCAGAAGGAGATGAGCCGGAACACCAGCACCGCCGTCGCGGCCGCGGCTGGGGGAACCGCCAGGCTGGCGTAGGCCCCGGCGAGGGAGGCCTCGGTAACGACGAGTCCGTCGGGCAGGAAGGCCAGGTTGGAGAGGTAGTTGGAGATGGCGTAGCCTACGGTGAGGATACCGGGGTGGATGGCGGTTCCGAGAGCGCGAAAGACAAGGTAGAGGGCAAGGATGTCGGCCAGAAGGGCCGACGCCGCGAAGCCGAAGGCCAGGAGCAGGGCCCGTCGGTTGTGGCGGGCCACGGCGACGCCCCGGTAGAGGCGTCGCAGGGCATTCTTCAGGCCCTCTTCATCATAGAGATCTATGCGCGTCAACCGTCCCAGCCATCCGGCGACGGTTCCGGCGACATTGAGGAGCAGTGCCTGGGCCCGTCTCGGTCGAGGGTAGAGCCGGGCGGTGGCCGCCAAGACGGCGATCACTCCGAGCGCCACCGCTCCGGAAACTGCCATCTCTTCCGCCGTCAATCCCCTCAGGGCCGCCAAGGCGAGGAGCCCGACGAGGAAGGTGGCGAGCAAGATCACCGCAGTGACCAGGGTCTGAATGAGCAGCATGGAGGAGATCGCTCTCAGGGGCACCTTCCGCAGATCGAGGTATCGGTAGCGCAGATACAGTCCGCCGGCGCCGCCTGCGACGATCAGCCGGTTCAGAGCAGCCCCGGCCAGGATGACCGCTACCGTGGGCCATAGGGCAATGCGGTGCCCAACGAACCCGAGGACTTGACGCATGAGCAACCCGGTCCCGACGTAGCGCAGGGATTCGGCGGCCAGGGCGCCCACCACCAATTCCCCCCGGGCATGTTCCAGCAGGGAGATAGCCTCGTCGGCTCCTCCCCAGCGAAGGAGGAGCAACAGGGTGGCTGCCCCGAGGAGGGGCAAGAGGAGGGCCCGCCGCCCGGCAGCGGGCGGGGCCAAGTCCGCCAGCCGGGATGGGCCTTCTGTCAGAGCCACCCCCGCCGTCGGAAGAACAGCAGCATCGCTCCTACCACCCCCACGATGGTGGCGAGGATGAGGGCGAAGGAGAGGGGGTGATCCGCCAGCGGGAGCATGGTCAAGTTCATGCCGTAGATGCCGGCGATTGCCTCCACCGAGCCTAGCGTTAGGGCGATGATGGCCAGGAACTTCATGACTTCGCTCAGGCTGTGCGAGGACAGCGAGTCGATGGTGTCCGCCAGCCCCTCGATGACCTCCGTCTGATCCTGGAGCCTCTCCCAGATGCGAGCCAGGTGGTCTGAGACATCCCCCCAGTAGACCTCGAGGTCTCCCTTCAGGAAGTCCCATTCCTTGTGCTCGAGGAGCAGAACCACCCCCATCATCGGCTTGACGATTCGCCGGTAGTTGATGAGGTTGCGGCGCACGATGGAAATCTCGCGCAGCATCCGCCTAGGGTCGGCTTCGAAGATCTGCTCCTCTATGTTCTCGATGTTGGCGCTCTCCTTGGTCAGTATTGGGAAGCAGTAGTCGACCAGGCTGTCCACCACCTCGTAGAGGAGGTAATTGGAGCCCCGCCCCATGAACCGCTGGCGGGCCTCATCATCATTCAGGCAGGACTCGAAATCCCGTGTCAGAGGCTTCAGATCGTGGTCCGTGATGGTGATGAGGAAATCGTGCCCCACGAACGAATCGACCTCGGCCCGTCCCAGCCGTCGACGGACTTTGTCGAACAGGGGAAAGTGCATCACAAGGAATAGGTAGGTCTCGTATTCGTCGACCTTTGGTCGCTGGATGGTGCTCATCACGTCGTCGAGGTCCAGGGGGTGGAAGAAGGGGTAGCGCTCCTGAAGGAAGCTCAGGTCTTCGGGTGCAGGACCCTGTATGTGGGTCCAGGTCAAGCCTTGATGGGAGATGGTCTGAACAGTCAAGGTTCCGCTCGCAGGGACGCGATTATAGCCACCGGTCGACGGGCCCGCAAAGGAGTGGTGATTCTCGAGCTCTCCGGTTGACTTGGCCGTTTGTCGGCCGGTATAATGGTTGATTTGAAACGGCAAGGAGGTCTCCCTTGCGAAGCCGCTATCTTCGGGACGGCTCGGCCCTCAAATGGCTCCTCCCCGGCATGCACGTCAAGCGCTGGTTGGCCCTTCTCCTCCTGGGGGTCACCGTCCTGGCGTTGGGAGCTGGTTACATCTTGGTCGAGGTGTATCGTACCTGGGTCTTCCCCGACATCGTCTACTACCTGACGCTCCAGTTCATCCCTCGGGCCGCCCGGGGGTTTCTCTTCGGGGTTGTGGGCACGGCCGCAGTCGTCGTGGCCGTGATCCAGCTGAACCGGTCCCTGCTTTCTGCCTTCCGATCTCCCGGCGAGAGCTCTCTGGTCGACGTGGTCTACCGGCACCGCCGGCGCGGCCGCGGGCCCAGGGTCGTGGCTATCGGAGGGGGCCACGGGCTTTCCACGGTGCTGCGTGGGCTAAAGGAGCACACCACCAACCTGACCGCGATTGTGACCGTCGCGGATGATGGGGGAAGCTCCGGTCGGCTGCGCCGCGAACTCGGACTCCTCCCACCAGGGGATTTTCGCAATTGCATCGCGGCTCTGGCCGACGCAGAGTCGGTCACCACTCAGTTGTTTCAGTATCGCTTCAGCGAGGGGATGGGGCTCAATGGCCACTCCCTGGGAAACCTGTTCATCGCCGCCATGGCGGATGTCACCGGAAGCTTCGAGCGTGCCATCCTGGAATCGGGCCGTGTTCTGGCAATTCAGGGTCAGATCTTCCCCTCCACCCTGGAGGACGTGACCCTGTGCGCGGAGCTACACGAGGAAGGTGAGACTGAGGGGCACGTGGAGCGCGTGGCTGGTGAATCCCAGATCCCCAAGACGGGACGCCCCATACACCGCGTGTACCTAGAGCCCAGTTCGGTTTCGGCCTATCCGGGAGCGGTAGAAGCGATCCGGCATGCTGATCTGGTGGTGGCCGGCCCGGGAAGCCTTTTCACCAGCGTCCTCCCCAATCTCCTGGTGCCGGGGATACGCGAGGCGCTGCAAGCGTCGGACGCCCTCAAGGTGTATGTCTGCAACGTCGCTACCCAGTGGGGAGAGACCGATGGGTTCACCGCAGGCGACCACCTGCGCGCAATTGAGGAGCACCTCGGCGAATCGGTGTTCCGGCACGTCTTGGTGAACCACAACCTGAAGACGGCGCTCCCCGATGGAGCTCGTGCCACCCTGGTGGCACCTGTCTTCGATACCGATGGGGATCTCCAAGTGATCGATGAGGATCTCGTCGACAGGGAGAACCCTTGGCGGCACGATCCCCAGCGCTTGGCCTCGACCCTTCTCTCGGTCCTCGAGCGCACGGTCAACGGCCGATAGCCGGCGATGCCCTGCCGGGATCCTCTCCTCAAGAGCGGAGTATGAGAACAGTCCAGGACGTTATGACCCATGATGTGGCAACCATCCACCAGGACGCCACGGTTGGTGAGGCCATGGAGCGGATGCGCGAGCGAGGCGTGACGAGCCTCTTGGTGGAGCGTCGCACCCCCGAGGATGCCTACGGTTTTATGAGCCAGGCTGACATTATCAAGAAGGTCGTCGCCCGGGGACAGGACGTCTCGGAACTCCAGGTCAAGGACATCATGACCAAACCGATCATCGGCGTTCCCCTCGAGTGCACACTCCAGGACTGCGCGCTGTTGATGGACCGGGCTGGAATTCGACGCGTGCTGGTGACCAAGGACGGAGAGGTTGTCGGGATCGTGAGCTCCACCGATATCTTCCATGTAACCTGAGGCAGCAGAGCGAGAAGGGCAGAACGATGGCGACGAGGATAGCGATAAACGGGTTCGGCCGAATCGGGCGGCAGGTTCTACGCATCGTGCGAGAGCGGTACCCTGACGAGTTGCAGGTCGTAGCCGTTAACGATCTCATGGACATGCAGGCGCTGGCGTATCTTTTGCGCTATGACTCGGTCTACGGTCGCTTCCCCGGCGACGTTGCTCTGGAGAACGGTGCCTTGATGGTCGGCGGTGAAGAGATCAAGGTGTACAGCCACTTTGACCCCAGCCAGCTTCCCTGGAGGGGGCTGGGGGTCGATCTGGTTGTGGAGGCCACAGGGGTTCTCCGAGATCGCGAGAAGGCGGTTCACCATCTCACCGCAGGTGCAAAGAAGGTGATCATCACCGCGCCCTCGAAGGACCCGGACCTGATGGTATGCCTGGGGGTCAATCAGGAGGAGTACGATCCGGAGGCGCACCAGATCATCTCCAACGCCTCCTGTACGACGAATTGTGCCGCTCCCGTGGCCAAGGTCCTCCACGAAAGGTTCGGAATCCGACGGGGGCTCCTGACCACGGTCCACTCCTACACCAACTCGCAGAGGCTGGTGGACTACCCGCACAAGGATCTGCGTCGCGGCCGTGCGGCGGCTATCAACATCGTTCCCACTACCACGGGGGCGGCGAGGGCTGTCGCCCGGGTGATCCCGGATCTGGAGGGTCGGATCGATGGGTTCGCTATGCGGGTGCCAACGCCAACCGTGTCCATCGTCGATTTCGTGGCGGAGCTGGACGAGGCTGTCACCGAGGATCAGGTCAAGGGAGCTTTCCAGGAGGCAGAGGAGATCCCCGAGATGAAGGGCATCCTCTCGTACACAGAGGACCCGCTGGTGTCCTCCGACTTCGTGGGGGATCCGCACTCCGCGATTGTGGACGGGCCATCGACCATGGTGATCCAGGAGAGCCTGGTAAAGGTGGTGGCCTGGTACGACAACGAATGGGGCTATGCGACACGAGTGGCAGATCTGGCCCACTATCTGGCTCAGCGCGGCCTCCCGAGCGCCGCAGTCGAGGCGGCCGGGCAGGCGGTCGCTGGGTGATCCTGCTCTGGACCGGAGCACCTCTCCATCGCGGGTACTGACATGCCGGTAAGGGTGGCCCTGAACGGGTTCGGCCGAATCGGCCGCAACACCTTGAAGGTGCTGTGGGAGAGGTACCCGCAGCTGGAGGTCGCGGCCATCAGCGTGACTGATCCCCACGTTACGGAGACGCGCGCACTGCTCCTAAAGTACGACTCGACCCACGGCGTGTTCCCTCCCGCGGTGGAGGCTCGGGTCGAGGGAAGGTTCAGTTCGTTGATCGTGGACGGACGGCGAATCCCTGTCATCGCGCGGGGTGGGCTCGGGAAGCTCCCGTGGCACCAGATGGGGATCGACATCGTTGTCGAGGCCACCGGCTACTACCGGGACGGGAGGGTCGCCGCAGGCCACCTACGCGCAGGGGCGCGGAAGGTGATCCTAACGGCACCGCCCAAGCCGCTCGATTCGGCCGACTTGGTGGTGGTCATGGGAGTCAACGAATCCTCCTACGATCACGACCGGCACCACATCGTTTCCAACACTTCCTGCACCACCAACTGTCTCGCCCCCGTGGCCAGGGTGCTGCACGAGGAGTTCGGGATTGTGGAAGGTCTGATGACCACCATTCACTCCTACACCTCCAGCCAGCGGCTCACCGACAAGACTCACAGGGATCCGAGGCGCGCTCGGGCGGCGGGTCTCTCCATCATCCCCACCAGCACCGGCGCGGCGCACATGGTCGGCGTGGTGATGCCGGAGCTGGAGGGTCGGTTCGACGGTACCGCCATTCGGGTCCCCACCCCCGCCGTCTCCCTGGTGGACTTCACCGTGCGGCTGGAGCGATCGGCCTCGGCAGAGGAGATCAATCAAGCCGTGCGGCATTGGGCCGAGGGAGATCTGAGGGGCATCGTGGGCCTGGTGGACGAACCGCTGGTTTCCGTGGACTTCCGCAAGGACCCCCGCTCCGCGGTGGTGGATGGGCCCCTCACCATGACCGCGGGGAAGATGGCAAAGGTCTTCGCCTGGTACGACAACGAGTGGGGGTACTCGCACCGCGTGGCGGATTTGGCGTTCCACATGTCGCAGGTCGATCCGCAGCTGCGCACCCGCTTGGAAGAAGGGGAAGAGCAAGCAGCGGAGCGCATTCTGGAGGTGAGCGAGGAGCGGTTGGAGTAGCGCCACAGCGGCGTCCTCGCGGGATTGCCTGGGCGCATAGGTGAGTGAGGATGCCACCCCAAGGGGTCCCATTCGCTCCTCTGCGCTAGTCAGGTGGGAATCGCCAAGAAGACCGTCCGCGATGTGGAGGTCGAGGGGAAGCGGGTACTGGTCCGGGCGGACCTGAACGTGCCCCTGGCGGAAGGAGGGGTGGCCGACGAGACTCGGATCCGGGCATCGGTTCCCACACTGCGGTACCTGCTGGAGCGAAGGGGAATGGTTGTGCTCATGTCCCACCTCGGCAGGCCGGAGGGGCGGGTGGTAGAGGCGCTGCGGCTGGATCCCGTTGCCCGAAGCCTGGGCCGCCTCTTGGGCATGCCCATCCGAAAGCTCGACGATTGCGTGGGACCGGCGGTGGATAGGGCGGTGGAAGGGATGGCTCTGGGTGAGGTCGTGCTTTTGGAGAACACCCGGTTCCATCCAGGCGAGATGTCAAATGACGCCGGTTTCGCTGGCGCCCTAGCTGCGCATGGGGAGTTGTTCGTGAACGACGCCTTCGGCTCGGCCCATCGTGACCATGCCTCGGTGGTGGGGGTAGCGGAGCGCCTTCCGGCGGTGGCGGGGCTTCTCATGGAGAGGGAGATCGAGAACCTGAGCAAGGGGGTGGCGGGGCTCGAGCATCCCTACGTGGCGATTGTGGGCGGTGCCAAGGTTGCGGACAAGATCGGGGTGCTGCGCACGCTGTCTCGGAAGGCCGACACCCTGATGCTGGGCGGCGGGATCGCGTCCACATTTCTTCTCGCCAAGGGCTGGGAGATCGGAAAGTCACTGGCCGAACCAGATCTGCGGGCAGAGGCGCGCGCGGTGATGAGAGAGGCCGGGGACCGGCTGATTCTCCCCTCTGACGTGGTGATCTCCCGAGAGGGGTCCGATGCCGCGGGCAGCGAGATCGTGGATGCCGATCGCATCCCGGCCTGGGCCCAAATCGTGGATATCGGTCCTCGCACTGTCTCAGACTTCGTCGAACGACTGGAGACCGCCCGTCTGGTCGTGTGGAGTGGACCGTTGGGGGTCTTCGAGACTCCTGAATATGCGGAGGGCACCATGGCCGTGGCCCGCGCGGTCGGCCAGCTGGATGCGACCGTGATCGTGGGAGGCGGCGATTCGGCGGCGGCCATATCCCAGGCGGGAGTAGCGGACCGTGTGACCCACGTCTCCACGGGCGGCGGGGCGGCGCTTCGCTTTCTGCAGGGGGAGACACTCCCCGGCATCGCCTATCTGGAGGATCGATAGTGGCTTTTGCGCCAGGCAGCGTGGTGGGCCCGTACCGCATCCTGGAGGAGCTGGGCCGGGGCGGCATGGCCACGGTTTGGAAGGCCTACCACGAGGCTCTGGAGCGGCACGTGGCTATCAAGGTGCTTCACCCCAGCTTCACAGAAGAGGAGGCCTTCCTGGATCGGTTTCAGCAGGAGGCCAAGGCGCTGGCACGGCTGAGCCACCCCAACATCGTCCCTATCCACGACTACAGCGAGCACCAGGGTAGCCCCTACCTGGTGATGCGATATGTGGAGGGCCACAGCTTGCACCAATACCTCCACGGGCGGCGGCTCTCCCTCCGGGAGGTTCTGGAGATCGTCCGCCCCGTGGGGGAGGCGCTGGCCTACGCCCACGGCCAGGGTGTCCTTCACCGGGACATCAAGCCGGGCAACATCATGCTGACCTTCGACGGGGAGGTTGTGCTGAGCGACTTTGGGCTGGCCAAGCTGGTAGAAAAGGACGAGGCCCTGGCGCGGGAACTGCTCATGGGGACTCCTCAGTACATCTCACCCGAGCAGGCCAAGGCGGATCCCCTCGATAACCGCACCGACCTCTACTCGCTGGGAATTGTCCTCTTCGAGATGATCGCCCAGCGCGTTCCCTTCGACGGCGACACGCCTTACGACGTCATCCACCGGCACATTTACGATCCCCCTCCATCGGTGTCTGCCTTTCGAGCAGACTTGCCATCCGCCATCGACGAGGTCCTCCAGATCGCGATGGCCAAGCAGCCTCAGGATCGGTACCCCGACATCCAGACCATGATGGCCGATCTGGAAGCCGCGATCCTGGGGACGGAGCGGGCGAGGCCCCAGCCTCGTGCCGCTGCGCGCGTGCCCCTGGCAACCGAGCTGGCCCCGCCGGCGGAGCGGCGTGGACCTGGGCCGGAAAGGGTATCTCCGGTGCGGCGCCCGCCCTATCTTCTCCTAGCAGGAGCCGTGTTGCTGCTGGCGGCCTGCGGGGTTGTCTTTCTGGCGCTCAACTCCGGTCTGTTCTAGCCATCAGAGTCCCGATCGACTCTCCCTAGCCCGGGTGCGCCTGGCCTGGGGTGACTCCTTCCCTGCCTTCGGGCTGCCTGGGACTTGTCGCTCCTCTCCTCGTTCGGGGATAAGGTCGCCCGGTCCTCCCCGTTCCAGCATTGCAGCGTCGGTCTGAGGCTCCGATTGTGGTGCCTCGATCCCAGGGATCTTCGAGGGCGTGTCGGAGTCGGAATCCGGTGGAAGTTCCCGCGGGGACAGCGGGATGGGGGAGGCTCTGACTCTGGGTTCCGGGTGAGCGTGACGACCCGGAGTCAGCTCTCCGAGCGTCTACCGGCGGTGATGAGCAGGGCGAGGGCGGAGCCGGTCAGGACTGTCAGCGCGACCAGCTTGTACTGCGCCGATGGCAGGAGGAGGGCCAGTCCGCCGAAGACGAGCGAGACCAGGTAGAAGATGCCCACCACTCCCCTCTCGGAAAGTCCCATCTCCAGGAGCCGGTGGTGAAGGTGTCGACGGTCGGCCTGGAACGGAGATCGTCCGCTCTGTATTCGGTTCAGGATCTGCCAGGCGACGTCCAGGATGGGGATCCCCAGGACGAGAAGCGCCGTGGCCGTCTTCGCTCCTCCGAAGATGGAGAACGTTCCCAGGGCGTAGCCGAGCAGCATCGATCCTGAGGAGCCCAAGAAGACGCGGGCCGGATAGAAGTTGTGAGGAAGGAACCCGGCAACCGCCCCGGCTAGGGCGAGAGGGAGTAGGGCGACGCTGACCTGGCCCAGCCCAAGGCTGTGGGCTGTGAACACAAGTGCGGCGATCAAGGTCACCCCTCCCGCCAGCCCATCTAGCCCATCCAGCCAGTTGAGTGTGTTCATCATGCCCACGATCCAGAACAGAGTGAATGCTACGGCGAACCAGGTCGGGAAGGATATGGTGTCTCCTAGGGGACTAGAGATCACATCGATTCGGATGCCGGAGAAGACGGCCAGGCCCGCCGCCCCCACCTGAGCGGCAAGTTGAGGCCAGGGAGGAAGCTCCCTGCGGTCGTCCCAAACGCCCACCAGGAACACGAGCACAGCTCCGGAGAGAACTCCCAGAATCCGGCGGGGCTCCAGAGGATCGGGCAGGGGTTGTGCCGACGGTGGGTAGAGAGCCTGGGCCAGGACCACCGTCAGGAGGAAGGGCAGCATCACCGCCGCCCCGCCTAGCTTGGGCGTCGGTCGGGGATGGAGGTGTCGTGGCTCCCGGGGCTGGTCGACGAAGCCTGCGGTGACAGCCAGCCTTCCGATCCGCGGGGTGAGAAGCAAAGCCAGGAGGAAAGGGAGCGCGAACACCGCCACCAGAAGCGAAGGAGGAGACATTCTCTGATGCTAGGTGCGACGCCGCCTTGGCCTGGCCAGCACGGTCACCGGAAGGGCGGCCAGGCTGAGGAGGTTCGTCATCGGAGAAGGACTACCCGGTTCCGAACTGCCGATCCCCTGCATCCCCCAGACCGGGAACGATGAAGCCGGCAGGGGGATCCCCCGGTCGTTGGGGTTCGGGGGTGAGGCGCTCATCGACGGCCGCCAGGTGGATGTCGACCTGCGGGTGGGCCGAGGAGAGGCGCTCGATTCCCTCCGGTGCGGCGATGATTCCCATGAACTTGATACGTTCCGCCCCCCACCCCTTTAGGATATCGACTGTGGCGACCGCGGAACCTCCTGTAGCCAGCATCGGATCAAGGACGAGGACGACCTCTACGGTGGGCCGCACAGGGAGCCTGCTGTAGTAAGCCACGGGCTTCAGGGTTCTTTCGTCCCGATAGAGGCCGATGTGCCACACCTCAGCTGCGGGCATCATTTCCCACACGCCTTCGACCATCCCCAGCCCGGCCCTCAGGATTGGCACGAGCCCGATCTTCTCCGCCAGCCGGTGGCCTTTGGCCTCGGCGAGCGGGGTGGAGATGGATGTCTCCTCCAGCCGCAGGTCGGCCGTGGCTTCGTATGCAAGGAGAATCGAGATCTCGCGCACAATCTCACGGAATTCGCGGGCTCCGGTACTGGTCTCCCGCAGCCGGGAGAGCTTGTGTCTGATGAGGGGATGGTTGGATTGGATCACTCGCTCTGCCATCTCACCTCGCCTTTCCCGGAGTTGGCCTCCGGATTGGGGGCGTCAAAGAAGGGCAGGGTATTGGGGATCCCTGCCCTCTTGGCCTGCGGTGCTGTTCTTCCTGGTGGGCCGGCGATTGGCATCCTCGGCCTCCTCTGGGGCGCACATTATAAGGGAGGGAACGGTCGCCGGCAATGTACGCGCCCCCGAAAAGCAAAGGGACCCGCCCTAGGCGGATCCCAGTCGATCGTCGATCAAGCGGCTACCGAGGAACCCTGGCGCCCCGCTCAGCCCTGGCCTTGCAGTCAATGCAGAGCACCGCGTGGGGGATGGCCCTGAGTCGTGCCGGATCAATCTCATTGCCGCAGTTCTCGCAGATCCCGTAGGTTCCTCTCTCCACCTTGCGAAGGGCGTGATCCACCGACTCTAGTTTCCGTTCCAGATTCTGAAGGAGGGCTAGGATCTTCTCCCGCTCGTACATGTTGGGATCGCCCTCCTCGACATCGTCATCGACCTCGCTCTGGAGGGCCTCGCGCAGGCGGCTCATCTCCGCGACCGTCGCTTCACGTTCCCTAAGCAGTTCGGTCTCCGCCTCTTCCATGACATCCCCCTCTCGCCATCAGCCGCACGAGAGAATCGGGAAGGTGCCGCCCCGCAGGGCCTGCCCTTCCCGGAAGATCCAGAATTATACTTTCGATCCGCGGATGCGTCAAAGCGGGATGGAGACATCCTTGCCTGTCAACGGCTCGCTCCTATAATGAAGCTCCCGGACCAGGCGTATCCTCAGGACTGAGAAGCCATGGCCGAAAGGGTACTGTCGCCCAAGCTGCGGCTCGAGGAGGCCCCACTCGAGGCCAACCTTCGTCCTCAGACCCTGGACGAGTTCATCGGACAGGAGAGGATGAAGGAGAACCTCAGGATCTTCCTGGAGGCGGCGCAGGCGCGCGGCGAGGCCCTGGAGCATCTCCTTCTGTGCGGCCCTCCGGGGCTGGGCAAGACCACGCTCGCCAACATCGTGGCCACCGAGATGGGCGTTCGGATCAGGATCACCTCTGGCCCTGCGGTGGAAAAGGTCCGGGACTTCGCCACCGTAGTTAGCAAGCTGGACCACCATGACGTCCTCTTCATCGACGAGGTGCACAGGCTGCCGCGTCCCGTTGAGGAGATGCTGTATCCGGCGATGGAGGACCGTCGACTGGACATCATCGTGGGGAAGGGACTCCAGGCGCGCACCCTCCGGCTCCCTCTGAGTCCGTTCACGGTGGTCGGAGCGACCACTCGGACGGCTCTCCTCACCTCGCCCCTGAGGGCCCGCTTTGGCGTGATCTACCGGCTGGACTTCTACGATGTGGAGAGCATGGAGCAGATCGTGCATCGATCGGCCGGGATCTTGGGGGTGGAGGTCGACTCGAAGGCGGCGCGCGAGATCGCACGGAGGTCACGTGGCACGCCCCGGGTGGCCAACCGTCTGCTGAAACGGCTTCGGGACTACGCTGAGGTGCGTGCTGAAGGTGCGATAACCCTACCGGTCGCGCTGGACGCTCTCGAGCTTCTGGAGGTGGACCGGCTGGGACTGGACGAGGTGGACAGGAAGGTGATCGAGACCATCATCGAGCGCTTCGACGGTGGTCCTGTGGGGCTTGATGCTATCGCCGCCGCTGTGGGAGAGGAGGCGGATAGCATCATGGACGTCCACGAGCCCTACCTCCTCCGCTTGGGGTTCATCGACCGCACCCCCCGCGGCCGGGTGGCGGCGCGGCCAGCGTACGAGCACCTGGGTCTGCCCTACGAGGAGCGGGAGCAGCCCAACCTCTTCTGAACCGGGAGCCTCCGATCGGTGAGTGCCCGAGCCAGGACCACGCGGCGCGAACCGGAGCAGGGGGGCGGCGTCTCGCCTTTCACGATCCGCTCCCTCAGTCTTCCCTCTGTCCTCCTGGTCGCGATCTCGGCCGTTCTGATCCTCCACCAAGCCTTCTATTTCGCGGCACTGGGAGGAGATGCGGTTGACGACGCCTACATCTCCTTTCGGTACGCCCGGAACTGGGTGGAGGGGGAGGGGTTGGTTTTCAACTCCGGGGAACGTGTTGAGGGATACACCAACTTCCTCTGGATTGTGGTGCTGGCCCCCGCCATCGCAGTTGGGCTGCCGGTGGGGCCGGTGTCCATGGTCCTGGGGGGAATCTGCTCCCTGGCAACGCTATGGCTCCTCTACCGCTACCTAGCGACCACCCCTGGCGGTGTGTGGGCCGGGGTGCTGGCGGCGGGCCTGCTGGCGGCGGATGGCTCCTTCGCCCTGTGGGCGGTGGGGGGGCTGGAGACGGCTCTCTTCACCCTCTTGGTGGCAGCGGGAGCCATATCCTACCTTCGGGAGGACGGCGGGCCACGACGGGGCTTGGCCACGGGGCTCCTTTTTGCCTTGGCCACGATGACCCGACCCGAGGGGATCCTGGTCCTGGGTGTGACGGCCTTCCACAGTGTGGCGCGAGCTGCGGCGGAGCGGCGGCTTCCTGGGCAGGCCGACCTGCTGAGGCTCCTCGGCTTTGCGGCGGTGTACGGACCCTACTTCCTCTGGAGGTTCTCCTACTACGGCTATCCCTTCCCCAACACCTTCTATCTGAAGGTGGGGACCTCCGATCGGGCCGCCGAGATGGCGCGGGGATGGGCACATCTGCGCACTTTTGTGGGCGGACACGGCGCGCTACTTGTCCCCGCTGTAGCTACCTTGGCTTTCATCGAACGGGGAGTGAGGGCGGCGGCCTCCTACCTGGCTCTGGTAGTCGGCGTGTTCTTCGCCTATGTGATATACGTGGGGGGAGACTGGTCCGTGGGTCGGTTCTTCGTGCCCGTTCTGCCGCTCCTCTATACACTGCTCGCCTTTGGGTTGCTGGGGGGCTACAGGCGACTCGCTCGATTGTGGAGGACGGGCCTGCCGAGGTCGATCCAAGGGGTGGTGGGGGCTTCGATCGTGGCGATCGCGGGGCTCCTGTTTGTCGGTTCCTCCGTGGAGGGGGAGAGCCGGCTCTTCGTGGAGGAGCTAGAGGCGCGAAGGGCTACGGAGGCACGAGTAGCGATGGGCCGGTGGCTCCGTGAGCACGTGCCTGAAGAGTCCTACCTTGCTGTGGATGCGGCCGGGCAAATCCCCTACTTCTCGCAGCTGCGGATTCTGGATCTCTTTGGGCCCACCGACCCCCACATCGCGCGACTTGCGGGATCGGAGGGGGCCGAGGCCCTAGCGGGTCACACCAAGTTTGACTTCGATCATTTCCTGGAGCAGGCGCCTGACCTGGTGGTGGTATACGATCCGGAGGGCAGCTTCCTGAATCCGGACGTGGGATACGAGAGGGTACCGTGGGTATGGACTGACGATCCCGATCTGGCGGGGTTTCTCACTCTGTACCGGCGGATCGGTTGGACTCCAGGCATGGCGATCATCGGGGGCGAGGGTCAATGATGGAGCAGGCTGGCCGGGTGCTTCTGGTGATGGGGGCGGTGCTCCTGACGCTGGGGCTCCTCTTCACCGTGGTCGGGCGCGTTCCTGGATGGGGTCGCCTACCAGGCGACTTCTCGTTCAAGATCGGACCGGCTCTAGTCCACATCCCTCTTGCGACAAGCCTGGTCTTGAGCCTGCTGCTCACAGTTCTCCTGAACCTCGCCTTGAGGATCCTGCGTCGCTAGCTGGAGGTCATCGAGGCCTCCGCCTACGGTGATCGAAAGATTGACATCTTGACCCTCCCTGTTGGCATCCCTATGATGCGCCCCGCCCCATCGGCGGAAACGTGGTTCCGATGCCCCGGGTGTCGGGATTATGTTAGAATGCGAGCCGCCGTCGGATACGAGGTGGGCGCAGGCTAATGGAAGGTCAGATCCAGAGCTTCTTGGAGTTCCTGTCGGTCGAGAAGGGCTACGCACGGAACACGCTCTCCGCCTACCAGACCGACCTCAACCAGTTCGCGGGCTACCTCACCGAGCGCGACCGATCCTTGGGCTACGAGGAAGGGTGGGGCCGTGTGGGGAAGGACGACATCCTCTCCTACATCCTCCATCTCAAGCATGAGCGTGGCTACGTGGCGGCGACAGTGGCTAGGAAGGTGGCGGCCATCAAGTCGCTGTTCCACTTTCTGTGGAGGGACGGGGTCATCGCGGAGGATCCGACAGCTACCCTCGAGTCCCCTCGCGTGGAGAAGCGGCTTCCCAGAGCCATCTCGCAGTCGGCTGTGCTGAGGCTCCTAGCCGAGCCGGCCAAGGGCGAGACCCCCAAAGCCGCGCGAGATTCGGCGTTGCTGGAGTTGGCCTACGCCACGGGAATGCGGGCCTCGGAGATCGTGTCGCTCGACGTCGACGACGTGAATCTTCCTTCAGGCAGCATCCGATGCTTCGGGAAGGGATCGAAGGAGCGGATCATCCCGATCTACCCGCGTGCGGCCGATGCGCTGAGGCGGTATCTCGAGCAGGCTCGTCGCGGATTCCTCAAGAATCCTGGCGAGCGGGCCCTGTTCTTGAACCAGAGGGGTCGAAGGCTCACCCGCCAGGGCCTGTGGTTGATCATCAAGAGGTATGCCGAGGACGCAGGACTCCCCGACACAGTGACCCCCCACACCCTGCGCCATTCCTTTGCTACTCACATGCTTGACGGCGACGCCGACCTGATCAACGTGCAGCAACTCCTGGGCCACGCCAACGTTTCGACCACTCAGGTATACACTCAGGTCACGACCGAGCGACTGCACGAGGCCTTCGAGAAGGCCCACCCTCGCGCCAGGGCCAAGGAGGCGGACTCCGGCGGGAGACCGCCCTCGCGGGAGCAGGCGAACCTCGCCGGCTAGCGCCGTCTCGACCGTCGGGCGGACTGGGGATCGCCTGGCTTGGTGCGAAGCAATCCCCTGAGCAAGCCTGTGGCCTGAGAGCGAAGGGGGAGAGACGGGGGTGGCGCACGATCGCGACACGGTAGAGGCCATCGCCGCCGAGATTCGGAAGCGGCCATTCGCGGCTCCCCAAGTCGGGGTGATCACCGGTTCTGGGCTGGGAGCGTTGGCGGATTCTGTGAACGATCCTGCCATCATCCCCTACGAGGAGATCCCTCACTTTCCCCGCTCTACCGTTGCCGGACACCCCGGACGGCTGGTCCTGGGTACGCTGGAGGAGGTCCCGGTGGCGGTGCTTCAGGGGCGGGTCCATTTCTACGAGGGGGTTGCGCTCGACACTCTGACGCTGCCTATCAGGGTGGTGCAGGCCCTGGGTGCGAGGCTCGTCATCGTGACCAACGCCGCTGGAGGGTTGAATGAGGATTTCCGGGCCGGGGACCTGATGCTGATCCGAGATCACATCTTCTTTCTTGGCTTGGCGGGGCACAGTCCGCTTCGAGGACCCAACGACGAGCGGCTGGGGCCGCGCTTCCCTGCCATGGAGGGGGCCTACGACCCGCAGCTGCGCGCCCTCGCTCGGGACGTCGCCCGGGAGAAGGGGATGTCTCTACAGGAAGGGGCATACGCCATGGTGGGGGGTCCCACCTTCGAAACCCCGGCCGAGATCCGACTCTTGAAGGCCCTTGGTGCCGACGCGGTCGGCATGTCCACTGCCCCGGAGGTAGTTGTGGCCCGGCACAGCGGCATGCGGGTTCTGGGAATCTCCGTGATCAGCAACATGGCCATCGCGGAAGAGCCCACGAAGCCTCAGGAGGGGGTGGCCGAGCACCACCAGGAGGTCTTGGAGGCAGGTGCCCGGGCCGCCCCAGGACTGGAGGCCCTGATCCGCGGAGTCCTTCGGAGGCTCAGCTCAGAGTGACTGGAGACCAGAGGTCTGAGGAGTGCCGGCCGCGCTGGGACCGGGGGGAGCGGGAAGAGGTCGGCTGATGAGATCCCTGGTGATCCTCATCGACAGTATTGCGCCGCTGATCTACTTCGTGGGCCTCCTCGCAGTGCTGGGGGCGGCCATTAGGTTCTTTCGCGACCAGCGTGAAGTAGCGGCCTCGCGCCACTACGCAGAGCGGGAGATGTACTCCACGAGTGCCTACCGCATGGGTTTCGTGGCGCTCGGCATCTTGCTTCTCATGGCGGCCACGGCTTTCGTCGACACAGCGCTGGGTCCACTGGTATCGGCGCAGGTGGGGGAGATTGCGACTGAGCCTGGAGCTGCCCCTCTGGTACCCGGTACGGAGCCGAGCCCCACCGCCACTCTGGCCGGTGCGCCTCGGTCGGGACAGGTTACGGTGGGTGCTGCTCCCACTCCCACTGCTGTGGCCTCCGGTCGCACCCCGAACTGTCCGCACCCCGGGGCTAGGATCACGCGGCCGCTGGAGGGTGCCGTGGTGAGCGGTCGGGTTCTGATCCAGGGCAGCGGGAACATCGAGCGGTTCGATCGCTACCGCATCGAGTTCGCGGCTGGTTGGGACCCTGCAGAGTGGGCCTTCCTGGGTCAAGGGACCGAGACAGTGTCCTCTGGACTCCTCTGGACCTGGGATACGGACGGGCTTCCTCCGGGACAGTATGCTCTGCGCCTGACCGTGATCGACGTGACGAGCAACTACCCGGAGCCTTGCGTCGTTCACGTGACTTTGGCGGGCTGAGACGACCGGCCCATGTCGCGGCGGGGATGGATCTTGCTCGCGGTGGGGGCCGTGTTGGGAGCCTGCTTCCTTGCCACCGCATGTGCCACGGTGTGGTGGGGCGCCGCGTGGATCGGCCAGGGGATCCCGATGGCTCCGACATCCACCGTCCCCGCCGCTTCCACGGTGGAGGTGCCGCCTCCTCCTACGCCGGGATCTCCTGTCGATACTGCGACCCCCCCTCGGTTGCCTGGATCGGAGACCTTGTCGCTCCTGTCGCGGACTCAGCTGCCGGTTCGAGACCTCTGGTCGCTCGTTGGCCGGCTGCAGGGCTCGACGGAACCTCTGACTCGGGTGGTTCGCGAGACGCCCCTCCAATATCAGATCGGGGACACAACACGGTTCTGGGTCCAGGATGAGGAGTTGTCCGACACCTACTTTCAGATCGAGGCCTCGCTGGTCTACTCCAACGATGTTGTCTACATGTGGGTGGAGGAGGGACTGACGCTGGACCGGTCGGCTCTGATCGAGGCCGCCGACGAATTCGCGGGTCGGATCTACCCCACAAACCGGCAGATTTTCGGCTCCGAATGGACTCCCGGAGTGGACGGAGACCCCAGGCTCCACATTCTCAACGCCAACCTCCCCAGCGTGGGTGGGTACTTCTCTTCTGCCGATGAGCACCCCTCGGACATCAATCCGTTCTCCAATGAGCGGGAGATGTTCTACATCAACGCGGCCTCCATTCCACCGGGCTCCGACTTCTACCGCTCGGTCTTGGCGCACGAGTTCCAGCACATGATCCATTGGTATCAGGACGCCAACGAGGGGACCTGGATCAGTGAGGGCCTGGCAGAGCTGGCCGTCCTGTTGAACGGCTACCGCGTGGGCATCTTCGCCTTCCCGGAGGAACCCGACACCCAGCTCACCGCGTGGACCGATGAGATTCGCGAGTCTGGTCCCCACTATGATGCCTCGCTCCTCTTCACCACATACCTACAGGAGCGGCTGGGGGAGTCATTCATTCGTAGGTGGGTCGAGACGGAATCCGACGGTGTGGTGGGGTTCGACGACTCGGCCGATGCTGCGGGGCTCAGCATCTCGTTCGACGATGTGTTCGCCGACTGGGTGATCGCCAACTACCTGGACGATCCTGCAGTGGGAGACGGACGGTACGGACACCAGAGTCTACGGGTCTGGATGGTTCCCGAAGCCGAGGTGGAACGCTTCCCCTTCCGTGCCACGGGAGCGTCGGTCCACCAGTACGCCACCGACTACTACGAAATATCCCCTGGCGGCGAGCTTCGTTCCATTCGGTTCACGGGGGAGCAGGACGTGCGAGTCCTTGCCACCCGACCGCGCAGTGGGCAGTTCTTCTGGTGGTCCAACCGCGGCGACATGAGCGACACTACCCTGACGCGCGGCTTCGACCTCTCGGGACTCGATTCGGCCACGCTCCAAGCAAGGTTCTGGTACGACATCGAGGAGAACTACGACTACGCCTACGTTATGGCCTCATCGGATGCCGGAGCCCGCTGGGAGATCCTCTCGGGAACTCGGTCGGTTGGCACCAACCCCTATGGCAACAACCTGGGTAGTGGATACACTGGGCAGAGCGCTGGCTGGGTGCCCGTGGAATTCGATCTGACGCCCTACGCAGGAGGCGAGGTGTGGTTGCGTTTCGAGATGGTGACGGACGATGCCTACAACGACCCCGGGTTGGCGGTGGACGACATCTCGATCCCAGAGATCAGCTACTTTGACGATTCCGAGACCTGCGGGGGCTGGGAGGCGGAGGGATTTGTATGCATAGACAACATGCTACCCCAGAGATGGATTCTTCAGCTCATCGAGGTTCGTGGGAATGAGGTGTCCGTGAGACGGGTACCGGTGGCTCCCTCTGGCCAGGCTGAGCACCTCCTGGATCGCGATGTGACCCAAGCCGTACTTGCGGTTTCGGCAGCGACCCCGTTTACAACCGAGGTGGCCGAGTACGATCTGACCATAGAGTGACAGCAACGGGCGAGCCGGCGGGAGCCACGGTCGAGAGGCTCAATCGGGTCCTGGCGGACCTGGGCGCAGACTGCCTGGCCGGGTACCGGCACGGCGGATACTACCTCCGATGTCGGACCCCGGAGGGACTGGTTAGGGTCGGGTACCTGTCAGGGAACCGGGTGCTGGAGGACGAGTCCCAACTACGGCGCACCCTACGGGAGGCGGTGGACGGCCTGATGTCGCCAGGCTGGAGGTCCCGCGCCAAGCAGCGCCGGGTCAGACGCGGTTCTTGATCTCGGCGGTGTACTCCGGGAAGTAGCGGAGGATGGTGTCGGGGATGGTGAACTGCGAGAGGATCGATTCCTTGGGCTCGCGCTCCAGGAGGAACTCGAAGGATGCCTGTACCACCTTCTCCCGAGGCGTCTCTGTTCCTAGCTCCTCGTAGAAGCTCCGTTTCAGAGTCACCGAGTAGGATCGCTTGGATCCGTCTTCCTCGACCTCTACTGAGAAGCGCCGACCCGCGTCGGCGTCGTCCGATGTGACCCGGATCTCTCTCATGGCCTTCACCCAGTTCAATCGACTGCAACAGGAGCGGCGGGTGGAATGACGAGCCGCCAGCGCCGGGCGAAAGGGCGAGCCGCTGCGCAAGCGGGCGACAAGCGGAACGGCGACCGAATAGACGAGCCGCGGCGGCAAGCGGAGCGGCGAACGGAAGAGCGAGCCGCTGCGACAAGCGTAGCAGGGGATGTGAAATGGGTAAAGAGGATTCCGCTCGGCTGAGGTGCGCGGAATCAGTGAGGTGATCTCGATGAGCCCGAAGGTGTCCGTTACCCTTCCTACCGAGCTCCTGGAGGAGCTGGACGAAGTGGCCCACTCTCTCGATGCCAGCCGCAGCGAGGTGATGCGGCAGGCCCTGCTGGGTCATTTGGCGTCACTGATGCAGCGAGAGGAAGAGCCGTCGGAGGAAGGGAACCAGGCCTACTTCCGCCCGGAGCGAGCGCTGACCATCGCCGAGGAGCTGGAGAGACCGGAACGGCCGGGACTGCAAGTCGAGCCAGAGGAAGACTAGCTGCCTCTCTCCGCGGCGCGGTCGATGATCTTGGCCAGGAGGTCGCGGTGAGAATGGAAAGTGTCGTCTACCACCGAGACGGTGGGGATCTGATCCCCCCTCATCTGCAGGGTGGCAGCGTCGAAGCCGCGGAACCCGTACTCGTGGACGCCTGTGCTCCCTAGGCCCGGAGCGGGATGGCTGAGGTGTCCGAAGGATCGCACATACCGGGTCAGCCCTCCCGGGTAGAGTGTCGGGTCGCCCGGACCCTGGACCAGCGGGAAGAGCCGCAGAAGGGCGTCGTAGTACCACTCCCCTGAGACCAGGAGCCCGGGAAACCTCTCCCGCAGCCCTTCGACAAGCCCGACGGTCCCCTCGTACATGTCCCAGCGTCGGTCGTTCTGCCAGAAATGGGCGATGTCGAGAAAGACGGCATCGACACCGTATTCCTCGACGACGCGTGCGATTCTGGTTGACAGAAGTTCTTGCCAGGCCGGCGCGCCGATGTTCATCAGGGGCTGCCAGGCTTCCACCGCGCGGTCGTTGTCCCAGTCGACGAAGTCGATCCAGGACGGCTGACCGTCCGGCCAGTGGGCCAGCGCTTCCCGGTACTCCCTGAACTGGGGGTCGTACCGATTGGAGGAGTTGATGCTGAACATCGGCATGAACCGGAACCCTAAGGCGTGGCCGTCCCCGATGAGACGGCGGAACCCATCCTGACCTCCCATCCGTTCGTAGGCCTTGTAGCGCGGATAGTCCCAGTAGTAGCGACCGTCCCATCCCGGCAGATACACCAATACCCGCTGGCCCTCAATCTGCCCGGACACCCAACGCAGGATCTCCAGCATCTGGGCGTAGTTGTTGAACACGTATCCCGTCCAGTGCGTTCCGTGAAGGGTCAGAACCAACCGGGTCTTCCTGGTCCAATCAGGCACGTCGCTCCGTTCCTCCCAGGGCACAAGCCCATAGGCCTCTTCCAGATGGGAATGGTGGGCGCGATAGATCTCGCCCGGCGTCTCCGCCCGGGCCATCCGCCACGGCGGCGACTCCCACTCGGCGGTCCACCGGCGCGCCAGCTCCTCGGCGACTAGCTCCAGACGGTAGCCATCACCTCGCGGCTCGAGATAGAACCGCTTGGGCCGAACCGCGCCGTCCAACGACTGAACATAGAGCAGGCTTTCTTCGGGCGGCTGGATGATTAGGAGAGGCGACGAGATCGAGGTGCCGTAGCGTCGGCCGCTGTGGGGGTAGAAGAAGAGCTGTTCTTCCTGTCCTGGATCTCGAAACGGGGAGTCGTAGTGGGCGATCCGACCTATCGGAAGGCTCTCCACCAGAGTGGCGATCGCTTTGATGGGTTCCGGTCCCCAAGCGCGAACCGTCCACTCGATCCCGCTCTGCGATTTCCGGAATTGGGCATCCAAGCCGCCAGGCGCTTTCTCCTGGCCACCGGCCCAGGTCAAACCCTCCGCCCGCACCGCCGGTGGATCTCCCTTCGATCGGACGGTCAGCTTTGAAGGGTCGATCCCATATGTGTTGCTGGGCGTGAAGATGCGGAAGCCGAACTTGTGTCCCAAGATCTCGACGAGAGGGTCTCTGAAGTCGAAGCTGAACTTGTGGTAGGTAGCCATCCTCCGCCTCCTAGCTGCACGATGGTCTTGCCCATCCTAAGAGTGCGATCTGACCCACACAAACGGAATGGGGGATGCCACACCCTCCTCCTCTGTCGCGCCACGAAGTAGGTCGGGGACCATATCACGGTACCTGACTCAGTTTGCTTGACAGGGTACCCGGCGCATCGTGATCACGACGTCTGGCCCGCGCCTCCCGCGAACTAGGATTCGATCAAGGCTGGCGATCGGCCCCACTCCGCTGATCGAGGGTAAGGTTCCGTCAACGGGTATCCTGCCTAGAGTCAGGGCTGCGGAGCATGAACGGGCGGGTACCTACCGAATCGTGGTCGGGCCGGTCCGTGCGCGGCCCTGCGCGCAGCTCGCTAGGTCCGCGCAGCGTAGTTTATCGGTCCGCGTATTCGACTCCCGCCGCGAATGGGGCAGCTCCGTCACCTGCGGCTGTCGGGCGTCCTGAAAGGCGCGACTGGCCAATACCTCCTCGGCACTGTTGGGGGAGGGAGGCCGAAACAGTGCGTCGGGAACGGGCAGTCCGGTCAGGGAGGAAGATCGGAGACTAGACCGGTTCCACCGGCCACATCCAGAGGCCGGTGTCCTCATCCTGCTCGCGGGCCAGGGGATCGCCTCGCCACTCCTGCAGGGTCACCTCGCAGACGAAGATCTCCGTGCCCTGCATCAAATGTCCTGAAACGGTCTGCCCTTGAGGGTCGGAAAACGACGCGTGGGCGTGCACGAAGGGACTGCCTTCTTTGAGTGACACGTTGCCGTGGCAGATGATCATCTCCATCGGCTCGTCCACGGTGAACTCCTCGTATGTCTTCGCTTCCTGATCGTAGAAGGCGAGCTTGGCCTTCCGCACGGCGCCGAGACATTGGAACGTCGCGGTGTGCATGCCCGTCTCCCGCGCCAGACGCTCGACTCCCGCGAGGAGATCGGTCCCCGGAGCGAGCCGTCCGATCACGACCCGGGCAGGCTCGAAGACGCTCATGTCATCTCTGTGGTGTGCCCAGTGCGAGCCTTGCGCGCGGTCTTGGCGCTGTGCCAGCGCAGTGAGTCACCGGCTCGTGCGATCCGCATCGAACCGAACCGCCAGCACCGCCATGTCGTCGTGGTGTTCGGCCGACCCTTGAAAGGAGATCGCGCTGTCGATGATGTTCTGGCACAGGGCCTCGAGAGTGAGGCGGTTGGCGCTGGCGATCAGCTTCTCCAGGCGGGATCGGCCGAAGAAATCACCCTCCGGATTGGCAGCCTCGGTGAGCCCATCGGTGTAGAGGACGAGGAGGTCCCCCGGTTCAAGGGGAACCTCCTCCTCTTCGAGGGAGACCTCGGGAAGGATCCCCAGAAGCGTCCCTGGGGCGTTCAGGATCTGGGTCGCAGACGTATCTCCTCTTAGGAGGATGGGTGGTTCGTGACCGGCCCGGGCGTAGCGGAGGGTTCCGGCTTTCCTGTCCAAGACCCCGTAGAACATGGTGATGAACGAGGTGGCTTCCGCGGCGCGAAGAAGCAGCCGGTGGATCCGCAGCAGGGCCGTGCGCGGCGAGCGGGTTCGCTCGGTTTCGGCCAGGATCAATCCGCGGGCCACGGCCACGAAGAGCGCCGCGGCGATGCTTTTTCCTGACACATCGCAGATGAAGAGCCCCAAGTGGTCTTCGTCGAGTTTGATGGCTTCGTAGAAGTCGCCTCCGATCTGACGCGCGGGCACGATGCGGGCCGCCATGGAGACGCCCTCGAACTGAGGGAACGTGTCGGGGATGAGTGAGTCCATGATCCCCTGTGCCAGCTGCAGATCTCGTTCGATCCGCTCTCGGCGGAGCAACTCAGCCTGGGCGGCCTTCAGATCTTCGTAGGCCCGGGTCAGGGCGCGGTTCTTGTCACGGAGCCGGTTGATGACCAGAGATCCGGTGTCGCGGAGCCGAGAGCTGAGTTCTTTGGTGAGAGCGTACAGTCCGGCAGGATGGGTCTGGAGCTGGCGCTCGAAGTCATCTTCTGGGATCGCCAGCAGCTGGGACCGGTCCACGGCGCGGGCCGTGGCAGAGCGGTGCCGGTCCTCGAGAAGGGCCATCTCTCCGAAGAAATCTCCCCTCCCGTACACATCCAGCACCTGTTCGTCTTCCCCGTCTATGGCCTTGACGACTTCTACCTTGCCGGCCGAGACCACGAAGAACTCATCCCCGTGGTCGCCCTCGCGAAAAATGACCTCTCCCCCCTCGTAGTTCCTGAGCTGGGCGACGCTTGCGATTGCTTGGAGATCATCCTCGCCCAACCCGGCCAGGAACGGGAGGCCTCTCAGGACTTCTTCAACGTTCTCGGGAGCCATTGGCAGAGGAAGATGGGGCCTGCCAGTGTAGCAGGGTGTCCCTCAGCCGGTCAACGGTTGCTGGCGGCGAGTCGGAGTGGGGCGGTCTAGGACGGCTCAGGCAGCTACTGAGGTGCCGAGATCGGCGCTGCCCCAGGGGTCGAACCAGGCGTCGGAGTTGGGAGGCCCAGACCAGGAGGCTCCTCGACGCCCCACTCGATGGTCAGCGGCTCGCCCGGAGTGCCTAGCGCCCCTTGATCCTCTCCGTTCACAAGGACCCGGACGGCCGCCGGGTCCCCGATCGTGGTCTCGAGCTGGTCCCGCGCTGCCCAGGTTTGGGTTGTGCCGGCCTCCAATAGCCCCTCGAAGACGAGCTCTCCGTCCCTCGTGACCTGGAGCCAAGTCCGGCTGAGGATCTGGAACTCGACGATCAGAGGTGCGGGCACCTCCGGACTGGGTGCGGGACTGAGAGGTGGGGGCGCTCCGACCGGTGCCTCCTCAGTGGCGGGAGGCGGCGCCGATGCCGGGTTCAGGTTGGGAGTGACCAGTTCTTCGAAGGCGAGCCAGCCGCCGGCGAACAGCAGCACCAGAAGCACCAGTCCTGCGGCCAGATCGGGGGAGACCAGGGGAGCTCGTGCCAGAGCCTCGGAGAGGGAGGGGATTCTCGCCAGCCGTCCTTCTCCGGTTTCGCCGAAGAGGGCCATCACCTCTTCTTTATCCAGTCCCAGGAAGCCGGCGTAGAGCTGTAGCTGACCCTTAGCATAGATCCGCGCCGGAAAGCGGTCCCACTCCTGAGCCTCCATCGCCTCCAGGAGGACGGCTCGGATTCGGGTCGCCTCTTCTGCATCCTGAAGCGTCAGACCCCGCGCCTCGCGGGCAGCGCGGAGCATATCACCGAGGGAGGTCTCGGGTTCTTCCGCCATCTCCTGCCGGGGCATCCTCTCCATCTGCTGAAGCGTCCGAATTGAATGTAGGAGTAGAGACGGGAGAGGTCAAGAGCCCGTCTGGCGTTGTCGGCTCCGGGTCACGGTGATATAATCCTCGACTCATGGCTGGGGTGGAAAGGGGGCTGAGCGCCGGCTTTCGGAAGCCGGCTGTTCCTTGGGCTTCCATTCTCTTTAGCGGCTTCTTCCTGCTCTTCGTAGCGGGAGGGCTCGTGTCCGGCTACCTGTTCTACACGTCGGTGCGGGACATCGTCGCCTACTATGGCCTCCCGTCCTTTGCGCAATTCGGGGTGATCGAGCCGCGGGAGCGGGCGGCGCTCTCGTCCCGGCTGGCGGATCGCGATCGCGTGAACATCTTGCTCCTGGGCGTGGACCGGCGGCCTGGAGAATCTGGCCCCACCCGAACCGACACCATGATCGTTGTGACCCTCGACCCCGAGAGTCTGACCGCGGGCATGCTGTCCATCCCGCGAGACCTGTGGGTGGAGGTGCCTGGATTCGGCGAGCACAGGATCAACACCGCCCACTTCCTAGGGGATCGGTACAGCTATCCTGGCGGTGGTGCGGCTCTGGCCATGCGCACGGTAGAGTACAACCTGGGAGTCCCCATCCACTACTACGCGCGGATCAACTTCCAAGGATTCCGGGACATCGTGGACACCCTGGGCGGCGTCACCGTGGAGGTCCCTCGCGAGATCATCGACACGCAGTATCCGACGGACGACTACGGCTACACGACGATCCGCATCCCGGCCGGGCTCCAGCACATGGACGGGGACGTCGCCCTCCGCTACGTTCGGACTCGGCACGGATCGAGCGACTTTGACCGCGTCCTCCGCCAGCAGCAGGTGCTCCTGGCGATGAGGGAGCGCGCCCTCCGCCTCGACATTCTGCCCCGGCTGCCGGATCTGATCCGTACCATGGGATACACCGCCTCCACCGATATGACCCCCACTGACATCCTGGCGCTGGCCCAGATCGGAGCGGAGATTGACCTGGATCGGATCAAGGCGGGGGCTATCAACCAGACGATGACGGAGCGCGTGATACTGGCCGAAAACGGAGCCGATGTCCTGTTCCCGCTCCGAGAGCGGATCTGTGAGGTCGTGGAAGAGATCTTTGCGGTCCGTGCATGCTCTTCACCGATCGAGGTGTTGGCGAGGGAAGGATCCTGACGGAAGCGTCGGGATCGGCCGAAGTGCACCGGGATGGCTAGGGTTGGACTTGCGCAGATCGCCCCCATCCTGGGGGACGTAGAGGCGAATCTAGCCATCCACAGGGAGCGCATCGGGGAGGCCCGCGAGCAGGGGCTGGAACTCCTCGTGTTTCCCGAGCTCTCTCTGACGGGCTACTACGTCAAGGATCTGGTACCCCGGGTCGCCCAGCGCGTTAGTGAGAGTTCTGTCCTAGATACCCTCGCTCAGGCCAGCCAGGACCTTGACCTGGTGGTTGGCTTCGTCGAGGAGGACGAGCGCAACCGGTTCTTCATCTCCGCTGCCTACCTGGCTGATGGCGAGGTCCAGCACCTCCACCGTAAGGTCTACCTTCCCACGTACGGAATGTTCGAGGACCGCCGCTTCTTCACTGCCGGGAACCGCCTCCGTGCCTTTGAGAGCCGGTTCGGGCCCACCGGGCTTCTCATCTGCGAAGATGCCTGGCACCTCTCTAGCCCCTACATCCTCTGGCTGGATGGGGCCGATCTGTTGATCGAGATCAACGCCAGTCCTGGGTACGGCGTATCCGGGGAGGCGGAAACCCTGGCCCAGGCCGAGGCCGTTGGGCGGTTCAATCGCGTCTACGCCGAGCTCCTGACCTCCTACCTCCTGTTCTGCAACCGAGTAGGGACGGAGGACGGGGCGATGTTCTGGGGCGGGAGCGCGGTCTTCGGACCCACGGGAGAGGTGGTGGCACAGGCACCGCTCCTGGAGGAGACCCTGTTGGTGGCTGAGATCGATCTGAACGAAGTCAGGCGGGTGCGCTCGCGGTTGCCGCTCCTGGGGGACGAGAGGTTGCGGCTCACGCTAAGGGAGCTCACCCGTATCCACTGGAAGGATGCCGGATACCCAGAACCAGACGGCGGACCGGCTCCGGGTTGATCCTGGGCTCCTGAGGTCTCTTCTCGTAGATTTTCTCCGCGAGGAGATCGGGAAGTTCGGCTTTCAGCGGGCCGTGGTAGGACTGTCCGGGGGTGTGGACTCCAGTTTGGCTCTGTTCCTGAGCGCCGAGGCACTGGCCCCGGAGAACGCCACGGCGGTGCTCCTACCCTACAGCGACGCCCGCGAAGAGACTTTGGACGACGCCATGCTCATGGTCGAGACCTTGGGTGTTCCCCATCGCACGATCGACATCGCGCCCCTGTGCGACGCGGCCTTCCAGGCGGTTCCGGAAATGAACCGTGTTCGACGGGGCAACATCATGGCTCGGGTGCGCATGGCCCTCCTCTATGACCAGTCGGCGGAGGTGGGAGGACTGGTGGTGGGCACGAGCAACAAGAGCGAAATCCTGCTCGGGTACGGGACGCTGTACGGAGACATGGCTTGGGCGGTCAATCCTCTGGGAGACCTCTACAAGACGCAGGTCTGGCAGCTTGCCCGGGCGTGGGGGCTGCCTCCACAGATAGTGGAGAAGGTGCCGACCGCGGATCTGTGGCCAGGGCAGACCGACGAGGGAGAACTGGGGTTCTCCTACGCGGTTGCCGATCAGATCCTCTATCTCA
This sequence comes from uncultured Anaerolineales bacterium, assembly GCA_964348195.1. Lineage (GTDB taxonomy): Bacteria > Chloroflexota > Anaerolineae > UBA7937 > JACPPX01 > CAYGBX01. Next base: position 141,587 of record CAYGBX010000002.1, read on the forward strand.
TGGTGGACGAGCGGTACCTGGCCGAGGAAGTGGTGGCGCTGGGCTTTGACGAGAACACCGTGGAGAGGATCTGGGAGCGGGTGCGGAAGAACCACTTCAAGCGGGTTCCTCCGCTGGTCGCCAAGGTCAGTCGGCGGACCGTGGGCCATGACTTCCTCTACGAGCGGGACTGGGGCCGGTAGGGAGCGAGTGGCCGAGGGATCGCTGCAGAAGAGGCATCGAGCCTGGCGCGTGGCCCGACTGAGGTTGGCCGAAGCCCAGGCTGCGCTCAGCCAGCCGCTCCCGGTCGGCCGTGGCGCGACTCCTCCTGAGGTGCAGACTCGCCAGCGGGAATTGCTCTATCAGGAGGCGGAGCGGCGCGAACGGCTGGCACGAGAGCGGCTTATCGAGCTGGGATCTGATGGAGCGCTGCTGGTCAAAGAGACGGTGCTCCCGATCCTGAAGCGCCGGATGGCGGAAACCGGTCAGAGCCTGAAGACGACTCAGGAGAAGCTGGAAGAGCTCATGGGGCATCCTCCACGAAAGACGCAGGAGCCCTCAGAGGACGCAGAGCACGAGGTCCGCGAGTACTACGGGGCCTGGCGTCAGCTCGAGGAAGATCTCGAACGGCTCCGAGGCGAGATCGCCTCGCTCGAGAGTCTCTAGATTCCGTTCAGGATCGCTGCTGCGGAGGACCGGGGCCTCTATCGCCTTGATTCCGACCGCGGCAGCGGCCACGCGGACTAGCGGCCGGGATCCCTTCTAGGCAAGCTCGACCGTAGCTCCGGCCTCCTCCAGCTTCTGCTTGGCCTGGTTGGCATCCTCCTGCGTGGCGCCTTGCCGGACTGGAGCCGGGGCGCCTTCAACCAGGTCCTTGGCCTCGCGGAGGCCCAGTCCGGTCAGCTCCCGGACAGCCTTGATCACCTGGATCTTCTGGGCGCCGACTTCCTTAAGGACCACGTCAAACTCGGTCTTCTCCTCGGCTGCTTCCGCTGGTGCCGCGGGCATTGCACCTGGCATCGCTGCCACTGCCACCGGCGCTGCCGCCGAGACCCCCAGTCGCTCCTCGAGAGCCTTGACGAACTCGTTGAGCTCCAACACCGTCATCTGCTCCACCGAGGCCACCAGGTCGTCGATGGTCAAGGCCTTGGCTGCCGCTTTCTTCGTCGCCTTCTTCGCCATCTGATTCACCTCCATTTCGTTGAACCTATGCTGATTCCGTAGTTCCCTCGAGTTCCCGCGCCCGTGCCGTGACCACCCTCAGCAAGCCCTGTACCTGCTCCCAGAGGACGTAGGCCAGCCCGCGGACCGGAGCTTGCAGCCGAGACATCATCTGGGCCAGCAGCTCGTCGCGGGTGGGGAGGGACGCGATCTCTTCTACCTGGGGTTGGTCGAGGACCCGATCTCCCATGAGCCCTCCACGGACGGTGAGGATCTTGGTCTCTCTGGCATACGCCACAAGCGCCTGGGCGGGCCCCACCACGTCCTGCTGACAGAACCCAATCGCCGTCGGACCGTCGAACAGTTCCGGGACGTACTCGATACCAGCTCGGTCCATGGCCAGCCGGACCAGCCGGTTCTTCACGACTCGGTAGGTGCAGTCAAGTTCTCCTAGCCGGTTTCGGATGGTCTGCATCTGACCAACCGTCATGCCCCGATAGTCGGTCATGAGCAGGGCCTCGCTGTTCCGCAACCTATCCTCCAGCTCTCCGACAATCTCATCCTTGCGCTCCCGCGAAAGGGCCATGCTATTCACCTCCTCGCTTAGAATCCTCTTCCCACTAGAACGCGCCTCCCCGTCGAGGCAGGAAGGCGCTGTCTTCGTCGCCGGCCTCGGCAGGAGATTAAACCCGCCCACGGGCGGATCCCTGCTGTCTCAGGCGCTATATATCTTGAAAAGAGCGTGCCGCCAGCGCGGCAGCGGGCGGGCCGAGGCTAGGCGGCCCGCATAGCCATCGCCTGCGGGATGTCCACCTTCACCCCCGGGGCCATGGTGGATGTGAGCACCACCTTCTTGATGTACTGGCCCTTGGACCCGGCGGGCTTGGCGCGAACCACGGCTTCCATCAGAGTGGCCAGGTTCTCGACGAGCTTCTCGGCGCTGAAGCTGACCTTCCCGATCGGGACGTGGAGATTGGCCGTCTTGTCGATCTTGAACTCCACCCGTCCCAAGCGGGACTCCTTGATTACTCGCGGAAGGTCCTCCGCCTGTACCACCGTCCCCGACTTGGGGCTGGGCATCAGGCCGCGCGGACCCAGGATCCGGCCCAGCTTTCCGACCTTGCCCATCAGCTGAGGAATGGCCACCGCCACGTCGAACTCCAGCCATCCGCCCTCGATCTTCTTGATGAGGTCGTCCGCGCCCACGTAGTCGGCCCCCTCGGCCTCCGCAATCTTCTCGGCCTCGCCCTCAGCGAAGACGAGGATCTTGACCTCGCGTCCCGTACCATGCGGGAGCAGGATCACCCCCCGCACCTGCTGGTCGGAGTGGCGGGGATCCACACCCATCCGGAGGTGTGCCTCCACGGTAGCATCGAATGTGGTAGGAGAAGTCTCGCGGACCAGCCGTATCGCCTCCTCAGGGGGGTAGGCCTGTGAGCGGTCGATCTTGGCTGCAGCCTCGCGGAAGCGCTTGCCGCGTCTTCCCATGCTAGTCCTCTACCTGGATCCCCATGCTGCGGGCGGTCCCTATGATGATCCGCTCCGCCGCATCAAGGTCCTTGGCATTCAGGTCCTTCATCTTGACCTGGGCGATCTCGCGAACACTCTGGCGGGTCACCCTTCCTACCGGCTCCCGGAGGGGATCGGCCGATCCCTTTTCCACACCTGCGGCTTTTCTGAGCAGGTCAGCGGCGGGGGGAGTCTTGGTGACAAAGGAGAAGGAGCGGTCTTGGTACACCGTGATCTCCACGGGGATGATCATACCCGGCTGTCCCGCCGTCCGGGCGTTGTACTCCTTGCAGAACGCCATGATGTTGAGACCGTGTTGGCCCAGGGCCGGCCCCACCGGCGGGGCCGGACTGGCCTGGCCGGCCGGGATCTGAAGCTTGATGATAGCGGCTACCTTCTTGGCCACGTTCCCTCTCTGGAGCGGCTCGGCTCAGCCAGCTAGGGGGAGCTACCCTTTCTCGACCTGGAGGAAGTCCAGTTCGACCGGGGTTTCCCTACCGAAAAAGGACACTAGCACCTTGACCTTGCCCCGCTCCGGATTGATCTCGTCCACGGTGCCCATGAAATCGGCGAAGGGGCCATCGACGATGCGGACGCCTTCCCCCTCCCGGAATGACACCTTGACGCGGGGCTCTTCCTCCTCCATTCGGTGCCGGATCTTGTCGATGTCGCTCTGAGGGACCGGGGTGGGCTTGGTCCCCGAACCCACGAACCCCGTGACCCCGGGGGTGTTGCGGACCACCGCCCAGGAGTCGTCGGTCATCAGCATCTGGACGAAGAGGTAGCCAGGGAAGATGCGCCGCTCAACCGTGCGTCGCCTCCCCTCCCGCAACTCTACCTCCTCCTCGGTGGGGACCACCACGTCGAAAATGTAGTCCTCCATCCCCATGGACTCGATGCGATTCAGGAGGTTTCGCTGAACCTTGAACTCGTACCCCGAGTAGCAGTGGATCACGTACCAGGCCGTGCCCTCGGGCAGATCGACCTCCGGCTCGGCAGGCTCGTCTTCCAACTCGATCGCTGCGTCATCGCGCTCCACAGCGACGGGTTCGGCGGAATCCTCCTCTTCCGTCGTCTCCGCTCTCTCCTCGGCCTCCTCCGCGTGCTCGTCGGCTTCGGAGGCGACCTGGTCCGAGGCCTCCTCGACCGCCGGCTCGGCGGCTGTCACGAGCTCGTCCGCCGCGTCTTCCTTGACCTGTTCCTGTGCCATCGGTCGTCGGTGTCCCTAGTTGCCCAACGCCACCAGCAGGCGGAAGATCTGGGTGAACAAGTAGTCGAGCAGCCCCAAGGCGATCGCCATGGTGAGCGTCACTGCAATCACGATTGCGGTCATGTTCAAGGCCTCTTGGCGGGTAGGCCAGGTTACCTTCCGGATTTCCGAGCGGGTCTCCTTCACAAAGCGGCTGATGGGGTTTTCCCGAGCGACGGATGCCGGCCTAGGCCGCCGTGCCACCCGCCGTGCTCTCCTCGCCACGATCCTCCTGGCCTTCGGTTTGCGCCACCGCAGTGAGGGGCGGGAACCCCCGCCCCTTACTTCGTCTCGCGGTGGAGGGTATGCCTCTTACACTCCGGACAATACTTCATCAGCTCAAGCCGCCCGGGGTCGTTGCGACGATTCTTGGTCGTGACATAGTTGCGCGTGTGGGATTCGGTGCACTCTAGTGTCACCACGACCCGCACCGTCTTCCGGGCCATCCCTCTAGTCCAGAATCTTGGTGATGACCCCGGCGCCCACGGTCCGACCCCCTTCCCGCAGGGCGAAGCGGGAGCCTTCCT
>CAYGBX010000003.1:0-76844 GCA_964348195.1 uncultured Anaerolineales bacterium
GATGCCCCGCACCAAGATCCTCGCCACCCTGGGCCCCGCCTCCGCCACCGACGATCATGTCTCCGCCCTGATCCATAACGGGATCGACGCGGTCCGCCTCAACATGTCCCATGGGACTCTAGAGGATCATGCTCACCACATAGGACGGGTGAGACGGCACGCCGCGCAGCAGAATCAGCGAATCGCGGTGCTGCTGGACCTCCAGGGACCACGGATCCGGCTGGGACAGATCGAGGAAGGTGAGATGCGCGTCAGGGCTGGAGCTCGGATCCGGCTGATCCCGCAGGCCCGATCCCCTGAGGAGGCCGGCCTTCCGCTGCCTCATCCTGAGGTGTTCTCTGCGGTCGCCCCAGGTCACCGGATGTTTCTCGCCGACGGAGAGATTGACCTCCGGGTGGATTCCGCCGAACACGACGGGATTGGGGTCGAAGTGGTCTCTGGAGGCGTCCTCCGGTCGCGCCAGGGGATCAATCTTCCCGACACCGACCTGCAGCTGCCCCTCCTCACCGACCAGGACCTGGAGCATCTGGCCTTTGCCGCGGAGCAGAATGCCGACTACCTGGCGCTGTCCTTTGTCCGCACAGCCGACGACGTGGCCGCCCTTCGAGCGCAGATCCAACGCCACGGTCGCGAGATTCCCATCGTGGCCAAGATCGAGCGGGCCGAGGCGCTCGACCATCTGGACTCGATCCTGGAGACGGCCGACGGGCTCATGGTGGCCCGCGGCGATCTGGGCGTCGAAACCTCCCCAGCGGAGGTCCCCGTCCTCCAGAAGGAGATCATCCAGCGTGCCAACCGCCGAGCAGTCCCTGTGATCACCGCTACCCAGATGCTGGAATCCATGATGACCCGGTCCGGTCCTACCCGCGCTGAGGCGTCGGATGTCGCCAACGCTATCCTCGATGGTTCCGACGCCCTGATGCTCGCCGGGGAGACGGCCGTCGGCGCCCATCCCACGAAGGCAGTGCAGGCAATGGCTTCTATCGCGACGGAGACCGAAAAGCACTTTCCCTATCTCCGTGGCCTCAGATCTGTCGGGGAGGAGCGGGCCGCTAGCGTCACCGATGCCGTCAGCCAGGCGGTCTGCCAGATGGCGCACGATCTGGATGCCCGAGCCATCATCACCACCACGTCATCGGGCCACACCGCCCGGATGGTGGCTCGCCATCGGCCCAAGACCCCCATCCTAGCCGTCAGCTCCAACCCCGAAACCTGTCAGCGGCTGGCGCTCGTGTGGGGCGTGGAGACGCACGCCGTTCCTGCCTTCCGGGACACCGATGCTCTGATCGAGACTTCGCTGCAGGCGGCCCAAGACAAGGGGATGGTGACCGACGGTGACACGGTGGTGATCGCGGCCGGCGTCCCCCACGGAGCACCCGGTCGAACCAACATGATCAAGGTGCACCGGGTCTAGAGGTATCAAAGGCGCTCGGACACGCTCCAATCTCCAGAAGTTTCCCGCCGTGCTACCTGCTCCACGGTCCCGTCAGACCCACTCTAAGGTATGCTACAATGGCCTGACCCGGGAACGGGACCAGCCAGATCGATGTCCGGCCCTGCCGATTCTCCGCTCCTGATCCGTCCGTCCTCCAAGAGGGGCGAGTACGTGCGCGTGACCCCAGAGACGGCCGGTTGGGATCTCCTCCACTTCGCCGCCCGCCGGCTGGAGAGGGGCCATACCTGGAGCCACGGGACCCAGGCAAACGAGCTGGGATTGGTGATCCTGGGAGGCGTTTGCTCGGTCCGCTCCTCGCGGGGGAGCTGGGAATCCATAGGAGGCCGTTCCGACGTATTCCACGGGATGCCGCACACCCTCTACCTTCCCCCCGGAACGGAGTTCACCATCGAGCCGCTCACCAAGCGGCTCGATATCGCCTACGGGTGGTGCCCAACCGACGAGCATCACCCCCCGCGCCTCGTCACGCCTGAGGATGTCAGCGTCGAGATCCGAGGCGGCGGCAACGCGACCAGACAGATCAACAACATGATCCCGCCCGGCTTCGACTGCCACCGCCTGGTGTGCGTGGAGGTCTACACCCCTTCCGGCAATTGGAGCTCCTATCCACCTCACAAACACGACGAGCATCGCGAGGACGAATCAGGAAGAGTCCTGGAGGCCGACCTGGAGGAAGTCTATTTCTACCAGGTGGATCGTCCCGAGGGGTTCGCCATCCAGCGGGTGTACGCGGGCGACGGCGAGTTCGATGAAATGATTCTGGCTCACAACGGCGACCTGGTTCTTGTGCCTCGAGGGTACCACCCGGTCGTCTCAGCGCCCGGGTACACGACCTACTATCTGAACTTCTTGGCGGGCAGCGCCCAGTCACTGGCGAATTCCGAGGACCCCGACCACGCCTGGGTGAAAGACACTTGGACCGAGGCGGACCCCCGGCTTCCGATCGTGACCGTGGACATAGCGGAAACCTAGCTGCGTGCGGGCGGATGCAGCTGCGTGTGACCCGACGAGATAGGTAGCCTCCTACCATGGAGAAGCGATTCGACCTCATCTGCATGGGTCGCTCTTCCATCGACCTCTACTCCAACGATGTCGGTGCGCCGTTCGTCGAGATCCGGAGTTTCGCCGCCTACGTGGGCGGGTCTCCCACGAACATCGCCGTAGGTGGGCAGCGGCTCGGTCTGCGAACGGCCCTGTTGACCGCCCTCGGCGAGGATCCCGTCGGGGATTTCATCCTCCACTTCCTAGAGAAGGAGGGTGTGGAAACCGCCTTCATTCCCCGGAAGCCAGGCACGCGCACCAGCGCAGTGCTGTTGGGGATCGAGCCACCGGATCGCTTCCCACTGGTTTTCTACCGCGACAATGCAGCCGACATCCAGCTTGACATCGAGGATGTTCAGGCCACACCGATCGCCGAATGCAGGCTCTTGGAGATTTCAGGGACTGGCCTGAGCCGGGAACCGAGCCGCAGCGCTACCCTGTTCGCCGCCGAGGAGGCCCACTCCGCTGGGGCCAAAGTTCTCCTGGATCTGGATTTCCGGGCCGACCAGTGGAGCGATCCGCGCGGCTTCGGGACCTCCGTGCGTTCCATCCTGCCTCTGGTGGACATCGCCATCGGGACGGAGGAGGAGATCCGCGCGGCGATGCTGAAGAATGTAGCGCAGATCACCATCTCCGACTCCCAGATCTCGGCTCCAGAGGTGAGGGGAGACCTGGATGCGGCCATCGAAAGCCTTCTGGGACATGGACCAGAGGCCCTGGTGGTCAAGCGGGGCGAGCGCGGCGCTTCGGTCCTTCTCCCGGAGGGGGAGCCGATCGAGGCCCCCGGTTTCTCTGTGGAGGTGTACAACGTGCTCGGGGCGGGCGACGCCTTCGCCGCCGGGTTCATCTACGGCTATCTCAAGCCCTGGGACTGGTACCGGTCTGCCCGGATGGGCAATGCCTGCGGCGCGATCGTGGTCACCCGGCACGGATGCGCCAACTTCATGCCCTACGAGGAGGAAGCACTGGAGTTCATCGAGGCTCAAGGAGGGTTCTAGAGATGGCCAAGATTCGACTGACCACCGCCCAGGCCGCGATCCGGTTTCTCAAGAACCAGCACGTCGCACGGGACGGCCGGGAGGGCCGTTTCTTTGCGGGCTGCTTCGGGATCTTTGGCCACGGCAACGTCGCCGGGATCGGACAGGCGCTGCAGGAGAACCCCGAACTCCTCTACTACCAAGCCCGGAACGAGCAGGCCATGGTCCACACCGCTGCCGCCTACGCCAAGATGAGGAACCGGCTCAGCACCTTCGTCTGCACCACCTCCATCGGGCCCGGCGCCACGAACATGGTGACGGCAGCCGCGGGCGCGACCATCAACCGGCTGCCGGTCCTGCTTCTTCCCGGGGACATCTTCGCGCGGCGGAACGTAGCGCCGGTGCTGCAGCAGCTCGAGCAGCCATATTCGCAGGATCTCTCCGTCAACGATGCCTTCAAGCCTGTCTCTCGCTACTGGGACCGGATCAACCGCCCTGATCAGCTCATAACGGCGCTTCCCGAGGCCATGCGGGTGCTGACCTCCCCAGTGGAGACCGGCGCCGTCACCCTGGCCCTGCCCCAGGATGTGCAGGCCGAGGCCTTCGACTACCCGGAGGCGCTGTTCGAGAAGCGGACATGGACGATCTCCCGCCCGAGGCCCGACGAGACGCTCCTAAAGACAGCGGCCCAATGGATCCGGGCGAGCCGGGCCCCTCTCATCATCGCCGGGGGAGGGGTGATCTACAGCGAGGCCACGGAAGCTCTGGCTAGGTTTGCCGACCGAACCGGCATCCCCGTAGCCGAGACCCAGGCGGGAAAGGGATCGCTGCACTATGACAACCCACTCTCTTTGGGCGCGATGGGGGTCACGGGAACCCCTGGGGCGAACATCACGGCCCGCGAGACGGACCTGGTCATCGGGATCGGCACCCGCTACAGCGACTTCACCACAGCCTCAAAGACGGCCTTTCAGAACGCCCGGGTCCGGTTCATCAACATCAACATCGCAGGCTTCGATGCCCACAAGCAAGCCGCCCTCCCCATCGTCGCCGACGCGCGCGCCGCGCTGGAGGACCTCTCCGAGACTTTGGAGGGACACCACGTTCCTGCGGAGCATCGGGCCCGCGCTGAGCAGTTCAACCGACAGTGGGACGCTGAGGTCAGCCGCCTCTACAACCTGGAGCACGGTCCGCCCATCAGCCAGGGTGAGGTGATCGGCGCGGTGAACCAAGTTTCCGATCCTCAGGATGTCGTGCTCTGCGCGGCGGGAAGCCTCCCGGGCGATCTTCACAAGCTGTGGCGGACGCAGGATCCGAAAGGTTACCACCTCGAGTATGGATACTCCTGCATGGGATACGAGATTGCCGGCGGGTTGGGGGTGAAGATGGCCGCGCCCGATCGGGAGGTGTATGTCATGGTTGGGGACGGCTCCTACCTGATGATGGCCAACGAGATCGTGACCTCCATCCAGGAGCGGCACAAACTCAACATCGTTCTGGTCAACAACCACGGGTTCTCGAGCATCGGCGGGCTCTCTCAGTCCGTGGGAAGCGGGGGCTTCGGCACCCGGTATCGGTACCGCAACGCCAAGACCGGGCAGCTTGATGGGGACCTCCTGCCAGTGGATCTCGCCGCCAACGCCAAGAGCCTCGGCGCCCACGTCATACAGGCCGCCGACCTGCCCAGCCTCACCGCCGCGCTCCAAGAGGCGAGGCAGACCGATGTCACCACCGTGATCGTCATTGAGACCGACCCGGAAGAGAGGGTGCCCGGGTACGAATCGTGGTGGGATGTCCCCGTAGCAGAAGTATCGGAGATGGCCTCAGTTCAGAAGGCTCGTGCCGAGTATGAGAAGGGCCGCGGGCGGGAGCAGCACCTCCTCTAGTCGGGACGATCGAGTGCCGCAATCAGGATCATGGACAACGCCCTCGGGAACCAATACCTGACGTCCCATACCCGAGGTCGATGGCCCTGGAGCCTCCTCCACATCCGCGAAGGCACGCCAGTCAGCGTGCAGCTTCCTGACGAGATCCCCGCTCTGCGGGACTGAGGGCTGAACCCACCGTGCCACGTATCCTCGCCATCTGCTTTGACTTCGGCGACACACTGGCCGACGAGGCCACCGAGGTCAAAGACGAGACCCTAACGACCCTGCGCGCCGAGCTCATCCCCGGTGCGGCTGACGTGCTGCGGGAGCTCAAGCGCCGTGGGTATCGACTGGCGCTGATTGCCGACGGACGACCAGGGACCTACACCAACGTCCTCGCCCAGCACGGCGTCCACCCTCTGTTCGACGCCTTCGCCATCTCGGAACTTCTCGGGGTGGAGAAACCAGATCGCCGCATATTCATGCACGCTCTGGACCACATGGGGATTGACGAGGCCGATTACCCTGCCACGGTGATGGTGGGCAATCGGCTAGACCGCGATGTCAGGGGCGCCAATCAGCTCGGTATGATCAGCGTCTGGATGGACTGGTCGCCTCGAGGGAAGAAGCTCCCTGCTGACGCATGGGAACGGCCGCGCTACACCATCCGGGAGCCATATGAGCTGCTAGACGTGCTCGAAGCCCTCGAGGAGAGGCCCCCGGAGCTGGGCTGAGCGGGCCACTTTCTACCCAAGCGCCAAAACCAAGACTTGTGCGCACCCGGGCGAATCTCGAGTCGCTCCAGCGAGGAGCTAGGTCGCTCGTTGACCCCCCGATTCGCGCCATTCGCCTCCGCAATCACTGCACCAGAAAGGCGATACTTCAGAGGCGGCAGAATGAGAAGCGCCGCTGGGATGGTTCCTTGAGTGAGCATCAATACTAGGAGCTAGAGCATGCTCCAGCCGATAGAAAGTCAGAACCGTGCGCACAAAGGCAGGGTGCACCTGACAAGCCCCACGAAGGCTGTTGTCAGGGAGATGGGACGCCGGGTTGCGAGCCATGGCCCAAGGCGGTGAAGGATCAGAAGTGGGAAGAGGTCCAGAAGCCCACAGCCAGCCTAGCCGCGTAGGCCGCACCCAGGGAGGTGGTCTCAGCAACCTTGGGTCGTACGACGGGGACACCCAGGATATCAGCCTGGAACTACATAAGGAGTTCGTTGTAGACCATCCCACCGTCCACTTTGAGAGACTTTAGCTCCGCGCCCGAGTGTATCTTCATGGCATCCAGCACCTCACAGGTCTGGTAGGCAGTGGCCTCCAGCGCCGCGCGAACGAGGTGGCCTCGAAGAGGGTTTCAAGGTTGAAGAGCATCCTACGGCTCGCGTTGGTGAGATCTGTGACGTGCGCACGGCCCTCTGGCCCACCCGTCAACCACCAAATGACCGAGGGATCCATATTGCCGAAGAGTGCGGCCCCGCGCTCGGCGGCTTCACGCACCCCTTCCACGTTGTCAAGGATCCACTTGATCTTGCGTCCGGGAAAATAGGTTGCCATCGGCAAGCCGGTCTTCGCCCGGAAGCGGTCCCTACCATGCCCTTCCGCAAGTGGCGGCGATGGGCGACTCTTCTCTAGGGCCTAGCAACTGGTTGCGCCTCTGGTTCCAGATCATCCGGCGGGGATCGCTGTTCATTGTGGAAGCCAAGCCTACTCGCGATCAAAGAGCTCGCCCGAGCTGCCGGTAGGTTTCTGCCTCACTGCGCCGGCGCGCTTCGTCCCAACCAAGTTCTTCTGCCAGAAGCTCGACCACGCGGGGCAGCGCCTCGATTGCCGCTGCCGGATCAAGGAATGCCAGCCTTGTCCGGCGAGCGAGAACGTCGAGAGCGGTTTGCGCCAGTTCTTGGCGCGCTGCCCAAATCACCTCGGCCTCAATGTACGGGTAAGCGGGCGCTAGGCGTCCATCCAGGCCCTGTGCCGCTATGGCCCCCACCTCTTCGGCCCGATCGCCGTAGGCACGCTGCAGGTTCGCCGCCACCGGCGTGTCTAGAGAATAGGCCGTCGCAAGCCGGCTGGCGGTCTGTGGCCCGTACCGCGCGCCTCCGACCAGCCGTATTTGGTCGGTGCTGCAGCTCGATCCTCGACGCAAGCCACAATGCCGAACCGCGAAATTCATGGCGTCTTCCGCCATCTTCCGGTAGGTGGTCCATTTGCCCCCGGTGATGGTGATGAGATTTGAGGCGCTCAGCACAATAACATGGTCGCGCGACAGCCGTGCCGTATCCTTCGCATCAGGAACCGCGACCAGAGGCCTGATCCCAGACCAGGCGGCCTGAACGTCGGCGCGGGTCACTTGGAGATTGGAGTACATGTTCACGTGGTGCAGCAGGTAGTCGATCTCCTGCCCGCGAACCTGTGGGTGTTCACTGAGCTCAGTAGGGTTGTCGGTCGTTCCAATCAAGATATTGCCCAACCATGGCAGGACGAACAACACCCGCCCGTCCTCCGTCTCGGGTATGAGCAGACCTGCGTCCGGAGAGTCGAATTGGGTCTTGAGAACAACATGCACACCCGAGCTGACGCTCAGCATCGGCTCCGCATGGGGGTCATCCAGTTTGCGGACCTGATCGGCAAATGGACCTGTGGCGTTGATCAGGGTGTTGGCTCTGATTTCCCAACGGTCGCCTGTGAGCTTGTCTTGGACCTGTGCTCCCGTCACACGCCCGGTTTCCTTCACGAGGGAGGTCACCTCGACATGGTTGACCACCACCGCGCCATGGTTAATTGCCGTCACTGCGATGGCTAGGTTCATGCGCGCGTCGTCGAACTGTCCATCGTAGTAGAGAACCGCGCCGAGGAGCCTCTCAGGCTTCAGGATCGGGCAGCGCTCCAGTGCTTCTCCGGTTCGAAGGAAACGGCTCGAGCCAATACTCCCTTTGCCTGCCAGCGCATCGTAGATCTTGAGGCCGACCCAATAGTATGGGACCTGCCAAGCACGGTAGAGCGGTACAACGAGGGGGATCGAATTGGCAAGATGAGGGGCGATGCGGAGAAGTACGGATCGCTCGCGAAGCGCATCGCGAACCAAGTTGAACTGACCGCGATCCAGTTCTCTGACAGCCTTCTCCAGGTAGCCTACACCACCATGAATAAGCTTGGTGCTGCGCGAGGACGTGCCCGAGGCAAAATCGTTCTTCTCGACCAAAGCGATCTTCAACCCTCGGCACGCGGCTTCCAACGCGATACCGGTACCCGTGGCCCCGCCGCCGATCACCAGCAGGTCAAAGGTCTCGGCCCGGAGCTTCCCGACAAGGTTCTCCCGCAGAAGAGACCGACTAGGTGTGGCTTTCGAGCCATTGCTCGAGGTCACGCACTACCTCTCCGTGGTCGTTATGAAGTGAGCGAGAATGTCGCGGACCCCGTCGCCAGTTGGGCGAGGGGCCGCGTAGTAGACCAGACGCTTGACCGCCTGGTTGGCATTGGCTGGCGCCGCGCTATGGCCCACCGCGGAGAGGAACTGGAGATCCACGTCAGAATCACCCACCCCCAACATCTCCCCGAGCCCATAACCGGTGTGGTCCGCCAAGAAGGCGACGCCCCTGCCCTTGTGGATGCCACGCGGATGCTCATACAGGCAGGATCTGGAGTAGACGAGATCCACCGTATCGCGCAGCGATCCGAGCGCCGAGGTGGCCTGCTCCCGCAAAGTGTGAGTGTCCTCGGGGTGCGGATGGCCCCACTCCGGGTGTCGCAGGAACCGATAGCCGTCGGGCACGTAGAGTCCCGCGCCGTTCTCGAAGATCCCGGGCAGGTGGCCGTCGATCGCTTGCAGCATCCCCTCTACATAGGGAGCCGCACGGCCTGTATAGACGGTGACCTCCGGTCGGGTGGGATCTGCCCGGGCTGCCCGATTCAGTTCGGCCACCTCCTCAAGCAGCCAAAGATCCACGGGTCTGGCCTCGCCCCGGGTCAGCACCCCATCGATGTCAAACACCATCAGCCGGATCGGAATCACGCCTTGGGGCACGATTCATGCCTCCTTCAGTGCGGTAGGATCGCCAGTGTAGTTTCACCCATACAGGCTTTCAATCTTGTCGAACGACACGCTGGCCGTCCGCCGAGCCCCCAGCACAGACCCGAAGCCGGTCATGGCGTCCATCTTGATCACGCTGCCATTCGAAGATGTCGTGCTGGCCCCAATTGACAGCACTGGCGAAGCCGTGTAGGGTGATCACAGAGAGAAGGTCTTCGCTTCGCAAGGCACGTCTGCAGCAACGCCGGCGCCGTCCAAGCTTCGTTGCCCCTCTACCTTTCCGCGAACGGCTACGCGGAGTCGCGTTTCGTTGAGTGGAGAGAGTTCATCGCCTGCATTCGGGATGACACGCCGTTGAGAGTGACTGGGCGCGACGGTCGCATTCCGGTGGTCATGGGCTTGGCAGCGCCGTTTCATCAGGAGAATCGGCCGGTCTAGCCGAGGGAACTTGACCCAGGTTCAAACGGATGACACCGTTTCCAACTGCCGTCATCGGCAGCCTGCCACGACCGAAGTGGGTGCTGGATCTGCTGATGCACCATCACGCCGGCCATCTCTCTGGCCGTCAGCTTGACGCCGCGCTTGACCGGGCGGTCGGTTTTGCCATAGGACTACAAGAGACCGCTGGCATCGACGTCATCTCGGATGGTGAGTGGCGGCGCATCGGCTATTTCGAGGTGTTCGCGGAGCGGGTCGGAGGTTTTCGAGCAGGTGAATACGCGACCGCGGCTCTGAGACCCGAAGAGGTGCCCGATGCAGGGCGAGCTCTCCCCCAACAATGGGTTCTCAAGCAGTTCAAGCAGGCCTTGGCGGTCGAACCCATCAGCTACACACAGCCGATCGCCGCCGACGCCGCTCGCTTCCTGCGAGCCAACACCGAGCGCCAGATCAAGGTCGCCTTGCCCTCACCCCACATGGTGGGCCGCAGGCTCTGGCATCCTGACTACTCCCGGGATGCCTATCCCGCACGACGGGACCTTGTCGAGGCAGTCATCCCGATCCTGCGATCAGAAGTCGAGGCGCTCCAATCGACCGGTGTCGATCTTGTCCAGTTCGATGATCCATGGTTCTGTTTCTTTGTCGATCCCAATTACCGGCAGCGCTTCGACGATCCAGAGGCGGAAATGGAAGAGGCCATTGACGGTCTCAATCGGGTGGTCGAAGGGGTCGACGGGATCAAGACGGCACTGCACGTCTGCCGGGGCAACCGCGAGCGAAGCCTGTACGCTCGCGGGGATTACGAGCCTGTACTGCCCTTCCTGATGGAGGCAAGGGTCGACCAACTGGCGATGGAGTTCGCGGCGTCGGAGGCGGGGGATATCGGGGTTTTCGAAGGGCATTCCTGGGACAAGGAGATCGGGCTCGGCGTGGTCGATGTGCGAAGCCCAGAAGTCGATTCCGAAGAGGTCATCATCGAGCGGGTCGACCGCGCCCTGAAGCACTTCACGCCGGAGCAGATCACCCTGACCCCCGATTGCGGCTTCGCTCCGAGCAGCACCAATCCTATCCCGTTGAACGAGGCCTACCTGAAGCTGGAGACCCTGAGCCAAGCCGCCCAGACCTTGCGGAAGCGCTACGCCTAGGCGGGACATTTCAACTCGACGCCAAGGGACTGGGCGGCTCCAGCCATGAAAGGAGGTAAGGATCGAATATATTCGATACGGTCAACGGCCAAACTTTAGGGAGGGGAGGAGCATAAAGTGAGAAAGTATCTTGGGTTGGCGTATCTCCTGGGTGCTGCCGCTGTCCTGGTCCTGGCCGGATGCGCCACCCCCACCCCCGAAGTGATCGAGGTCCCCGGCGCCGAGCGGGTTGTCGAGGTCGAGGTCCCCGTCGGCGCCCAACTGGTCACCCTGACCGCGCGCTGCAAGGCCAGCCCCCCCTACGAGAACGGGCGCTGCGACAACCTGGTGGCCGCGATAGGCGCCGCCAACACGGCATTGGCCCAGGCGGGCGACGAACGTCGCATCGAAGTCAACCCCATCCAGGATGACGCGGATTGGGGCGACTACAAGACCGAGTTCGAACTCGCCTCCGAGGCAGGTGAGGCGCCCGACATCATCGTCTCCGGCCACGAGCACATCGGCGACTGGGCCACGGCCGGATATCTCGTCGATGTCACGGATCTGCTCGCCGACTACGCCGAATTCGACGACGTGATCGACAGCCTGTGGAGCTCGACCGAGTTGAACGGTCGGCGCTGGGGCGTCCCCCAGGATGCCGAGGCTCGCCCCATGTACTACAGCAAGCCACTCTTGCGCGAGCTGGGTTGGACCGAGGAAGAGATTGAAAGCCTCGACGAGCGCATCGCCGCCGGCGAGTTCACCTGGCAAGACATGCTCGACACCGCTGCTGAAGCCGTCGAAAAAGGCATCGTCGAGCCTGGCAACGGCTGGTGGCATCGCCCCGCCAACGGCCCCGACTTCCTGTATTATTACTACGCCGCCGGGGGAGAGGTTGAGCAGGAGGGATTTGACGGGCTCGTCTTCGACCAGGATGCTGCCCTGAAAGTCTACCAGTTGCTGTACGATGCCACACAGGTGCGCAGTATCCTGCGGCCCGACCGGCTGGACGGCGACTGGCCCGCCTTCAAGGAGGAAACCGCCCGGTTCGACAAAGTCATGTTCGTGTTTGAGGGGACATGGCGCTGGGCCTTCTGGCACACCAACATCCTCCAGGAGGAGGGCGGCGAGGACTACCTGTTCGAGAACGTGGGCTTCGCCCCGATCCCGGCAAATGCTGAGGGCACTGGCCAGGCCATCACGCTGACCCACCCGCTGGTGTATATGATCAGCTCGGAGTCCGAACACCCCGACCTGGCGCTGCTGCTGATCTCCAAGGCGACGGTCAAGGAGCTCAACACCACCTACGCTGTGGATAGCGGCCACCTGGGCATCCTGAAGTCGCAGTCCGACTACGCACCTTACACGAGCGCCAAGTTCTTGAGCGCCACACTGCCGTTGCTCGACTTCACCACCTTCCTGCCCAACAGCCCCTACTGGAGCGCCTACTCGGAAGCCTACTACCTCGGCATCCAGGCCGTGGAGTCTGGCGATCGGACTCCGGAGGCCGCGCTGGACATCGTTGTGACTCAGCTCCAGAACGAGCTCAGCGACAACGTGATGATCGTCGGCGGATAACGACCGTCGGTGGCAGGCAGGAGAGGGAGGGCATCTCCTCCCTCTCCCCTGCCCCGCCGGGCAGGGCGGCATCCCTGCAAGGACGCGGATCCTCTTTGATGGCGAGGAGTTGCACTCCGAGCCCTAGGTCGGGTGTAGAAACCCCTCCCATCGCGCGTGTAACCAAATGAGGAATCGGATATGCCGTCAACAAGCCAATCGTTGACTGCCGCACTCCCTGCTTCTCGATCAAGGATATCGGGCCACACGATTGCCATACCCGGCGCGGTGCTGGTCATCATCTCGTTTTTCCTGCCGTGGTTTGATTTCATCGCTGGCGCCAAGGCATTAGCAACGCTAAGTGGGTTTCAGGTTGCATCTGGTGTTGCGCTCCTATCGAGTGAGGGGGCAGAACTCTTCCGCGGCTCCCCAGTTCATTTCCTGGTGCCGATGGTCGGCCTGGTTGTCCTGGTGCTGATCTTTTTTGCCTACCGGCGCGGGTATGTGACGGAGATGGACGGTTTCGCCACCATCGGCCTGAGCCTGATTGCGCTGCTCACCCTTTGGGGGCGATCCGTGGGAGCGCAGGGTGTTGCTGAGGAAGAGGGCGTGAACTTGCAGTTTCAATATGGCATGATGGCGGCTTATCTCGCCTTGATCGGGCTGATCGTCGCCGGCGCAATGTATCTGCGCGCCGTCGGGGAGCGAAAACCCGCCTTCCGCGGCACGTTGGGGGCGTGGGGTTTCATGAGCCCGGCGTCATTTCTCGTGCTGGTGTTCTTCTTTATCCCCGCGATCCTACTGTTCATCCTCAGCCTGACCGACCTCTCCAGTTCCAACTTCAGCGATCCCTGGACCTTCATCGGCCTCGGGAACTACAGGAGGATGTTCAGCGACCCGTTCTTCCCCAAGATATTGGGCAACACCTTTCGCTACGTCATCCTCACGCTGGGCCTCTTCAACGTGGGCCTGGCGCTGGTGCTGGCTCTGTTGACCACCCACATCAACCGTCGGGCGGGCTTTTTCTTCCGCCTGCTGTGGCTGCTGCCTCGCATCACACCCTCGGTGGTCTACATTGTGATGTGGCGACGCATCGCCCAATCACCTCCCTCCGGCATCGCCAACCAGTTCTTGGGGATGTTCGGCGCTGAAAACCTGCCCTATTGGCTCCCCGAGCAGCCGTGGCTTTTTGTCATCCTGGTCAACGGCTTCGTCGGCGCCTCCTTCGGCCTGATCATCTTCAGCTCGGCCATCGAAGCCATTCCCAAAGACCTCGTCACAGCGGCGAAAGTGGATGGGGCCTCGGCATGGCACATCATCCGCGATATCACCCTCCCCCTACTGAAGTGGCCGCTGCTGTTCGTGACCACCTACCAGACCCTCTCGCTGCTCGTGTCCTTTGAGTACATCCTGCTGCTGACCGAGGGTGGGCCGGGGCTGTTCACCACCGAGGTGTGGGCGCTCACGTCTTACAAGCGGGCCCTGTTCACCTATTTCGGGACCAATCAGTGGGGCTACGGTGCGGCCTGGGGGTTTGTCCTGGTGGCCATTGCCATCGGGGCGTCCATCATCTATCTGCGTATCTTTCGTTTCGGCGAGTTGGTGCAGGAACCCAAAATCGACGTTCTGTAGGCGGGAGCCAATATGTCAGTAACAACGTTTGAAACCGATCGCGCCTATGGCGCGCGGCGCGTCCTCGGCCAGACCATTCCCTACGTTCTGCTCATCATCACCATTCTGCCCATCGTGGTCGGCTTTGCCTGGATACTGATCGCCACCTTCTCCGTTCGAACCCACGGTCTGCTGCCGGTGGATGTCAACGGCAACATCGGCGGGTGGACGCTGCGAAACTGGACTTTCCTGGTGGATCCCCAGATCTGGCAAAGGACCCTGAACTCGTTCCTGATTGCTATCGGCATGGTCGTCGGGGTTGGATCTGTCTCAACGCTGACCGGCTACGCGCTGGCGCGCATGAACTTCTCTGGGCGCAAGGGCTTCCTGGGGCTGACCCTGGTGCTGCATGCCTTCCGCCCTGAATTGCTGCTCATCGCCATCTTCCAGGTGCTGCTTTTCGTCGGAGGTCTTCCGCTGATCGGAAACTGGGTCGGTTTCAACACCGCCGGGGGCGTGGCCCTGGTCATGGTTGCCCTAGAACTGCCGCTTGGGGTGTGGTTGATGAAGGGCTTCTTCGACAACATCCCCTGGGATATGGAGCGGTCCGCGCTCATTGACGGGGCCTCGCGCTTCCGCGTCTGGTGGGAGATCATCCTCCCCCAGATCCGTCCCGGCCTGGCCGCGCTGGCCATCTTCAACTTCATCACCGGCTGGAACGCCTGGTTGATCCCCTTCACCTTCACCATCGGCACAACGACATCCAACCTAGCGATCTACATCAACCAACTTTCGACCAGCGACATGTCGCCCGTCCACTGGAACCAGATCGCCGCTGTCGGGCTATTTCAACTCGTCCCGGTGATGATCTTCTTCATCTTCACCCAGGAGATGCTGCTCAACATTTACTCCGGCGGGGTCAAAGGGGGGACGTAAGCGGTGAGACGTTATGGGTCTTGCGCCTCCCGTTTCACACAATACGCGGGGAGAGAACCATGAAAGTCGAACTCGAGAATCTCACCAAACGCTGGGGCGATGTGGTGGGGGCTGACTCTATCGACCTGGATATCGAGGATGGCGAATTTGTCGCCTTCCTGGGCCCCTCCGGCTGTGGCAAAACCACCACCCTGCTCATGGTGGCAGGCATCTACAAGCCGACGGAGGGCACCATCCGCTTCGACGGGCGGGTGGTCAACCAGGTGGCGCCCAAAGACCGCAACGTCAGCATGGTCTTCCAGAGCTACGCGCTCTATCCTCACATGACGGTCTTCCAGAACATCAGCTACCCCCTCAAGCTCAAGAGAACTCCGAAAGATGAGATGCGCGAACGGGCCCAGCGGGTGGCGGACATGATGGGCATCGGCCACCTGATGGATCGCAAACCGGCTCAACTCTCCGGCGGTCAGCAACAGCGGGTTGCCCTCGGCCGGGCCTTGGTCAAAGAACCTCAGTTGCTGCTGTTTGACGAGCCGCTCTCCAACCTGGACGCCCGCCTGCGCCTTTCCATGCGGAGCGAGATCAAGCACCTCCAGCTAGATCTGGGTATCACCTCGATCTACGTCACCCACGACCAGGTGGAGGCCATGACCATGGCTGACCGCATCGCGGTCATGAATGAGGGCAAAGTGCAGGCATACGCCACCCCCGACGAGTTGTACGACCAGCCGCGCACGCTCTTCATCGCCGGCTTTGTGGGCAACCCGCCGATGAACTTCCTGGAAGTGGAGGTCACCCGCGAAGATGGCGACTATCACGCCCGTGCGGAGGGGATTGACTTGAGTGTGCCCCCCGATCGGGGCGAGAAGGCGGCCGGCAAGGGGAAGGTCATCATGGGCATCCGCCCTGATGACGTGACCGTCGCCGACGGGGGCACCAGCGGCAAGATCTACGTCGTAGAGCCGCTTGGCCGCGATGACCTGCTTGACATACGCATCGGCGAGGCTGGCGTTCACGTGTTGGCCGATCCCACGTTGCGCCTGAAGATGGGCGAAAGCATCTCGATCAGATTCGACACTAACAAGATCCAGTTCTTCGACCCGGAAACTCAGCGATCACTGCTTTGGTCACAATAGAGTTGGGGTGAGGAGCGTCGCCACCACGACCTTCACCCTCGCCATGGGCCTCGTCGCCCTGGTCGGCTGCGCTCGGGCCAACACACCTCTATCGCCCACCGCTGAGGTCATCCTCACCGGTCTGGACAACCCCCGCGGGGTGGCCGTCGGCCCCGCGGGCGAATTGTTAGTGGCCGAAGCTGGCACAGGCTACAGCGCGGTCGATCCCACTCAAATGACGGGCAAATTGACCCAATTCACCGACCTCAATGGTGACGGTCATTTCGACGACGCGGGAGAGGTCGAGCGCTGGTTCAGCCATTTTCCGACCTATAACGCGCAGCATTTCACCCGCTCTGTTCGGGACGAAGTGGGTGGCCCCGGCGATCTCTTGCTGCACCGCGATGGGCGTCTCTTCCTCACGCTGGACGGTGGGTTCGAAAGGCGGTTCCTCTACGAGATCAGCCCAGATGGGCGGATAGGCCGCAATCTGTACCATCGAGGCGGCAATGTGAACGGCATTGCCTTCGACCCTAGCCAGGCGCGTATCTACGCGGTTGAGAGTTCCTTCAACCGTCTGATCGAGGTCACTCTCGACGGAGAGCTTCGCGATGTCGTCGAATTTCCCCCCCTGGACAGTGGCCAGGAGGCGGTCCCAGCTGGTTTGACGCTGGATCCCCAAACCGGTGACGTGCTCGTGGTCCTGTTCTCTGGGTCGCTTGTCGACGACGAGACGGGCGAGGTCATCCTGTTCATGCCGGGCGACGCCAAAGTGGTGCGCGTGAACCCCGAAACTGGTCAGTTCACCGAAGAAATCACTGGCCTGACGACTGCCATTGATCTAGCAGCGGACGCCATGGGCAACCTGTTCGTCGTTGAGATGACATCATCCTTTGTCGAACCTTTCCCCACCGGGTTTGATTTTTTCGACCCCGATGCCCCCCCACTTCACGGGGGCTACCAGCGCTTCAGCGGGCGGGTTACCCTCTACCCAGCCGATGGTGGCCCGGCCCGGGTGGTGGCGGCGGGGCTCGACACGCCCACCAACATCACCCTGGGCCCCGACGGCGCGCTCTACATCTCCACGGGACAGGGCACGCCCGGCCGCCCCATTCCTGGCCCGCATGGGCCCACGACCATCGTCGGGGAGATTCTGCGAATCACGAACTTCTTGAGAAGCACAGGAGGCTGAAATGATTGTTCTTTGCGGACGCTCCGTCGCTGCTGACCAAGCTCTCTGTGAAGGCACCAGCTGGGCGCAGGCGCATCCAACGCCGCGGTAGTGTGTTCTAGTACGAGAAGGCACGGCCGCCATCGGGATGGTGCTCAGTTCGGAGGGAGCCAGTTCTCAGGGAATCGGACAGCAGATGTCCACCATCGATGGCCCGCATCCGATATCCCTATACGACGCCACTGACCAGGGCTCCCGGGACCCCGACCACGAGCTAGTCGCTCTCCATGCTCCGATCCTCAACTTTGATACCCGCGAGCCTCTTCTTCCCAAGGCGGTGGGGTATGCCATTTTCGGCAAGAGCGCTGACTCCTCTCCGTCTCCGCGTCGAGTCGAACTGAGGCCAGACGGACACCCCGCAGCGACGATGGCCATTGAATATGCCATCTGGTGGGATTGGGATATCGTCCATCTCTATGACTTCGAGCGCGTCTGGGTGTTCCTCGACGCCGAAGGCACCGTTGTTTGGGCAGAAGCGGGCTAGCAATGAAAACCAATTGGATGCGAGCGCTTTCCCAGCAGTTCGACCGCGCCTGTCGAGAGGTCGAGGACAAGCCCCTTTTGCTCCTCAGCGATATTGACGGCACGATCATCGACATGCGCTACCTCATCCGATCCGTGCTCCAATCCTACGACGCCCAACACGACACGAGCTTCTTCGAGAAACTGACCCCTTCGGACATCACGCTCCACGAGAACCACATAGACCAGCTGCTTGACGCTCTGTCCATCCCGTCTGAGCGTCGCGAGGACATCATGGCCTGGTATCGCGAGCGGCGGTGGAAGCCAGAAGCCATCCGTGAGATGAACCAACCGTTCCCAGGCGCGCTGGAGGTCATTCGCTGGTTTCAGCTCCAGCCCAACACCCACGTGGGCCTGGTCACGGGACGGCCGGAGGCGTTGCGCAAGGACACCCTGCACAGCTTGAACCAGCTCGGCAAGCCCCAGCGGGTGGCCTTCTCCGACGATCTGCTGTATATGAATCCCGGAGATTGGGAGGAAGAGGTACCAGAAGTCAAGGTGGCTGGGCTGCGGCACTTCCGGGAGGCCGGCTACCACGTGTTCGCAGTGATCGACAACGAGCCGGCCAACCTGAAGGCACTCGCCTCTGCCGACTCCAACAAGGAACTGCTTCTGCTTCACGCCGACACCATCTTTGAAAGCAAGCGGACGCGCCTGCCTCGCGGCGCCGTGCGGGGCAAGGATTATCGGTTATCGGAACTCATCCCTGACGAAACGGCACTGCCCTCCAACATTCAGTTGGCCTGGCACGGCGTGAACGACAAGGCCAACCTGCGTCAGTTTCTAGCCTCCGACGTGCGTTGGGCCGAGATGGACATCTTGCTAGATCCCATTGGACGGGAGGTGATCCTGCGCCATGATTCCTTTGGCGCTGTGCCACCGTCCAGCGAAGAGCGCTGGCTGACGTTGAGAGAGGCACTGGACGAGATCAAATCTAACGGTCGGGCAGCTAAGCTCGACTTGAAGGCCTCGGGAAGTCTGCTGGAAATGACGTTGGAGTTGCTGGCCGAGAAAGGCCTCTCCGACTTGGACCTGTGGTTCAACGCCAGCATCGAGAGGCTCATGGAGGCTGGATTCCAGAGGATCGTAGATGCCCATCCCCAGGCAATCATCCAGTGCCCAATCGACTTTCTCGTCCCGCTGATCCTGGCTACCCCGAACCGGGCGCGCAGCATCCTGAAGATGCTCGCTGGATGGGGCCTCAATCGTTTCTCCATAAGCTGGCTGGGTCCAGATCTGCCGGGTGTCTTCGACCAAATGGACCGATGGGGATACGAGATGAACATCTACAACGTCCCCGATCTGGAGGCCTTCCTGAAGGCCGTTGTGCTGATGCCCCGGTCTGTGACCTCGGACTTCAACTTCCCGCAGTGGTACTACTATGGCCAGGGCTCTGGGGAGCGCGGTGCACGCCACACCTACGAGATTCGCAAGAGCAAGGAGCGAGGCTGAGCCTCCTCTCAATACGACTGATGGCCCCGGATGAGAATCGGATCGGCTCTTTGACGATCAAATCACTTCCGGCTGTCCATCGAAGAGAAGTGAGACGGCCGATCTCCCCGGGTCATGCGGTTCCTCCGAGTGCCGGCTCTGCTCGGTATCTCCCGGATTTCACTCACCCGAGACAGCACGGTAGCAGAGGTTGGCTACCCGCGACCCGCCTTCAAACATGCTCACCGGTGCGAGGACGGGACGCAGCCCGATGAGCGCGAATGACGTGGTTCAGAACTACATCGGCGGGGAGTGGCGGACGTCGAGCGCCGATGAGCAGCTGGAGGTCACCAACCCAGCCACCGCAGAGGTGCTCGCTCTCGTCCCACTCTCGCCGCCGGCCGAGGTCGACCAGGCAGCCCAGGCGGCGGCCGCTGCCTTTCCGAGGTGGCGGCGCACACCAGCCGTCGACCGCGTCCAGCCGCTCTTCAAGCTCAAGGACCTTCTGGAACACCATTTCGAGGACCTGTCCCACACTATCACACTGGAGAACGGCAAGACCCTGGACGAATCCCGCGGCGAGATGCGCCGCGCCATCGAGAACGTGGAGGTCGCCTGCGGTATCCCCACCTTGATGCAGGGAGACTTTTCGGAAGACATCGCCCGCGGGATCGACGAGTACATGATCCGCCAGCCGGTCGGGGTCTGCGCCACCATCGCACCCTTTAACTTCCCGGCCATGATCCCCTTCTGGTTCATGCCCTACGCCCTGGCCTGCGGCAACACCTACATAGTGAAGCCTTCCGAGAGGACGCCCCTTACCATGGAGAAGGTCTTGGGCCTTCTGGAGGAGGCAGGGTTCCCGAAAGGTGTCGTGAACTCGGTGAACGGCGGGCCCGACACCGTGAACGCCATCCTGGACCACCCCCTGATCGAGGGGATCACGTTCGTGGGATCCACGCCGGTGGCCCGACACGTCTACAGCCGTGCGGCCGCCAACGGCAAGCGGGTCCAGGCCCAGGGCGGGGCCAAGAACCCCACCATCGTCCTCCCCGACGCCGATCTCGGGACCACGACCCGGATCGTCGCCGACAGCGTCTTCGGCAACGCCGGACAGAGGTGCTTGGCGACCGCACTGACCATCACCGTCGGGGAAGCGCGTCATGCCTTCGCGGAGGCAATGGCGGGGATCGCCGCCAGCCGCGTGGTTGGATACGGCCTGGAAGAGGGCGTCGAGATGGGGCCGGTCATCACCCCTCAGAGCAAGGCCCGGATCGAGGGGTTGATCGAAAAGGGTGCAGGTGAAGGCGCGACGCTGCTGGTGGACGGACGCAACACCGTCATCCGAGGCTATGAAGCTGGCAACTTCATCCGTCCCACCATCCTCGATGGCCTCCCCGCCGAGGGAGAGATCGCCCAGACCGAGATCTTCGGGCCCGTGTTGGGGATGATCCATGCCGACACGGTGGACGAGGCCATCGCCTTGGTGAACAGCGGCCGGTACGGCAACATGGCCTGCGTCTTCACCACCAGCGGGGCTGCGGCACGCCAGTTTCGGTATGAGGCAGAGGCGGGCAACATCGGCATCAACATCGGGGTGGCTGCTCCCATGGCCTTCTTCCCTTTCAGCGGGTGGAAGGACAGCTTCTTCGGGACCCTGCATGGGCAGGGGCGCCACGCCGTTGAGTTCTTCACTCAGACGAAGGTCGTGGTCGAGCGCTGGCCCCCCACGCGGAGGCATCCCTCCTAGAACCGCGTGCTGAAGACACCTCCATCGCAGACATCCAGGCCCGCTCGTCCACGATGGGACGCCCGGTGCTCCCCGTTGCCCCCTAGGCCGTGTCCCGGCTGAAACTGGCCAATGCCCCGGTTTCCTGGGGTGTGCTTGAGTTCGAGGGGCTGAAGGGCCGAGCCATCGGATACCAACAAATGCTGGATGAACTCGCCGCAACCGGCTACGTGGGCACGGAGCTCGGCGATTGGGGATACATGCCCACCCAGCCGGAAACGCTCCAGGCCGAGATGGCTAAGCGCGGTCTCGCCATGGTGGGTGGCTTCGTGCCCGTCGCGTTGAAGGACCCAAGCGCGCACGTCTCGGGCGAAGCCCGAGCCCTAAAGGTGGCAGGGCTTCTGGCGGGAGTGGCCGAGCTCAGCGGTCAAGACCAGGAGCCTTTCGTGGTGCTGGCCGACGCCAATGGCACAGACCCCACCCGGATCCAGAACGCCGGGCGGATCACCCCCGAAATGAGTCTCTCCAACGAAGCGTGGCAGGTCTTTGCCCAGGGTGCAGATCGGATCGCGCTGGCCGTGAGGGATCGGACCGGGCTGCCCACTGTCTTCCATCCTCACTGCGCCGGGTTCGTGGAAACCCCAGAGGAGATCGCCCGGCTCCTGGACCTCACGGACCCTGCCCTCCTCGGGTTGGCCTTCGATACTGGTCATTTCCTGTACGGCTCCAGATCCAACGATCCTCAACAGATCCTCGACGGGCTGGACCGCTTCGACGACCGAATCCGGCACCTTCACTTCAAGGACTGCCACGCCGAGGTGGCGACTCGATCCCGATCCCAAGGTTGGGACTATTTCCGGGCCGTGCGGCAGGGGCTCTTCTGCGAGCTGGGCCAGGGAGCGGTGGACTTTCCCTCGATCTTGTCCTGGCTGGACGGTCGCGGCTACGAAGGATGGGCGGTGGTCGAACAGGACGTCCTCCCCGGCATGGGAACACCGAGGGAGAGCGCGGAGCGGAATCGGGCATACCTCAGTTCGATCGGAGTCTAACCCATGATTGCAGATGAGACCTTGACACTCGGCTTGATCGGCGCCGGAGCAATCGGCTCCCTGCATGCCGCGCACCTAAGTTACCGAATCCCCCGGGCCGACCTCCAGATCCTCGCCGATGTCGTGGAAGAGGCTGCGCAGGGGGTGGCCAAACAGTGCCGCATTCCCGAGACGACCTCGGACTACCAGCGCATCCTCGAGCGCCCGGACATCGAGGCGGTGGTGATCTGCTCTCCCACCGAAACCCACGCCCGAATCATCGAGGAGGCAGCGGAGGCCGGAAAACACATCTTCTGCGAGAAGCCCATCGACCTCGATCTGGGCAAGATCGACGGTGCGCTGACTGCCGTTGAGAAGAGTGGTGTGCTCCTACAGGTCGGTTTCAACCGCCGCTTCGACAGCAATTTCAGGCGCGTTCGAGAGGCCATTCAGAGCGGTGAGATCGGCGAACCCCACCTCCTACACATCATCAGCCGCGACCCTGCCCCGCCACCTATCGAGTACCTCAAGGTTTCGGGAGACATCTTCGTCGATATGACGATCCACGACTTCGATATGGCCCGCTATCTTATCGGCGAAGAGGTTGAGGAGATCTACGCCACGGGTGGGGTCAGAATCGACGACGCCATCGCGGAGCTGGGCGATCTCGACACGGTCCTTGTCGTGCTCAAGTTCGCCGATGGAACCATCGGAACCATCGACAACAGCCGTCAGGCAGTCTACGGCTACGATCAGCGGGTGGAGGTCCTGGGAAGCAAGGGAAGCATCCGCACAGCCAACAACTTCCCCAACTCGGCTGTCGTCAGTGCCAAGGACCGGATCTACCGGGATCTGCCTCTTCATTTCTTCCTGGAGCGATACGTGGACAGCTACCTGGAGGAGATGACGCAGTTCGTGGACGCGGTGCTCTCAAGAGGCCCCTCCCCTGTGACGGGCCACGATGGGCGGAGCGCCGTCGTCCTGGGACTCGCCGCCCGGGCCTCGTACGACCAGAACCGATCCGTCCGGATCACCGAAATCTCGGGCTGAGGCCCCAAGGCAGGATTATGCGCCTTTCTCTCGGAAAGTGGCGCCGGCTACAGCAGATCGCCAGCTCCGGCGGGACCTTCTCCGTCTTGGCCATCGACCATCGGGGCGCTATGCGCCAGACTCTGCAACCGACCGCTTCCTCCCAGATCACGGACAGCGATCTCGCTCAGGTGAAGCAAGACATAGTTCGGGAGTTGGCCCCCTACTGCTCCGCCGTCTTGCTCGATCCGGAGACCGGGGTGGGGCTGTCTCTGACGAGCGGGGCGCTCCCGGCGAGGACCGGTCTCCTCGTGGCCCTGGACTCGGGCTCCACCGGCGATCCCCAAAGGCCGGAGACCAGCCTTGTGGAGAATTGGTCGGTGGCCAAAGCCGCGCGCCTCGGCGCGTCCGGCGTGAAGCTCCTGATCTACTACCACCCTAGGGGGTCCGACGCCCCTGCCTTGGAGGAGCTTGTGGGACACGTGGCGGAGGCCTGCCGTCAGCACGATGTCCCCTTCTTTCTTGAGCCCCTCTCCCGAGATCCTGTGTCGCCAGGCAGAAAGCTTGCCCCAGAGGAGCGCCGTCGGCTGGGTCTAGAAGCGGCTGCGCGCCTCGTCCCTCTCGGGGTGGACGTGCTGAAGGCGGAGTTCCCCCTCGATGTCGAGCACGAGCCCGATGAGCATGCCTGGGTGGAAGCTTGCCGGGACCTCACCGACGCGTGCTCCGTGCCATGGAGTCTGCTCTCTGCAGGGGTGGATTTCGAGACTTTTGTGCGCCAGGCCCGTATCGCCTGCGAAGCCGGAGCCAGTGGAGTCATCGCTGGACGCGCGGTCTGGCGCGAGGCTGCCACGACCCACTCCGAGGCACGACGCCGATTCCTGGCGGGGGTGGTGCGAGAGCGGATGACCCGTCTAGCCAGATTGTGTGAGAGGACGGGCCGCCCCTTCACCCAGGTATACCAGCCACCTGAGCTCCCCACTGGCTGGCATGCGGAGTATCCCGAGGCCCTGTAGAAACACGAACCGTCCGGATCCTTGCGGGTCCGGACGGCGCAAACTCAGGAGTGCGGAGTTCTACCGCGGGGCCACTACGTCCTCCGTCACGGCTTCTTCTGTCATCGCTTCCTCAGTCACTGCTTCGCGCGCCTTCGCCTCGAGAGCAACTTCCCCTTCAATCCCGGGCTCGACGGTCACCGCGACCACATGCTCCCGGGGCACCTCGGTGCCACAGAACGGGCACCGCTCCCAATGGAGCTCCAGCAGCCGACCGCACTCGCCGCACACGTTCCTTAGCGAAGTGTGGCAGTTCGGGCACAACTGATAGTCCGCCCGAATGGGATGTTGGCAGACGGGGCAGTCATCGCGCTCCTCGAGGTCGCGGAGCAGGGTTTCCTCTTCCAGAGAGCGGTCGAAGGCCTCGGCGAGAGTCTCCCGAGGACGCAGGATGTAGTAGAGAAACAGCCCCGGGACATTGAAGAACAGCACCATCGCGACGGCCAAAGCCTGCACGAAGATGTCTTGGGTCCGAGCCCCGACGTCCCGGTAGGTCCATACCACCAGGCTGGCCCAAAAAGCGAGGAAGTAGAATCCCAGGACAGCCAGGAAGACCTGTAGAATCAACTGGAGATCTATCGTCACAGCACGGCTCCTGTGGAAGGTCGCGGGATTATAGCATCAGTTCACGAGACACCGCACCCCGGCTCCGACCTTAAAATGGTCCGCGATTCGCCCCATTGTTTTGTATCGCCATCTCGGATTATGCTATAATGCTCATCACCCCCGAACAAGACCTATTCACCGCCCGCATCATCGGGAAGGAGCCCACAGGAATGATCCGCGTCGTGGTGGACAGCATCAAGGTAAGCCTGATCTCCCAGCACCGCCTGGTGGTACTCAAAGAGGAGGACGGAGATCGGTTCCTTCCCATCTGGATCGGCCCCTTCGAGGCCGATGCCATCACCATCGGGATGCAGTCAATCGAGATGTCGCGTCCTTTGACCCACGATCTGATCAATGAGGTGGTCGGGGGATTGAATGGCGCCATCTCCCACATCTACGTCAACGATCTGCAGGAAGACACGTTTTTCGCCCAGATCGTCATAGACCTCAACGGCAGCCGACTGGAGATCGACTCTCGGCCCTCGGATGCCATTGCCGTAGCGGTGCGGGTTGATGTGCCCATCTTTGTGTCCGAGGGGGTCTTGGATCAGGCCGGTATTCTCCCCTCAAAAGAAGAGGAAGCCCTCACCGAGGAAGAGAAGGCGAAGCTCGCCCCCTTCACTGACCTAGTGGAGAGCTTGGATCTGGACAGCCTCGGCGAGGAGTAGCCGTGGCTGGCGGCCCTCTGCCTCCCCAGAACATCGAAGCGGAACAATCGGTTCTGGGGAGTCTTCTTTTGGACACGGACGCGGTCCTCCAGGTCTCCCCGTTTCTTTTGCCCCAGGACTTCTACCAGGAGTCCCACCGCCAGATCTACCAAGCCATCCTCGATCTTCATGAGAAGCGCCAGCCCTCCGATCTCGTTACCCTGACCGACGAGCTGGAGCGCCGGGATCAGCTGGACGCAGTCGGCGGAGCCGCCTACCTTGCCTCCCTCACCAACGCGGTCCCAAGCCCGGTCCATGTGGAGCACTACGGCCACATCGTGGAACGGATCGCTGTCCTGCGACGGCTCATCGCGGCTTCAGGCGAGATCGCGGGGATGGCCTACGAAGAATCGGAGGATGTGGACCAGATCATCGACCACGCCGAGGAGATCATCTTCGGGGTTGCCCAGCGGAGGCTCGATCGGGATCTCATTCCCCTGGCCAAACACCTGGAGGAGTACTACGACTACATCGAGCAGGTCTCCGGCGAAAAGGGCGAGATCATGGGGCTGCCCACCGGCTTCGACGATCTCGACAAGCTCCTTGCGGGGCTCCAAAGGTCTGATCTGATCATCGTGGCCGGACGGCCCGGCATGGGAAAGACTAGCCTGGCGCTCAGCATCGCTTTCTCCGTCGCCCAGGAGCGGAACGCCCGAATCGCCCTGTTCAGCCTGGAGATGCCGTCCCAGCAACTGGCTGCCCGACTGATCTGCGCCGCTACCGACCGAAATTCTCGCGTCGACTCGCTGAAGCTCCGTTCGGGGAAGCTCACCGACCACCAGCTCAGCGAGGTGATGCGCGCGATGGGGGATCTTTCCCAGTACGAGATCTACATCGACGACTCGGCGACGCTCACACCTATGGAGCTCAGAGCCAAGGCTCGGAGGCTCCATGCCGAGAAGCCGCTGGATCTCGTCATCGTGGACTACCTTCAGCTCATGCGGGCTGGCATCCGGGCCGAGAACCGCGTGCGTGAGGTGTCCCATATCTCCCAGCAGCTCAAGGCGCTGGCGAGGGAGCTCCGCGTCCCGGTTCTGGCGTGCTCCCAGCTCTCGCGCGCGGTGGAGCTGCGGCACGACAAGCGGCCGGTACTCTCCGACCTGCGTGAGAGCGGCAGTATCGAACAGGATGCAGACGTGGTGATCTTCATCTACCGCGAGGTGGTAGGCGATGAGGAAGAGGCCGAACGGGCCAACGTGGCCGACGTGATCGTCGCAAAGCACCGGAACGGTCCTACCGGACAGGTCCAGTTGGTGTTCCTAAAGGACCGCGCTCAGTTCGTGAGCGCCGAGCTCCGAAGGGTGGCAGCTTGAAACAGGAGCGGATTCCTCGCGAAGCGGGCCGAAGGGCGGAGCAGCGCGGCAAAGGTCGTGGATCGATCGAGGACCGAGAGGGCCGCCTTCTCCCAGACGCTCTCTTCCGCGGCGTGGTCCCCGCCATCGACGACCTCGCGGAGCTCAAGGTCACCCTCCATCTCCACTGGCGCCTCCGCAATCACCGCAGACACCTTCCGCTGATCTCTCGCTCCGAGCTCGCGGCGGATGCCGTCCTGGCCCAGAGTGTGAAGGCTCCGGGCCGCAAATCGGGAGATCTCATCGCAGAGGGTCTCGAGAAGGCCGTGGCGCGAGGGACAGTCCTGCAGATCACCTCGGCTGACGAGGATTGGTATCTGTTGGCCGATGATGAGGGTCATCGTTTGGCAAAGGCCCTCGAGGCCGGAGAGATTGCCCTCGAGGGCGGCCCGCCTGACGGGGAGGCCCCGGCCCTGCAACGGCCGAACATATTCGCCCTCTACGAACAGAACATAGGGCTTCTCCAGCCTTTGATCGCTGAGGAGCTGCGGGAGGCGGAGTCGCGATATCCTGCCGATTGGGTGGAGGAAGCTTTCAAGATCGCGGTTGAGCAGAACGTGCGGCGATGGCGCTACATCCAGCGGATCCTAGAACGCTGGGCTGAGGAAGGAAGGGGCAATCGAGGAGCTGAGCCAGGTTCTCAAGAATCTCGATATCGATACGTCCGCGGAAAGTACGCCGACATCGTCAAGCGATAGCCCGCCCGACGCAGAGGTCTGCGCCATCTGCGGCGGTCTCGGCTGGATCCGCCAGGACCTCGAACCCGACGACCCCGGCTTCGGGAGGCTGGTGCCTTGTCCGCACCGTGCAGGCGAGCTCGCCGAGAAGAGGCTCGACGATCTACGACGGGCCAGCAACCTCGACCATCTGGCCGACAAGACCTTCGACACCTTCCTGCCGGAGGGCATTGGACTCCCTCCCCGAAGGAAGGAGAACCTGCGGCGTGCCTTCCATCTGGCCAAGGAGTATGCCGATGAGCCGGCAGGCTGGCTGGTGCTCACCGGCGGCTACGGGTCCGGCAAGACCCATCTCGCAGCGGCCGTCGCCAATCTGCAGCTAGAGCGAGGAAAGTCGGTTCTCTTCGTGGTGGTTCCAGACCTGCTGGACCACCTCAGAGCCACTTTTGGGCCCGAGAGCGCGGTCCCTTACGACGAACGGTTTCAGGCCCTGCGCGAGGCGCCGCTCCTGATCCTCGACGACCTGGGAACCGAGAGCACCACGCCCTGGGCCCAGGAGAAGCTCTACCAGCTCCTGAATCACAGGCACGTAGCCCAGCTGCCCACGGTGATCACCACCAACCGTCCGCTGGAGAAGATCGAGGCTCGGCTCCGCTCACGCATGGCTGAGCCGGGGTTCTCTCAGATCTACCACATAGAAGTCCCCGACTTTCGGGGTTCGGGTGTCGGGCCCTGGGAGGATCTGGATACCCTCGGTCTCTACAGCGACAAGACCTTCGACCGCTTCAACTCGCGCCAGGGAGAACTCCCCTCGGAGGAGGTGCAGAATCTCGGGCGGGCCGTTGAGCTGGCCCGCGGCTACGCTGAGGAGCCGGAAGGGTGGCTCACCCTCACCGGCGAGTACGGGTGTGGGAAGACACACCTGGCCGCGGCGATCGCCAACCGACGCAAGGACCTGGGAGCTCCGGCCCTGTTCATCGTGGTGCCGGACCTCCTGGACCATCTGCGAGCCGCCTACGATCCCAAGAGCACGGTTTCCTACGATCAGCTGTTCGAGATCGTTCGCCACGCTCCCTTCCTAGTCCTTGACGATCTTGGGACCCAGTCGGCTACCCCCTGGGCCCGGGAGAAGCTCTATCAGATCTTCAACCACCGCTATGCTGCCCGGCTTCCCACCGTGATCACCATGCAAGAATCCCTGGAGGAGCTGGAACGCGAGGAGCCCCGACTTGCATCGCGCCTGGCCGACGTCGCGGTCTCCACGGTCTATGCCATTCTGGCGCCCTCTTACCGTGGGGAACCTCGAAAGACCAAGCGATAGCCTTCTACCCCATCGCAGCCCCAGAGGTCACCGTCTTGCCGTCGGACCGCCGCAGGACTGGCGACTCTATCGCTTCGCCACAGACGTCCATCTGAGAAAGAGAGGTTGACATGCCCGTTCGTCACGCTGAGGCCACTTGGCAGGGGAACCTGCGAGATGGCAAGGGCACCATGCGGTTTGGGGAGGGGCTCTTCGAGGGGCCCTATTCGTTCCCTTCCCGATTTGAGGAGGGCACGGGGACGAACCCCGAGGAGCTCCTGGGGGCCGCCCACGCCGGCTGCTTCTCCATGGCGCTTTCCTCTCATCTAACCAAGGCCGGTCACCCACCCGAGGAGATCAGAACCAGGGCCTCGGTCAGCATCGAAAAGATGGAGGGCGACTGGACCGTCACCCGCGTCCATCTCGACACCGAAGCCAACGTCCCAGGGATCGCCGAGGCCCGCTTCCTGGAAGCAACGGAGCACGCCAAGGAGAGCTGCCCCATCTCAAGGGCTCTGTCCGGCGGTCCCGAGGTCACCCTCAAAGCGCGTCTCATCGCCTGAGAGACTCTTTCTCAGTCCAACGTCTACCGCCGCCGCTCTGGCAAGAAACCAGAGAAGGACAGCTGGTGCGCACATGCGAGACTCAAGACGGGGAGCGATGCAATGTTTGCGCCCGGACGGAGATGTCCCTGCATCCGGGATCGTCCCCCCGGCGCCTCATGAGCGGCTCGGCGTCACAATGAGCAGTGCCGGTGAACCTGGTGCGAGGGCTTCTAGGCGGTAACTCTACTCAAGGGTGTGCTTCAGTGGCCCCGCGCTAGGCAACTTCCTCCAGGAGCTGCGTTAGTTGCCGAGCCACACGAGGGTCCTGCTCCCCCAGCTCACTCAACATCGCGCCATAGTAGCTCTCAAGGAAGGGACTGATCGACCGAGGAGGCACCCCGTAGCTGACAAGGGCCTCGTGGACTCCAGCGGCCTCCCCCGCCAGGAGGGTCAGATCTCCCAGGGTGAGAGCAGCAGCGACCCTGCCAGCGAGGGCACCGTTCGCTACAGCTAGGTCAGTTGGCAGCATGCTTGCGGAATCCAGCGCCTCGCGCACCCTGTCCTCCACCTGATGTCGAACCGCCTGGAAGTGTTCTGCGGCTTCCCGACCGTCCGTGGCCGGCGGGGCTGGTGAGCTTAGGGAACGCTCGACGATGATCCGCTCTACGGCTTCAGGGACCTGGCCAAACTCCTCCCCCAAGAACGAGCCTGGGATACGATCTCGAACCCCGGGACGCAGATTGAAGATGCGGCCCCCGTAGGTCAGAGGAATCCCCTGCTGCTGGAGAAGGGGCGCGAACGGAAGCAGGTTGGCTGCGGTGTGGAGCTGCTGCGCGGAGAGGATGGTCAGCCGTGGCCGGCTTCGTGTCAAGGCATGCTTCATCCGGGCCACCGGTACATCGGCGCCCAGATTGACCACATCCCATCCTCTTCGCCGGAGGAGGTATGAGATGAGGAGAGGGGCAAAAACATGTCTTTCATCTGGGGGACAAGCGACAAGGATGCGACCGCTCCGGGTGGGGTGTGGGGAAGCGATAATCAGTGCCTCCAGCCGTCGCATTGCCTGCTCGCTCGCAAAGTGCTCCTGCTGAACCGTGGCACGCCCCTCTTGCCAATCCTCCCCCAACATGGCCAGACCTTCAGATATGATCTGCACAGAGACCGTCTCCGCGGGGTAGACGGCGAAGGCCTGCGCCAGAATCTCGTCCGCGCGGTGCTCCTCAAAGTCCTTGCAGGCTTGCACCCATGAACGTCGAAGTTCTTCGAGCGCCGGCCCCTCAGCCGAGCCAACGAGAGCCGTACGGATAGAGTCGTAGGCCAGCTCCACCAAGGGATCCTTGCCCTCTTCCTCCAGGCGACGCCATAGCGCCACCGCTTTGGAGATAATCAGACCCTCCTCCTGCCGGGCGACCAGCCACTTCAAAGTCTGGACATCCCGGGGAGAGTAGAGACGGTGTCCGCCCGGAGATCGCTCAGGCATCGGCAGCCCGTACCTCCGCTCCCAGGCACGGACAGTAGCTGGCTTCAACCCCGTCTCCTTCACCACAGCCTTGAGATTGAAGCTCGCCGCGTCTCCTTCGTCATAGATCATCGGCTAGACCACCCCTCTCAATCGAGGCCTCGGCATCTACGCCACTCTTATACAACGATTGCACACTATTTGTCTAGTTTCACTCGCACCTCCCGGATCCGTGCGCCGTTCCGCTTCTAGCCCCTGAGTCTCCCTCCAGCGGGGAGGCCTCCTGTACTTACACCGAATCTCGACAAGAACCTGGACAACATGTTGACAATGCCTGTATAATAGCGACATTCCGTATCCCCACAAAGGAGGGAGATTCAGATGAAAGTGCCCGTCTTAGTAGGGCTGGCGGCCCTGATTGCCATGGGGGTGGCGGCGTGCTCGCCGGCTCTTCCGCAGGCTCCAGCTGAACCGCCAGCCATCCCTGCTCCGCCGGAGGCCTCAGAGCCCAGGACTGCACCCGATCCAGCCGACATCGTAGACACTGCAGTGGAGGACGGCCGCTTTACGACTCTCGTAGCTGCTCTTGAAACGGCCAATCTGGCGGATGCACTCAAGGGCGAAGGTCCCTTTACAGTCTTCGCTCCCACCGACGCCGCGTTCGGGGCACTGCCTGAGGGGACCCTCACCAGTCTACTCGACAACATCCCCGTGCTGACCGACATCCTTCTCTACCACGTGGTGGACGGTGCGCTGCTGGCCACAGACGTGTCTCAGCTGAACTCGGCTCCCTCACTGATGGGTCAGTATGTAACCTTCGAATCCGACGCCCGTGGCGTCATGATCGATCAAGCGAATGTCATCCTCACCGACATCGAGGCGAGCAATGGCGTGATCCACGTCATCGACGCTGTCCTT
Organism: uncultured Anaerolineales bacterium; assembly: GCA_964348195.1. Lineage (GTDB taxonomy): Bacteria > Chloroflexota > Anaerolineae > UBA7937 > JACPPX01 > CAYGBX01. The sequence continues at coordinate 31,736 of CAYGBX010000003.1, forward strand.
TTGCCTGAAAGCCGCAGCATCGTTGACATCGCAGTCGAAGACGGACGGTTCACCACGCTGGTTGCAGCTCTCCAAGCAGCCGATCTGGCCGAGACACTGGCCGAGAATGGTCCCTTCACGGTCTTCGCTCCCACCGACGACGCCTTCGCACAGCTCCCAGAAGGTACCGTCGAGGCCTTGCTGCAGGACATCCCGGCACTGACCGACATCCTTCTCTACCACGTTGTCGACGGAAAGACGATGGCGGCTGAGGTAGCCGAACTCGATGCCAGCGAGGTAACAACGCTCCTGGGACAGACGCTGGGCGTCACGATCGAGGGACGCCGCGTGATGATCGGCGAGGCTCAGGTCCTAATTGCCGACATCGAAGCCTCCAACGGAGTCATGCACGTGATTGACAGCGTGCTCCTTCCCAGCTCCTAGGATTGACTCGGCCTGGCTCGCATGAGCCCGGTCGAGCAGAGCGAAGCGACCAACGAGCGGGTTGGGCGAGGCCCCAGCCCGCTCGGCCTTGAACGCACCGAAGCCCAGACCTCGGTCCGGGCCCTGCCCGTATCCGCCACGGAGGCTCTAGTCCGATCGCACTCCCGTACGGTCCCCCACACTGCGTCTCACGGCCACCGCGGCCGCCAGTGCAGCCAGTCCAGCAGCGACCCAACTGGCATTGCCGACAACCGCCACGCTGACATTCCGAACCCCAATGCCGGCCAGGGCCCACACCAGAACCATGGAGAAGGCGAAGTCGGATCGCGCGAGCGCTAGGATCCAGCCGATCGTCAGCGCTACAGCCACCATGAAGACGGTCCAGACTTCGGGGTCGATCCCCAGTCCACCCCAGCCCAAGACGACAAAAACCACGGCAGCGTTGGCGATCGTGGCAACACTGATCCAGCCAAGGTAGATGCTTACGGGAAGGTGCACCAGCAATCGCTCCCCAAGCGGGACCGATTCCCTTCCTACTCCCAGCCTCAGGTAGGTGGCGATGAGCAGTCCCAGAAGCGCGACCATCGCCACAAGTGTGAGGGGGAACAACTCATAGTGCCAAAGGAGAATCCACGCGATGTTAGCCAGCCCGCTCATGGCAAACCAGTCTCTGCTTCGATGCAGCCGCAGGTTCTGTCGCTGGGCCGGTAGCGCCTGATACACGGCGAAAGCCACCAGCCCCAGATAGATCAGACCCCAAATGACGAACACGTAGTTTGCCGGCGTGAAATAGACGTCAAAGCGATTGGATATCTCCCCCGTTGTCTGTCCGTTGATCGGCAGCGCATTGGCCAGACCGTTTACCACCAACGTGGCCAGGACAGATACCACTACGGCAACACTTCCCATCATTCGCCCTCCCGGCTGGCAGAACAGGATTGTCCCGCCATCATGCTCCTTCCAGTCGAACTGCCTCCTCTGCTGCAAGGCTACCTGCTCGTCGCACCAGATTCCGCAGCAGGCCATCGAAGATGAGGCTGTGAATAGGATAGAGCAGAACCCAATATGCCAGGCCAAGTAGGCCTTTCGGCGCGTAGATCGCCGTCTGGTGGAGAACCGCCTGCCCCTCCGAAACAGGAGCGATGGCGAACTCCAACCACGCCTCACCCGGCAACTTCATGTCAGCCCTCAGTCGCAGTCGCCGGTTCGGCTCCAGCTCTTCAACCGTCCAGAAGTCTACCGTGTCCCCCACCCGCAAGCTTCTCATCGTTCCACGCCTCGCACGCAGGCCAACTCCTCCCAGGACCCGATCGATCGCGCCGCGCAGTCGCCACACCCAGTTCATATAGAGCCAGCCTCGATCGCCACCGAGCTCCGAGAGAGCTTTGAATACCCTGGCGGCAGACACCTCAGCCGTGCGCTTCCGGTGCTCTAGAATCATCCCCCTCCGCCATGCAAACTTCACGTGAAGACTGTCCGAACCACGTAGCTCTGCCATGTCCCGGTCGACCGCTGCCATACGCAACTCCCGCAGCGCAGATCGGACGGCGGTCGTATAGTCCATCGGTTCAATATGCGGGAATAATCGGCGTGCCGAATCCTCCCTAACGATCACCTCATTGCGCAAACCCTCGATCAAGGGCTGCGCAACATTCGCAGAAATCGGAGTCACTAGGTGCACCCAATAGGAAGACAGGCGCGGAGTCAGGACCGGCACCGGAAGCATGGCACGGCGCAGACCCCGCACCTCCGCGTACCGCGTCATCATCTCTGCGTAGGTGAGAATCTCGTCTCCACCGATCTCAATGATCCGTCCCTCGCTCCGCGGCTGGGTCAGCGCCTGTTCGAGGTAATCCAGACAGTCCTCGATGGCGATGGGTTGGATCCGGGTGTATACCCACCGTGGGCAGATCATCACCGGGAGATGCTCAGTGAGGTATCGCACCATCTCGAAAGAGAGGCTACCGGCCCCTACGACGACTGCAGCCCTGAATTCGGTGACCGCGACGCCGCCCTGTCGCAGTGCTTCGCCTGTCTTCTGGCGCGACTCCAAGTGAGGCGAGAGGCTTTCCTCAGGGTTCCCGAGGCCACCAAGGTAGATGATGCGCCGTACCGCCCCCCGCTTTGCGGCCAGGCCAAAATGCCCAGCGGCCTCCACATCCGTCCGGTGGAACTGACTACCAGCCATCATGCCATGGATCAAGTAGTAGGCTGTGTGAATTCCGGCTAGGGCAGGCTTGAGAGTCTCCGGGCGAAGTACATCACCCCTCACAACCTCTACGCGGTCTCTCCAGGGTTGATCTCTGAGACCTGACGGGTCCCTGACCATGACACGCACGTCGTATTCGGATTGCAGCAACCGAGGAATGAGTCTGCTCCCGATGTATCCCGTGGCACCGGTGACCAGGATCCGCTTCCTGCTGTTCGTCCCCGCTCCGGCTTCGCTCATTTCAAAGAGGCTCGCTTCTCGAAGTCTGCCGACCTCTCCCCGAAGCCGAACAACACAGCAAGGTCGGGAGCGTAGCGGATCAGATCCTCCCGCAGCTGCAGCAGGGCGAGGTCCTTGGCCTTGGCTTCCAGCATGACATCCGGCCCAAGCGGGCCTAGCGGCCGATAGAACTCAACAAAGGCGAAGGGGTCGACAAACTCGGCATGGGCCCTCCAGGAGCGCTGGGTGATCCCCGACTTCCTGCCCTCTCGAAATCCCCAGTCGGTGCGCGGTGAGGAGTAGTGCAGTTTTGGATGTGCATTCCAATCATCCCAGGTCTCCAAGCATGCCTGAGCGGCTTCGACCATCGGGATGTCGTCCGGATCGTAGCAGCGGTGGTGGTGCCCATCGAAAACCACCCGGATTCCGGTCTGGCGATGGAGGCGCAGCACGTCAGCGACGCCAAAGCGGCTGTCGTCGTTTTCCACCACCAGCCGTCGGCGAGCCACCGCGGACAAACAGTCGAGTCGGCGCGCAAAGCGCTCCAACGCGTCGCTCCAGTCACCATAGACTCCACCGACGTGAGTATTCACCACCGCGTCGTCGTCCAGGCCCATCGCCTCCAGGATTTCAGCCTGAACTTCGATGTCGGCCATCGACCGCTGTGCCAGCTCATCGTCGGGTGTGTTCAGCACAACGAACTGTCCCGGGTGGAAAGACATTCGAACGCCCTGTTCCCGAATCGCTGCACCGATCAAATCTAGGCGCCGGCGGCTTTCTTCGACCTGGCCGTGGAACTGTGGATGATCCGGATGGGTTGCGTAGGGAGCCAATGCCGAGGCCATGCGATACATGCCGATCCCCTGGTCATGCAGGTACTCCAGGACACGGCTGAGGTGATCCAGGCTGACCCGCAGGCTGGGGCCGCTTGACCAGCGTCGCGAATCGTGGGAGCGCAAACCCGGCCGACCCAGGACCTTCACGGCAAAGCCCAGCCGGGGTCGCCGATCTGTCTCTCCCGTCGGCTTCTGCGTATCAAAGGGATTCACTGGAAGCCTTTCAGGATGTCACGCGTCGCGGATGCCTGGCCCTATGTCCGGTGGGGTGGCCCGTCACAGCATGGGGCCTCGCAGCGGAGAGGATCGATGTCGCGGAGGGTCCTTCTAGAACTCCCTACGTGTAGTCCATCCAACTCCCGGACCCATCTGGCCACCAGGATCCACCTAGTCCGCATTCCGCATCACGCGATCTACGAGGGAGCGATCTTGCAGAAACGCTCCGCGGAGGGCCTGGGTGTGCATGGTGCCTCTCCGCTGCTCGACCCCCCGCATTGCCGTGCACAGGTGAAATCCCTCCACGACCACTGCAACCCCGAGCGGATCCAAACGATCGTCAATGAAATCCGCGATCTCAGCCGTCATGCGCTCCTGAACCTGCAGTCGACGGGAGAATGCATCCACAATCCGCGGGATCTTGCTCAATCCCACCAGCCGCCCCTGCGGGATGTACGCCACATGCGCCTTGCCGTAGAAGGGCAGCAAGTGATGCTCGCATGTGCTGTAGAAGTCGAGGTCTGCTACCGTCACGGGCTCATCGTAGTCCTCATGGAAAACCGCACCGTTGATGATCGCGTCCAGGTCCACATCGTATCCGCTGGTGATCTCTCGCAACATGCTCGCAACCCGCCGGGGGGATCCCTAAGGCCCTCACGTTGCGGGTCCTCGCCTAGCTCGACGAGCAGAGTGTGCACCGCTTCAATCATCTCCAGTGGGGGCAACTGCTCGCCCCGAACGGCCATCACCCGTTCGAGCCTTCCTCTCCCAGCCAATTCCCGCCCGACGACGAGATCAGGCATAGCATCGCTGGCCCCTTCAAGGTTGAGAGCGCTCGAAGTCATGTCTAGACCTCCCTATCTAGCACTCTTGCCGGTGGACACAATATCAGATATCGCGCGAAGTGTCAACATCTTGTCTAGATAGTGTACAAGGTTGCGTATGTAGAGACTATGACGGCGGTGGGCCTTTCCCCCCAACTTTGCAGGCCAACCCTGGATCCCACTCCTCCGTAGCGTGGGTCATCACGGTCACGGGTCTGGACCCTGGGGGACATTTGGGATTCAATCACTCCACGACATGGGGTAGTCGGTAAGAACATGGACAGACCTGGCGAGGAGAGCGGCAAACCAGCTACGAGAGGGGCAAAATCGACGATGAAAGGGGCAATTCGGCGACGAGCGAGAAACCGAGTCGCCAGTCCGCAGGGGCGACGGGGACCTCAGGTGCGCGACTTGCACGTCTCGAGGAAAGATGTCACAACCAGCGGACGGAAGGGCGAATAGTACCAAAGTCCCGCAGAGCCAATCGTGTCTTCCATCGGTTCAGACAATGCTCTCATCTTTTGGAAGGGAGGCGTAGGTAGTGAGAGCGTTCCTATTCCTTATCTTCATCGCCGGTTCGCTCGCGGTTGCATTCAAATGGGAGGACGTCCCGTCCGCCCTGCAACCATACCTTCTGCCGGTGGCTGCAGTATGGGTGTTCGCCTTCCTCCTCATCATGATGGGTTGGGGCCGCTCGGGTCAGGCCGTAGCATCTACCCGTTCCGGCTACTATCCCACTCCTAAGTACCGGCGAACGGAGAAGCCCTTGCCACCCCAAGCCCGCCAGTCCTAAGTGGCAGACCGGCGGTAGAAGCAGAGCGTCGGGCAGAAGGCCCGACGCTCTGCCCTTTCCCCAATCGCAGAAGTCAGTCTCGGCCGGCCGCCTCCATGTCGCCTAGCTCGTACAGAATGGCCGCGGCGGCCACCAGTCCGGCCGTTTCCGCCCGCAGAACCCGAGGCCCCAGCGTCACCGGCACCGCCCCATAGCGGGATCCTTCGGTCAGCTCGCCTCTGGTGAACCCTCCTTCAGGTCCGATGAAGAGGTTCACAGAGAACGGGGGATGCCGCCGATCGCGCAGGGCTTTCCGAAGGGGCAATCCGATGTCGTCGCCATCTCCGGTGCGGGATGACCGTCCCCCGGCGCGCTTTGCCGGTACGCCGCGCCCATCGCCCCCGGAGGACTGGCGAGTCGGTCTCGAGTTCGTCGGCCTCGTCTCTTCTTCCCTGCCCGCAGGGCTGGCCACGAGAGTTACGCCTCCCTGGCTCGCCGCCTCCCAGGCTTGCCGCAACATCAGCGGCCCCTGCAACTCCGGCATCCGTCCCCGACCAGACTGCTCGGCAGCCTCCTGGATGATACGTCTCCATCGTTCCTGCCGTTCGGAGCTCACGTTGTCCAGGCTGGCGATGATGGTGCGCTGGGACACCACCGGTACAAAGGCCACCACCCCCAGTTCGGTGCCCTTCTGGAGGACGAATTCGAAGGATCTCCCCTTCAGCACCGCCTGATACAGGGTGATCTTGGTCCGAGGCTCGCTCGGGGCGAGGGTCTTCTGAAGGACCCGGCCCCGAACCTCCTCCCGATCCACCAGGGTCAGATGGATCCGATACTGCCACCCGGAGTTGTCGAGGACCATGATCTCCTCGCCGGCCCTGAGTCGCAGCACATTCCGAATCTGGTGGACCGCGGGACCCTGGAGAACAGCCTCATTTCGCCTCAACCATTCCGGCGGCACGAAGAAGCGATGCACTAGAGAGCCTTACCCAAGTCCAGACTCTGGGTCGAGTACCCCTGGCTCTCGTACAATTGGCGAGCCTCCTCGTGATGGGCTGCTACGGTTACCCCCACCTTCACACAGCCCCGAATCTTGCCCCAGTCCTCTGCCACCCGGAGCAGCCGCTTCTCCAGGCCCTGTCCGCGGAAGGCCTCCGCCACGAATAGATCCATCACGACGGCCCGTCGCAATCCGGCCGCATCCGCGCTCTCTTCCATAACCCATACATAGCCTGCCATCTCTCCTTCGTCGCTCCGTGCCACGAAGGCGTCGTTGGGAGAGCCCTCTTCGTCCCTGATGCGATTCACCCGCTCGAAAGCCTGCTCGGCGACCGCACCCCAATCGGCTCGACTCTGCTGCTCCGGGCCCAGACGCGCCCAGGCGGCGAGCTTCTGAGCCTCCATGATCACCATCCAGTCTCGATCGGTGGCATCATCGATCCCGATCGCCATCCTCATTCCCCTTCTTGCCGGCCAGGGTCACCCAATCGCCCTGCGCCCGGCTCTCGATCCCCTCCAAGCCGTAGGCTCCGAGCACCAGCCGGCACTCCGCCTCCCACCCTGCCAGGATTCCTCCCGCAATGAAGGCACCGGAGGGAGAAAGTTGGCTGAGGAGTCCCTTCTCCACCATCTCGATGATGGTGTGGGCCAGGATGTTCACAACAATCAAATCGAAGGAGCGAGACCCAATCAACTCCTCCGATCCCTGGACAATCTCAACCGTCGCACCCACTCCATTGGCTCGCACGTTGGCCCGGGCAACCCGAAGAGCCACGGGATCGGTGTCCAGAGCCAACACTTCATCCGCGCCCAGCTTGGCGGAGGCAATCGCCAAGATGCCGGATCCGGTACCCAGATCGAGGACCGCCGTCCCCGGCCGCAGGTACTCCTCAAGCGCCTCGAGACAGAGTTGCGTGGTGGGATGCGACCCGGTGCCGAAGGCCAACCCAGGGTCCAGCCGGAGAATGATCTCGCCAGGGGCCTCCTCGTAGGGGATCCAGGAGGGCACGACCACCAGCCGCCGGCCTACCCGTTGCGGCCTATACCCCTCCTTCCAGGCCTCTGTCCAATCGGTCTCCTCCAGAGGAGTGAATTGGGGCTCCGGGATCGGCCGGATCTGCCCAAGGTGCCAGAGCGCCCGCTCCACTTCCCGCCTCCTCCGATCTTGAGAGGAATCAGGGGCGAGGAATGCCTTGACCAGAACTGTATCCGGCTCGCCTTTGCCGTCTGGTTGCGTCTCCACGACGGCGCCGCCCTCTAGGTACCTGGCGAGGACCTCGGAGACGGCCTCGGCAGTTTCGGATTCCACCGAAACACTGATCTGCAACCAGCGGGGCTCTTTCATAACAAAAAGAGGCTGGGACCGATCCCAGCCATTATAGCCCCGCGCGGGGACCCCTCCAACGGTCGGCTTGCCTTCGGCGCCTCAGGCCCTGTTCACAGGTAGGAGGCTTTCTCCATCTCAAACACGGCGCCGGCTACGCCGAGCCTCGAAATGCCTCCAGGATTCGGTCGAGGAACCCTCTCTCGCCTTGAGGTATGGGTTCCTTGCCGAGAGTCTTCCCCAGCTGGCCAAGGAGGTCTCGCTGCTCGTCGCTCAGCTCCGTCGGGGTGACCACGTACACTGTCACCAACTGGTCCCCTCGCCGCCTTCCGTTCAAGTGAGGGACTCCCAGGCCCTTGAGCCGAAGGGTCTCGCCGGTCTGCGTGCCGCTCGGAAGGGCGATCGTCACCTCGCCGTCTACGGTGGGAACCTCCACTTCGTCACCCAGCGCCGCCTGGGCGATGTTGATGGGCAACTCAAGCAGAATGTCTGAGTTCTGACGCTTGAAGAAGGCGTGAGGGCGGACAGCGACGTCGACATACAGGTTGCCAGGGGGTCCTCCTCTGAGCCCTGTATCCCCTTCTCCAGAGAGTCGGATCCGGGTGCCATCGTCGATCCCAGCAGGGATGGTGACGGCTATCCGGCGCGTGGCGCGCACCCGCCGGCCGCCTCGACACTCTTGACAGGGCGTGTTCGCCACCTCGCCTTCTCCCCCGCAACGGGAACAAGTGGTCACACTCACGAAAGATCCCAAGAGTGACTGGCGGACGTGCCGTTCCTCGCCCGTCCCGTTGCACACGGGGCAGCGGGACGGTTCCGTCCCCGGCTCAGCGCCCGAACCCTGACAGCGCGGGCAGGTCTCGAGCCGTTCGATCTCGATCTCCTGCTCGGCTCCAGAGATCACGGTTTCGAATTCGACCGTCAGCCCGATACGCAGGTCTCGGCCCCGCTCTGCCCGCACCCGCGGCCCCCGAGCGCGGGTCCCGAACCCGAAGAAATCCTCGAAGATGTCGGAGAATCCCCCGAAGCCCATTCCCATGTCGCCAACTTGGCCGAACCGGTCGTACCGGGCTCGCCGCTGGGGATCGCGCAGCACCTCGTAGGCGTCGTTGATCTCCTTGAACCGCTCCTCCGCCTCAGGGCTCTTGTTCACATCTGGGTGGTACTTCTTGGAGAGCCGGCGGAAGGCCCGCTTGATCTCATCCCGCGAGGAATCACGCGGAACGCCTAGGGTCTCGTACAGGTCACGGGGACTCATGGATTCTCATGCGCGATCGGGGCAACAGGAGAAAGTATACCTCAGCTACCGAGCCTCAGGCAGACCAATGGAAGCGAAGACTCTGGATCAGCCGGCTTCGTCGGGTGGTCGACGGAGCCTCTTCACCTCGGAGCGGCGCTTCTTCTCTGCCAGGCGCCTCTCTCTCGCCGTCCGGGAGGGACGGCTCGGCTTCCTCTTCCGAGGCCGGCGCAGGGCCTCCGCCAGGAGCCGCCGAAACCGCTCCGTGACGTCCTGTCGGTTCTGGGCCTGGCTGCGCGTCGCCTGAGAGGTCAGGTGGAGAACGCCTGCCGTATCGATGTATCCCGACAGCTTCTCATGGATCCGCTTCTTGTCGCTCTCGCTCAGGCTCGGCGAATCGTGCACGTCGAATGAGAGCTCTACCTGGGTCTCCCTCCGATTCACGCGCTGGCCCCCCGGCCCGCTGCTTCGAGCGAACCGGAACCGGATCTCGGTGAAAGGAATGGCGACCCGAGCGTTGATGCGAATGTTCCTGTCTTCGCCCCTTTGCCTATCCTCTGGCTCTGTCATCCCTGTCCTGGCTCTCGGTGTCTGCCTAGGCGGCTCTGGGTGACAACTCTCCAAGTGTGGCCCGTCAGCGCTGCACGGACGCGATCGCACACCGCCTCGATCGCCTCCCTACCGCCTCGAGGAGCCTCCGGCCAGTCATCCACCCTAGGTCCCCAATACTCTCGCGGCGCTCCTGGATACCGAGGAACCACGTGCATGTGGAAATGGGGAACCCCATCCCCGATTACGAATGCGTAGATGTGTTCTGCCCCTTCCACCTCCATGAGGGCTCGCGCGAGCCTGGACGCCTGCCACGCCACAGCCTGGGATTCCTCCTGGGTGAGGTCCCCGAGTCCCGGTGCATGGCGCTTCGTCTCAACCATGAGATACCCTAGGTAGGCCGTCTTCTGATTCTCTCGGGTATGAGCGTGACCCGCATAGATCAGGTCGTCCTGGTAGATCGCGCCCCCCGGGACGATGAAGAGGCCGCGATGCTTCTGGCAGATCACGCAATCCGACGGAAAATCATCCTCTAGTGCCATATCCCGATCCCGCCCCGGATCGTCCCGTCCCCCGCTCATTCCTGGGAGACGTCGGACTCATCCTCGGCGGATGAGCCGAGAGGCTTCTCCATGGTGAAGAGCGGAGTGCCGAGGAGATCGCGGGGCCCCTGGTCCGTCCGGCGGAAGCCAAACCGCTCGTAAAGTCGGATCGCCCCAGAGAGAAACGGAGTGCTGCTGAGATACATTCGCAGCACGCCTGCTTCGAGAGCATGTGATTCCACCTCTTCGAGCAGGCGGCGCCCGATCCCCTGTCCCTGCGCTGAAGGAACTACCGCCATCCCCCTCACGTACAGTCCGTCCTCTCTCTCCACAGCCGAAGCGGTGCCCACAACTTGGCCCCCCTGTAGGGCGATCCAGATCGGGCCCTCCGTCATTCTGTCCACGACCTCTTCGCCCGGAAGCGCGGTCGCCGCGAAGCCTTCGGGAGTGTAGAGGTGTTCGAACTCTGCGAATGCTTCGAACAGAAGCGAGGCGATCGCCTCAGTGTCCTCGGATGCAGCCCGTCGAATCTCGATGCTCAAGGAGGGTTCACACTCTCAGCTAGTCCCGAGCCATCCCGACGACGGTCTGTCGCAGGAGCAGATGGGTCACTATCCAATCCGTCATTACTCCTCGATGGCTCCCCCGATTCGCCGCAGGTGCTCCCTGAAAGTGTAGGAGGGATCCGCGTCTCGCCTGGACAAGAACTCCTCGAACTTCAGTAGGTCCCGCAGCGTGGTGCCAGTCTCCACCGCCCTTGCCTGACGCCGCTCGGCCTGACGAATAGTCTCCGCAGCAGTAACAACCTCGCCGGCCCTGCTCAGCGGCACGAAGAGGACGCCGTCGGCATCGGCAAAGACTACATCGTCCCTCCCCACCGCGAAGTCGCCAAATCGAGCCGCCTCCAGCGCTTCCGGCTCCCGCTCGTCCAGCCGCTGAGGTCCCGAAGGAATCGCTCCGTAGCTGAAGACGGGAAAACCGATCTGAACGAGATCCGCCGTGTCTCGGTGGTAGCCCCAAACCACCATCCCAGCCAGTCCGGAGGCCCTGGCCTCAAGCGCGCTGAGATCCCCCACGCACGCCTCATCTCGTCGGCCTCCATTATCTATCACCAGGACATCGCCTTCCTCAGCTGACCCCATCGCCTCGAGAATGATGTCCACGCTGCCGTAGTGCCTAACCGGCACGACTTGACCGGCCAGTTTGCTCCCTGTGACGACTCCTCGAATCCCAGGTGGTGCAGACCGAATGGGCACCCCCTCGCGGAGGCAAGCGTCCGCTACCAGTGGCGTTGACACCTCAGAGAAGCTCTCACTGAGACTCTGGTTGTCCATTCGATCCTCCATCGCTAGGCAGCCCGCCAAGCGCAGGGAGAACTGTCCAATGGCTCCCGGCCTCGGGCTGCGAGACATGGCAGCCGTCTAGCTTGGCACGAAGCTGACATTGAGACTCTGGTTCTCTCTATGCCTGCGCGTCGGAGTTGGCTGCCCGAAGAACACCTCTACCCAGGAAGCCCGCGGACAAGATGAGCGATCCGGTCACGAAGAAGGTGAGTCTCACCACCCACCACTCGGCCTCTAGATATGGCTCCGTGCCGTGATAGATGTCCGTGAGCGCTAGGTAGCTCGCCACCAGCCCGACCAAGGCCAGCACACTCAGGCCCAACGTCACGAACGCGTACCGTCTCAATCCACTCATGAGCTTCCTCCTTGGCACCTAGCAGACGCCCGATTCACAGATAACGGCGAACCTTCTCTCGGTACTTCCGATACTCGTCTCCGAATTGACCCTCCAAGAACCGTTCCTCTCTGCGGACGGACAGGAAGTGCATCGGGACAATGACGGCTGGGAAGAGGATGACGAGCCACAGGGAGTTCACTGCCAGGGATATTCCCAGGTATATCATCGACCAACCCACATACATGGGATTCCGGCTCCACGAGTAGGGTCCACCCGTGATGAGTCTCGTAGGAGATTCGATATTCATCTCCCCCGCCTGTCTGGTGGCCCGTGCAGCAAGACTCAGACCTCCCAGGATGAGCGGTGCGCCAAGAGCCAGACCGATCCGCGAATCAGGAAAGATGCCGTCGGGACGGAAGAAATGGATGACGAGCCCCAGGATCAACCCGCCCAGGTGTTCGACTGGGATGGGGAAGTTGCTCCATCTCCAGTTCACCCCTATACCCCCTCGGTCGGACGGACTTCGCCTCGGTTCTCTTCCGGCTCCGATCCGGGCGCTCTAGTGATCCGTCTAGTAGATCGGCGGGAACAAGAAGGAGGTCCGAGCGACGTGCTCCTTCCACTCCTCGCCAAACATGCGTTCGAGGGCCTCCTCCTCTCGACTGGCGTGGGCGATGGCCGTGGGCACCATGAGCAATGGCGTAGCGACCAATCCCCAGAGGCTCATCAGCCCGATCGAAAGGCCGAGGAATGCGATGATCCACCCCAGATAGTAGGGATGACGAACGAATGCATAGGGCCCGGTGGTGACCAGGGTGTCGCTCACGGGCTCTATATCCCCGATCTTCTTGCTCGGCCTCCTCAGGTGAAGGCCTGACCAGATCACCAGAAGAACGCCGGCTCCGAAGCCCCCGAAACCCAAGGCCCTAGACAGCGTGCCATCAATGGCCAGACTATCCCTGCTGAGGAGAATGATCACCAGGACCGCGATATCAGCGATCTGATGTGCCCAGAACACCACTCTGTCGCTCATCAAAGGGCTCTCCTTCCCGCCGTAGGGCTCTGCCGTGGCTGAAGCGGGTCAGGTGCCAGCGCACAGTGTCCGGGCCTCGACCCGCCGGTGGTACCCGAAGACCGCTACCCGGTGGACTCGCTCGATCCGAAGACCTCATAGTGGTGAACCGTCACCTCCTCTATGAGATGCGCTTCCTCCTCCAACACCACGGCCTGGGTCCAGTCCTCTCCCACCGCCTCCTTCAGAGCATCGACGTTCTGCCACAGCGAGACGATGCAGCACTCCCCGGCATCCCCGTCGATGGGTTTTCCGAAGTAGTAACCGAGCATGCCACGCTTGGATTCAAGCCAGGGAGCCGCTGCCTGCTCGGCCTCCTCCTGCCACTCTCCGAGCTTTCCCTCCCGGATCTTGGCTCGAAACACTCTCACGATCATGTTTCCTCCTCCCTGTGCCTCACCCCTCCTGCCTCCGAAAGAGTGAAGGCAGGATTCCGGCCCACAGAACGAGCGCCATCGCAGCGAAACCCAGGATCTCCCCCGGCACCGGTCTCCTGAAGAACTCATCCGGCGGGAAGGAGATCAGCGCGTAGGTGATGATCTGATGAACTGCCAGCGGGATCGACGCCAGGGCCACACCCCCGAACACGACCCCGTGCACCATGAGGTACCCCCTGTGGAGAAACGACTGCCCGCGCTCCTCTGGTCCCTCCACGCGATCGCGTAGGGACCAGTGCAACAGGAAAGCAAGGATCCCAATGGCTGCGAACGCTCCACCAGCGTAAAGATCCTGGGTTCGAAGCGACTCATCGTAGCGGATATCCGACTCCTCCACGAACCGGAAGCTTGTCCGCCCTTCCACCTCTCCCAGATAGCTGAAGGGCGTTCCCAGCGCATAGGCGAGACCGGCCCTGATCAAGAGACCGCCCCCCGTGAAGAGAACCAGCGCTGCCAGGAACATCATGGCGTAGGCGTAGAACCGGTGCAGGAAGCGTTGCTGCAGGGACTCCGGTTCCCTCTCGGACCGGATGTACACAATGGCAGCGACCAGGACCGCCACGAATCCCAACATCAAGATCAGCGGAATCAGCACATCAGCGCCTATGGCCATCTAGCTCCTCCGTAGCCAGCAGGAAGAATCCCCGAACGGGCATGTACTCCGTGCACAGTGCCCCACGTCGCATCCGGGCGGCATTATTCACTCGCTCCCTCTAACCCAGGCAAAGAACAGCTCAGTCCCAGATACGGCACCGGCGTTCGTCACTTCATTCAATTCAGCCGCGGCTCCAAACAAGGACACGAAGTCCCGGTAGTCGTCGAAGCCCTCGTCCTGGGCGCTGAACGAGTGGACCATCATCATCGACTGCACGGCATGGAATCTCGGCGCCTCAAGCACCGCCGATGCAGTACGGTGAAGAAGCTGATATCGGATCGGTCCTATCTCCATGCCCTCCAGTTCAAGAAGGCTCCTGATGAACTTCAACCTCTTCCTCTTGCCTGAAGAGGCGTCACTGAGCCAATCCTGCACAGTGGGACCGAAGGGCTCAGCTACCTTTCCCTCGACCGCCATCGAGACTAGCCCCGAATCGGTACGGGCCAGAACCCAGAGATCGCTCTGGGATGGCGTACGTCCCCCGGGCAGTGCCACTTGATGCTCTGGAATCGCCAGAAGTAGCTCAATACTCGTGAACCTGCCCGATTTGGCCAGAACCCGACGCACTGATTCAGGGAACCCATCGGCCTCCTGCCAAGCGTGCGCCAGGGCGTGCGCTGAGTATCCAGCCTTCCACTGTCTGTCCGGCTTAGCGAGGAATTCCTTCCAGTCGTTCGCTGATGATGCTGGAACATAGACCAAGGGCATGGGATGACCTGCCAACTAGACCGCTAGCTGGCCGCCCTCCTCAATCTCGAGCGCTCAGGAACGCCTTCCATCAGCTCTTCAAGCTTCGATAGCCCGATCGGTCTCTGGCCGTTCTTCTGCATCCTTCCAGCAGCCTCCCAGGCAATCTGGCCCGGGCCATTGTACGCCTCCTCGAAAGTCCCGTCCGGTTGGATTTGGATCACCAGAAGATGATCGGGGTTGATGGAGATCCCAATGGAGCGGCGCTGCGTGGCCTTTATCTGAACCAGACGGCCGTCCAGGGCTCTCGCATCATGCCCCTCTTCTGACGCCGGCAATAGCTCCAGCCCGTAGGCGTGGGCGGCGAGTACTTCTCCGATGCTTCCGACTAGATGACCATCCGGCGTGAATCGCCGGTGAGGGAACAGCTCCTCCAGCTTCGCTACGGTCGAGTAGATCTCCCGAATCAAGGTCGGAATCTCTTCAATCGCCTCTCTCTCAGCAGAGTAGTTGCCGCCCATCTTTCCACTAGCCAATCAAGGCGGTCTCAGATCAGGTTGGCCTTGTAGTAGTGTCGCAGGTATTCGAAGTAGCCTCTCTCTTCACTCGATGGCCGGAAGACGCTACTAGTGAAGACCTTATGAAGGACCTCCGCCATGGACGCAACATCGGGCGCCTGAAATGCGTTCCAGTCCGTATCCGTGGGATGTCCAATGTTCTGCAAGTGGACCTTGTTTCTCAGGGGCCGAAGTTTCTTGAGGGACGCATAGACGGAGTGGTCAGACCCCAGAACCCTGTGCCTCTCCGCCTTCTTTAGCATCGCATCGAAGGTCATCTCCTCCAGCTTCGGAGAGGCGAGACGGGTGAGAATGTGAGAATCAACCTTCGTGATTCTGCCGTCGATTCTCTTCGGGTTACCTGGCGCCACCGCCTTTAGTGCCCACTCCGTCACAGAGTGCACGCCTCTCGCTACCAGGAGATAGTGGAGTAGCGATTCAATGATCGCGCACCCCACTACGATGATCGTCTTCCGCGTCTGAGTTCTGAGAACTGAGCTCAGCTTTAGGTCCTTCAGGCATCGGTCCAAGAATTCGACATGCTGCAGGTTGTAGGCGATGTTCCTGCGCAGGGCGTATGTGTGACGGTAGCCCCGGCCTGAGTAGATGACCTTGATTAGAAGGTCATCCAAGCGCTCTATCGGGACAGGGTACCAGCCCGAGCCAGATTCGTTGACTCTAGTCAATCTGGACATTGCGGGACCTACCACTCTTCTGGGATTGACCCTTCGCTTCGATTAGATTCCTCAATCTTCCCCATCCTGGATCCAAGGAATCCTCGGGGCGCTCCAATAGTCCTTTCCATCGGTCACCCACCTGCTCCTCATCGATCATCCCGAGAAAGGTCTCGAGAGCAGGCTGAAGGGCATTGCCGATACCCGTAAAGTCCCAGCCCTTTCTTTCTCTCTGCGGATAGACCAGGTGAACGATCTGCTTGTCGACATAAAAGACCAGTTCGTCGTACTCCAAGGCAGAGGGCAGCTCTCCACGCGCTTCGCGCCAGTCGCCTTTCTCCTGGAAGAAATGCTCAGCAACCATGTCGTCTTGTCGTACGCGTCTCTTCTTTCGCTCCCTCTGTTCCTCGCCATAGAAGAAGTCGACCAGGTTTCTTGAATGAATGGCTCCAGCTTCGATGAGCAGCTTCCTGGTCAATTGGTCGTCAACACCCTCTTCGAAGGCCTCCGCGATTCCAGTCAGCATCTGCCACTCATAGAAGAGCCGGTCAGATGCGCCCCTCAGATCCTCTGCCGTTTTCGACTCCCACCCGGTGTCGGCCATGGTCTTGTAAGCGAAGCGGGGGGCTTGCGCCCCCCGCTCGTTACTCGTCTACCTCTTTGAATTCGCCTTCGACGGTGCCTTCGTCCTCGGGCGGAGGCTCGCCGCCAGGTTCGCCTCCTCCCGCCGCCGCCTCCTGCTGGTACATCTCGGCCCCGATCTTCTGCATCGATTCGGAAAGCTCGGACGCCTTCTGGCGGATGAGGTTGATGTCCTGGCCCTTCATAACCTCGCGAACCTCCGCCACTTTCGATTCGACCTCTGACCGAACCCCATCGGGCACCTTGTCGCCCAGGTCTCCCAGGGTCTTCTCGGCAGCGTAGGCCACGGAGTCTGCCTGGTTGCGGACCTCGACCTCCTCCTTGCGCTTGGTGTCCTCCGCCTCGTACTTTCTAGCGTCCTCAACCATCTTCTCGACCTCTTCGTCACTGAGGCCGCTCGAGCCCGTGATGGTGATGTTCTGTTCCTTGCCGGTGGCTTTGTCCTCGGCAGACACGTTGAGGATCCCATTGGCGTCGATGTCGAAGGAGACCTCGATCTGAGGCATCCCCCGGGGAGCAGGTGGGATCCCGTCCAGGTGGAACCGGCCCAGGGTCTTGTTGTCGCCGGCCATGGGCCGCTCGCCCTGCACCACGTGGACCTCGACTGTGGTTTGGCCGTCGGCGGCGGTGGAGAAGATCTGGCTCTTCTTGGTGGGGATGGTGGTATTGCGCTCGATGATTCCCGTGGCCACCCCGCCCAGGGTCTCGATGGAGAGTGTCAGGGGCGTCACATCGAGCAGGAGGATGTCCTCCACCTCGCCCCCGAGGACCCCAGCCTGGATAGCAGCACCCACTGCCACCACCTCGTCGGGGTTGATTCCCTTGTGTGGCTCCCTGCCGAAGAACTCCCCCACCATCTTCTGCACGGCCGGCATACGGGTCTGGCCACCGACCAGGATCACTTCGTCGATGTCGGAACCCTGCAGCTTGGCGTCCTCCATAGCCTGCTTCATGGGCGGCATGGTTCGCTCCACCAGGTCTCCCACCAGCTGTTCCAGCTTGGACCTGGTGAGCCTCATCTGGAGGTGCTTCGGGCCCGAGGCATCCGCAGTGATGAAGGGAAGGTTGATCTCGGTCTCGCCGACGGTGGAGAGCTCCACTTTGGCCTTCTCCGCCGCCTCCTTCAGCCTCTGGAGAGCCATCCGATCCTGGCGCAGATCGATTCCGGATTCCTTCCTGTACTCCTCAGCCACCCACTCGATGACCCTCTGATCGAGGTCGTCCCCGCCCAGGTGGGTGTCCCCGTTGGTGGATCGGACCTCGAACACGCCCTCCCCGATGTCTAGGATGGAGATGTCGTAGGTGCCGCCGCCCAGGTCGTAGACGGCGACAGTCTCGTCCTCCTTCTTCTCGAGACCGTAGGCCAGGGATGAAGCAGTGGGCTCGTTGATGATGCGGAGTACCTCCAGACCGGCGATCTTGCCGGCGTCCTTGGTGGCCTGGCGCTGGGAGTCGTTGAAGTAGGCAGGAACGGTGATCACCGCCTGGGTGATCTTTTCTCCGAGGTAGGCCTCGGCGTCGGCCCGCATCTTCTGAAGGATCATGGCGGAGATCTCCGGAGGCGAGTAGTCCTTGTCGCCCATGCGCACCTGGACATCGCCGTTGCTGGCCTCGCTCAGCGTGTACGGGACCAGCTCGATATCGTGTTGGACTGTGGGATCCTTGAACCTTCGGCCCATAAACCGCTTGATGGAGAAGATGGTGTTCTCGGGGTTGGTGATGGCCTGGCGCTTGGCCACCTGTCCCACCAAGCGCTCGCCGTTCTTGGAGATGGCCACCACCGACGGAGTCAAGCGGTTCCCCTCGGCGTTGGGGATGACGGTAGGCTCTCCGCCCTCCATCACCGCCATCACCGAGTTGGTGGTACCTAGGTCGATTCCCAGAATCTTCGCCATTTGATCTGCTCCCTGAGTCTAGTCTGATGTCTCAGAAGGTTCGGATGTCTCGTCAGTCTCGGCCGCTTCGGTCTCCTTCGATTCGGCGGCCCCGCGCGCCACCTTGACCAAGGCGGGACGGATCACTCTGTCGTGGAGCGTGTACCCGCGCTGCAGCTCCGCCAGCACCGTGCCCTCCTCGTGGTCATCGGAGGGTTCGTAAGCCACAGCCTCGTGGAGCATGGGATCGAAGGCCTGACCCACCGCCTCGATAGGCTTGAGCCCCTCCGCCTGCAGCGTCCATTCCAGCTTTCGATGGATGAGGAATATTCCGTCCACCCAGGTCAGGTGGCTGAGGTTGGAGGGCAGCGTGGCCCCCGCTCGCTCGAAATCGTCCATGATAGGCAAGAGCTTGTTCACCAGAACGCTGTTGGCGAACTGGATCACCTCCTCCTTCTCCCGGTCGTTTCGCTTCCGAAAGTTGGCGAAGTCGGCGCGAGCTCGACGCCACCTGTCCAGGTACTTCTCAACCTTCGCCCGCTCCTTCTCGACGAGCGCCTTCAAAGCGTCAGGATCATCGGGGAGCGGCTCCAGCGCCTCGTCCTCTGCTTCCTCACCCAGCTGCTCCTGGACATCGGCTGCTTTCGAATTCTCGACCGCCTCCAAATCATCCGGTTGGACTGGCTCTTTCTCTTCTGATTCCACTCTCTCTACCATTACGCCCCTACTCACTCCCAACGGTGCGAGCGCTCGCACCCAACCCTACCCATTCTACGCCGTCTTGCCGTCCTCGAGGATCTAACCGTCCTAGCCCGTCTTGCTGTTCCAGGCGGGCTAGCCATAGCAGACAGTCTGCCGTTCCCAGACGGTCGAGCCACCCTGGTCTAGCTAGCCATCCTAGGCGGTCTGGCATGGCCAGACCGCCTGGCCACATGAGACGGCCAGGCCACCCAAGACTGTATCGCCCTCCAGAAGACTCTAAACATGCTACATGTCCTAACCGTACCAGACCGAGAAGAGATCGCTCATCACGTCCGACACGTAGCGCACTGCCGAGACGGACCGTTCATAGGGCATGCGCAGCGGGCCCAAGACTCCTACGAGGCCCGTGGCCCGTTCCACAGAGCCGTATCGGCTGACCACGATGCCAAAGCGACGGACAGCCTGCCAGCGCCCCTCTCCCGCAATCAAGATTTGGACTCCAGCCGGACCAAGGGGTGCCTGAGCCAAAATGGTCGTCAGGGCCCCAGGACCCTCCAGCAATGTCAGAACTTCCTGGATCCGTTCTGCCTCGGCGAATTCCGGTGCCTCCAAAATGTGCTCCAACCCATCATGGAACAGCTCGCCCTCGGCGATCCGCTGGGGTCCCACCATCAACTGGGCAACGTGCAATCCGACATGGGCCTGACGAGGATCCAAGGACTCCAAGAGCGCTTCGATCTGGATGTCTGTCATCCCCTCGAAGCGGGCGTTCAGGTCGGCGGCTAGCCGATCCAGCCCCCTCTGAGAGGATGGAGGCAGCTCCGTCAGGATCTCCTGGCGGATGGCGCCGTCCCTCGAGACCGACACCAGCAACACGCCCCCCTCCTGCAGCCTCACAAGCTCCAGGTGCTTGAAACGCGTCCTCTCCGATGTAGGAGCCGTCACGACCGCCGCGGAGCGCACATTCTCCGCCAGAATGGCCGCGGCCAAGCGCAGCCACTGCGTCAGGTCGAGGGCGGACTGGTGAAACTGGTGGCGGATGGTCCGCTGTTCCGCAGGCGTCAGATCACGCTCCTCCATCAGATTGCGCACGAAATAGCGGTAGCCCTTCTCAGTGGGAATCCGTCCCGCGGAGGTATGAGGCTGGCTCAGGTATCCTGCCCGCTCCAGGCGCGCCAGCTCCTTGCGCACCGTGGCAGATGACACCTCCAATCCCGCCCGTCCGGCCAGAGCCAACGACCCAACTGGAGCCGCGGTCACAATGTGGTCACGAACCACATACGCCAGAATCCGCTCACGACGATCGGTAAGCACCCCTATACCCTCAAACTAGCACTCTAAGACAGAGAGTGCTAACGGCAAGGATACCACGGCCCCAGGAGGCTGTCAAGAACGGCTCGAATGGGGAAAAGTCCCCACTCCGAATTGAGTATGAAGGGAAACGGAGCGCCGCTTCGGACGTCTAGCGGGCGTTGTTGTCCCGGAAGACCTGGACGACGGTCTTTACCAGGATCTTGAGGTCTAGAAGCAGCGACCAATGCTCCACGTACCAGAGATCGTACTTGGTCCGGTCCACGATGGAGGTGTCGCCGCGCAGCCCGTTGACCTGGGCCCACCCCGTCATCCCTGCCTTCTCGCGGTGACGGGCCATGTACCGCGGGATGGCCTGCACGAACTCCTCCACGAAGACCGGTCGCTCGGGGCGCGGGCCGACCAGGCTCATCTCCCCCAGGAGCACATTGATAAGCTGCGGCAGCTCGTCCAGGCTCAAGCGCCTCAGGATTCCTCCGATCCGGGTCCGCCGAGGGTCATCTGCTTTGGACCACACCGGCCCAGTCTCCGCCTCGGCATCGGCGCGCATGGATCGAAGCTTGATCAAGTGGAAGGGAATTGCGTCCAGTCCCATCCGCTCCTGCGTGTAGAAGACCGGACCTTTGGAGTCGAGCTTGATCAAGATGGCCAGGAGCAAGAGGACTGGGGATAGAACGACGAGTCCCACAGCGCTGAGCACCACGTCCATAGCACGTTTCAGCGCCAACCGCCAACCCCGTAGAGCCACATCCCGAACGGTCAGCAGCGGCATCCCCCCCAGATCGTCCACGCTGGCCTCGGACGTAATGATCTGAAAGACATCGGGGTACACCTTCACCGTCACGTTCTCACGCTGACACTGGTCGATGATGTCGAGAACCTCGTCGCGTGAGGCCTGCGGCAGCGCGACGATCACCTCATCCGGCATGTGCTCTGCCACGAGTTCGGATAGATCCGACATTGTCCCCAGCACCTCGCCCGGGACTTCATCCTCCTCCGCGGTCGCCCCATTGGATACGAACCCCAGGATCCGGTATCCCAGTCCCGGGGTCTGCACAATTCGCCGGTAGATGGCCCGTCCGACCTCATTCCTGCCCACGATTAGCACCCGATCCCCCGCCACTCCGCGGCTGCGGAGGATCCAGCGAAGCCGGTTGTGGAGGTACCTCCCCAGGGTCACGAGCAGTATCGTGAGGCCCCAGGCGTAGGCCACCATGAGCCGCGGGTAGTCAGGGTTGTTCTTGAACAGGAAGAAGCTCGCGGCTACTGAGATCAAAATCCCAACCGAGGTGCCGGCCAGAATCCCGTAGAACTCATCGACGAACGATCCCGCGCGGGCTCGATGGTAGAGCCGGTAGAAGAAGAACACCCCAACCACTGCTACTACCTGGATGATCGCGACCGGGACATAGGCATCGAGCGAGGGGATGGCCACCAGCGGCGGGCTCTCCGTCCGGATCCGAAGATGATAAGCCAGGACGAACGCGACGGTCACCAACTGGATATCGAGGAAAAGCAGCGTTGCCGTCAGGACAGGCGCAGATCGCTGCCTCATCTCGCCGCCTCCGACGCTCCCTGTGGCGGCGTTCCGAACAAGACCTCCCTCCCCACCGTCACTCCCCCACGCAGGACGATACCGGCCAGGATCAACCAGTGCAACCAGCGCGGCGTCGTCTCCGCATAGTGCTTCTTGTAGAACAGGTGCTGGGCCTGATAGAAGGCCGTTCGTGCCACCTTCGGATTCTGGGTGCTGGCGCTGCGTTTGTAGTGCAGCACCTCCACCTGGGGGTTGTAGTAGACCTTCCAGCCGGCCGCCTTCGCTCGGTAGGCGAGGTCCAGGTCCTCTCCGTACATGAAGAAGGCCTCGTCTAGGTACCCCACCTGCTCTAGGGCCTCGGCTCGAATCAGCATGAAGGCCCCCACCACAGAATCGACCTCCGTTATCTCATCCGGGTCGAGATAGGTCAGGTTGTACCGACCGAAGCGCCGGCTCCGCGGGAAGAGCCGGCTCAAGCCCACCATTCGGTAGAAAGCCACCTCGGGACTGGGAAAGGAGCGTCGACAGGCCAGGTCCAGACGGCCGTCGGCCATCACGAGCTTGGGTCCTGCGATGGCAACCTCGGGCCGCTCCTCCATGAAGCGCAGCATGTTGGCCAGCGCCGCTCGGGGCAGGACTGTGTCAGGGTTCAAAAGGAGATAGTAGTCGGCCTCGGCCCGGCGCAGCCCCTGGTTGTTGGCCTGAGCATATCCCAGGTTCTCGAGGTTCCGCGCAAGGTCGACCTGAGGATAACGTTCCTCGACCGCCACCGCACTTCCATCCGTCGAGGCGTTGTCCACCACAATGACCTGAGAAGAGAACCCGTCCTCGCTGGCGAAGATCGAGTCCAAGCAGGCGAGGAGGAGATCCTTCGTGTTGTAGTTGACGATAACGATGGCCAAGTCCGGCATCGTTCTCTTGCTGCCGCTCACCTGATCCTATCAGGATGAGGTGCTTGTCACAACGGTCCGGCCGACCCCTCACCTTCCAGGGTCATACCCTCATCCAATAGAAACCGTCGCCAAGGGGAGGAAGCCGCCCTCCCCCAAATCGGGGTCTACAGCCAGCCTCTCCAGGCTTCTTGGGTCGTAGATCCCCACACCCAGAGTGTAGTCGCCCGGCGGGATCTCACGCGAGATCGAGATCTCGTGTACCTCCGACACACGCTCCCCCGTCCTCCAGCGGGTAGTGGGATAGAGAGCCCCCACAAACAGGTTGTCGTGCTGGGCATAGATCCTTCGCGAGGCATCGGTTAGGTGTACAAACGAGCTGTAGGTGCGGTCCAGGGTTTGGTGCACGTGCCAATAGAGGGTCAGCCGCAGTCTGTCGCCCGGCCCAGCATCGCCGGTGTCCAACACGTACCCCGACAGGGTGATCAGATCCCCGAAGTCGACGTCTCTCAGGGGCTGGCCCTCACCCGGAAGTGGCTGCGCCACCTCGCCCACGGAGACGCTCTGCAGGATGGCAGAGGGCTGCCAGACCCTGAATCCACTATCGGACACCACCGGCAAGTTCTGCCCTGTCCCTCCGTCGTAGAGCCCTGCCTCGACAAGGTAGTCCCCAGCCGGAAGCGTCTCCGCGATGGGGATTAGGAACGCGTCGCGGTTATATTCGTCGAGATCCCAGCGAGAGCTAGGATAGTTGAGACCAGGATGGACGTGATCCTCCTGTGCATGGATGTTCCAGCGGCGGTCGATAAGATGCACGAAGGAGCGGTAGTCGGTGTCAAGCGTCTCCCGCGCGCGCCAGTACAAGGTCACGCCCAGAGTGTCCCCAGTGTGCAGTGATTCCCCCGCAAGATCGTAGCCCAGCAGAGACACCTCATGGCCAAAGTCAATCTGGACCGAGACCTGCGCCGATTCCACCTGTTCCCCGTCGAACCCGTACTTCAAGGGCGTGTCTTGGTTGTCTAGGTAGGAGACCTTGAACATGAGGACCAGTATTCCAAGCAGAGCCAGACCCCCCCATGGCGGTGTCGCCCCCTCATGAGAGGACGCTGGCCGCGTGATACCCTTGCCCGAGGAACGCAACACCACAGCGGCCAAGGCCAAGAGCAGAACCACGCCTCCTCCCGAAATCAGATCGGCGGCGAGGCGAATTGGCGTCTCCTCGAACCGAAGAAGGATTTCGCGCTGTCCGGCGGGGACGCTGACCTCAATCAATCCCGTCCCCGAGGACGGCACCGCCGCGACGCGGTTCCCGTCGACGTACGCTCTCCATCCCGGGAAGTACAGGGTGTTGAAAGTAACGGAGGTCGGTTGAGGGACATATAGGACCATCTGTGTCTCAGTTGGCCGCGCCTCCACTTCCACCACTGAGCTCCCATCAGGAAGGGAACTGTGATCTATCCGCGCCACGGCTCCCGAACCGTCCGGCATCGTCTCCACCCAGATGGGCAGGATCTCGCCGTAGGAGGTAGCTCCCAGCGTGCCGTAGCGCCTCTCTAGGGACCAAAGCTCATCCAGGGCCGGATCAGCTGGGATTCCCTCTTGGTAGCGCGGATAGAGGAGCGGCACGCTCGAGATCATGAGAAGAAGGAGGACCGAAACGAGCACCGCCAGCGCTCGACGCTCGCCCTCCCACCTTTCGATCATGATATGAACCGCTGTTCCAGCCAGACTTGCCACCAAGAAGGTTAAAGGAGCCATCAGGCGATAGGTCCATTGCAGAATCGTGAGTACAGACGCGTTCTCCCACAGCGGTCCGGAAAGGGGGAGCAGAAGCACGGCCAAGATCCCAGCTCCCCACAGAGTCAGCCCGAAGTGCCACCGGGAACGATGGTCCCGAAGCTGGCGCAGACCAACCACAGCCACAATCACCAAGAGTGTTTGCACCGACCCGATTCCTACCACGCCGGTGTTCATCAGCCCAAGGTCGCGAGGCGGCGGGCCAGTTAGGAGGCGGGAAATCGGCAGCAGTGCCACTGCCAGAGGAATTCTCTGGGTTTGAATCCAACGGCTGTCCGCCACAGCCGGTATCCAGAAGAAGGCGCTCAGAGCAAGACCCATTAGCAGGGCGGCCCCATTCAGGTTGAAGCCACGCCTTGACCACATCCCGCTCCCGAGAAGACCAACCCAGAAGAACAGGATCAATGGCGACAGGAGAGCCGCCGTGGCGTGATGGGTCAAGATGAGGGCTCCATAGGCCAACCCGGTGGCTATGAGGTAGCCAAGGTTCAACCTTGAGGCCAGTCGATAGGAAGCCCAGAGCACCAGCGGGAACAGGGCGAGACCCAGGGTCTCCCCCAGGTTTCCCCGCTGGAACGACTGGAAAAGCATGTACGGGGCGTACATGTAGGCGACCGCCGAGAGCACGGCCGCCCTCTCGTTCAGAAGATCACGCATAAAACAATACATCGTGACTCCCGCGAGCAGGATCGCAGCCGCCATCGCCAGGTTATAGCTAAGGACCAGGCTGGCCCCTATCCGGTGCAAGGCAGCCGGCACGAAATACGAGAACGGGGGAAAGAAATCGAAAAGCGGAAGCCCGTACCCACCCAGGAGATCCGGGGCCCATCGCGAGAAGATATGCCCCAGTCCCAGGAGATGAGAAAATTCTGCATAGCGGTACAGATGGAGAAGCCAATCCGCGCTCCGCAAAGGTTCCCAGGTAAGTAGGGGATGGACCGCGGGCAGGCCCAGGATCGTAATGGAGCCGAGCCACGGAACCGGGAGGTGCAAAGAGAAGCCTCCGGCCACAACACCAGGCCGTGCTCCAGGAGACAACCGAGATCTCAAGGGCCGTGGGATCCTACTGGGCGATGCCGCCAGCGCCACCAAACCCCGACGGGGTAGCCGAGCATCTTGGCAACGTCTCCCGCAAGGCGGATCACAGGTACCCAGAAGATAGCCACCACGCGCTGGATGGGCCCGAGTTCGGACATTCTCGGAACCAGCCTGCGGAAGGGCGCCCAAAGGTGAGCCAACGCGAGCATAAAGAGAAGGGCCCAGAACCAGGGTGTGATCGCACCCCCCAAGACCAGCAGCGCCGGGCCCAGGACCAGATACGAGGCATACCTCGCGGCGTGACGGGACCGCCACAGATCCGCCTTTCCATCGCCTCGGGCGTAGAGATAGTACTGCCTGACGAAGGCCGAGATGCTGGGACGTGGGGCAAACCGAACCACGGCATCTGGGACGAACTTGAATCGGAAGCCTGCCCCTTGAAGCCGTAGGTCGAACACCAGATCCTCCGAATAGTCGAGCCACTCCGGGTACCCTCCGACTTCGGACCAGCTGCGCCTGCGGAAGGCGACCGACCGGCTCGAGGGAAGGAACCGCTCCGGATCGACATCGGACAGGTCCGGATACGTCGTCGCTGCGAGTGCCGTCTGGAACGCGGAGCCCGAGTCGGCGACGAAGAAGCCGCTGGCCACATCCACCTCTTCGTCCCGGAGCGCTCCGACGAGGTGTTCGAGCCATCTCGGATCCGCCCGCACCCCGCCGTCAGTGGAGGCGATCACGTCCCCCATGGCTTGGCCTATGGCCTCGTTTCGCCCCTGCGAGATGTTGGCGCCCTCACGGCTGATCAGCTTCAGGGGGAGTCGCTCCTGGCCCTCGCGCAGAATATCGAGCGTACGGTCTGTGGACCCACCGTCCACGACAACGATCTCGTCGGCCGGCCGTTCCTGCGTCGCCAGAGAGTCTAGGAGGTCTCCAATGCTCCCTTCCTCGTTCTTCACCGTGGCGACGACAGAGACCCGCATCTGCACCTCAGCCGCGATTATAGGAACGGGCCAGAGCCCCCTCAATCCGCCTACTGCGAGATCTCCGTTTTCGGGTCCCGACGCTACATAAGACGACTCTGCAACACCGGGTGCCGGATCGGAGCGCAACTAGCCTGGTATGGTCACGAGTCCCAGATCCAGTGTGCCCGGGCCCAACGCTCCACCCTCCCCATCCCCAACTCGCATCAGGATTCGATAACGGCCGGGGACTAGTTCTGAAGGCAGGATCAGGTGATGTGGATCCCGTATGATCTCTCCCTCCCGCCAGAGGTCGTAGGGATGGAGTCCCTCTGAAGGCGGTATGCCCTGTGCTACGGCCGCCTCGCCCTCTGGTCCGGAGATCAGCAGATCCAGCGACGGAGACGTGCTGGGAGGAGCCATCACCTGCCAGAAGAGGATCAGCTCAAGGACCTCGCCCGGCATCAGGACGACATCGGGTCCTGCTCCCCCTCCCAGTCGAGTCAGGTTGTACCCCAGGAGCCTCAGCGGACCGAAAGCAACCTCCCGGCGAGCCATGATCCCAAGCGCTTCGGGGGACGGAGGTGCGTCAGGTCGGGTGACTTCCAAGCTACCCAGCACCAGATGGTCTCCCACCCCGGTCCCATCCTGGCTTACGGTGAGCCGAGAGCCGTCGCGCCCATAGAGGGCCAGAATCACTTCGTAAACCCCCGGGGGCGTGCCTGGAAAGATTCCTAGGCCGATCTGATCCTGCACTTCCTCTCCTACCAACCACTCCGAGGTAGGACGGCTCCCGCCTGCGGGTTCAGAATCCCGCTGTCCCACGATGTGGCCCAGCCGATCCAGAGCCTGCAGAGACACGATGAATCGCTCAGCCGCTGGAGCCGAGGCTTCCCAAAGGAGGGAGAAGGCATGGATCCCGCCTGACTGCACCAGCTCGGCTGCCGTCGAGAATCCTGCCAGTTCAATGCCCTCCCCGAACCGGACTCCGTCAAGTTTCACGAAGCCATCCCCAAGAGACTGGGGACCGCCGTAGGAGGCCAGTCGCACGTCTCCGTACCAGGCATCGAGGGCTTGGTAGGCCTGGGTGTCCAACCACCGCTCCACCACGCCCTCGGGATCGCTGTCCTCAGTGGCCCAGAGCACGGCGTGGATCTGCCGCCGATCGGCGAGCATCTGATGCAGGGCTCCTACCGTTTGAGATGGGTCGGGTGGGCGCTCCACCGGGAAGGGGATGACCTCGGCCTCTCCGCCGTAGTAGTAGGAAAAGATCTCCACCTGGGTGGGCGCGTTCAGGAGGATGGCATCCCCCGACCCTGCGGCCGCCTCCAGATAGTGCGCCAAGCCGCGATAGTCATCCCTGGCGTAAGCGGGATCGAAGTAGTAGTTCCAGAGGGGCCCGACACTGGCGGCGGCCAGGAACAGCAAGATGGTCACCGGCAGCACACGATGTGCCACACTGCCCAAGCCCTCCGATGTATCCCGCAACCCCGCCAAGAGGGCTGTCCATGCGCCCTCGATTCCTCTTCCCAAGAGAAGGTGAAAGGCAGGCGTGGCCACCAGCAGCAGCTTGACGCTGAAGAAAGGGCGGCTCAAGGAGAGAAGGTACATGGCAATGGGCGGCGTGAGGAGATAGATCAGAGCGCTCCCCACTGAGAGTCCATAAGAGCCAGACGCCCTCTCCTGCGCCGCCGTCGAATCTCCCCCTGGCTGTGGAAGCAGCCCAACGACCGCGACTCCCAAGAACACGAGCAGCATCCAGGCTCCGCTACCATCCCAAGAGGTTCCGAGGCTGAAGCTCCGCAACATTTGCTCCCCCAGAAAGACAAGGGAGAAAGGCGGGCTGGTGGAGGGCCACCGGACGAGGGCCCCACCGGCAAAGAGGAGCCAGGGTACGTAGAGAACAGCAACCGCAGCCTGGACTCCTATCCACGGCAGTGGGACCTCTCGCAACCTCAAGGAGGGCCACAGGAGGAGCCACCAGCCAACCACCAAGTTCGCGACAACCACGACTGTGAATCCGAAATAATGAGTGTAGAGGGCCGCCGACGCGAAGAGGAGGTATCCTGACAGCCACAGAATCGGGCGGCGGAGGCGTGCCGACGTCTGATCGGGCGGATCCGCCGAGCCTGCCAGAAAGCGGATGGTGGATAGTACAGCCAAGGCACCCCAAAGGGTGGCCAGGATGTACATCCGCACTTCTTGAGAGTAGTGGACCCCCAGGGGCGAGAAGGCGGCTACGGCACCGGCGAAGGTCGCAGCCCGCCGCCCCATCAGGTCCTTGCCCAGAAGGTAGGTCACCCACACTACCGCCACACCGGTCAGGGCGGAGAAGCCCCGCAGGGCGACCTCATCCCGACCGAACCCTGCTGTCCAGAGGCGAAGCATCTCATAGTAGAGGGGGGGATGGATATCGTCGGCCGCGTTACGGGCGATGGTGATTGGGTCCCGCGCGGCAAGAGCCGCACTCGTTCCCTCGTCGTACCACAAGCTCTGGCCGTCCAGGCGATAGAGGCGCAGCGCGGCCGCCACCAGAAGGATGCCCAGCAGCATCCAGCGAGAGCGGAGTTCGTCAGCCACGGACTCTACCGGATCTCGAGGGGCTTCAGCAGCAGCCGATCGCCCACCGGTTCGCCGCCTGCGGTCCGCACGGGCAACCGCTCTCCGGTCTCGAGGAGGTACATTCCCACCTCAACGGAGTAGCTCCCCCGCGGCGCGTCCAGATCGATCGAAAGGGTGTGGCGATCGCGAATCACCCGCCCTACCGGCCATTGGAAGGTGGGAAGCCCCCCGCTCAACGGAACCCCATCATGTTGGCCCCACACCGGGCCCTGGGTATCTGGATTGAAAGCCTCACCTACGAGGTGCGTGAAGACCGTATAGCTGCTCGCCAGTTTTTCGTCTGCCTTCCAGTAGAGATCCAGGTCGATGGTTCCACCCGCTCTAGCGCTGCCACTCACTGAATAGCCCACGAGTTGTATCACCTCCCCCAAGCGGGCGTCGACCACCTCCCGAGGAAGGGCCTCTGGTGGGAGAGTCGGCGTCTGGACCACCACTTCTCCGAACCACACGCCCGGGGCGCTGGAGGAAGACCCGCTCAGGTTGAAGCGGTATCGACCAGGTGGAGTTCGCTCATAGACTCGAAACGAGACCTCCACCCGCTCCGTAGTGCTGCCTCTCGTCATTTCCAGTTCCCGCATCTCGAGGATCTGGCCTTCATCGTGTACCAAGGCGAGCGTCAAGGGTACGAGCTTCGGCTCACCCGGACCCGCCACATATATGGCGGCATGGATGGTGTCTCCCTCGCGGAACTCGACGGTGGGCAAGTCGTACCCCAGGAACGCGGATCCCAGCCCCAGGTTCTCCCGCAGCGGGTGCTCGATCGGCGCCGTAGAAGCAACAGCAGGGCGCGACGGATCCGAGGCAAAGAGATTCAGAGCGTTGTGGCCGAATGCCAGACTCATTGGGCGTTCAAAGCGCGCTTCCAGCCATGTCACTGCCAACCCCCCAGGATCATCCAGCGGTCCGTCGACGGAGGCCAGCCAGATCCGATTCAGGCCCTCCACCGCGTTCCCCATCTGCCCCTCCAAATTGCCGCCGGACAGGGAGGGCGCCCCGTTCGGAACCAGTCGCACCGGCAGGGAAGAGTGTGTGGGCTGCAGGCGCTCGTAGTAGTAGAGGAAGATGGGGTAGCGGCTGCCGGAGACCAGGACCACGCCATCGCCAGGGCGGGCGTAGGCCGCAATGGTGCGGACCATCGACTGGAGCTCATCCCTCAGATAGCGATCCCCGTAGTAGCCTGCCAGGCTCCAGCCAAAGGCACCCAACACAAAGAGACCGGCGATGAGCCCAGCCATCCTCTTCCGACGCCAGAGGGCCACAAGGCTCCAGGCCAGCAGCAGATAGAAGAGCGGAGCGAAGGCCAGGAAATACCGGGCCTCCAGCCGAGGCACATAGAAGAGGGTGCGCGGCAGAAGCAGCAGATACACCAGAACGAGGGGTAGAACCAGGGCAATGGCCATAAGCCCGAAGGTCTGTAGGCGGAATCCGTCACCTTCCGCTCGGAGCCTACGGAGAGCGAACCATGCCCCCACTCCTGCGATCGCAGCGAAGAGAAGTCCGGAGGCCCAGTACCGATCGATGTGGGTGGAGATCCCCAGGGTCAGGAGAGTCCAGTAGAGACGCAACACGAACCCGGGCTCGATCGGCTCCGCCACGGACCAGGTCGGGATCCGTCCCAGCGCCAGCGCCAGCCAAGGGACGAACAGCCCTATCGTCGCCGCCTGGCTGACAGTCCACCGCCGCAGAAACGGTCGGGCCGGTCGGGAGCCAGACCGCAGATAGCCGACCATCACCATAAGGTTCTGCACCGCAAGCACCGCCACCGAGAGGTAGAGGGTGTAGAGGGCTGCCGCGGTAGCCAGGATGTATCCCAACCATAGCCCAAGCGCTTCTTCTCGCCGAAGTCGGAGGAAGAGATAGACTGATGCCAACGCCAGCAGGGCCCCCAGGATGTACATCCTCATCTCCTGGGACCACCACACGGGGAACCGAGCAGTCGCCACCAGGAGAAGTGCGAGATTGGCCGCCTCCCGGCTCAAGAACATCCTCGCCAGCACGTAGAGGACCGCCACCAAGAGCACACCGAAGATCACGGAGAGGAACCGTACGGCGAACTCGCTCTCTCCGACGGCGCGGATCCACGGCCAGAGAAACCAGAAGAAGAGCGGTGGGTGGACGTCCCCCGCTGTCCAGAGGGTCATCTCCGCGAACGGTTTGCGGGCCGCCCACACAGCCAGGCCTTCGTCCCACCAAATGTTCTTGGCCCCAAGCCGGTAGGTCCGAAGGGCGAAGGCGATCCATACCAGGGCGACCGCAGCCGATCTCGAGACCGCGAAGCTCTGGACCCAAGCCGCTCTGCTCCAGCTCACAAGTAGGTTTCTGGGGGAACGCGCCGCCGCCACTGCAGAAGGCGAAGCAGGCCGATCACCAGACCAAAGGCGCCCCAACCCCCGAGAGATCTGAGCCTCGATCGCCGAACCACCACCCGTAGCGGCAGTCGGTCCTCATACCCACGGAGGATATCCACCGTCCCATCCATTGAGCCTTCATCGACCACCACCAGGTGATCCGGCGGATGCGGCTGCCCCACAAGTGACTCCAGTAGCGCTCGGGCTTTCTCCGCCTCGTCCTTCACGGTGGCCACCGTGATGACCCGCATTCTCCGTCCAGCCCCCTCTAGAGAGTAGCTCTCGAGGCCCGCCACCGCTGTAGCCAGGCCGCAACTCCGAGCAATCCCATGATGCCGAAGCCCACTATAGCCACGCGCGTCACCTCGGGGCCTGGATTCCGGCGGACAATCACGCCATCGATCGAGATGCTACCGCTCTGGACCGTCATCTCAAGAGAGTGCTCTCCATAGGGCAGGCCCTGGGCCACGACCACCTCACCCACCTCAGCGGCCTGCTCCAGAGTCCGCCTCGTGTTGTCGACCACCAGTTCGACGGATCCCCGAGCGGGCCCGAAGACCAGGCTCAGATCCGTTCCCGAGAACCGGAAGGACAACCGATCTCCGGCCGCACCGCTCCGACGATACCCCCCGAGGACCGCATCTCGATCCAGCACATCCTCCCACGCGCCATCGTAGATCAACGCCCAGTGGTCCTCCTGTCTGTAGCCCAGGCCCAGGACAGGCACCTGGGAGGCCAGCTCGCTGAGTGAGTCATAGACCGGAAGGGGCTCAAGATCTGGCTCCAACATCCGGAAATAGTAGAAAGGCTGATCCGCCTCCCGGTCGGAAGCCCGTTTGAGAAACCAATAGCTCATGGGCCCCATCCAAGGCCACTCCGCCTGTGCCCTCAGGTAGGCTTGCACCGCGTAGGCAGCCTGACCCTCCTCGGTGACCCGACCGTAGATGGGATCTCCAGCGAAATACTCGGGCAACGCGTTCCAGCCCATCTCCGATGCCCAGATTGGCTTGGAGCCGTCTCCGTTTCGGACCATGATCTCACGCAGGAGGAGCGGGCGAGGGAAATTGGTCCGGGAGGGATCGACCCGTCTGTCGGTCGGTCCCGTCCAAAGCCCGTAGGCCTGAGCCGACATGATGTCGAAACAGGCTGAGGCCCCATGGTCGTACATGGCCTCAAGATAGAGGAGGTCGCTCAGATTCAGGGGACCGGTCTCAATGGTGGCAGCCAGCGCCGCACTCAGGACCACGGCGCCGGGATCTGCCGCTTTGATCCGGCGCGTGGCTTCACACATAAGATCTGCGTAGGCAGCGGGATCCGGTGGGTCCCCTCCCCACTCCACCGCCAAGTTGGGCTCGTTCCATATCTGATAGTAGACAATCCGGCCCCGGTATCGCGCTGCCACTGCCTCAGCGAATGCCCCAAAGTCCGACGCGTCGCTGGGTGGAGACTGAATCACGCCGGGCTTTGCCTCAGTGTCCAGCGCCCAACGTGGAGGCTGGTCGAGACGGGCGATGACCCCCAGACCACGCTCCACCGCCGCCTCCACGATCCGATCGTACTTATTCCATGCCGAGCGAGCGGGCTCGTGGCGTCGGTCCTCAAAGTCTCCCTGGCCGTGGATCTCGATGTCCTCCCAGGGGAACTGCTGGCGGATCCAGGCAAACCCCGCCTCTCGGACTCGGTCCAGGCTTGCTTCCACGACCTCGTAGTCCGGTTCCTGCTCCAGAAAGGTATTCACACCGTAGGGTTTGGAGCTCGTGTGGTCTATGGGCACCATCGGTTCGGTGCGGAGCGAAGGTTGGGTCAGACGGAGCAGGATAAGAGCGCCGGCTCCCTTAATCTGTTCACTGAGGGCCGTCTCGCCCGTCCAGTCGAAGAGCGCCTGTCGGAGCCATCCGGCAGCGGGGACGGCCGAGGCGACCACCACCACCAAGAGGACTGCGAGGAGCGGATGGAGGAATCTCGGTCTCGGCGTGTATCGGTCTGTCGTCATAGGGCAGGGCAAAGCCGACCCGCAGGTGAGAGCCGTGGAGACCGAAGGAGAATCGGATCGTGTGCGGGGAGACTAACGAGTTGCGACGAAGGTGATGTCAATCCAGTTGCGAGCGCCAGAGTTGCAGTGATCGTCGCTATCGAACGTAACGACCTCGGAAAGAGGATTGTTGTTGGCATCGACCACAGCGACCCACCACCGCCACCCCATGTTAGTCCCTTGCAGGAAGAAATCGAAGTTTCCTTCCCCCCCCACCACCTGGATGGGAACCTCTCCCCCGTCCCACCAGACCCGCACACGGGCACCGACAGCTCCCGAGACACCGTCCTTCTGATAGACGCGTCCTATCGCCCGGGTCTGGTCGCAGTAGGTCGCGAACCCCACTGACGACGCGACGTAGTCGAATTGCGGGGTCGGAGTGGCAGTGGGCGGCACCGGCGTAGCTGTCGCCGGGAGAGGGGTCTGCGTGGGCGTGGCGGTTGGTTCGGGAGGAGTAGTGGCCGTGGGAGTCGCGGTTGCGGTCACGGTCGGTGTGTCGGTAGCCGCCGGGGAAGCCGTGTAGGTCGGCTGGAGAGGCCTAGTAGGGCTAGGACTGGGGGTAGGGAGCTCCGCGACAAGGAGCCTGCCTCCCGCCACAAGCCCAATGGCGGCCCCCAGGAGTAGCCCCACTCCGGCCAAGATCAATGGCAACCGCTGACGAGTCACCGCCCAATCCCGGCCTCGGCCCTGGCGAATCCCACTGCGCCTACTCCTTGATGTATGGCTTGCCGTCGGCGGCAGGAGGGATGGCCCGCCCTACCACACCGGCCACCACGATGATCGTCACCAGGTAGGGGGTCATCAGAATGAATTCAGAGGGGATGGGAGTGGCCAGGATTCCCAGTTTCTGCTGCAGCGCTCGCGCGAACCCGAACACCAGGCCCGCGGCGAGAGCGCCAAACGGTCTCCATCGGCCGAAGATCATCGCCGCCAGCCCGATGAATCCAATGCCGGCAGTCATGTTCTCTTCGAATCGGGAAACCTGGGTGAGCGAGAGGAACGCCCCGCCTGCCCCCGCGATCATGCCACCCAGGATCACATTCCGGTATCGGGTCCAGTAGACGTCGATCCCGACCGTGTCCGCGGCTCGCGGGTGCTCACCGACCGATCGTGACCTCAGCCCCCAGCGGGTGTAGAAGAAGCCCAGGTGAAGCAGAACCACCAGGAGAAACGTGGCGTAGATGAAGAGGTTGTGATTGAAGAACATCGAGCCCAGCACCGGGATGTCGGCGAGGATCGGGATTCGAATCGCGGCGAACTGAGGCGCAGAGTTGAGGTGCTGGGCCTCCGCGAGAACCCGAGTGGCCAAGAACGAAGTCAACCCAAGAGCGAAGATGTTGATGACCACTCCGGCGATGATCTGATCCACCAGGAAGCGGATCGTCAGCCACGCCAGGAAGGCCCCGAGGAGCGCCCCCACCACCAATGCACCGAAGACACCTCCCCAAAGTCCGAATGCGCTTCCCAGAATGGTAGCCGCGAACGCCGAAGCCAGCATCTGTCCTTCGATCCCGATGTTGATGATCGCCACGCGCTCGCACATTAGTCCGGTCAAGGCACCCAGGGTGACCGGCACCGACAGGATCACTGTCGAGCGCAGCATCCCAACCATGCTGAACGACTTCCCGGCCGCCGCCCACGCCAGGAAGGCCAGAGCGAAGAACCCTAGTCCCACGGCCAGCATCAGATCCGTGCGCTTCACGTTCCAGCGCCGAACCTGTAGCCCGCCCAGGAACGCCAGGACGCCTGCTACCACGAACGCCAGGATCCTGGTATTGACGACCCAGAGGATGTCGGGGAACCGATCGGTGGGGAAGGCAAGGTTGAAGGTGGCGTCCAGATCCCCCATCACATTCAGACCGAAGGCCCAGAAGACGAGAGCCGCCAGAACGATGAGGATGACGCCAACGTAGGTGGCGCGTCGCTCCTCGGGCGTCGCCCTCACTCTGGTCTGAGGAATCAAGCCTTCCGTCGCCATCACTCGGCCCAACCTCTGCTGACCTGAGCCGGCTCCTTCTCGGCACGCCTGACCCTGAAGATGGCTCTCACCAGCTCAGGAGCAGCGATGAACACAATGATGAGCGCCTGGATCACAACAACAAGTTCAATCGGAATCTGGGCTGCGGCCTGCATGTTCCGTCCACCCGCCTTCAACGCACCAAAGAGCAGGGCCGCCCAGAGGACACCCACCGGATGCGACCGTCCCAGCAGCGCCAGGGCGATGGCATCAAACCCGATCGTGCCTGAGAACCCAGGGGTCACCTGGTACGGCGGAAGCCCCATCACCTGGTTGGCTCCCGCGATCCCTGCGAGGCCCCCGGAGATCGCCATCACGCCCACGTAGAGCCAAGCCACGTTCATGCCCGCGTATCGGCTGGCGCTCGGGTTCAAGCCCACTGCCCGGAACTCGAACCCCAGCGAGGACCGAAACAGCAGCCAGTTGACGAAGATAACCGCCGCGAAGGCTATGAAGAGGCCGATCGTGACCCGGTAGTCGCTGCCGAAGATCGCCGGAAACTGCGCCGAGGGCGGAAGCTTCTCGGAGAGAGGGCTGGCCCTACCGACCTCCTGGAACACTGGGGTCTTCAGCAAGAACTCGACCAGGCGGAGGGCTACAAAGTTGAGCATGATGGTCGTGATGACCTCATGGGCGCCGGTCCGGGCCTTCAGAAAACCGGCGATCGCGGCCCACATGGCTCCC
This sequence comes from uncultured Anaerolineales bacterium, assembly GCA_964348195.1. GTDB lineage: Bacteria > Chloroflexota > Anaerolineae > UBA7937 > JACPPX01 > CAYGBX01. Next base: position 68,101 of record CAYGBX010000003.1, read on the forward strand.
CCGAGCACTGCCGCCACAAGAGCCAAGAGAATGTGCGGGCCCGTGGGCAGAGAGATGTGAAGCCCCACCCACATACCGGCCATCCCACCGATCAACATCTGACCGTTGGCTCCGATGTTGAACAGCCCGGCTCGGAACCCCAGCGCCACCGCCAGTCCAGCCAGCATCAGCGGGGTGGCGGCAAAGAGCGTCTCGGACAGTGCGTAGATGGAACCGAAGGCCCCCAGGAGAAGGGCCCTATAGGCCACCCAAACGCCCTCCAGCATCTGGCCGAGGGCACCCGCTGGATCTGTGTTCATCACAGCCCAGGCATCGAGGTCCGTCAGTGCGATGACGAAGGCCCCCACAACCAGAGCCACCAGCAGTGCTAGCGCCGGCATCAGCAGCGCCTGCCCCAGACCAGCTCCGACCCCGGTGGCCCGAGCCAGCACATCGGGCCGCCGGTCCTCCGGCGCCGCTTCCTCCGACCGAGATGGGGGAGAGTCCATCGGGTCGCTCATGTCGTCGCCCCAAGCATGGCCAGACCGATCTCAGTGGTTGTAGCTTTGTCGGGATCGAACTCGCCGACGATCCGGCCTCGATACATCACCAGCAGTCGATCGGAGAGGGCCACCACTTCGTCGAGTTCTGAGGAGACGATTAGCACACCCGCGCCTTCGTCCCTCTTCTCCACGATCCGGGCGTGAACGTACTCGATCGAACCCACGTCGATCCCCCTCGTGGGTTGAGACGCCACCACCAGCTTCACGTCCCGATTGAATTCCCGGGCTACGATCACCTTCTGCTGGTTGCCACCCGACAGGGACGACACCTGGGTCCCGATGGTCGGGGTGCGAACATCGTACTCCTCGACCAGGCCTTCGGCCGCCTGCCCAGCTCGCCCCCAATCCATCTGTATGCCGCGTGAGTAGGGTCGCGCATAGTAGCCGTCCAGAATCATGTTCTCCGTCACCGTGAAGTCCACGATCAGGCCGCTCTCCAAGCGATTCTCTGGCACGTGGGCCACGCCCAATCGGTGGATATCGCGCGGCGAAGCGGTGGTGACATCCCTCCCGGCGATCGACACCGTTCCTGCCAGTGACGGACGCAGCCCCATGATCGATTCGACCAACTCCGTCTGACCGTTGCCCTGCACCCCTGCGACCCCGACGATCTCACCGGATCGCACCTCAAGAGAGACGCCGTCCACCGCCCGGTGGTCGCGGTCGTCCAGGGCCACCAGATCCATCACGACGAGAACTGGCTCACCGACCTCGGCCCTTTGCTTTCTCACCTCAAGCTCAACGGGTCTCCCCACCATCAACTCGGCGAGCTGTTCCTCGGTGACCTCATCCGGCAGCGCCTCTCCCGCAATCTTGCCGTCTCGCATCACGACGATTCGGTCGGCGATCTCCAGCGCCTCCTTCAGCTTGTGGCTGATGAAGATGATGCCCTTGCCGTCCTCTTTGAGACCCTGGAGGATCCGGAAGAACTCCTCTACCTCCTGCGGGGTCAGCACTGAGGTCGGCTCGTCGAACACGAGATACCGCGCCTCTCGGCTCAGCACCTTGATGATCTCAACCCGCTGCTGGACCCCCACCGGAAGGTCCTCGACCAATGCGCTTGGGTCAACCTCAAGCCCGTAGCGCTCCGAGATCTCCCGGACCGTTTGAGACCCAGTCCGCCTGTCGAGCCAGCCAAGCGGACCCGCCGGCTCCATTCCCAGCATCACGTTCTCAGAGACCGTGAACACCGGCACCAGCATGAAGTGCTGATGCACCATGCCTACGCCTGAGGCGATGGCGTCCCGGGGCGAAGACAATCGGAGCAGATGGCCATCGACGCGAACCTGTCCAGCATCCGGAGTGTACAGTCCGTAGAGGATGTTCATGAGGGTCGTCTTGCCCGCCCCGTTCTCGCCCAAGAGCGCCACAATCTCTCCCGGCTCGACGGAGAGGTTGACATCGTCGTTGGCCAGCACTCCAGGAAACCGTTTCGTGATTCCCTGCAACTCTAGGGCCAAGAACCTGCCTCCCAGCTAGACCTGCTCGTCACAGTATAGACAAGCAGGGAACCCCCGAAGAACCGCGGGGGTTCCCCACACTCGTCACATGATCCGTGCTATATCACCTGGGTGAATGCCGCCTCTATCTCCCCATCCCTGATGGCCTCGAGGAGTGCCTCAACCTCGGCCTTCAACTCATCCGAGATCGCGTCTTCCCAGCTATGGTAGGCGGAGAGACCGACACCGCTGTTGGCGAGGGTGCCGAGAGCTCCTCCGGGCGTCCACTCATCCCGAGAGTGTGCCTCGATCGAACGCAAGACCTGAAGGGCGATGGCCTTCTCGATCGTGACCATCCATTGATCTTGGTAGGTTGCGGGCATAGCGCGGAACGCATCCACGTCCACACCGATGAGCGCTCCGTCGATGCCCCGGGCGGTGATGGCGTCCCCGCAGGGCTGGTTGATGGCTCCCCCGACCGGCAGCATGATGTCCGCTCCCTCGTCGAGGATGCCCTCGCAGGTCGTGCGGGCAATCCCCATATCGGTGAAGCTGCCGGTGAACTGCCCGTCCTGGGTGGCGATGTCCCAACCGACCACCCGCACGTCGGTCCCCTTCTGATCGTTGTAGTGCTCGACGCCACGGGTGAACCCATCCATGAAGATGCTCACGGTGGGGATGTTCAGACCACCGTAGGTTCCCACGATGCCGGTCTTGGTCATCCCGGCCGCCAGGTACCCGGCCGCAAAGGCCGCCTCGTCGGTCTGGTACACCAGCTCTCGGACATTGGGGATGTCTGGGTCGTAGGCGAAGTCAACGATGGTCCACAGGACATCTGTCTCAGCCGCAGCATTTGTTGCAGTCGCCTCGCCCAACTCGAACCCAACGGTGACGATGTGCTCGGCGCCTTGAGCCAGGCAGCCGTCGATGTTGGGCTGGTAGTCCTCTCGGGAGTCCGATTCCAGCAGTATCGGATCGACGTTGGCATAGCCAGCCGCCACGGCATCGTTCACGCCCTGCCAGGCGCTGGCATTGAAGCTCTGGTCATCCACACCCGCCAGGTCCGTGACGAGACAGACCGTGACCGGTGTGACTCCCTCCAACGACGGCTCGGTCGGCTCAGGCGGCGCCGCCGTGGGGGTGCCACAGGCCGCGACCAGGAGCAACACCGAAACCACCAGGAGGGCCCAAAACGCTCTATGCATCTCCCTTCCTCCCTACAAATGGATCAGGTATGAGTGGATAACTCAACCTCTCGCCGATAACCACCCCCCTCCCCGCTGTCCCCAAGCGGAAACCGTTAGCCACGGCCATTATAGAATGAAAGGTTCCGGCCGCAAGCGCCAGAACCTTAAGATCGCATCGCGTCCGACTGAGAGCCTCACCCTCACACCTCCATCACCATAGGCAGGATCACGGGGCGTCGCTTGGTCTCCTGGTAGAAGAACTGGCGGAGCGTCTCGCGGATCCTCCGGCTGGCCACCGAAGGATCGCCTCCAGGCTCGAGTGCATCCACAACCTGGCTTCGCGCCCGCTCCAGCAGGTCCTCAAACTCGGGCTCGTACACGAATCCGCGAGAGACAATATCGGGCCCCGAGACCAAGGCCCCGGTCCGCCCATCTACCGCAACAACAGCCAGGACGAACCCATCCCGCGACAGCAGGTGGCGGTCGCGGAGCACGGCCTGCCCCACGTCCCCGACCCCCAAACCGTCCACGAGAACGTGGCCGGCTGACATCCGCTCGGTGATGCGCGCCGACTTCTCATCGAACTCCATTGCGTACCCGTCCTCTACCACGAAGACGTTCTCAGGAGGGATCCCCACCTCGTGGGCCAGCGCAGCGTGCAGGACGAGATGGCGGAACTCCCCATGGATGGGAATGAAGTACCGGGGTCGGAGGAGATTGATCATCAGCTTCTGCTCCTCCCGGCTGGCGTGGCCGGATACGTGGACGTCCGCCAGCTCGTGGTACAGGACCTCGGCGCCCAGCCGAAACAGATTGTTCAGCGTGCGGTGGACCAACTCCTCGTTGCCAGGGATAGGCGTGGCCGAGACCACCACGGTGTCTCCGGGCACCAGGCTCACGTCACGGTGCTGGCGGCTCGCCATACGCACCAGAGCCGAGGTGGGTTCTCCCTGGCTACCAGTACAGACAATGACCGACCGATCGGGAGGGAGATTGTTCAATTCCCCGATTGGCACGAGCCCGTTCTCGGGAGTCTTGAGATAGCCCAGCTCCCGGGCCATCCTCACGTTCTCCACCATGCTGCGGCCCACCACCGCGACCTTGCGACCGCGCGCGCCCGCGGCGGAGATCACCTGCTGTACGCGGGAGATGTTGGAGGCGAAGGTGGCCACGATGATCCTTCCGCGGGCATGAGAGAAGACCTCATCAAAGGTCGCCGAGATCTCCTGCTCCGAGGGGGTGTATCCGTCTTGCTCGGCGTTGGTGCTGTCGGAGAGGAGGACCAGCACGCCCTCTCCGCCCAGCCGGGCGAGCTTGGCGAAGTCCGTGGGGCGACCGTCCACAGGAGCATGGTCGAACTTGAAGTCTCCAGAGTGGACCGCCGTGCCCACCGGGGTGTGGACGGCCAGGCCCACCCCGTCAGGGATGCTATGACAGACGGCGAAGAACTCCACCTCAAAGGGTCCGAGCTTCAGCGAATCCTCAGTGGAGATCAGGCGGAGATCTGCTCCTTTCAGCCGTTTGTGCTCCTTCAGCTTCACCTCGATGAGGCCTCGAGTGAGGGTGGTGGCGTATATCGGTGCCTGGACATCTGCCAGCAGATAGGGAAGGCCCCCTATGTGGTCTTCGTGGCCGTGGGTGATCACGATCCCTCGCACCTTGTGGCTGCGCTCCCGGACATAGCTCATATCGGGGATCACTATGTCCACCCCCGGCATCTCGGCGGTGGGGAACATGAGGCCAGCATCGATGATGAGGAGGTTGTCACCGTACTCCATCACCATCATGTTCTTGCCTATCTCCCCTACGCCGCCCAGGGGGAGGATCCGTAGATTGTTCTTGGCCATCTAGAGAGGCTCGATTCCTACCGTTCGAGAAGAAGGCTCCCTGACCGTCGCGTCGGAGGTGTCAACGACGTCTGCTCCACCGCTGCAAGTTGACCCGGAGCGCGAATCTCGCGGGAGCGATTGTCTCAGAGCAAGCTCAGTTGCTCGCCTGCAGTCTCTGCCCGTTCGTCGGGCAATCGGTGGGCGCGTTCTAGGACCTCGGGAATGCGTTGAAAGTCCTCCTCGACGGTGCGGCGCCAGCGAGGCTGATGGAGGGCCGCCGCCGGGTGGTACACCGGATAGTACACGATCCCCGCAATCTTGCGCGGACGGCCCCGGATCTGGGAGATCTTGGCATTGGGAAAGAAGCGCTGGGTGGATACCCGGCCCAGCGTCACAATCAATTTGGGCTTGAGGATGTCGATCTGCCGCTCGAGATAGGAATGGCAGGCCTCGATCTCCTCCGCCTCAGGATCGCGGTTTCCAGGGGGTCGACACTTAACCACGTTCGTGATGTATACGCTGTCTCGCGAGACGCCGATCCCGTCCAGTAACTCGTCGAGGAGCTGACCAGCGGGGCCGACGAAGGGTCGGCCCTGCTGATCCTCGTGGAATCCGGGGGCCTCGCCCACGAGCAGAATCTCCACCTGCTCCGGACCCTCCCCCGGCACCGCCCGATTGCGGGACTGGCTTAGGATGCACCTCGGGCAGACCCGGACCTCTTCGTGCAGCTGGGACAATTCTGACATGATGGCCTGTGGCCGTCCGTTCAACTGGGCCGATTCTAGGGGAGCGCCCGCGTTCTTGTCCAGAATGCGCGCGCTTCAAGGTCCCAAGCCCCCAAGTGATGAAATCTCTTGTCTGCCATTTTCGCCGCATGCTATACTTGCCGGTGCTCTCCGCGGAGACACCCATGGCCCAGCCTCGCCAGGACGAACCCCTAATCGAAGCCGGATTACGACGCCTGTCTGACTCCGGATGGGCCGCGCCAGCGCTCCTGCTCTTGGAGATGCACCGGCCTCTATCCTTCCTCGCCAGCCAGTTTCTTCTGGTAGCGGGGCCGCTACTCTCTCCCTTGGTTGGGCGAGACACCGTAACCTCATACGTCTCCCTACTTGAGGATCGGGACAGCGTGGGCCGGCTCATATCGCGCCTCGAGGAGATCCGACAGATGGATCCCGGAGAGGGCTAGGAGACTCCAATGCCGCCAGAACTGGACATAGGAGTCGGAGTGGCCGTTGCCGGGGCCTTCGTCTTGATCATGCTTATCCTCCGGGCGCGTGTGCGAGCTGGTCGGCCGCCTGAGCTCCGTCCGGTGAGAGCGTTCTCCCATCTCCAGGAGGTGGTGGACGGGGCTTTGGAGACCGGCGAGACCCTTCACCTGACTCTCGGGACAGGAGGGATCGGGGGGGCCTCGACATCGGATGCCATGGCTGGACTGACGGCCCTGGCCTATCTCTCCCAGAGATCCGTCGGAACTGATCTCCGGATCTTGGTTACCCTGGCCGACCCTACGCTCCTCCCCGCCGCGCAGGACGCCGTCCGCAGGGGCTACGAGCGGCATGGCGACCCGGCCCACTACGACCCGGATCGCATCAGATGGATCGCGCCAACGCCCTCGGCCTACGCTGCCGGGGTGGCCGGGATCCTCGACCGCGAGACTCTGGGCGCGAACGTGATGATCGGCGGATTCGGAGACGAATTCCTTCTCATGAGCGAGAACGGAGCGCGACGGGGTCTGATCCAAATCGGTGGAGCCTCGTCCCCTGAGGTGCTTCCTTTCGTCGAAGCCTCTGTAGATACGCCCTTGTGGGGCGAGGAGATCTACGCGGGCGGTGCCTACCTGGCTCGAATCCCTGATCACCAGGCGAGTCTGGTGGCTCAAGATTGGCTCCGAACCGCGGTGATCGCCGCGATCGTGATGGGGGTGCTGATCAGCACGCTGACCTAGGAGTATCAGGATGAGGCCCGGGTCGTCCCCAGCCTCTCGGCTGCCTTGCGGAGGGGCCCGGCCGGAGCAGGGCCACTTGGGGAACCCGCACCGCAGGCGCTCCCTTCAGCGGGACCCGGCGCCAAGCCCGACTGGCATGCGATGAGACGTATCCTGCCCCTGGCTATCGCCATCGCGACCGGAACGGTCGTGCTGGTCGACCTGTTCGTGGATGCCCCCTATCTGGACCCTGCCGGAGCTATCCTGGTCGAGTGGGTCGTCATTCTTGCCGCCTTCGCCCTGCTGCTAGGGCTCTTGAACGTGATGGCTCACCACCTGCGGCGCGTCCGTCGTCAGGCCGAGGGGTGGCTCTATAGCTCCCTCCTTCTCCTAGCCTTAGCCGTGGTCCTCTTCGCCGGGCTCACTAGCACCCGAGGTCCACAGGATCCCATCGTCCAGTTCATCTTCCAGAACGTTCAGGTCCCTCTGCAGACCAGCTTCTTCGCGCTGCTCGCCTTCTACACCGCCTTCGCTGCGTACCGAGCCTTCCGGATCCGCAGTGTCGCTTCCTTCCTCATGGTCGCCGCAGGAGCGATCGTCCTGGTCGGCCAGATCCCCGCCGTGGCAGACCTCTGGGCCAACGCACCGGATCTCCGCGCTTGGGTCCTGGAGGTTCCCGGCACGGCCGGCGCCCGCGGTATCCTATTGGGGGTGGCTTTGGGAGCCATTGCCACCGCGTTCCGGATCCTACTCGGAATGGACCGCCCCTATGCCCAGTGAGGAGTCTAGGGTGATCTACTGTCCACAATGCGGAACGGCGAACCGTGAGGGGAGTCGCTTCTGCAACAACTGCGGACACGACTTCAGCCCCGCGGAACAGATAGCCTGTCCCGCCTGCGGTCACCTCAATCCTGAGGGTTCCCTGTCCTGCGTGAACTGCGGAGCTACCCTCCCCTCGGCCGCGGCGCGTGAGGAGCCGGAAGGGATCCCCGAGGAGGTACCCACGTGGCTTAGGCGGCTCCGCGACCTGGAGGGAGCAGAGGAGGAGGCCGAAGGAGGGGAGAAGATCCCAACGTGGCTGCTCCGGCTTCGCCAGGAGGGGGTGGCCCCCCTCGCTGAGCAGCCAGCCCCCGAAGAGGCGGCTCCCAGGGAGCCCGCCTCAGGGGAACCGGCCCCGCTGGAGCCGCCTCCGGCCGTCGAAGCTCCCCGAGCCGAGCTACCGGTGATCGAACCGCCCGAGCCGGCCGAAGTGGAGGTTGCCCCACCCGAAGAACCAGGCGAGAGAATCGCCCGCATTGACCTGGCTCAGTTGGAGGAGGAAGCCGTCTCCGTCGAACCCCCCTCTCCGCCTCCGGGAGAGGGCATCGCTCCGGAAGAAGCGGGGCCCCCCGAGGCGATCTCTCCCGAAGAGGCGGAAGATGAGGAGCCAGCCGCGACCGAAGGGATCCTCGCCGGTCTGGTTGGACTGCTGTCCCAACGACCTGCGTTTCCCAGACCCCGACGACGGCGGCCCACCATCGCCACGCCCCTCGCAGGGACAGAGCAGGCTTCCGTGTTCGAAGAGATCGTCACGGGGCCAGCCATCCCGGCCCCCGTGGAGAAGGAGGAGGAGCCCGAACGAGTGTCGCCTACCTTGGTCCGTTGGCTGATCTATCTTCTGGTGGGCGGTGCAGTCATCCTGGCTATCCTCCTTTCCGGGATTCTCCCCAGCGGCCTTGTACCCGGGGCTACGGCTGCGGCATTTGACCGGGCGCTCTCCCAACTCCCAGAACAGGCGACCGTGCTGGTCTCTTTCGACTACGATCCCGCTACCCGAGGAG
>CAYGBX010000003.1:76854-88255 GCA_964348195.1 uncultured Anaerolineales bacterium
GGTTCACCACCCTGCCCGAGGAGAGCTGGGACCTCAGGCTGCCGCGGTGCTCAGCTATCTCATGGGGCAAGGATCCCGCGTTCTGGCGGTCAGCCTGGTGCCCGAGGGAGCCGCGCTCGCCGATCAGGCCCTCGACCGATCGGCAAACACCGCCGGAGACTACGAGTATGGGGACGACTACTTGAATCTCGGTTTTGTCTCCGGCGAGGCCGCCGGCGCCCGGGCCCTGACCCGAATTCTTCTCCGGCCCGACCAGGCGGAGTACCGGGAGGGGCGGCACCTTGCCGACACAGCCATCGGGGAGGGACTTACCGGTCTAGCCGATGTGGACCTAATCGTGGTGCTCACGGCCCGACCCGAGGCCCTGCGAAGTTGGATCGAGCAGGTTCAAACTGCTATGGAAATTCCGATGGTGGCCGGCGTGAGCGCCCAGGCGGACCCTTTGGCCCGTCCCTACCTGCGGTCTGGTCAACTGGAGGGGCTCGTGGTCGGCCTCCTCGGGGCCGCTGAGCTAGAGGCCCTTCGAGGCCTCTCCGGCCCTGCTGCCGATGCCGTCGCACCCCAGTCTCTCGGTCACCTGGCGGTGCTCGCCATCATCCTCGCCGCAAACTTGGCGCACCTCTGGGCTCGTCTGAGAGGCCGAAGCTAGTGCCGCTGCCTGAGGACGTGACGGCTCTGGCGGGGGTGTGGACGGGAGCCGTTCTCACCATCATGGTATTCAGCTATCTCCTGTCCGACAGCCCCCTGTTCCGAGTCGCCGAGCACCTGCTCGTTGGCACGGCTCTGGGATTCGCCGCGGTGGTCGCCGTCCACCAGGTGCTGATTGCTCGCTTGGCAACGCCTCTGCTGCAAGACTCGGTGGCTAACGCTCATCTCGCTATCCCCCTGGCCCTGGGAGTCCTCTTGCTAGCGAAGATCTACCCGCCGCTCGCCTGGGTCGGAAACCCGTCCATGGCGCTCCTGTTCGGTGTGGGAGCGGCCGTGGCGGCGGGAGGTGCTCTGACAGGAACGCTGCTTCGCCAGGCCCAGGCCACCATGGTCTCCCTCTCTCCCGGCGAGGACCCCGCTGCGGCCGTCAACAACCTCATTCTGGTCGTCGGCACGCTCGGGACCCTCGGGTACTTCTACTTCAGCCTGGAAGGGGGCAGCCGCGCCGGAGAGTTTCGCAGGGCCCTTTCCAGAAGCTGGAGAATGGTCGGGAGAGGCTTCATTATGATTACTTTCGGAGCGCTCTTTGCCAACGCGCTCACCACCCGGATCTCTCTCTTGATCGACCGGGCCCAGTTTCTCCTGGGGGACTGGCTCGGTCTCCTCTCCTAGGAGAACGCCCCTTGGCGCAAGAGTTCCAACTGGAGTCCGTATTGACCGCTGATCTGGGCAGCGCCATCACCCGAGTCAGCCTGATGGATCGCATCGCTGGAGAGTACCGGCTCGTCGCCATGGCGGAGGCGCAGAGCACGCCGCGGGACATCAGCGCCGGCTTGAGGGAGGCGATCCAAGACATCCAGGTTAGAACGGGGAAGCAACTCCTGGGCAAAGAAGGAAACCTCATCACCCCGGAGTCCCCGGAAGGCACAGGGGTGGACGGATTGGTGGCGATCACCAGCGCGGCAGATCCGATCCAGCTGATCCTAGCCGCGACTGGGCCACGAAGCCTGCGCGCAGCGCGCCGCGCCGCTGCCACCACCTACAGTACGATAGCTGATGAGCGCACCAGCGATCGGCTTCGGCTCGGCCCCCCTGAGGCCATGGGTCAGTTCCTTGCCGCCTTCGCTAGCGAGCAAGTTGACGCGGTGGTTCTCGTCGGGGGGACCGACGGTGGCGCCCGTGAGCCGGTGCTGGAGTTGGCCTCTACCCTCGCCCTGTTCTGCGCCTCACAGGTCCACCAAGGAAGACCGCGCATCATCTTCGCCGGCAATCAACATGTGAGCGACCAGATCGACCAGATCCTGGGCCATGTTTCTGACCTGGAGGCGACCGCCAATCTCACACCGAGCCGGGGAGAGGAAAACCTGAGTGAGATCCACCAGGCCCTGGAAAGAATCTTCGTAGAGGACAAGATCCGAGCCGTTCCAGGCATCGAGACGATCCAGTCCTGGAGTTTGGCGCCTATCCAACCGACGGTGAAGGCCCTGGCCTGGACGGTGGAATACCTGGCCCGACAGTACAACCTGGACGTCCTCGGTGCCGATCTGGGGGCTGGGTCCACTAGCTTAGTGGGCTCTCTGAGAGGCCAACCCTCCTTGACCGTTTCTGGCGGGACGGGATTGGCGTTCGGGCTGGATCGAGTCCTTGAGAGCGTGACCGACGATGACATCCTCCGCTGGCTTCCCTTCGAGATGGAGGGAAGTGAAGCGCGCATCCGACTCCTTAACAAAGCAGCTCGCCCCGCCACGCTTCCTGGAAGCCGTGAGGACGCGCTCCTTGAACAGGCCGTGGCAAGAGAGCTCTTCTCCCGGGTCTTGGCAATGAGCGGAATCTCCACCAACGGCGCGGCGGCTCCCTCCCTTCCTCCGCTGGACCTCATCGTGGGTTCGGGAGGACTGCTCTCCCATACCGCGCATGACCGCCAGGCAGCACTGCTCCTCCTCGACGCGCTGCAGCCCATAGGGGTCTGCAGCATCGCGCTGGATCGCTTGGGGATCATGTCCCAGATCGGGGGCCTGGCAGCCGTCGAGCCCCTGGCTGCTGCGCAGGTGCTGGTGCGGGATGGTCTGGTGAACCTCGGCACCGTGGTGGCACCCCAAGGCAAAGGCCGACCAGGCAGCACGGCCCTCCGCTTCAAGGTGATTTACCCCGACGAATCGGTCATCGAAGGCGAGGCCACCTACGGCACCCTGGAGGTGGTCCCTCTTCCAGCCGATCAGGTGGCGACACTAGAGCTTCGCCCCTCACGCAGCTTCGATGTGGGCATGGGCCGGCCAGGGGGCGGCGCCACCACCGAAGTCGAGGGAGGAACGGTCGGAATCATCATCGACGCCCGAGGCCGTCCCCTGCTCCTTCCTGAGGATGTCACCTCGCGCCGGGCCAGGATCCAGGAGTGGATGTGGGAGGCGGGATACTGATGGCCGTCCGCACCCAACCCACAGCCCCCGCCTGGAGAGTGCCGTCGCGGGTCCGTCTGGGAGCAACCCTGCGACGGGCCCGCCGCCTGCCCATACCGGGAGAGGTCCTGGTCAACGTGGGCGAAGCCGTGGAGCCACACCAAGTCATCGCACGGGCACTCGTGCCCAGCGCGGTGTGGACTGTGTCTGTGGCAGACTCACTGGGCACCGATCCAGAAGAGGCTCTGGCTTCCGTGACCAGAGATCTGGGAGATCGGGTGGAACGTGGCGAGGTCATCGCGGAACGCGAGGGCAGGATCGGAGGCAAGAGGGCCTTGCGTTCTCCAGTCGAGGGCCAGATCACAGCTATGGCTCATGGCCATCTGCTCCTGGAGGCGGCGCCTACGCTTCATGAGCTGACCGCCGGCTTGAGAGGCCAGGTCGCCGACGTCCTTCCCGGGTACGGAGCGGAAATCGAGGCCGCTGGGATCGTCATCGAGGGCGTCTGGAGTTCCGACAAAGATGCCCACGGAGCCCTCTCCCTGGTCGAGGGAGACAGGGGCGGCCGGCTCGGTGCCGAGGCGCTGGTCAGTCCCTACCAGGGAGCGGTGCTGGCCACACCCGGTTGGCCGGACGAGGGGGCGCTCCAGCTCGCCGCCGAGATTGGGATCCAGGGGCTCATAGTGGGAACCATCCATCCTGACCTGTTGGCCCTGGCCCGGTCTTCCCCGTTTCCCGTCCTGTCCCTCGAGGGATTTGGATCACGGACCATGACCGACCCAGCCCTGGGACTCCTGCGCGACAGCGAGGGCCGGGACGTCTATCTGGGCGGCGCGATGGGCCACGGTCCCCGGCGAACCCCTCCTCAGATTCTTATCGAGCGGATGTCCGCCCGAAACGCGGACGAGGACCTTTGGACACGGCCACTCATGGAGGGCGCACGGGTACGCGTGGCCGCAGGACCACAGCTCGGAAGCGTCGGCCGCGTCGTCGATGTCACCCCGCGGCGACGACGCGTGGAGTGGGCCACTGCGGTGGTCGGCGTCGAGGTGCAACTCGAGGAGGGCGAACAGATCTTCGTCCCCATCGCAAACTTGGAGCGGCTGGGCTGATTGTGGAAATGTCAATCCTCCCGCTGCATGCCGCAACGGATCGCTCCCGTCGTCATCCGCCCGGGCTATCGACCCCCGTCCCAAGCTCTTGAAGATGCCAGCGCGTTGGCGAGATCCTCTGCTGAGACCCTTCCTGGAAGAGTTGGTCCGGGAGGCCGGAGGCATCCTTCTGCGAAAATTCGGCCCCCAGCAGCGGGCCGATAAGAAAGGGGTCATCGATCTGGTAACGCAGACCGATCTGGAGTCTGAGCGGCTATTGGTCGGGGCGATCCGTGAGAGATACCCCGATCACAGGATCCTAGCTGAGGAGGGCGAGCGGCCAGAGGGCCGAGCCGAGCATCTCTGGCTCATAGATCCGCTCGATGGCACTGTCAACTACGTCCACGGCTACCCGACTTTTTCGATCACCCTGGCCCTGAGACACGAGGACGAAACCTTGATTGGAGCGGTCTACGATCCCCTCCTGGACGAATTCTACTACGCGGAGCGGGGAGAAGGCGCGACGCTGAACGGTGCTCCCGTGCACGTGTCTCGCGCGGATCGACTCCTCGACTCTCTCCTGGCGACTGGTTTCTCCTACCAGCGCGCCTCTCTGCCCGACAACAACATCGCGGAGTTCTCGCGGCTGGTGCTCCGCGTCCAAGGGATTCGAAGGGCCGGATCGGCGGCTCTGGACCTAGCGCATGTCGCCGCCGGTCGGCTGGACGGCTACTGGGAGACACACCTGGAGCCGTGGGACTGGGCGGCGGGAGAGGTCCTCATCGAGGAAGCCGGCGGGAAGGTCACGGATTTCGAGGACGGCCCTTGGTCCCCGTTCCTGGACGAGATGGCGGCCTCCAACGGACGCATCCATGACGAACTCCTCCGAGAATTGGCCACAGCGCGCAAGGAGCGAGCCGGAGACGAGGAGAGGGGCACCTCCGGAAAGTAGGCAGGGTAGCCTGCCCCGAGATCGCCGACGGCAGACGATATCTGACATGACAAGAAGAGAAGGGCTCCCGTTCCTGATCCTTGTCTTCGTAGCCCTCGTGACGCTGGCAGCTAGCGGATGCCAGCAACCGACCCCTCCGCAGGTTGAATCTCCTCCCGAACCGCCCTCCTCTCCCACCGAGCCCGCGCCTCAGCCCACCCCTCCACCGCCGCCGCCCGCGGCAGAAGAAGCCCAGCCCCTCCTGGAAGAGGGGATCGTCTCCTTCACTTCTGAGGACGGCGTGGCTCTATCCGGAACCGTGTTTGGAACAGGTAGTACGGCCGTGATCCTCGCCCATATGCTACCCGTCGATCAGAGCGACTGGCAGCCCTTCGCCCAGATTCTCGCCGACAAAGGCTTCACTGCCTTCACCTTTGACTTCCGAGGCTATGGCGCCTCAGAGGGTATCCAGGATGTGGGTCTCCTCCATCTGGATGTGGAGGCAGCACTGGACTTCCTGCGAGACGCTGGATTCGATGCCATCTTCTGCGTGGGCACCAGCATGGGGGGCACCGCCTGCGCCAAAGCGGCGCACGAGCCCGGTCTGGTGGGATTGATCGTGATCTCCAGCCCTAACGCGATGCAGCCGCCCCTGGAGCTTGCCCCAGGGGATCTCCAGGATCTGGGGTATCCCAAGCTGTTCGTTGCCGCGGAGTCAGATCAGCCCTATCGGGACGCTGTGCAATGGATGTACGACGTCTCGCCCGATCCGAAGGAGATCCAGATCTACTCCGGCAACGCCCACGGGACCTTCCTCTTCAGCACTGAACACGAGGAGGACTTCCGGGAACTCCTCGTCCAATTCCTGGTGGAGCACGCTCCTCATCTCGGCTCTGCCCAAACCAGCTGAGATCCCACCCCGGTGAAGATCAGCGGGTCCGGCGGCTGGCGGGGCACCGTGATCATCGGCTTCCTGGCTCTTCTTGCGGGCCTCTACGGTCTCCTTGTGGCAATAGGATTCATCCCCCCGGAGGCGGTGGGCCTGCGGGCGCCTCCTTGGACGGCTGCCGTGGCGGGTGGGGTATTCGGCCTAGCCGGTGCGGTGATTCTCCTCATGGGCATGGCCGAGCGGGAAGGACGCTCGGGTACCTGGACCGAGATGCTCTTCTCTGGGCGAGGGTGGGCAGCTGCCGCCATCATCACTCTGATGGCGATCATGGGAGGGTGGATCGCCTTCGGACCTGGCGAGCGCGAGTTTGAGGGCGGATTCTCCCTCCTCTTCCTCACCATAGAGGGTCTCTCGCCCGAGTTTCAGGGGAGGTGCATCTTCGGGATAGGCACCATCCTGGCCGGCCTCATCGCAGCCTACGCCTGGGTGGATGCCGTTCGCGGGCGGTACCGCGGCCGCGCGGACGAGCCCGACGAGGCGCCGAACTGACCCTCCCGCTCGTCGCTCCCGCAGGACCGCCGACTCGGTTCTCCGCCGCAGCGACGGCCAGAAGAGCGAGCCCCCAGCGGCGGGCGGAGACACGAGCCGCTGCGCGGCGCGGGCGCTACGCGTAGCTGGGCTGTCTCGGTGTTTGTCCGCGGGCAGGGCGGGCGGTGTCCCCGCCTATGCCCCTTTCGTCATCGATTTGCCCTGTTCCTACAGATACGACTCGGCACCTGGAAAAGGCCTCCTTGGCCTGACGGCTCCTCCCAGTCCAGGCTCGTCCGATGACCAGAGCCATCGGGTCCCGCTCGTGGCGGCAGCCAGAAGGACAAGCCGCCGTCGCCAGCGGAGCCGGTTTGCCCCTTTCGCGGAGAACCTCACAGATGCTGCCTATGATGCGCGGCCACCGGCACCGCCCCATGCTATAGTGCAGCCGGAGCGTAGCCAGAAGAGAGCACGTCGAGCCAGCTGAACATGCCAGACGGAGATCGGACGATCCCCGGGCCCTTCATCCACAGCTGATGGATCTCGAAGCCCGGCTACTAGTGACGGGCTGGCGACAGCGAACCGATTCAGCCGGAGCCTGAGCGCGCCGGACAGGAGGAAGAATGGAGATCAAGCAGGTAGGGGTAGTGGGATGCGGGCTCATGGGCTCCGGCATCGCCGAAGTTTGTGCCCGGGCTGGATACCAGGTTGTGGTCCGCGAAGTGAACCAAGGCTTCCTGGACGGAGGTCTGGGGCGGATCCAGAAATCGATGGCCCGAGGCGTCGAGCGGAAGAAGCTGGCCCAGGAGGAGGCAGACGCTGCTTTCGCTCGGATCCAGGGCACCACAGAGATGGGGGGATTCGACAAGTCGAACCTGGTCATAGAGGCGGTGATCGAAGACCTGGAAGAGAAGAAGGCTGTCTTCTCCGAGCTAGACCGGATCACCCCGGCCCACGCCATCCTCGCATCCAACACATCTTCGCTCTCTGTCACCGCACTGGCCGGTGCCACTGCGCGGCCAGAGAAGGTGCTGGGAATGCACTTCTTCAACCCGGTGCCGGTGATGCCGCTCCTCGAGATGGTCCGGACGGTGCTCACGAGCGATGAAGCCTTCGACATGGCCCGAGCCTTCGGAGAGGGGCTGGGCAAGACGGTGATCGTAGCCAAGGACTGGCCGGGCTTCATCGTGAACTACCTCCTGGTACCATACCTCTTGGACGCGGTGCGCGCTGTGGAGGCGGGATTGGCGACCAAGGAGGACATCGACACCGGGGCCAAGCTGGGGCTGAACCACCCCATGGGACCCCTGACGCTTCTCGATTTCGTGGGACTCGACACCACGCTCTTCATCGCTGACGCCATGTTTGAGGAGCTGAAGGATGCCAGGTATGCCGCACCACCCCTCCTCCGCCAGATGGTGGCTGCCGGTCGGCTCGGCCGGAAGGCTGGCAAGGGATTCTACGAGTACCCCTAGGGGCCTGAGGTAATGCGACCTGCAGTGCCCGGCCTTCGAATCCGACCCGCCCTGGCTTCGGACAAATCGAAGATCCTGGCCCTAACCGAGCACACCTGGGGGGACGAGCACCCCGACTACATCGAGAAGGTCTGGGACCGCTGGCTGCTCGACACCGCCGGTCGGCTCTTGGTGGCTCAGCTGGAGGGAGAACCCGTGGGGATGGGCAAGGTCAGCGTGCTCGGACCCGGGGAAATTTGGTTCGAAGGGCTGAGGGTGGACCCCGTCCACCGAGGGAAGGGCATCGCCTGGGAGGTCCAACACGCCGCCCTCAATGTCGCCCGCGAACTCGAAGCCCGCACCATAAGGTTCGCCACGGGGTCCCACAACGAGGCCTCCGTCTACATGGCGGAGCAACTAGGGTTCAGAAAGGCTTGTGCCTTCGTTCGTTACGAGGCGGAGGCCGATGGCGACGGCACGGACGCCACCCAACTCGCGCCTTCTCGCAGCGATGCACTCAACGCCGCCCTGGCCGAATCCAGATTCCTCGCGGCGAGCGGCCATCTGTATTCCAGAGGCTGGGTCCTCTACGAGATGACTCCCGCCCGGGCCAGGAAACACCTGAGAAAGGGCCAGGTCTGGGTCCAGGGTCGGGCAGCCAGCGCTTTGGCCGTTCTCAGTGCTCCCCCTGATCTCAGTCCGTGGATCAGCCTCCTCGACGGTGAACGGGAAGCGGTGCAGGCATTGGCCTCCGGCCTGAGGGCGCTCGCGCGTGGGCGGGAGGAAGGGACGGTGCAGGGGTTCTTCCCCACGTCCTGGACGGACCTTGATGTCCTAGAAGAGGTGGGGTACGAACGAACCAGCGATCACGAGCTCTGGGTCTTCGAGAGAGTATCTGAGGCGGACTAGCGTGGGCCCGCAGGACCGAGAGACCTGGATCTGGAACCCGGAGCGCGAGACGATGCCCAGGGACGAGCTGGATGCGCTCCAACTGCGGGAGCTTCAGGCCATGCTGGCTCGCGTTCAGGAGAAGGTCGCCTTCTATGAGACCGCCTTCCAGCAAGCGGGGGTCAGCGCAGAGGACATTCGCTCCCTCGACGATCTGCGGCGCCTCCCATTCACCACCAAGGACGACCTCCGCGCTCACTATCCCTTTGGATTCTTCGCCGTTCAGGAGCACGAAACGGTGCGGATCCACGCCTCTTCGGGGACGATGGGCAAACCTACGCCGGTCGGGTACACCCCGTCGGATCTCGGCCTGTGGTCCGAGGTCATGGCACGCATCATAGCCGCCGGAGGCGTGACGGCAGACGATGTCGCTCAGGTCTCATTCGGCTACGGTCTCTTCACCGGCGGGCTAGGGCTCCACTACGGCCTGGAGCAGGTAGGAGCCACTGTGGTGCCAGCTGCGGGCGGCAACACCCCCCGCCAACTGCTGCTCATGCAGGACTTCGGCACGACGGTTCTGGCCTGCACCCCTTCCTACGCCCTCTACCTTGGGGACGCCATACGTGCTCGAGGCCTGAAGGACACCCTGAAGCTGCGTACGGGCCTCTTCGGCGCCGAGCCGTGGTCTGAATCGATGCGCCAGCGGATCGAGGAGAGCCTAGGTATTCAAGCCTACGACAACTACGGACTCAGTGAGGTCATCGGTCCCGGAGTCTCAGGCGAGTGCGAGGAGAAGAACGGGCTCCACATCAACGAGGATCACTTCTATCCGGAGATCATCGATCCTGAGACCGGGGAGAGCCTCCCCGAGGGGGAAGAGGGTGAGTTGGTCTTGACTTCTCTCACCAAGGAAGCCATGCCTCTGATTCGCTACCGCACCCGAGATCGCACCCGGCTGCGGCGGGATCCGTGCGCTTGTAGTCGCACGCTGGCCCGCATGGACCGGGTATTGGGCCGGACCGACGACATGCTGATCGTCCGAGGCGTGAACGTTTTCCCATCCCAGATAGAGCACGTTCTGTTGGAAATCGAGGGGGTGGAGCCTCACTACCAGATCATTCTCGACCGAGGCGAGACCCATCTCGATGAGTTGGAAGTCTGGGTGGAAGTCCCGGCCGAAGTTCTGGAGGGAGATCCTCATGCCTTGGAGCGTCTGGAGAGACGGGTTACCTACGAGATGCGCAGCAGTCTTGGCCTAAGCGTCCGCATCAAGATGGTTCCGCCCAACACCGTGAACCGCTCTCAGGGCAAGGCCAAGCGGGTCATAGACAAGCGGGAACTCTGACGAAATTGACACTCCGCGGCACGCGCCGCCGGGCCGCCCAACACCGTGAACCGCCCTCAGGGCAAGGCCAAGCGGGTCATAGGCAAACGGGAGGCCTAACCGGTTGCCTCTCCCCGGCCCCGTGACACCGTTGACGGTTGCTCGAAACCTGTGCTATAGTTTTCGCGGCACAAACCCAGCGGCGATGGGGCGCCATCGTCTTTTTCTTATCTTCAGAGAAGGGGAGCCACTACATGCAGGGAGCCGCCTCCTAGCGCGGTGAGGTAATCCAGCATCCAAAAACGAAGAAAGATCAACGAACAGATCCAGGCCCGCGAGGTTCGGGTTGTGGACGAAGAGGGCCAACAGCTGGGGGTGTACCCCATCGAAGAGGCTCTCGCGCTCGCGCAGGAGCGGGACCTAGATCTGGTCGAAGTAGCTCCCTCGGCTGATCCACCGGTCGTGAGGATCCTGGACTTTGGCAGGTTCCTCTACGAAAGCTCCAAACGCGAGCGGGAAGCCCGCAAAGCCCAGAAGGCCGTCGAGATCAAAGAGATCCGCCTGCGGCCCAAGACCGACGACTACCACAAGGGGTTCAAGCTCAAGCGCGCCCGTCGGTTCCTGGGCCAAGGCGCGAAGGTGAAGGTGAGGATCCTCTTCCGCGGACGCGAGATCACCCACACCAGGATCGGGAGAGAGATCCTCGACAAAGTAGCGAGCGAGCTGTCCGACATCGCTGTGGTCGAACAGACGCCCGACATGGAAGGCCGAACCATGCTCATGGTGCTGGCACCCACGGGCGGGAAGAAGTGAAAGAGTTTCGCGGATCATCGATAGAGAGGCCAAATCGTTGCCCAAACTGAAGACCCACAAGGCGACCGCCAAGCGCTTCAAGGTCACAGGCCGAGGCAAGCTGAAGCGCATGAAGATCGGCAGGAGCCACCTACGACGGAAGAAGCCTCGCCGCGTCCGGGCCTTGTTCAGCCGCTCGGTCGAGGTCAGGGAGCCCGCGAGCCGCAAACGTGTAAGGCGGCTGGTCCCCAAGCTGCGCCGATAGGGAAGGCGCCAACACCATGACCCGCGTCAAGGGCGGTCCACGCACTCGCCGACGCCACAAGAAGGTGATCAAGGCCACCCGAGGCCAGTTCGGGACCAAGGGTCGGCTGTGGCGCCGCTCACATGAGGCCCTTCTGAAGTCCCTCACCTACTCGTACCGAGACCGACGCAATCGGAAGAGAGACTTTCGGCGGCT
>CAYGBX010000003.1:88265-89635 GCA_964348195.1 uncultured Anaerolineales bacterium
GCTCTCCTACAGCCGGTTCATGAGCGGTCTTCGGAAGGCAGGGGTGGAGCTTGATCGCAAGGTGCTGGCCGATCTAGCCGTCCGGGACCACGAAGCCTTTGCCCGGCTCGCGGAGACTTCAAGATCTGCCCTCGCCTGATCGGGCTTCGGGGGCTTGTGGCCACACGAGCCAATCGGTAGAATCGCGGACATGACCACGGTGGAGACGGGTTTGTCCACCTTCGCCTTTGCCGGCGCCCAAGGGGGCACCGGCAGGCCGCGCCTGCCCGGCTGATTCAGAGCGCACCTGGCTTGTACGACCCCCTTCGAGGTTTGCGAAGGGGGTCTTCTGTTTCTATAGTCGCCCGACGGAGTGACGAGTGGAAGATCTTGATGACCTAAAGACTAGGGCCCTTGGCGATCTGGAGAAGGCTTCGGACGTCGAGGCCGCCGAGGCCTGGCGGATCGCCTACCTCGGCCGCAAGGGTCGCCTCACCCACGTCCTGCGCGGGATTTCGGAACTGCCGCCCGACCAGCGGCCAGCGGCCGGGAAGCGGGCCAACGAGATCAAGGCCGACCTGACCGCGGCGCTCGCGGACAAGACGGCCGAACTCAAGGCGGCCGTCCTCCAAGCGGCAGAGGCTGAGCAACTCGATGTCACACTTCCTGGCCGGTCCCCTCCGCTGGGCCGGCTTCATCTGACCACCCAGACTCTCCGCGAGATGTATGAGATCTTCGCTCGCATGGGATTCCAAATCTTCGAGAGTCCCGAGGTGGAGACCGACGAGTACAACTTCCAGCTGCTGAACATCCCCCACGGCCACCCGGCCCGGGATATGTGGAGCAGCTTCTACATCGAGGGAACCGACGATCAGGTGCTTCTCCGCACGCACACCTCACCCGGCCAGATCCACGCCATGCGTCGCTACGCCCCTGAGCCGATCCGGGTGATCCTCCCGGGAAAGTGCTACCGCTACGAACAGATCTCTCCCCGCTACGACATCCAGTTCTACCAGATCGAGGGGTTGGCGGTCGGCGAGGCCATCACCATGGCAGACCTCAAGGGTACATTGATTCAGTTCGCCCACCAGCTCTTCGGACGGGAGGTTGAGGCCAGATTCCGCGCCAGCTACTTCCCCTTCACCGAGCCCAGCGCCGAGTTCGACATCCAGTGCATCATCTGTGGAGGATCCGGCTGCCGCGTCTGCAGGCACACCGGCTGGCTGGAGATCTTGGGCGCCGGGATGGTCCACCCAGTGGTGCTGGAAAACGGTGGATACGATCCTGCCCAATTCAGCGGCTTTGCCTTTGGAAGGGGCGTGGAGCGACCCGCCATGCTGAAGTACGGGATCGAAGACATTCGCTACTTCCTCGCCAACGATCTCCGCTTC
>CAYGBX010000004.1:0-30848 GCA_964348195.1 uncultured Anaerolineales bacterium
TTGTCGCCGCCCGTCGCCATGGCACGCTGGGACACGTCGATATCCGGCTCGGACTGTTGATGATCCTCGGCACCATCCCGGGCGTGGAAGCCGGCGCCCAGGTGATCGAGCGCTTGGAGAGGCTAGGAAACATCGACCAGGTGATCGGCGGAGCCTACGTCGTTGTTCTGCTGATCATCGCGGCCTTCACGGCTTGGGAGAGTCTGCGGGCGCTCCAGGCGGTTCGGACGGAACGGATCTCGGCCAAAGACGCACTTGGGTTCCGTGGGGCGGCTCGGCGGGTCCAGGCCATCCGGCTTCCCCCCAGGATCTCCTTCCCTCAGTCGGGAATTGCGTCGCTCTCGATCTGGGCTGTCATCGGGGTAGGCTTCGCGAGCGGCTTCCTGGCCGCCATGCTGGGCGCAGGTGGAGGCTTCATCCGCATGCCCATGCTGGTCTACATCCTGGGGATGCCGACGCACGTGGCGGTGGGCACCGACCTGTTTGAGGTCGTGATCTCAGCCGGATATGGCACGATTACTCATGCCATCAAAGGCAACGTGGACGTCCTGATGGCCCTGGTCATGCACACCGGGGCTGCGATCGGAGCCCAGATCGGCGCCGTCTCCACCCGCTATGTCAGCGGCCCTCGAATCCGACTGGCTTTCTCGATCCTCCCCGTCGTGGGAGCAGCGCTCGTCTTCTACCGATTGATGCTAGGAGGGGGAATCGAGTGAGGATCCTCTTGGCCATCGCCGGCCTGCCCCATGGCGAACCCACGCTGCGGCTGGGTGGGATCCTGACTCGGGCTCTCGCCGCCGAACTCACGCTCCTCACCGTGGTTCCACGTGGAGAAGATGCCGCGGCAGCACAGGATACGCTTCAGGCCGCTGCCCACCTGCTCGTCAACCTACGCCCCTCGACGCACACGATGTTCGGGCGACCGGCCCACGCGATCCTTCGCTATGCCAAAGAGGGGGGCTACGATCTGCTGGTGATCGGAGCCAAGGAGCGGCCCTCCCTGCCAGAGTACGTGCTAGGAACGGTGGCGCAGCGAGTGGTGACAGACGCCCCCTGCTCGACCCTCGTCGTGAAGGGGTCCCGCGATGCGGTCTCCCGGATCCTGGTCTGCACCGGCGGAAAGCCCCAGGGCGAGGTTGCCG
Source organism: uncultured Anaerolineales bacterium (assembly GCA_964348195.1). Lineage (GTDB taxonomy): Bacteria > Chloroflexota > Anaerolineae > UBA7937 > JACPPX01 > CAYGBX01. The sequence continues at coordinate 1,143 of CAYGBX010000004.1, forward strand.
TGAAGATGGGCGCCACCCTGGCCCGCGCCGCAGGGGCAACCGTGACCCTGCTCCATGTCACGGCCCCCATCCCCGCCATGTACACCGGTCTTGCGGAGATGGAGGAGCACCTGGACGAGTTTCTCCGAACCGACACCCCGGAGGCCCGTCACCTGAAGCGGGGAGCCCAGATCCTTCAGACCGAAGACGTGCCAGGAGAGATCGAGATCCGACACGGCGCCGTTGTGGAGCAGATCCTCAGAGAGGCCCGCGACGGCGACTACGATCTTATTGTTATCGGGGCCACGGCCCGCGGTGCTCTGGCGGGGTACCTCCTGGGCGACATCGGGCGGCGAATCCTCGAGCTGGCTCGCCGTCCCGTCCTGGTGGCCGTCCGCAAGCCGCTCTAGATCGCTCCTCGCATCCCCGAGTCAAAGGCTGACCGCGGACATGGACCTAGGCGGGCGAAGTTACCCGCCCCGACTCGGGTTCCCAGGGGTACACGATCCAGTCGGTGGTTACGGCGCTGTAGTAGTCAGGACCATCCTGAGGGAACCGAGAGCGGGTCGGCTTCCAGTGCAGGACAGCCAGCTCCGGAGTACCCATCGCGGCCAGGATCCGCTCCTTCACATTCATGATCGTCAGGCCTGTGTCCCAGATATCGTCCACCACCAGGATCTTCTGGTCCCTGAGCAGCCCATCTGAGGGGAACTGAAGGAAGATGGGCCAGTCGATGGTGGCCCCTTCATCTGAGTAGAACTGGACCGACGCAGTCAGGACATGGGGAATATCGAGCCGCTCAGCGATCATGCCGCTGGGGACGATCCCTCCTCGAGTGATGGCCATCAGTGCATCGTACTCGCTCTGAAACTGGGGAATGAGGAGATCGATGAGACGCTGCACCTCATCCCAGGAGAGAATCACGCGGCCCATCCCGTCCTCCTTCCCCTATCCCCGAGAACGGCGCAGCCAATTCGCAGGGCCGATGGCTTCATGCCCGAACCCTCCACATACGAACCGAGGGAAATCTAGGAAGCGGCTAGCTGGTGTAGCGTCCCAGGACGATAGAGGCGTTCTGGCCCCCGAAACCGAAGGAGTTCGACAGGGCCACATCCACCCGAGCCTCCCGGGCCTGGTTCGGCACGCAGTCCAGGTCGCACTCGGGGTCGGGGTTCTCGTAGTTGATCGTTGGGTGAATAATCTGGTCCCGCAAGGTGAAGAGGGTAGCAAGGGCTTCAACAGTTCCGTCCGCGCCTATGAGATGGCCGATCATTGACTTGGTGGCGCTGACCGGGATCTTGTAGGCACGCTCTCCGAAAACCAGCTTGATCGCCACCGTCTCGGCCACGTCCCCCAGCGGAGTGGCCGTGGCGTGGGCATTGATGTAGTCGACCTCGTCCGTCCCCACCCCGGCGTCGTCCAAGGCCCGCTGCATCGCCAGAGCCGCCCCCGTGCCTGTCGGGTCCGGAGCAGTGATGTGGTAGGCGTCAGCCGATCCGCCCGATCCTAGAATCTCGCCATAGATCTTGGCCCCTCTCCTCTCGGCATGGTCTAGGCTCTCCAGGACCAGAACGCTCGCCCCCTCGCTCGCTACGAAACCATCTCGCTCACGGTCGAAGGGTCGAGAGGCCTTCTCGGGATGCTCGTTGTTGGCGGACAGCGCCCGCGTGGCCGCCAGCCCCGCCAGGCCCAGGATCGACAAGGACGCTTCGGAGCCCCCCGTCACCATGACTTCGGCATCCCCAGCCTCAATGATCTTGGCTGCCTCCCCCATAGCCTGGGTCCCCGAAGCACAGGCGGTCACGACGGTGGAATTGTATCCGCGCAATCCAAACAAGTAGCTGATCTGATAGGAGGCCGCGTTGGGCATGAGATTGGGAACAAAGAGGGGCGAGACCCACCTTCCCCCTTTCTCCAGAAGCGTCGTGTGTGCCGTCTCCGTCTCGGTGAGCCCACCACCGATCCCGGTTCCGATAATCACCCCCACGCGGCTCGGGTCGTCATCACGAGGATCGTACTCGGCGTCCTCGAATGCCATCCGGGCCGAGGCGACGGCAAATTGGGTAAACCGGGCCATGCGCCGCGCCTGCCTTCGATCCATGTACTCCTCAGGGTCGAAGCCGCGCACTTCCCCGGCAATGTGGACCGGAAAATCACTCGAGTCGAAAAATGTGAGTTGACCGATGCCCGACTCGCCCTTGACCAACCTCTCCCACGTCTCCGCAGCCCCTAGACCCAGCGGGGTCACTGCTCCAACGCCGGTAACCACAACCTGTCGTCTGTCGTTCCTTCCCTTCATCTTCCTGGCCAATCCAGGTTTCCTGATGCCTCAGGCTACTTCCGGACGTTCAGATACCGAGACTGGAGATGCTAACCCGCGTGACATGCTCCGTCAACCGATTATCGTTCGTCCGGCGACCCCCCTTGCCACACGTGGGCCGTGAACAGCACTAACCACCGGCAGACGCCTCGGCGGGGAGATCCTCCCGGTTTCCCCATTCCTCCCACGACCCATCATAGGTCTTCACGTCCTCGTAGCCGAGAAGCTGGCTGAGCACGAACCACGTGAAGGCTCCGCGCACCCCGGTCTGACAATAGGTGATGATAGCGCGGTCTCCTGTGAACCCAGCGGTCGCATAGATCTCGCGGAGCTCGTCCCCGCTCTTGAAGGTCCCATCGCTACGCACCGCATTTGCCCACTCCAGGTTGATCGCTCCGGGGATATGCCCGCCGCGGGCCGAGCGAACATCGCTCCCCTCGAACTCAGCCGGCGACCGAGCGTCGCAGGTGGCCACAGACGGGTCCTCGATCCTCTCCAGAACCTCATCCCACGTGGCTCGGATCGAGGTGTCCACGGAATCGATTCCGTACTCAGTAGGGACCACGTCTGGGATGTCTGTGGAAAGCTCCCCCTGCCACGCGCTGGTCCCTCCCTCGAAAAGCCTGGCGTCTTGGTGACCGTAGACTTTCAAGACCCAGAACATCCTCGCCGCAAACAGGTTCCGGTCTCCGTCGTATACCACAACCGTGGTGTCGGGACGGATGCCCAGCGAGCCCAGGAGCATCTCCATCTGCGCGGCGGTGGCTATCTGACCCCGTACCGGGTCTTCCGGGTTCACGATGTCCTCCTCCCAGTCCACGTAGAGAGCTCCTTCAATGTGGCCTGCTTCGTACTGACGCCTGTTCGCCCTCACGTCCAGGAACCGCACCTGGGGATCGTCCAAGTGGTCCGCCACCCAGGCCGAGTCCACCAAGACCTCGGGGTGTGCGAAAGCAGAAGCACCCGGCGTCGCTACCGGCTCGCTCGGCGCAGACGTGCAGGCTCCCACGGACGCCAGCACGAGCCCTACCGCCAGCCCGACCAGGAACCGGTGTCTCATCGTCCGTTCACGCTAGCGTTCAATGCAAAGAGAGTATCGCCTCGCATCGCCCTCCGGTCAAAGGGTCCCTCCACACGATTGCCTCGGCCACCTCCGACCGGTAGAATGCGCAGCGAGAGACACGGAAGGAAAGTCTAGTGGCCAAGAGACGTACACGTCCTCCCACCTGGCAACAGCGTGCCCTGATCGTCATCGGGATCCTCGTGGCGCTAAGCATGGCCCTCTCCCTGCTCCTGCCCGCCGTTTTCGGGGGATCCTTCTAGCCCGTCCCGCGTACAGGAGCCCGCAGCCTCCCAGAGGCTGGAGACCCTGGGGTCGCCCTCTTCCCCGTCGATACCTCACCGCCCACAGCAGGTCCGCTCAGGTCAGCCCGAACCAGTCAACCTGCCGGCCTACGAGGAGTGTGCAAGGTCGGCCACCTGCCGATGGCTGCAACGAACAGCCGCTTGATAGGTGAGCGTTCGATGCGGAGCTCGGGAGAAGCGATCTGCCGGCCGCGATGGCCGGTGGGTCTAGACTTGAGGAGGCGTCTGGGTCACGCCTGCCAAGGCCTGGCCGGCGAACCCGCGGAAGAACTCCTCCACGCCTGCCCCCGTGAGCGCGCTGGTCTGAAAGAATGGTCCTGGAAGGACCTGCGCCAGGGCAAGCGCCTCCTCAGTAGGAACCTCCGCCTCCAAATCCCCCTTGCACGCCACCAATAGCGGCTGCGAGAAGGGAATCACCCGGCCCACCTCCTCGCGCCAGCGACCCAGGTCGGAGAAGCTTTGCGGGTTGCTCACGTCGTACGCGAAGGCCACCGCCTTGGCCCCGAGGTAGAACGAGTCCCTCATCACGGCAAACCGCTCCTGGCCAGCGATGTCCCAAATGGTCAGCTTGACCAGCGATCCGCCCACGTCGACCACCGCGGTTTGAAAATCGACGCCGATCGTCATGAGGCGGGATTCCCGAAAGGTGCCAGTGGCGTAGCGGCGAAGGAGGGTGGTTTTCCCCACCGAGCCGTCCCCCACGATCGTCACCTTCAGGACGCGGGGTCCGGCCGCGATCATGGCTGCGAGGGACTACTCCAAAGCGGAGCGGTGGACGAAGACAAGCTGGGAGGGATCGGGAGATCCTTTGGCCAGGAGCTCACCGTTGGCTGTCTCGAAGTCGAGGTGGACCTCCTCCAGGACCTTGATGGTGCCCACGGCAGGCTCACTGGTGTAGAGGGCGAGGAGGGTTGAATACCGGCCAGGCACGAAGTACAAGGCCTTGCCGTCTTCTACCTCGGTCTTGCGGACACTGGTGCCGAAGATCTCCGCTGACGCCGAGCGGAATCCGCTGAGCATCCCCACCACCAGCTCGCTCTCCATCCCGAAGTCGCCCTGAGTATACAGCGGGACGCTGGACTGGTTGTCGTATACGGCATAGGCCACAAGCCGTGAGCGGTGCCGGTTTCGGATGGTCATGCTGTAGCCGTCCGTCACGGCGGTCCGCCAGGCATCGCCCTCCGGATAGGCCTGCAACAGGAGCTCCACACTGGAACGCTCTGACTGGTAGTGAGAGTACAGCTTTTCGAATTGAGCACGGTTGATGTTGCCCGCAGCGAAATCCTGAGCCGTATGCTCCATCTTGGCCCGCAGCCGCTCCAGGTAGGCGTGGCCGTCCTGGTCGGGGCCTTTGTCCTTGGGTAGGTCGGTCGGCCCGGGGACAGGTGGCTTCGCAACCGCCGGAGCCGGTCGGGGAGGCTCGACGGGAGTTCCCAGCACCAGGTCCCTCAGGAACCGCCGGAGTCCTCGGCGTTCCGCCATATTCCTACTTCTGTAGGGGGATCCCCTCCATTCTATCAAGTGGGGTAGGGCCGGAAAATAGTACCTTCGGGCAGCCCCCGCGTCTCATCTATCAGAGGGCTGCAGGCGCCGGAGCCACAAGTGCATGTTGGCGCCCCACGGCTCGACTCCGCTCGGCCCGGGCACAAATCTCCTCCCGACTCGCCTCCGCTAGCCTTGGCGCGCTCAGGGAAGGGGGCTTACATTGCTCCACCCGCGTGGGACATATCCTCTGCATACCTTTCCTCCTCTAGGGACGAGCGGCGGGGCTCCAGAGCCCCGCCGCTCCACCGTTTCAGAGACGCGCAGCACCTGTCCCGGCGTCATCCAACTTCCTGGCCGGGCCGCATCCCCCTCCAAATCCTCTCCGCGAGCGCGAGGGCCTCCTCACGGTGTGCCACCCGTCCGTCCGCCTGGGCTTCCCACGTGGCGCGCAGCAACTCGCCGATAGCCGGTCCCGAAACCCCCGGAAGGTGGCGCAACAGATCCTCTCCGTCGAGGAGCGGTTGAGGCAGAATGCTTTCTCGATCCTCGAACCACGCCGCGAGGAGGTAGCCTGCCCGATTCAACCGAACTCCCCACAATGCTCCTTCCACACGTCCTGAGTCCCGCGCTCCCATCCAATCTGCAAGGGAGAGGAGCACCGCTTCCACCCCCGCCCCGCCGGTCTCCCGATAGAAGCGATGAATCTCTACAGGGCCGGGCGGCTCGCCACCCGTCAGGCCCCACGCCTCAGACAGCGCTCGGTGGACTCGGGTTCCCCGACGGACCTCCAGCGTCGAGAGCCGCAGCCGCCGCAGAGCCGCCTCCAGGCCCCGGGCGGTCGACTGCGGGTCCGGAGGGTGGTCGTTCGAGGTGGGAGGCAGATGGTGTAGGAACGCCACCATCTTGAGAAGAGTCAGCCGCGTGCGGCCACCCGAGATCCGTCGGCCCAGATGCCGATCCACGCGTAGCCAGGCCGTAGCAGTTCCTGGATCCCCTCCCTCCGACGCCTGCTGGGCTAGGAGGTGCTGAAGCGCCTCCACGGTGCGGACGGCGTGGCTACCCAGCGACCGAACAGGAGGAAGGCTCGGGAAGATGGCCGAGGCCATCCCTAGTCTGAAAAGCTGTCCCACGTAGAAATGACTACGCTCGAGGGACAGGATTCGGACCAGCTCATCCCTCAGCCGCTCCCCCGCCACTCGGCTCAGGAGCGCAGCATCGCGTCGCATCCAAGCTTCTGTCTGGGACTCTGGTCGGAGTCCCAGTTCTCCGGCGAGCCGAATGCCGCGAACCAGCCTCAGCGGATCGTCCCGGAAGGCCCCTTCCGACACCGCGCGCAGGACCCGATCCTCGAGGTCCTGGAGCCCTCCTCGCGGATCCATCAGAGTGCCGCCGTCAAGGGGAGTCTGAAGGTCGATGGCCAAGGCGTTGACAGTGAAGTCGCGACGGGACAGGTCCTCCTCGATACTCCTGCCTTCCAGTGACGCCACATCCAACCGGTATTCCCGGCCATCGCCGGCCAGGAGGACCCGACCCACATCGCGCGCCTGATCGAGCGGGAAAGCGCTCCCACCCAGAAGGTCGCCCAGCTCACGCGAGAGGGCGATGGCACCCTCGGGCACAGCCAGGTCCAGATCCGGAGGGTCCCGGCCCAGCAGGCGATCTCGCAGGAACCCCCCTACAAGGAAGGCCTCCTGGCCCCGAGACGCGACGAGTTTTCGCGCATCGGCCAGGACTCCTGACCGCTCAAACCAGGTGGTGACCACGGAACTGCTCGGAGCGTTCCAAGCCTCAGGGACTAAGCCAGCGGAGGTTGGAGCTACAGGGCGAGACTCTCCCCGGGCTCGAGGACCACACAGCTGAATCCGGCCGACTCTACTCTCGCCTCGAAGTCCCCCGCGTCCTGCCGGATCAGGTCAAAGGTGTTGTAGTGCATAGGAACTACCACCTTGGGCTTGACCATCTCGACTGCCCGCAGAGCATCGTCGGGTCCCATGGTGTAGTTGTCCCCGATGGGAAGCAGGGCCAGGTCCACCGGTGCCTCCTGGGGTATCAGCGCCATATCCTGAGTCAGCCCGGTGTCCGCCGCGTCGTACGTTCGCTTTCCCTCGATCGTGAGGAGGAAGCCGCAGGGATTGCCCCCAGGTGTTCCGTCAGGAAACGTGGACCCATGCAGGGCCGGAGTCAGCTTGACGCGTCCAAAGGGGAATTCATGTCCTCCACCGATGTGCAGGCCGTGAGCCTCGAGACCTCTTACTTCACAGTACTGGGCAATCTCGAAATTGGAAATCACGGTCGCTCCGGTCCTTTCCCCAATGACCAAGGTGTCACCAAAGTGGTCCCCATGAGCGTGAGAGACAAGGATGTACTCCGGATCGAGATCCTCCGGCCCCACATCCGCCATCGGATTCCCCGTCAGGAAGGGATCGATGAGGAGATGAGATCCGCCGCCCTCGATGCTCCAGCAAGCGTGGCCGTGCCAAGTGGCGATCACCGCCATGGGTGCCTCCCTCCATCCCGTCGTGCTCGGGCAGTGTATCGCTCCCTTCCTGGACGGTCAATGACAGGGCACTCCGTGGCTCCAGAATGAGGTGCATTGACACTCCCCCCCGCGCAGGCGTAGAATCCAATCGAAAGGAATACCGAGACCTTCGGGGCAGGGTGAGGCTCGCGCCCTCGACAGGCGCGGGCCAATTCCCGATCGGTGGTACAGCCCACGAGCCGGCGGCCGCCGGCACGATCCGGTGAAACTCCGGGGCCGACCGTACAGTCGGGATGAAAGAAGGTCGCTTAGAGCCGCCCACCGGCCCTGCCGGGAGGCGCGCTGATGCGACGGTACCCGCCCCGAACGATTCCGTTCGGGGCGTGCGTCTTGGCGCGCACGGCGCATGGTCGGCTCTTGTCTCCCGCCCCGAGCCCTCGGGGCGAACTTATGACCATAGCAGAACAGGCTTCCTGGGACCCGAGGCCCAGTGCAGCCACCAACGGTGCCGGGAGTCGGATCGGGCTCCTGATCGTCACCCACGGTGACATGGGCGAAGGCATTCTCCAGGCCGCCGAGATGATCGTGGGACCCCTAAAAGGCGTGACAGCCCTGTCGCTGAATCAAGGGGAGAGCCTCGAGGACCTCCATCAGCGACTCTCCAACTCCATCGTGGGACTGGATTCAGGCGGCGGCGTCCTGGTGATGCTGGATCTGTTCGGGGGCACCCCTGCCAACGCCGCCGCTTTGGCGCTGGACCGAGACGGAGTGGAGGCCGTGGCGGGAGTCAACCTGCCGATGCTGGTGGAGGCACTTCAGTATCGCGAGACGGTTCCTCTATCACAACTCGCCACTCGGATCGCCTACGCCGGGAAGACAGGCATCCGCGATCTGCGGTTAGACCAGAGCGAGCCAACCTCAGAGGAGGGCGAGACAGACCGTGGCTAGGATCGTCCTGGCCCGGATCGATGATCGATTCATCCACGGTCAGGTCGTGACCAAGTGGCTCCAGCACGTGGGCGGCTGCGACGAGATCCTCATCGCGGACGATGCCATGGAGAAGGATCCTTTTCTGCAATCGGTAATGGCCATGGCAGCGCCCCCCGGCATCTTTCTGCGGATAGCAGGCGTAGAGCAAGCGATCGCCCACCTGCTGTCCTCGGTCCACGATCAAGGGCCCAAGATCCTGCTCCTCATGCGCGGCCCGGAGACGGCGCTTCGCCTGCTCAGAGCCGGCGTGGCCCTGCCTCAACTGAACGTGGGCAGCATGGGAGGGAGGCCCGATCGGCGTCCCCTGTACCGCGAGATCTCGGCTTCCGACGAAGAGGTCGCCCTGTTCCAGGAGATCGAATCGCTCGGGGTTCCCGTCCGGGTTCAAGTCGTGCCTGACTCCGACCGCGGTTCCAGCCTCAAGACGGTCCTGAGGCGGCGCCTCGACGCCAAGAGGGACCGTGTGACACCCACCTCGGCAAGGTGATGGGTCGAGGGCGGCTGCTGGCCCCGCTGGCCTTGGCCGCTGCCCTGTGGATGGCAGGCTGTGCGGTCGCGACCGCAGCCCCAGGGAACGAAGAGGCGATCTACACCATTGGCTCGGTCCAGGCGGCGCTGGTGGCGCTGGGCTACTACCTTTCGAACAGCCCCTTTCTAGCCAACATGGGCTTCCTAGTCTTCAACCGGCCACTGGTAGCTGGAACCGTGGTGGGGGCCATCCTGGGCCAGCCGGTGGAAGGTGCCATCGTGGGCGCCACAATCAACCTGATCTATCTAGGGTTCATCGCCGCCGGCGGATCCCAGCCGGGGGACATCGGCCTGGCCGGGTGGCTGGGCACGGCCCTGGCCCTCGGCGCAGGCCTGGATCGAGACACGGCGCTTGCCGTGGCCGCTCCTCTGGGCCTGCTGGGCTTCTACAACTTCCAGACCCGGATGAGCGTGGACTCGGTCTTCGCCCACTGGGCAGATCGTCGCGCCGAACAGGGTGACATCTGGGGTGTAGCCCGGACCAACTGGATACCTCCGCAGATCCTCCTCTTCGCACTGAGCTTCCCCCCGGTCTTTCTGGGTGCCCTGCTGGGCGTCCCCGCCGTCCAGGGCGTGTTCGACTGGCTGGGGACCAATGCGCCCTGGGCATTGGGATGGCTGTCCACTGTCGGTGGGTGGCTGCCCGCACTGGGAATCGCCATCAATCTGAGGTTGCTATGGAGGTTGGAGACGGCGCCCTACTTCGTGCTCGGCTTCTACGCCGTCGCCGTGGGCGGACTCAACCTGCTATTGGTCGGCGTGGTGTTCCTGAGCTTGGCGGTGCTGCACGTGACATTCTCAAGAGGAGGGTTCGGCCGTGCCCCCGCCGCCTAGCAACCAGCTATCCCGGCGCGACATCTTCCGCTCCTGGATCCGGTGGCTCTTCTTCTCCCACGCCAACTACAACTGGGAGCGGCTCCAGGGAACAGGATTCGCCCACGCCATGGCGCCGATCATCGAGGTTCTCTACCAAGACAAGGAAGAGATCCGATCCGCGCTGCGACGCCATCTGGCCTTCTTCAACACCGAGCCCGACCTGGGCGGAGCCATCCATGGCATCGTCATCGCGATGGAAGAACAGCGTGCGGCGGGAGCTGACATCACGGAAGACGCCATCGCCAACCTCAAGAACGGCCTGATGGGACCGTTGTCGGCCCTCGGGGACACGCTGAAGCAGGGACTGTGGATCTCCGTCTGGCTGGCCTTCGGCATACAGTTGGCCGTCGAGGGGAATCTCCTGGGACCGATCCTGTTCTTCGCAGCCGTCGCAGCCTTCTCCTGGGGGCTAGGATGGGTCATCTACTATCAGGCCTACCGTCGGGGCCAGGCATTCGTGAGCGAGTGGATCCGCGGAGGTGTCATGGACCGAATCCAGACCGCCGCAGCGGTCGTGGGAGCCGGCGTGCTGGGAGGCCTGGCGGCACAGTTCGTGAACATCTCGACACCGCTCGCGATCACCACGGGCGAGCAGGCCGTCCGAATCCAGGAGGATGTGCTGGATGTCTTCCTCCCCAGCCTTCTTCCTCTTGCCCTGGTGCTGGTGATCCTCTGGCTTCTGCGGCGGAGAGTGGGAGCGTTGACCCTCATGGCAGGGATCTTCGCGGTCACGCTGGTTCTCAGTCTGATCGGCTGGGTCACAGGGACCGCCATCCTGTGATCGAACCAGACGCAAGAGCGAACCTGGAGCAAGACGCCCTCGCCGTGCGCCACCCATCCGGACTGCACGCCCGTCCGGCTGCCCGATTTGTCCGGACCGCCAGTCGATTCGCCAGCGACATAGAAGTCGAGAACCTGACCCGCCGCACTCATCCTGTCGACGCAAAGAGCATCCTGAGCATCCTCACCCTCGGTGTGGAGAAGGACCACCAGATCCGCATCACCGCGGAAGGAGATGACGCCGCCGAGGCGCTCGACGCGCTCCGGCGACTTGTCCTGGCCCACCCCTCGTCCGACGGAGACGAGTGGGCGTGATCTCACTTCAGGGGATCGCAGCCTCCCCCGGGTTTGCCGTGGGCCGGGCGCATCTGTATGGCGAAAGGCCTGGCAAAGTGCCTCCCGGCAGGCCCGCGCATCCAGAAGCGGAACGTGAGCGGTTTCGGGTGGCGACAAGGGCAGCCCGTGAGGACTTGACACGCCTCATCTCACAGGCCAGGGGCTTGCTGGGCGAGAGCGCAGCCTCCCTCTTCGAGGCCCACCTCATGATGCTGGAGGATCCCTCGTTCCACGAGGCTATCCTCAAGGAGATCGAAGGGGGTAGGAGGTCCGAGGCCGCCGTTGCTGATTCCGTGGATGGCTTCGCGGCCCGTCTGGAGGAACTGGAGAGCCCGCTCTTTCGCGCCCGGGGTTCAGACATCCGTGAGGTCGGCGATCGCCTGATCCGGGCGCTTCTCAGCTCCCCGCCACGCCGATCCCGTGAGTTTCCCGATTCGTCGATTCTAGTGGCGCGCGACCTAGCCCTATCCGACCTGGTCCGCGTGGACAGAGAACAGGTCATAGGCTGGTGCACCGAGGAGGGCAGCACGGCCTCGCACGCGGCCATCCTGGCACGAGCCCTGGGCTTCCCTGCGGTGGTCGGCGTGGGGGAAGCCCTGCGCCAGGCAAAGGACGGCGACGAGATCGGCCTTGACGGCGAGCGCGGCAGCGTCTTCGTACATCCGGATATCAAAACGCTGCGGCGCCTCGAGAAGCGACAGGCGACCTACCTCACGGCACAGGACCGATCCAGATCCGAAGCTCAGGATCCGGCCATCACGCGTGACGGCCACCAGATGCCTATCTTGGCCAACCTCCCAGATTCAGGTTCGGCCAGAATCGCCCTCTCCTTTGGGGCGGAAGGAGTGGGGCTCCTTCGAACTGAGTTCCTGTTCCTCGACAAGTCTCTCATTCCTGACGAGGAGGAGCAGTACTCGGCCTACTCCTCAGTTGTAGAAGCCATGGCCAACCGCCCCGTCACCGTCCGCACCCTGGACCTCGGCGGCGACAAATGGCCCCCCTTCCTACCGCGGCTGCAGCCTGGCTCCCCCGCCACGCTTCGAGGCATCGGGCGCTCTCTCGAACAACCGGCCTTCTTCAAACTGCAGCTCCGCGCCCTTCTCAGGGCGGCGTCTGCCCGAAACCTACGGATTCTTCTTCCCATGGTGACGACCCTCGATGAGGTCCGTAGGACCAAGGCTCTTCTCCAGGAATGTCGCGATGAACTGGAAGCGGAAGGGCTGCTCATAGGCGACTCTGCTCAACTCGGTGTGATGATCGAGGTCCCCGCCGCCGTGGACATGGCCGAGCGACTGGCGGCCGAAGCCGACTTCTTAAGCCTGGGGACCAACGATCTCATCCCCGATCTCCTGTCTTCACAGAGAAGCCGCCTATACCGATACGATCCAGTGGATCCTCTCATCCTGCACACGCTAGACAGGGTCATCGAGGCAGGGCACTCCGCGGGAATACCCGTTGCCCTCTGCGGAGAGCTGGCGGCCGACCTCGAGGCCATCCCCCTCCTCGTAGGGTTGGGGCTGGATGAGCTCAGCATGCGTCCCACGGCGATCCCGGAGGCCAAGGCTAGGGTCCGTTCCCTGGATCAACAGCAGGCACAGCTGTTGGTCAAGAAAGCTCTTCGGCTTTCGTCGGCCGCCGAGATACGGACCCTCGCCGGAGAGTCCCTCTCGGGCTGAACTCCGCCGACCGGCCCGAGTCTGTTCCTTATCGACATGTCCTCGTCCAGTCCCGCCACGTGCGACCACTACTACGCAGCCACCGCCGGAAACATCGCACACCCCTTCAACGAAATCGGAAGAGGGACCGGGGGCAATCGCCTGATCTCCCAGGCTCTCAGGAGACCGCGCGTCCTCGGCCCGCCACACGCTCCATCCCTCCGTGGACCGCCAGCAGTCTCGATTGGCGAGACCGCGCATGTCAGACTCCGGTTCCCCCTACAACCTCCTCCAGACCTCATGGTGTTTGCTCCCCGCCAATCTGCCGTCCCATAATCGAATGTGGCCCGCTCCGACGCACAATCGCGCGAGGCGTGGTCATCCGGAGACTGCACCGATTCGGCACAAGAGGAGGGAGTCGGGATGGATCTGGGTCTGAAGGATCAGGTGGCGCTGGTCACCGCCGCTTCGAGAGGATTGGGGAAAGCTGCCGCCCTGACGCTCGCCCTCGAGGGAGCGCAGGTGGCCATCTCCGCGAGAAGCGATGAGCTCGAATCCACAGCAGATGAGATCCGATCCCAGACTGGGATCGATGTGCTAGCGATCCGTGGTGACCTCACCGAGCCCGGTGACATCGACGCCATGGTAGAGCGGACTCTCGATCGGTTCGGGCGTATCGACATCTTGATTGTCAATGCCGGGGGTCCACCGTCGGGCGATTTCCTGAGCCTGACGTCGGAGGACTGGGAGAAAGCCGTTCCCCTCACGCTTCTGAGCGCGGTGCGCCTCTGCTATGCCGTAGTGCCCCATATGCTGGAACGGGGATCAGGCAGCATCGTGGCCACCGAGTCCTACTCCACCAAGCAACCCATTGAAAACCTTGTCCTCTCCAACTCGCTTCGAGTGGCGGTGATCGGGCTCATGAAGACCCTCGCCAACGAGCTCGGGCCCAAGGGGATCCGAGTCAACTCCATCAATCCCTCCTGGACATGGACGGACAGAGTCCAGCAGCTGATGGAGGATCGCGCAGAGAGGAACGGGACCACGGTCGAGGAAGAGGTCGCCAAGGCCATCGCCGAGATTCCTCTCGGCCGAATGGGGACCGTCGAAGAATACGGGAGAGCCGTCGCCTGGCTGGCCTCGCCGGCGGCCTCCTTCATCCACGGCCATGCCCTCATGTTCGACGGCGGAGCGATCAGGACGACTCTCTGAATCCTCGATGAGGATCGCCGTCTTCGGTGCGGGCGGCGTTGGGGGATATTTCGGAGGGCTGCTCGCCCACGCCGGCCACGATGTCGGCTTCATCGCCCGAGGTCCCCACCTCCACGCCATTCGCGAGAACGGGCTCGAGGTCCGGAGCGTCCACGGCGACTTCACCGTCCATCCGGCGCACGCCACGGCTCAGCCGGACGAAGTGGGTCCGGTCGACTACGTGATCGTGACCGTCAAGCACTATCACCTGCCCCACGCTGCCCCACAAATCGCACCGCTGATCGGGTCGGCCACCACCGTGGCCCCGCTCCTAAACGGGGTAGATGCCCACGAGTACCTCATCGAAGTCCTGGGCCCCAAGCCTGTGGTCGGAGGGCTGTGCGCTACCGCTAGCAGGATCGAAGCTCCGGGGATCATCCGCCAGACCAGCCCGCTGCGCCGCGTGGTCCTCGGCGAACTGGACCGCACCCGCTCGGAAAGGATCGCGGGGCTGGTGGAGGCTTGGTCCGACTGCGGAGTGGAGGCCATCCACGCCGAAGATATCCACGTCGCCCTCTGGACAAAGATGCTCTTCATCGCCTCCTTTGGAGGGATCACCTCTCTGGCCCGAGCCAACGCCAGGGAGGTGTTGGAGACCACGGAAACCCGGCATCTCTTCGTCGAGGCAATGGCAGAGGTAGAGGCGGTGGCCCGCGCCCGCGGGATCGATCTTCCCCAAGACGCAGTGGCCCAAGGGCTGGCCTTCGCTCGGGGACTCGATCCCGGGGACACGTCCTCCATGCACCGCGACGTCGCTGCGGGCAGGCCCTTCGAGTTGGAGGCGTTCAGCGGGAAGATCGTGCGGCTGGGAGAGGCGTCAGGGATCGACACTCCGGTCCACCGCGGGATCTACGCGCTGTTGAAGCCCGCCCTCGATCGCGCCACCTGAACCCGCCCCGAGGCCTGCCGAGTCAGGCGCTGCCAACGAAGCAATGATAGACGAGGCCCTGGCTCAGATAAGCCGACGGGGTCGGTATTGGATCGCTTCGGCCAAATGGGCCGGGGCGATCTCATCTTCTCCGGCCAAGTCGGCGATGGTCCGAGCCAGCTTCAGCACGCGATGGAAGGCCCGCGCCGAGAGGTGCAATTGGCGGACGGCCGATCGCAGCAGGTTCCGCCCCGCCTCGTCCAGCTCGCAGAACTTGCGCACCTCCCTGGGTCCCATCTCCCCGTTGGTTGTGGTGTCAGTGCCTTCAAATCGAAGACGCTGACGGTTTCGCGCGCTCTCCACCCGGTCTCGCACCGAAGCCGATCGCTCCAGACTCTGGTTCCCGGTGAGCTTCTCGTATTCCACTCGCGGCACGTCCACGTGGATGTCGATCCGATCCAGGAGCGGTCCCGAGAGACGCTTCTGGTATCGGGTCACGATGGCCAGGGAGTCGGTGCACTCCCTCACCGGATCCCCGAAGTAACCGCAGGGGCACGGATTCATTGCTCCCACCATCATGAAGCTGGCCGGAAACACAACCGTGCCCGCGGCGCGGGAGATCGACACCACCCGGTCCTCCATGGGCTGGCGCAGGACCTCCAGAACCCGCTGGCCGAACTCTGGGAGCTCATCCAGGAACAGGACTCCGTTGTGGGCCAAGCTGATCTCCCCCGGCTTCGGCCACGAGCCGCCACCCACCAGCCCGGCGTTGCTGATCGTGTGGTGGGGAGAGCGAAAGGGTCGATTCACCAGCAGCGGGGTGTTGGGAGGAAGCAACCCCCGGACGCTGTAGATCTTGGTCACGTCCAGGGCCTCATCGATTCCCATCCTAGGCAGGATCCCGGGCAGGCAACGCGCCAGCAGGGTCTTGCCCGCACCCGGCGGGCCGGTCATCAGCAGGTTGTGGCCGCCCGATGCCGCCACCTCCAGCGCACGCTTGGCATGCTCCTGGCCACGCACGTCGGAGAGATCGACATCGTAGACAGGGTCCTCTTGTTCGATCGACTGAGGATTGGTCCGAAAGGCGGGGATCTCTTCCTCTCGACTCAGATGAGAGACCAGCGCCGCCAGATCCGGAACCGGATACACCTCGATCCCCTCAATCAACGCCGCCTCCGGGGCGTCCATCACCGGGACGAAGGCCCTCTTGTACCGGTGATCCCGAGCCGTTCCCACCATGGGCAGGATCCCATCCACATGCCGCAGCCCTCCGTCGAGCGATAGCTCGCCGATGAAGAGCGAATCCTGGGCATTAGGAGCCGCCTGCCCCGAGGCCTCAAGGATCCCAAGAGCCATGGGCAGATCGTAGGCAGGGCCCTGCTTGGGAAGATCGGCGGGCGCCAGATTCACCGTGAGCCGCTTGAGGGGAAACGAGAAGCCAGAGTTCTTGATGGCGCTGCGGACACGTTCCCGGCTCTCCTGGACGGCCTTGTCAGGCAGGCCAACCACGGTGAAAGAGGGAAGGCCCTGTGCAATGTCAGCTTCAACCTCGACGACCGCCCCCTCGAGTCCCAGAACAGCGCAACTGGCCACCCGCGCCCACATAGGCTTCTCCGGGGACGAGTCTAGCACAGCCGAGCGGAGCCCCTCAACGGAACGCCCCCTCCCTGAGCGGGGGGCATCCGGGACCACTCGCTCTCCGAGTTGACCTCTGTGCGGGCAGCAGCGTACGATGGCTCTGTGCGTCTCATCCCCCCTTCCGTTCCGGATCGCTCTTCCCCGACTCCAAGCGTGGGCGACTGCCCACTGGGAGAAAGCTAGATGACAACAGTCGAAAGCCTCGCGGAGCGTATGATCTCCAACATCGAGCAGGTGATCGTCGGAAAGCGGCCTGCCGTGGAACTGGTGCTCCTAGGACTCCTGTCCGAGGGTCACATCCTGATCGAAGATGTGCCAGGAGTCGGCAAGACCATGCTAGCAAGAAGCCTAGCACTCTCCCTGGGATGCTCCTTCCGGCGAATCCAGTTCACCCCCGACATGCTCCCCAGCGATGTGACGGGCGTTTACATCTTCAACCAGCAGTCGCGAGAGTTTGAATTCCGACCGGGGCCGGTGATGGCTCAGATCGTGCTGGCTGACGAGATCAACCGCGCCACCCCCAAGACACAGGCCGCGCTGCTTGAGGCCATGGGGGAGAGCCAGGTGACCGTGGACGGCGTCACGCATCCTCTCCCTCGCCCCTTCCTGGTGCTGGCCACCCAAAATCCCATCGAGTACGAAGGAACGTTCCCGCTGCCCGAGGCCCAGCTCGATCGATTCCTCATGCGGGTCCAGTTGGGCTACACAGACCTGGAAGACGAAATTCGCATCCTGGAGCGCCAACAATATCGCCACCCCATTGACGAATTGGACCAGGTCGTTGGAGTGGCGGAACTGTCGGCGGCTCAGGAATCGGTCAAGCAGGTCTTTGTGTCTCCGGCGGTCGAACATTACATGGTGTCGATGGTTCGCAAGATTCGGCAGCATCCCGACGTGTACCTTGGCCCCAGCCCCCGAGGCAGCCTGAGCCTCTATCGGACGGGGCAGGCGCGGGCCGCGATCCAGGGGCGCGACTACGTCCTTCCGGACGACATCAAATTCCTTGCCACCCCTGTTCTGGGCCACCGCATCCTTCTATCCCCCCGAGCGCGGCTTGGTGAGCTGACCGTCTCCGACATCGTGGAGGAGACCCTCCGCGAGGTGCCAGTGCCCACGGGGAAGCTCCAGGAAACGTGAGGATCCATCTCCTCAGGAGCCGACACCCACCCGTGATTCGGCTCCGAGCGCGCGTTCTGCCTCCATTGGTGGCCCTCCTCGCCGTCCTCCAACTCGTGGCCCCGTATAGAGGATGGATCATTCTGCTCGTGGGACTCGGCGGCGCCTGGATCATCGCCTATCTCTGGGCCCGATCCCTGGCCCAGGGAGTGCGTCTGCAGCGCGAGATCCGCTTCGGCTGGCGACAGGTGGGCGACCGTATGCTGGAGCGGTTCACCCTCGCCAACCAAGGCTGGGCACCTGCACTTTGGGTCGAGCTCCTCGACCGCTCCACGCTCCCAGACTACCCTGGACACCGGGTAACGAGCGTTTCTGGGTATCACTCCCTCCGGTGGCATGAGACGCTGGTCTGCACCCGCCGGGGGGTGTTCACCTTGGGTCCTACCGATCTCCGGTCGGGAGATCCTTTTGGGATCTACGAGGTACGGCGCCACGAGTCCGCCACCAGCACCTTGGTGGTGATGCCTCCCATCCTGCCCCTTCCTCACATCGAGGTCGCACCAGGAGGGCGGGTAGGCGTAGCGCGGTCTCGCGCCCAGGCCTTTGAGCATTCGGTCAGCGCCGCCCGGGTTCGGGAGCACTTGCCGGGCGACGGTCTCCGTTGGATCCATTGGCCTACATCCGCCCGCAAAGACGATCTCTACATTAGGCTGTTCGACAGCGCTCCAACCGGGGACTGGTGGATCATCCTCGATCTGGATCGATCAGTTCAGGCGGGAGAAGGCCTCGATTCCACCGAGGAACACGGTGTTATCCTTGCCGCCTCCCTGACCAACCGCGGGCTTAGGTCAGGCCGCGCAGTAGGGCTCATCACAACGGAGCGAGGGGATCACCTGACCTGGATGTTGCCTGGATCGGGGGACGCCCACCGCTGGAAACTGCTCCGTGCGCTTGCTTTGGCCGGTCCAGGAACGACCAGCTTGTCGGAGCTCCTGGTCCGTGCCCGGCCCTCCTTTGTCCAGCCGGCCAGTCTGATCGTGATCACGCCCGCTGGGGAAGGCGGCTGGGTGGAGGGGGCCGTGGCCCTGGCTCACCGGGGAGTGGTGCCGACCGCGTTGCTCCTAGACGCCGCCTCCTATGGTGGCAAGGGGGACGCCAAGACGATCGCGGCGCTGCTGGCCGATTCTGGCATCGCCCACGAGATCATCCACCGCGATGAACTCGACGCCACCAAGATCGAACCCCCCCATTCACACGAAAGGCGAAAGGTCGACCTATCGGAGGATCCCTGGAAGGTGCTCCGATGAGAAGGCTGGTCCGAAGGCCGAACTGGCATCTAGAGCGGCGAACCCTCTGGGTGGTGGCGCTGCTTCTACTGGTGCTCTCCGGCGTGGGACTGGCCGTGGCCGACCTCGTGAGGGGCTTTGACAGCAGTCTGGCGCTCTTGATCGTGGTCTTCGCGGCCCTGGTTGGCTGGGGGCTGGCGACCGCGCCTGTAGCCACTTGGCAGGGGTTCATGGCGGCATCCGTGGCGGGTGCAGCGGTGGTACTCCTGCGCGTTGCGCGGCTGGGCCAACCCCTCTTGGAGATCATCCGGGCATTTGCCTCGGCCTGGTGGGCAAGCCTCCATCCCGCACCTGACCCCGTACCGCCTTTCGAGATCGTCGCACAAGCGATTCTCCGGCTGACCTCCGTACTGACGGTACTGCTCTCCCGTATCGGTGCCTGGCTACAGGCGCTTCTGGCAGGTGAGCCAGTGTACGATCCCCTCGCCGCTGCGCTGGTGTGGAGCGTTCTCCTCTGGGGAGCGGCTACCTGGGCAGCATGGGCCACCCGTAGGGGGACGCGTCCTCTGCTTGGAGTGATCCCCGCCTTGGCGCTGGGGGGCGCCGCCATCCGCTATGCCGGTGGTAGCTGGACGCTCTTCCTGGTTCCTCTGGGCGCCACACTGATGCTCATGGCCTCCGCCGGTCACGATGCCCGGCACCGGCGATGGGAAGCCCTTCGGATCGGAACCCCCGAGGGGCTCGGCACGAGTCTAGCCCAGTCCGCGGTCCCCGTTACTCTTGCCCTCGTCATGGCCGGGGCGCTTATTCCCTCGCTATCGGTGCAGGACGCAGCCCGATTCCTCCAGAGGTTCCGATCCGAACCCGAAACTCCGCAGGATCGGATCGCCCGCTCTCTCGGGCTCGAACCCCAGTCCCCATCTGGCTCCGAACTCCTGTACCCACGCAGCCCCGAACTTCCCAACCGCCACCTGATCGGCTCGGGTCCCGATCTGGCCGAGAACCTAGTGATGACCACCATCATCACCGGCCTTCCATTCGAGGCCCCCACCCCGACGTACTACTGGCGGGGCGTGACCTACGACCGATATTTCGGAAACGGTTGGGGATCCAGCCCCACCGTCACCTGGGAGTACCGTGCCGGTGATCCCGCGGTCTCAGAGGTTCCCCAGAACCATCGCGTAGTCCGGCAGAGGATCCAAGTCCAAACCGACCTCGGGGGTTTGGCCTATGCGGCCGGGACCCTAGCCGTCTTGGACCAGGCATACGAGGTGGCCTGGCGGTCGGCCCCGGTCGACCGACTCGGAGCCTCTGTCGAAGGCACAGAATATGAGGTCGAGTCGCTGGTGCCGATCGCCGATCCCGCCCAGCTCAGCTCCGCCGGCATAGACTATCCTGACTGGATCCGAGATCGATACCTAGATCTCCCCGAGGACCTTCCCGATCGTGTCGTTGCGCTGGCGCGAGATCTCACAGCCACCGCAGCCACTCCCTACGATCGCGCCGTCGCGCTGGAGACCTACCTTAGAGGCTTTCCCTACAACTTGGACGTTCCCGCCCCTCCCGCCAACCACGATGTGACGGATTGGTTCCTATTTGACCTAAAGGAGGGGTATTGCGACTACTACGCGACGGCCATGGCAGTGCTGGCGCGGGCCGCTGGGCTGCCGGCGCGGCTAGTCGTCGGTTTCTACACCGGAACCGCAGAACGCAGCGAGGGGGTGATCCGCTACCTGGTGACCGAGGCCGAATCGCACTCCTGGGTGGAGATCTACTTCCCCGGCCAAGGTTGGGTAGAGTTCGAGCCAACCGCCGGGCGGCTGGCGATCGTGCGATCGGAGGCGGAGGATGCGTTGCCCGATCCCGCGCCCGAGCGCCTGCAGATCGCAGACAGGGCGGCTGCCGCCCGATGGGAGGGACTGGTCTCCGACGCGCAGCGAGCGGCGGGGATCGGCCTGATGCTGGTCAGTGCCACGGTCATGGGCTGGGTTCTGTGGGATCGCTGGCAGCTGGGCCGGCTTTCCCATCGGCGGGCGGTCCCGGTGCTCTACAAACGTCTCTTCAATGCTGCAGGACGGGTTGGACTCCTCCTTGACCCGGGTACCACTCCCTACGAATTCGGGCAAGCCCTCCTGAACTTGACGCGCATAGACCCAAGCCGCCCTTGGTGGGTCACCGTCCTGACTCCTGCTACCGGAGATCTGCGAAGACTCATTGATCTTCAGGTTCAGACTGCATTCAGCCGAGCCCCACCTGCGCCAGAAGAGGTGAATCAAGCCATTCGGCTCTGGCCTCAGCTCAGCCGCCGCCTGTTCCTAGCGCGGATCCTCTCCGCAATGGAACGGAGACGGCGCAGACCGCCTCTGGCGAACGCTTGACATACTACCCACAACAGTGGTACAAAGCCATTTATACGAACCCCGGAGAGTGGAGAAGGAGGTGGCGGAGACGGCCAGAACCCCATAGCCCATCAGCAGAGTAAACTCATAGGGAGGAAAGGTTATGCATAGCAGAGCAAAGTGGCTCTGGCTGGGGTCGGCGGTGCTGTTGGCCGTCGCGGTCGTTGCCTGTACACCCGCAGCGGCGCCCACGCCGGAGCGCATCGAGGTCGAGGTGCCGGGTCCGGAGCGCGTCGTCGAGGTCCCGGTCGCGGCCGAGCCCTTCCCCGAGGGGACCGAGCTTCACATCCTCCAATGGAGTCACTTTGTCCCCCAGTATGACCGGTGGTTCGATACATTTGCTGAGTTCTGGGGGGAGACCAACGGAGTCGACGTGACTGTCGACCACATTAACCTCGCCGACCTCATCCCCACACTGACGGCTGCCATCGACGCCGGCGAGGGCCCGGACCTGGTGGAGTTGGTCATCGCTCCGTCCCTCTTTGTGGAGGGCGTGAGAGATCTCACCGACGTCAACATGCAGGCGCAGGAACTGTTCGGGGAGCAGGCTGCCACGTGCACAGCCAACTCCTACCTTCCTGCCGCCGACATGTGGTACGGCTTCTGCCACGGCTGGGTGCCGGACCCCGCTGACTACGTCATCGAACTGTGGACAGCGGTCGGCTACCCGGACGGACCCTCCACCTGGGCAGAGTTGCTAGACGGAGGGAAGAAGATCAAAGATCAGTTCGGCGTTCCGCTCGGACTGGGTCTGTCTCCTGAGATCGACTCGGACATGGCCAATCGGTCGAACATCTGGTCCCACGGAGGCTCCGTCCAGGACGAGGACGAGAACGTCGTGATCGACTCTCCTGAGGTGGTCGAGGCCGTCGAGTTCTTTGCCCAACTTTACCAGGAGACCATGACCGAGGAGGTCTTCGCTTGGACCGCAGCCTCCAACAACCAGGGGCTGATCGCCGGGGAACTTTCCTACATCCTCAACTCCATCTCTGCCTATCGCAGCCTCCAGAAGATCGACCCAGAGGCGGCGGACGGTATCGGCTTTGGACCGGCCCTGAAGGGCCCCCGCGGGGACCAACACGCCTCAGCGCACGTCTGGCAAATTTACGTGGTTCCGAACTACGTGGAGGACGGCCCCGCGTTCGACGCGGCCCAGGCTTTCATGCTGCACCTCGTCAACAACTACGACCAGGCGGTCTTCAACAGCGAGCTGTACAACTTCCCCGCCTTCAAGACCACGGCCCCCCAACTGTTTGGCACCTACGAGAGCACCCAGTTCGGAGAGCAACCATCCTGGCTGGACAGAGACCCGTTCGGTTCCAGGCCGGCTGACAAATTGAAGGTGCTGTTGACCGCGGAGGATTGGGTCACCTACCTAGGGTATCCCGGGCCATCCAATCCGGCCATCTCCGAAGTGTACGCCACCCACATCATACCGACCATGGTGGGCAAGGTGGCCCTCGGCGAGCTGACAGCCAGCGAGGCCATTTGTGAGGCACACGCCCAGATCGAAGACATCTTCCAGAAGTGGCGAGACAAGGGGTTCGTGGGCGGAACTGCCACCCCGGACTGCCAAGTGTGAGGCACACTCCAGCCTAGAGCCGCCAGAATAGATCGGACTTGGGGGCCCGCCTGGCCATTGTCCCGGCGGGCCTCCAGTCTATAATAAGATCGAACAACGGAAGGGATAGATCGTGGCACTTGTAGAAACCAAGGGCCTCCGGAAGTACTTCGGCGAGGTCAAGGCTGTAGACGGGATAGATCTTTCTATCCAGGAGGGGGAATTCCTGGTCATCCTGGGGCCGTCGGGCTGCGGGAAAACGACCCTCATGCGCACGATCGCCGGGCTGGAGCAGCCCACCGCCGGCGAGGTCCTCATCGGCGGTCGAGTAGTGAACGGACTACCTCCGCGAGCCCGACAGGTGGCGATGGTGTTCCAGAGCTATGCGCTCTACCCCCACATGTCCGTGTTCGACAACATCGCCTTCCCGCTCAAGGCACAGAATCTGCCCAGACAGGAGATCGCCCAGCAGGTGGAACGGGCTGCGACCACCCTAGGGGTCGAGAACCTGCTCGATCGTAAGCCCCGCCAGCTCTCAGGAGGCGAGCGGCAGCGTGTAGCGCTCTGCCGCGCCCTGGTACGGGTGCCCACCGTGATGCTGCTGGACGAACCCCTCTCCAACCTGGACGCCAAACTCCGGGCTTCAGCCCGCGACGAACTGCAGAGGCTCCAGCGCCGGCTCGGGATCACAACCATCTTCGTCACCCACGATCAGGTCGAGGCCATGGGGCTAGGGGACCGGATTGTGGTGATGAGCGAGGGCATAGTACGGCAGGTCGGCACTCCCCAGGAGGTCTACCACGACTCGGCCGACACCTTCGTCGCTACTTTCCTGGGCTCCCCCGGCATGAACCTCATTGAGCGGGACGACGTGCTGGTGGGGTTCCGACCCGAACAGTTCATCCCCAAAGAGGCGGCCAAGCCGCATGACGACCTTCAGGTCTTCCCTTTCCGTGTCACCCGTGTGGAGTACCTGGGCGCCGACCAGCTGCTCTATGGGACGGTGGAGGACTCCGGCGGAGGCACGCCGGCAATCGCCAAGCTGTCCTCCGAGCAGACGGTTCCCATTGAAACGGGACCGCGCCACCCGTTTGTCGTCCAGAAGCATCAACTGAGGTTCTTCGACAGGGAGACGGGGCTCCGGACGGACCCCCGGCCGCTCTAGATCCATGTCAGCCATCCGAGAAACGGCAGCAGCCCGAGTCGGGATGGCGGGCGGCCTCCGATACCTCACGGACCGGGAAGCGGTGCTGGGCCCGGTGCTCCTCCTCCCCGCCGTGGCCTACATTGTGCTCCTGGTCGGTATCCCCTTCTTCATCGCCATCGCCTTCAGTCTAGCCGACGTCACTGTGGGAGACACAAGCCTGGACTTTGTGGGGCTCAAGAATTTCAGGCAGATCATCAAGGCACCCCAATTCCAGCGCGCCCTGCAGAACTCCTTCCTGTTCACCGTAGTCGGGCAAGTTATCATCATCGTGCTAGCGAATATCCTGGCTGTGATCCTATCAGAAGATTTCCGAGGCAAGTGGGTGGCCCGGATGCTGATCATGCTGCCCTGGGCGACTCCCATTGCGCTGGGCACCATCGGCTGGTTGTGGCTCCTCGACTCTAAGTACAGCCCCATCGACTGGGTGCTCGTAAGCCTGGGCCTGCTCGGCCCGGGTACGCTGCTCGGCCCTGGGAATCATATGACCTTCCTGGGGCGGGAGACGCTAGCCATGGCGTCGGTCATCGTAGTGCACGTTTGGCGGATGCTGCCCCTTTCGGCCGTGATCCTCCTCGCAGGCCTAACCTCCATCGACCGGGACATCCTCGACCAGGCCGAGGTGGATGGGGCCAGCTTCTGGCGAACCCTCTTCCAAATCAAACTTCCGTTGATCCTTCCCATCATGGCCATCGCAGTCCTATTCGGCATCATCTTTACGTTCACCGACATGACCGTGGTCTACGTGCTGACCCGCGGAGGCCCTGTCTACTACACCCAAGTGCTGCCCGTATGGGCGTTCTTCAAAGGGATTGAGGGCGGCGCACTCGCCGAGGGAGCAGCCATTGCCCTCTTCCTCTTCCCAGTGCTTCTGGCCGTTGCCATTCTGATGCTTCGAACGGTGCGACGGATGGAGGTAGCGTGAGCATGGCCGGGCTGAGGCACCGGACGAGGCGACTCGGCGTGTATGGAGCTGTAGCGGCCTTCTGCTTCTTCTTCGCTTCCCCTTTCCTTTGGATGCTGATCACCACCTTCAAGCAGGACAGAGATCTCTATCGCGCCCAGAACATCCCCTTCCTGTTCAATGATCCGCCCACCCTGAACAATCTCAGATTGCTGTTCTTCGAAACGAATTACACCGGATATCTCCGGAATTCCCTGTTCGTTGGCGTGCTGGTAGTGATCATCACCCTGGTCGTGGCCATCCCGGCAGGGTATAGCCTGGCCCGACTAACAGGGCGTTGGGGTGAACGGGCAGGCATCGCCATCTTCCTGGTCTACCTGGTTCCCCCCACCCTTCTCTTCATTCCCCTCTTTCGGATGGTGGTCGCCCTCGGTCTGAACAACAGTGTCTGGTCCCTGGTCGTCGTGTACCCGACCATCACCATCCCCTTCGCCACCTGGATCCTCATGGGGTTCTTCAAGACCATCCCTCGAGATCTGGAGGAGGCGGCCATGGTCGATGGATACAGTCGACTGGCGGCTTTCCTGAAGGTAGTGATGCCGCTGTCGCGCTCAGGCGTCATTGCCGTGGTTGTCTTCACCTTCACCCTCACCCTGCACGAGTTCATCTACGCCCTCACCTTTATCTCCTCTTCTGACCAGCGCACCATCAGCGTGGGTGTCCCGACCGAACTCATCCGCGGCGATGTCTTCTTCTGGCAATCGTTGGTGGCGGCGGCCATCATCGTTGCCATCCCAGTGGGCATCGTCTACAACTTCTTCCTCGACCGGCTTGTGGCTGGGTTCACCATGGGGGCTGTCAAAGGCTAGGAGGCGACCACTCTGGGCAGCCGCATCGTGGTGTGTGCCAGAGCAGCGACCCCGCCCCGGAGAACGGCGAAGTGAAGCGGGGTCTGCAAGCAGCAGCGGTGCTACTGCTCCTCCTTGGGGCGGTGTGGATCCTGCAGGGAATCGGTCTGTTGCCAGGCAGCTTCATGACCGGCCAGATGCAGTGGGCGGTTGCCGGCGCCCTGTCGGCCGCGATCGGGGTCGGGCTCTTGATCTATGCCGACAGACTCCGGTCCCCGCCCGGGCCGTGAAGCCAGGAGGGGCATGATCGCAAGAGAGTCCGAGCCGGACTTCTCAGGCCCAGCGCCCCTCCCGATACGGGGCGCTTTCCTTTGCGATTGTGCTCGGAGAGCGAGGAGGGGAGGCAGCGGATGAGGATGAGCCAGCTTTTCGGTCGAACCCTCCGCGATCCTCCTGCTGACGCAGCAGTGGAGAGCCACGGGCTCCTTGTGCGGGCAGGCTTCGTCCAGCCCCTGGCGGCCGGTATCTTCACCTCCTTGCCTCTGGCCCAACGCTCCCTCGCCAAGATCGCAGACATCCTCCGCCAGGAGATGGACCGGATCGGGGGGCAGGAGATCTCCATGCCTGTCGTCCAGCCCGCGGAGATCTGGAGGGAGAGCGGCCGCTTCTTCGAGGTCGGAGCCGAACTGGGCCGATTCGCCGACCGATCCGACCGCGAGATGGTCCTCGCCATGACGGCCGAAGAGGTAGTGGGCGACCTGGTGAGAAAGGAGATCCGGTCCTACCGGCAGCTGCCCCGTCTGCTCTACCAGATCCAGATGAAGTGGAGGGACGACCCGCGGCCCCGGGCCGGCATGATCCGGGCCCGCGAGTTCACTATGCTGGACAGCTACAGCCTTGACGCCAACTCGGAAGGTCTCGACGCTCAGTACCGAGCCCACTGCCAAGCCTACTTTCGCATCTTCCAGCGCTGCGACCTCCCCGTGGTGGCAGTCCGATCCGATGTGGGGATCATGGGCGGCGACCTGGCCCACGAGTTCATCTATCTCACCCCCTCAGGAGAGGACACAGTCCTCGTCTGCGGGCAGTGCGGCTACCGAGCCAACCGTCAGGTGGCGCGATTCGCCAAGCCCGCGCCGCCGGTGGAGACTCCTCTGTCGTTGGAGAAGGTGGCCACTCCCGACGCCACCACCATCGATGCCCTGGCGAGGTTTCTTGGGGTGCCTCGCTCCCAGACGGCGAAGGCGGTCTTCCTGGTGGCGACACTCAGTGGCGAAGATGAGGAGGGGGCGGAGAGGCTTGTCTTTGCGGTGGTGCGCGGAGATATGGAACTCAACGAGGCCAAGCTGGCCGGCGCGCTGAAGGCCAGGTCCCTCCGGCCCGCCACGCAGAACGAGATCCGTGAAGCAGGTGCCGTGCCGGGCTACGCCTCACCGGTGGGATTGCGCGACGCTTTGGTGGTTGTCGACGACCTGGTCACCGCGTCACCCAATCTCGTCGCCGGCGCCAATGAGGAAGGATATCACCTCTTGAACGCCAACTACGGGCGGGACTACACGGCCGATTGGGTGGGGGACATCGCGGCCGCCCAATCGGGGGACCCCTGCCCCGACTGCGGGTCCCCCCTGGAGGCACACCGCGGCGTGGAGGTAGGGAACATCTTCAAGCTCGGCACCCGCTACAGCGAGGCCATGGGGTCTCGCTATCTGGACGCGGACGGCCGATCCCGGCCCGTGGTGATGGGATCCTACGGCATCGGACTGCAGCGGCTCATGGCGAGCATCGCCGAGGAACACCACGATGACCGCGGACTGGCCTGGCCGATCTCGGTCGCGCCCTACCCGGTCCACCTGGTCGCGCTCCGCGGCGGGGAGGAAGAGGCCGATCGGCTCTACCGAGCGCTCCAGGACGCGCGGATCGACGTGCTCTACGATGAGAGGCAGGAGAGTCCTGGGGTGAAGTTCGCCGATGCCGACCTGATCGGGGTCCCGCTGCGGCTGACCGTCAGCCAGCGGTCCCTGGCCGAGGGCGGGGCTGAGCTCAAGCACCGCGCCCGCGACGAAACCCGAACCCTGTCTCTCGAGACGGCCGTCCCCGAGCTCGCCTCGCAGATCTCAGAACTGGAAACGGAGATCGCGCGGTCCGTCGTCGACGTCCCCTTAGCCCCCTAGCCAGGCCGTGTGGGGATGAAGCATTGCCGTTGCAAGCACACTCGAATCTCGCCGCTCGTCGATGCACGAAAGCATCTCTCTCCGAAAGTGTCCCTCCTCGTGGAAAACCTTGGCTAGAGCGCCGAAGAGGACACTTCTCAGGGCCGGTAGCCAGACTGCCAGCGGATGCCAGAGTCGCATTGCCTCTCCGAAGCCGCGCCGCTTGACGCACCCCGGGGAACCTGATACCCTAGTTTTGCCAATTCAATAGCTCCATGTCATCTTTGGCAGACCTGCCATAGAATGAAAGGGCAGCCTGTAGAAAGCAGAACCTGACTCTCTAGAAGAGGAGTAGAGAAAGGAGGGCCTGATCAGAGCCGGCCCTGGGGAGGAAGCCGCCGGGGGAGGACGGGTGAGAAGGGGCGAACAACCATCGGGACTCTGCCAGTCATTCAGGCTTGGCGAAATCGGCCTTTTATTCTCTCGATAGACGCGGTGTAAAGGTCCACGATCTACCCCCACCGCGCATCTTTCCACCCAACCAGACAAGCGAATACATCTTAGCCTCGTGTGAGGGGATCCGTCCCCTCCACCGCGCGCCGGTACGATCTCGCCGCCATGACCAAAGTTGGGCTGCGTCGCCTGCGGTCATCGGAGCTCCAGTTCCTCGTATCGGTCTCCCTGCAGTCCCTCCCCGAAAGGCACTTTCGCTCTCTCCTGCTCTGCTTCCTAAGCCTTCTCGGGTCGGCTGCGCAGTGAGATTCAGCCTCGCTTTCGGTGCGCGGCGTCTGAACCTCTCTTGTCCAGACCCCGGTATCTGGCCAATGGTTGAAGGTGAAGGAGCGATAAGATGGAGACTACACAGCGGTCTACCAATACCGGGTCTAACCGCGCCGGCGCGGCTCCCCGGATCACACAGCAAGCCTCGGCTCAGGGGAGCGGGGACCAGAGCTCCTCCGCCGAGACGATCCTGAGCATCCTGAACCGTGGTCTCGCCACCAGAGTGACGGAACTGCTCGAGAAGGAAGAGGCCCTCTACCTACGCGGCTCAGATCTAGAGTCACTCCTCAAGCTTGAAAACATCCTGACGGCGGCGGCTCAGGGGACAGCCAGAGCCTTGCCGTGTACCGCATGCTATTTCCTGCTCTGGGATCGCTCCGAGTCCCGCCTGACCGTAGGAGCGGAGGCGTCAATACGCCCGTTGGACCGGGCTCCGTTGGCCGGTAGAGACTTCCCCATCAACTCAATCCCGCTGCACAGGCAGGCTCTTCAGACCGGCGAGCTCCTAGTAATTCGCCGCGAGGATCTCCCTTCTCAGGTCTCCGAGCAGGATCTCGCTCTGTCAGCCATCGACAAAGGCAAGTGGGCGGCTTTGATGCCCCTCGCGGCGCCGGACGGACCCGCGGGCCTGCTGGTCGTGACGGAGATGAGGAGCTGGCAGCGAACCCCCTTCGCGCGGCACAGTTCTGAGCTCTGCCAGAAGGTAGCTGCCCACGCGGCGGAAATCATCCAGCAGAACGGCCGTTTGGCCGCGGCCCTGAAGGATCTCAGTGAGCTCTGGGAGCTTCTCCACAAGCTCGCCAGTCTCCTCCCTCTCACCCCCATCGATCGCCTCGAGTATGGGCCACCGTCGACCCTCGCCCGGGACTTCCGCGAGGCGGGGCTCGGCGAACGGGGCAAGAGCTGCG
>CAYGBX010000004.1:30858-80341 GCA_964348195.1 uncultured Anaerolineales bacterium
ACTTCCGCGAGGCGATCCTGAACACTCAGCGCGATCTCGCCGCGCAAGCCCCATACGAACTGTATGCGCCGTTTGCCAACATCAAGGCCTCCGTCGACCTGAGTCTGCGCGCGGAGCGGGCGCTAGACCAGACCGCCCAGCAGGAGGTCCTGGAGATCATCCGGCATCAATGCGGCCGGCTCTTGTCCTTCTCGCAGAATCTCCTCAGCCTGTCCATGCTCAGCCTCGACCACGCTGGAGACCGACGCCGCGCCATCCCCCTGAGCGCCCCCATCCAGCGAGCCCTTGCCCTCGTGGAGACCGAGGACGGCCGGCATCGCTTCTCCATCACCCTCCCTGCCATCAGCCCTACGGTGTTGGCCGATCCCGACATGCTGATGACTGTCCTTCACAACCTCCTTCGCAATGCCATCCGGCGCTCACCTGAGGGAGGGACGATCAGGATCGACGCAAACGCTACGGACAACGGGATGGTGGAGGTTTCCCTCTCAGACGAGGGACCGAGCCTGCCCCAGGAGCAGGCCGAGAGTCTCCTTGAGTCTCCCCTCGGCGAGGCTGCCTCAGAGGCTGAGTCCTTCGGCGTCGACGCCATGCCACTCTACATCGTCCGGCTCCTGGTGGGCGCGATGGGCGGCGGAGTCCGATTCCAGAGCCGGCCCGGCAAGCTAAGTCGCTTCGCCTTTACCGTTCCCAGAGCCTCTCAAGGGGGTTAGTTGGAAAGAGCTCCCCGGATCCTTATCGTCGACCCCGATCGAGAGTTGCTGAATCTCCTTCGCCTGTCCCTCGTAGCTAGTGGCTACGAGGTTCTGGTGGCTGCTGATGTCTCCACCGCCATCAGGACGACCATCGAGGATCGGCCCGACCTCGTCATTCTGGAGGTGGCTCTCCCAACCACCAACGGCTGGGAAGTGTGTCGGCGCCTCCGACGGGCGGGAGACATGCCCCTCCTGATACTCAGCTCCAGGCACCGAATCGAGGACAAGCTCAGGGGCTTCTCCATGGGGGCCGATGACTACCTCTCCAAACCTTTCGAGGTAGAGGAGCTCCTGGCGCGTATTGAGGCTCTTCTTCGACGGCGCCGCTTCGCCGCGCCCCTGGAAGAGCCTCCAGCCTATCAGGACGACTTCCTGAGCATCCGACTTCGAACCCGCACCCTCCTCGTAGACGGACAGGAGGCGGATCTTACCCCTACGGAGTTCCAGATCCTGGCTGCCCTGGTCCGAGAAGCAGGCAGGACGGTCCCCACCAAGCGGCTCCTTGGACAGGTGTGGGGCGACGAGTACACCGATGAGAGGAGCTACGTCAAAGTCCATGTACGACACCTTAGGCAGAAGATTGAGCCGGATCCGGCAGATCCCAGCTACATAATCACCCACCGCGGGGTAGGGTATCGGTTCCAACCGGCGCCTGCGGCCTCCGAAACTGTGGCTTCTCCGCCTGTCCTGGCCCCCGTCTGGCAGAGGCTGTTGCCTTCGTCGGCCGAGGTTCCCGGCGGTGGGTGGATCCGCTGGCTCAGCCCCGCGCTTGCGGTGGGCGTGGCCGTCCTGGCTTTCGTGCTCCGGCCGCCCCCCCTCGGCCTAGGCCCATCGCCTCCCACCCCCGTCCCCTTCCAAGCGGACGTCCTCGGCATCACCGGAGACGGCACCGGATCGAGCGAGGGCGCCGGAGCTCAGCTTCCAGAGCCCACCCAGATCGCGGCCCTTCCAACACCTACACCGACACCAACCTCCATTGCTGCACCCACTGAGACTGCGGACCTTGTGTCGACTCCCACCACAACCCCCTCAGCCACGCCGACCATCTCTTCTACCCCGACACCCACCCCATCCTCGACCCCCACTTCCACAGCCACTCAGCCACCGCCACCCCCGCCTCCTCCGACGCCGAGCTTCACCCCCACTCCCACTCCGACCTACACGCCCAGCCCCACTTCAACCCGCACGGCGACACCGACCAACACTTCTACTCCTACACCTACGCCGACGGCGACACCGACTTTCACTCACACGCCTACGCCAACCGCGACCGACACGCCTACGTTGACGCCCACGCCTACCAACACCCCCCTCTCCACTCCCACCGCTACCAGCACTCCTACCCCCACGCCCACTCCGGTTCCGCCCACACCTACTGGTACCCCCACGCCAACGCCGGAGCCTCCCACCCCAACTCCCACGCCGACACCGGAGCCACCCACGCCAACCACCACCCCTGAACCCACCGCTACCCCGACGCCCACACCGACCGTGTAACGGTTCGACGCTCCACAGGCCACAACCAGCGGCGCAGCCCGCACCGCTGTGACACCCCGCACGCTTTGCCGGACCTGGTAAGCCCACACCAACTACCCCTGCTCCGGAGACTCGTCTCATGAACCCGTTTAACCGGAGTTTAACCGTGGTTTAACGCCAGGTTGACCGGTTTCGCGGATACTCAAGCAACCAGTGACGCCCAGGCGGCGTCACGAGTGCGTATGACTGCATCATGCGTCCAAGGGGAACTGCGGCTCTGGTGACTCGGACGACCATCGGAGAAGCAGGCGAGGCGCGTCGTGCCGTCCGGTTGCCCGGTAGACTCCAAATCCCGGATCGCGGAATACAGGCTGGACTACCGGATGGTTTGCGTCTGCTCGCCTACACGCGCACCCTATACCTCTCCAGCATTATGGTGGGAGACTGGCGGTGAATTCGTGGTAGATCGGTGGCTCGGCTAGATAGATCCGATGGGTGAACGGGAGGGTCTGGATCCGCAAGAGCCAGATGCTTCATGTACTAGCGGAACGCTGGCGCCCAAATGATTAGAGGCTGCCTCACTACCGTCACGTCAGGTGGTATCTACCGGTCTGTGGTTATTCTGACCGGCGGGGTCACCTTGGGCTGGCTGGCTATCTCCCTGGACCCGTTCCGGTTCGTGGGGGGAATGCTCGCAGCGCTGGGTGGCCTTGTCTCCTTCTTGAATCCGGCACTCGGCATCCTCGGCGTCGTAGCAGCCACTTCCAGCATCATCGCCGAAAACGCAACTCCGAAGCTCCCCGTCCTGGGAGGATCATTCCGCGGCTACGATTTGCTCCTGTTATTCCTTTTGGCGCTGGCGGCCATTCAATCGCTTCACTCTGGGCGAGCGGGTGGGCGGCGGACCCCCCTCGACCTGCCTCTGATCCTCTTCATTGGTTCCGGCATACTTTCCCTAAGCCAGGCAAACTCTAACCCCGCCATCGACCTAAGCACTGCCCTACAGGAGTTCCGCAGGATCACCTACTACCTCATCTATTTCCCCGTGACCATACTGCTAGCTGGCCGCCGCGGCGCGACGACTCTGGTTAGGGGCCTGATCGCTATCTCCGTCCTCGTAAGTCTTGCCATGATCCTCCAGGCGGCTGTGGGCTCCCGATACGAGATCATTCCTGGTGAAACCGCAGTCGGCGACGGTATCGGGGCAGTGAAGACCAGTAGCATTCAGCTGGTCTTCGTGATGTTCGTTGCGGTGGTCTCCATGTCGGTGCTGGAGCGGAGGGAGGGGCTCGATCGCCTTCGTCTCGCCGTTGCTGGACTTCTCGGCCTTGGGCTCCTATTGACACACGGTCGCAATCTCTGGGGTGCAGCCGTCGCCGCTCTAGCGCTTCTCCTCTGGCTCTTGGGCCCAGGGAGGAGAGGAAGAATTCTCCTCGTACTAGCTCTTGCCGTCGGAGCGGTGCTCATTCTGGTGCCTCCACTAGCTGGTCTCAGCGAGAGGTCGGGGGCATATCTGGACTCCATCACTGACACGGCGGCCAGCATCTTCACCGGGGAACAGAACACACTCCCCCTCCGAATGAAAGAATTCGATTATGCCGTCCAGCGTATCGCCGAAAATCCGCTCTGGGGTATCGGCCTGGGCGCCGCTTACAGACCGCCGCTCTGGGGAGCCGACGAAGGCACAGATACACACAACGGATATCTTTGGATCCAGCTGAAGCTCGGCTCTGTAGGTCTGGTGTCGTTTCTGTGGTTCTCCGTACTCTGCCTGGCTAGGGGTTTCAGGCATTGGAAAGCCATGCCAGATCCTTTTCTCCGAGCCTCGTTGATCGGTCTGACTCTTGCCTATCTGGGTCTGATGGCAAGCAGCCTGCTCACCAACCGATTCGCTGGCGACCTGGTGGGTCCTACTGTCCTCGGCACCATCGCCGGGGTTAACGAGAACATCATTCGCACCGGTCAGTCCCCGGATCCAGAGACATGACACCGGGCCCACTTGCCTCAGCTCTTAGGTCACTCGACTGCGCTCGTCTTCCCGCTCCATTGGGGTCACCCACGCGAAGTCCGACGAGAACGGTTCTCATGGACCATGAACGGCGGGCTCAGTACCCTCCTGTTCCACGTCAGTGTTCGGTCGAGCGACGGCCTAGACCTTCACACATCCGCCCGAGTTTGAAGGGCCCCCTTTAGCGAGGGGGAGGGGGAACCTCGCACTCGGGCGGACTGCTGGGGGCGACGAACATCAGATGCCAAGCTACCCCAAAGTGATCGTAATCGGCCTCGACGGGGCAACCTTCGACCTCCTCGGACCTTGGCTGGAGGCAGGGTATCTTCCGCATCTACGCACGCTGATCCGTGAGGGCTCAGTGGGGGAACTGGAATCGACTCTGCCTCCGGTCACGGCACCGGCTTGGAGCTCCTTCCAGACGGGCTCGAACCCTGGGAGGCATGGCGTTTTTGACTGGCAGGGTCCCCTTCGGGACACGCCGAACCGGCCGCTGTTGACCTCCCGCGCTATCGAAGCACCAAAGCTTTGGCACTTCCTCAACGCTCACAGTCAGCGGGTCGGCCTCCTGAATCTGCCCTTCAGCTATCCTCCGGACCCAGTGGACGGCTTTATGGTGTCAGGGATGCTGACTCCCTCCATGGAGACTTCCTTTACCTGGCCCAGCGAGCTGCGCGGCACAATCACAAACGTGAAGGGCTATCGAATCGATCTTGATCTGAACGATTACCCGTTGGATGACGCCGCACCCTTACTGCGTGATGCCGCTGAGATGATCGAGGGGCGAAGTCGAGCCGCGCTGGCACTTCTAAGGAGCCATCCCGTCGACTTCTTCATGGTGGTGTTCATCGCCCCCGATCGGCTCCAGCACCGGCTATGGCATCTCATGGATCCGACGCATCCCGGCTACGACGAGGGCAAGAGCCGGAGATACCTGCCGGGCATCCTCCATTGTTACAAACTGATCGATGCATTTGTCGGACAGATCAATGATCTCATCCCACCGCAGACTTCACTGCTCGTCGTCTCTGACCACGGCTTCGGGCCCCTAACACACGAGGTTGACATGACCCAGTGGTTGGAGAA
This sequence comes from uncultured Anaerolineales bacterium, assembly GCA_964348195.1. Taxonomy (GTDB): domain Bacteria; phylum Chloroflexota; class Anaerolineae; order UBA7937; family JACPPX01; genus CAYGBX01. Next base: position 36,184 of record CAYGBX010000004.1, read on the forward strand.
AGCAGGGCTGCTGAAGCTAGACCCCCGTTTCGCTCTACCCTTGAGGCTTTTCCCGAGTCTCCAGCTCGGCCTAGGCCTCCGTCGTTTCGCTCTAAGAACGATCCGTCGCTTTGCGCGCGCGCCCAATCCCGCACAACCCCTAAGAAAGGTCCACGCCAACCGGCACCGGCCTCCCATCCACAACATTATCCAATGGTCGGCCACGCGGGTCTATGCCGGGAACGCGACAGAGCAAGGTTTCTACCTCAACGTCAAAGGGCGCGAGCCAATGGGAATTGTGGAGCCAGGCGAAGAGTATGAATCAGTCCGGAATGCCGTGTCCCAACACCTGGCCAATTTGAGAGACCCTGCGTCCGGCGAGTCCCTGCTGACGGGCGTCTTCAAGCGAGAAGAAGTTTACAGCGGACCCTACTTGGAAGACGCACCCGATATTCTATTCACCTTGGCGCGTGGTTATCAGGCCATCGAGACTAGGTTTGATAGTTCCCAGCCGATCAACCCAGTTCGACCCGAAACCCACGGCAACAGGGGTCGCCATGAGAGGAACGGCATTCTCATCGCAAAAGGAGAATCAATCGCTAGGGGGGCCAGGATCGAGGCGGCCAGAATCATCGACCTCCTCCCGACTATCCTACATCTCATGGGTCTCCCCATTCCGGCCAAAGTGGACGGTCGGGTGGTAGAGGAGATGCTGGATAAGTCTTTCAGAGAGGCGAAGCGCGTTACCTACTCGGACTACGGCCGCTTACCGCTCCCTCTAGGGGAAGCAGCGGAAGGAATGGCCGACGACGAAACCAAAGTTCGAGAGAGGCTAGAAGGCCTCGGCTACCTGAGTTGAGGCGGACTGGTTGCGAAAGGAGTTGGGCGGGAAACCCGCATGGTCCCTGGAATCCCAGATCCTTTGGATCCAGAGGGCTTGGCTGAGTGGACCCCAAGGCGGCTCAGCGTGCCAAGACACCGCAGGACCGCATTAACCCCGGCCCTCTGCAGGAAGCCTGTCTTTGCTTCGCTACGCCCAGGGGAAACAAGTGGGATGCGTCAACCTCCATGGTGGATGAAGGGGATACCCCAGCAGAATCTGATGAACGGCTTCCTTGAACCCGCAGACCGTCGATGAGACAAGAGGGGCCGAGGTGACCACGGCCGCAAGCCAAACCCTAGCCATTGCACGAAACACCGGCGCACTCACGCTTTCTTCTGCCGTGGAGAAGCTACTGGGATTCCTCTTCATCCTGTACTTCGCCCGCCATTACAGCGTGGCCGACCTGGGCAAGTTCGCAGTTGTCATTGCCATGGTAACCGCCTTCCACGCGCTCTCCAGCATGGGGCTTCCCGAACTTCTGGTACGTGAGATTTCCAAGGAAAGAGCCAAGGTCGATCTCTATCTATTCAACAGCCTCGGAGTGCTTCTTCTGTCCGGCGTGATTGGGGCGAGCGTCATGGCCGCAGTTGTCTGGGCCCTTAGCTACCCAGCAGACACCTCGCGCATGCTCTACATCGCCACCCTCTACCTGATTCCCGCCTCCTTCACAGCCGTCATTTGGTCCGTGTTCAGAGCGTACGAGCGCATGGAACTTCAGGCCGCCGCGTCCATGGGGGCGGCAGCCTTTCGGGTAATCGCCAGCGTGATTCTGCTAGCCATGGGGCGCGACATCGTCGTACTTGCTGTCATTATCGTCTTGGCCCGAGTGCTCGCTTCGCTCATCTCACTCATCCTCCTGGCGAGGCTGCGCCTGTCGCTCCACTTTAGATTCGACCCCTCATTTTGCCTGGATATGGTCCGGGCTTCCCGGCATTTCTACCTCATAGGCGTCGTGGTCATCCTCTTTGCTAGTGCAGGGCCCTTATTGCTTTCCAAACTCGCGAGCGAGAGAGACGTAGGCCTCTACAACGCGGCGGACCGCCTGGTTCAGATGCTCTTACTGGTTGGTCTCGCCTACGGAACATCCCTCTATCCTGCATTCTCTCGAGGCTATCAGGCATCGGCCTCCGCCTTCCAGAGGCTTGCTAGAAAGGCACTCCAATACGCTTGGGTGTTGCCTCTCCCAATTGTCGTGGGAACCACGGTTCTGGCTGACCAAATCATCGTTCTGATCTACGGTCAGCACTTCGTGGCCTCCGCCATTGCCCTGCAAATCCTCATCTGGGCACTTATCCCCCAGTTTCTCAATCCGGTCCTAAGCAGCATCCTCTTCGCGACCAACAACGAGGGCATATCTGCGCGGGTAGCCAGTTTCAGGCTCATCTTCTTCGTTATCACCAGCCTCCTGCTCATCCCCGGATTCGGTTACGTGGGAGCGGCGCTCGCGACGGTTCTGAGCTTCAGCTTCGCAGCGGCTCAGAACTACCTGTTTGTCCACCGGAATCTCCTCCGGATCGACCTTTGGGACCTTGCGTCCAAGCCCACGGCGGCGGTAGGAGGCGTGGCGCTCTTCTTGCTAGCCTTCAAAGGAATGGATGTTATCCTTCTGATTCCTGTCTCCGCGATCCTGTATGGTACTTCGCTGCTCCTGACCGGAGTCATTTCCAGGGAGGATATTGCCTCACTGTCGAAGTTCAAGCCGAAGGAAGGTTGAACCACCTGCCCACGGTGCTTGGATCGAACCTATATGAGCGGTTGCTGACGTGCACGGCTCATCGGAGACATCACCAATTGTCTGAACAATCCCGCCCTCGTTACGAGAAGAGGACAGTACAGATGGTCCAACGGACTACACAATGACGGAAGCTATTGTTCTGATCGTCTTCAGCCTCACACTAACTTTGCTCTTTCTTGCGTTTCGAGACTGGGCACGGTTCAAGCACCGCCGGTGGCCCGTCACTCTCCTTTTGATGCAGGCATTGGTGACCGCGGCACTAGTCGCTTTCCTCGGGAGCCGCTATGGGAGCCAGGCTATCAATGTTCACATCCGCCGGGTTCTGTTTGATGCGCTGAGCAACGTATTGAGCCTTGGCGCAGGTTCAGCGATTGCCTTCATTCTGTTTCAGACCATAAAGGCTCACACCAACGCGATTCGGACGATCGGCGCCCTGGGCCTATCAGGAATCGTTATGTTGGGATTCCTGTTCGCTCTGGCGGCCCCGCGCTTACCTGATCTGTTCTCGTGGAAGTTCAGTGGGATTGAGGTACCTGCTGGGTTCGCCGTTGAGATCTTCGTGCAGAGAGAAATCACGAACCCTACCAGCCTCCTGTTTGGTCCCGATGGTCACCTGTATGTAAGCGGACTGAACGGCACGATTTGGAGAATTGAGGATCATGACACCGACGGTCGCGCTGATGTGATCCGAGTGTTTGCCTCCGGCTTCCCGAACCTGATCGGGCTGGCTTTCAGTGGAGACCAGCTGTTTGCGTCATGGGAAGGCACTGTCTCTCTCCTCATGGACCGCGACAACGACGGGGTGGCAGACCGAGTCGAGCATATTGTCGAAGGCCTACCGGCTCGGCTTTACTCCTTCCATCAGAATAACGGCATCGCGTTCGGACTCGACGGGAGTCTCTACATCACTCTGGGGTCCAGTTCTGACCACGGGCCGGAACTCGATCCCCAGACCGGATCGATCCTGAAGGCGCGGGCCGATGGTAGCGACCTGCAAGTCTATGCCACCGGTCTGCGAAACCCGTATGATCTGGTGTTCACCCCCGATGGAAACCTCTTCGCCACGGACAACGGGGCGGACTACGTAGATCCGCCGCCGCCAGATGAACTCAATCACATCGTGGAAGGCGGCCACTACGGTTTTCCCTCCCTGTCGGAAGGTGGCTTGGGCAGCCAAGCCCCGCTGCAGCCGCTGACGCACTTCCCGCCTCACTCCGCCCCGGCAGGCATCGTCTACTACATCAGCACCCACTTCCCCGACAACTACCACAGCAGCTTCTTCATCGCCCTGTTCGGCAGCTACATCGGAGATCAGGAGATTCCCTCCCGGATCGTTCAGGTTCAACTCACACAATCTCAAAGTGGCTACGATACCCATCGAGCACAGGATTTCTCTACCGGCTACAGGAGAGCGGTCGACCTCTCTGTAGGTCCCAATGGCGATCTCTTCGTCGCAGACTTCGACACCGGAATCATCTATCGAATCTACCACAAGCTACGACAATATCCTGAGAACAGGACTTGACCGGGCGGGAGCAGGTCCAGGATGAGTGACACCTGGTCAGAATCCATGGCCTTCAGACTGGCATTTAGCGGAAGTCAACTTGGAGTCCGGACTGCCTGGCTGACTGGGCTGGGCACGCTGGCAATCGCGATGCGCATGCCTTGGGTGAGTCGCGTTCTTCATAACCACGATGCGGTCAACTACGCTCTGGCTCTGAACGAGTACGACGTCTCCAAGTTCCAGCCTCACGCCCCAGGTGTGCCCCTGTACGTCGTTTTCGCAAAGCTGGTGACGCTTCTAGTCCAAAATACAAACCTTGCACTCGTGGCGGTGAGCATATTGGGGAGTCTGCTGGCTGCAGTGGTGGCTTTCCTGTTTGCGGAACGATGGTTTGGGACTGTGGCCGCTGTGGTCTTCGCCCTAGGCCTGTCCACGAGCCCTTTGTTCTGGTTCTTCGGAGAGGTTGCTTCGCCCTACACCGTTGGTGTGGCGATCAGCCTCATCATTGCGGCAGGATGCTATGACATCCTGCAAGGAGGCAGGCCCCTTTCCTTCTATGGAACTGCCCTCTTATTAGGCCTCTCTGGCGGGATCCGCCCTGACATTCCGCTGTTTCTGACCCCACTTTGGCTTTTCACTTCCGTAAGGGGCCTGCGTCGACCTAGAGCCATTCCCGTCGGTTTCCTGCTGATCGCCCTGGGAACGCTAGCCTGGCTGCTACCTACGATCTGGCTGAGCGGAGGCCCAGCAAGCTACCTATCCGCGACCCAGCGGCAAGCAAGCCTTTTCACCCCTTTCAGCTTTCGGACAACCGCTGAGAACTCGCTTCTCCTACTAGCCTGGACCCTTTGGGGACTGGGATCAGGCTGTGCCGTGCTGGGCTATCTCATAGTTACGCAGAAGGGCCGAAGTGCACTGGTCCACGCCTTTCGGGACAGGTCGGTTGCACCATTCTTTTTCCTGTGGACCCTCCCTCCCCTAGCCTTCTTCAGCCTGACGCACATAGGCATAAATGAGGGTGGATATGCCCTGGCGTTTATCCCACCCCTGTGCCTGCTCTCGGGAAGGATTTTGGCGATCTATCTAGGATGGCATCACCCCCGTTCCGTCACCAATGCTGCCGTCCTGGGCGGCCTTTGCCTAGCTATCGTCTTGACCAACGGAGTACTGTTCCTTCTGCCCGCGCCTGTCCCCGAAGAGCCAACGCTCTCGTCAGGTAACGAGTTGCCCGGCCCGGGGGGCTACATGAACCGAGGTCTCCTCTGGATCACTCGCGGGCGACTGGACATCACGAGCTATGTGAATCGTGGTTTCCTCCGAATGACGGCTTGGGCCATCGCTCGCAACGATCAATACCGCTCCTTCTATCTCGCGAGCATAGGAAGGGTTTTTTCACCTTATGACACGATGATCATCGCCAATGGATGGTATCGGCACATCATGTACTACCTGCCGGACTTCCTGGTCGCTAACGGCCACATAAGGCCGCAAGAGTGTCTAGTCAGTCGTCACCATGTTTTGCGATCCCATTCAGAGGGTCAGCCCGTCGTGGTTCCAAGTGACGTGCGACGGATCGTCTGGTTGATAGGTCCCGTGGATCTGTCCCTCTCGGAGCCACCACCGCTTCAAAGAAAGGCTGCCGCCGACGGCAGCATAGCCTGGGAAGAGGTCGACCCAGGGACAATCGTTCGCCATGGCGCATGCACGCTCAACATCCCCCTGCAAGCAGGCCAAGAATCTGCTGGCGCGGGGGCAGATCGGCTTTCGTCGGTGGGTGGCACGGACGTTGTGACCCGACCCGTACTCTGGTCAGCAAATAAACAATGAAGCTTGCGATGGTCGCGAAGCGGATGACTCTTGCCCGGCACTCAAAGCACTCGGCGGCGCTCTTGGCCGAGCACATGACCATTGACCGTCATCGTGCGTTCACCGTGTTCCTACTCGTGATCGGCGTGCTCACCCGGATTCCCTTCCGCAGCCATTTCCTGTTCAACGTCGACTCCGTCAACTACGCATTAGCCCTCGACAGCTTCGATCTGGCCGCACATCAGCCCCATCCTCCCGGCTATCTGCTCTACGTGGTCATGGCGAAAATCGCAGCTGTCCTCGTAGGTGATGTTCCTACCGCGCTCGTAGTCCTGAGCGTGCTCTTCAGTGGCCTCACCCTTGCAGCACTGTTCCAGCTAGGTTTCAGAATGTTTGACACGGCGACTGGCCTCGCCGCAGCCCTGTTACTGTTGGCGAGCCCGCTCTTCTGGTTCTACGGGGAGGTTGCTCTACCCCATGTCCCCGACGCGTTCCTGACTACTGCCACCGCGCTGGTGTTGTATCGCGCCTGGAAGGAAGACGAGTCCATCCTGCCCCTTGCAGCCTTTGTACTGTCGGCCGCAGGCGGGCTTCGCCCACAATCCCTTGTCTTCCTCCTACCTCTGTATCTGTTAGTAGGGCTTAGCACGGGGCGCCGCACCTTTCTGATATCGCTCCTAGTATTAGGAGTGGCTTCGCTGGCCTGGCTCGTAGCACTGTTCGCACTATCCGGAGGGGCAGGCGCATATGTTCGCCTTATCATGGAATTTATGTCCCAGTACCAGCAGCCAACATCCTTCCTATTCGGTGGTGCAACAGCAGTCGCACGCAACTTCAATCTCTATGCTCGGTATCTGGCCTATGGACTAAACCTTGGAATCATCCCCATCGCTCTTCACATGTGGATGTACCGGAGCGATTTGCGCAGCTGGGTCCCAAGCAGCCAGTCGGTATTTCTAGCTGCATGGGTGGTCCCGGTAACGTTGGTTTATGTTCTGGTCCACATCGGCCAGCCGGGACTCTCCTTGGTATTATTGCCAGCGATGACTCTCGTGGCCGCCCGGTGCCTTACGCGAATCTTTACCACCACCTCCATTGATCCAGGGCTTCTTGCTCCCTCGCTGGCTCTCTTGATTGCTCTGGAATCCGCTCAGTTCTTATTCCTGCCCGACTCATTGCTAGGGAAACAACCCGTCGCTCTACTCAATCGCTCCACCATCCGCAGTTGCGACGCCCATTATGCTGAGCTGCTCGAGGACATAACTTACCGCTTCTCGCCAAGCCATACTGTGCTGGTCAGCCGAGACTGGCGCCACCTGGAATACTACCTTCCGTCCTTCAGGGTGGAACGAGCTCGATTGTGGTCAGACAAAGACACACAAACGGTAACCATAAATAGCGGCAGTGTGGCCAGAAGCGGTGTGATGGATATCGCATTTATAGGCGTTGCGCCACTAGATCTGGGAGCAACATCCCCATATTCCGTTGACTACCTGACAAGCGGCATCCTTCACACCCAGGTGCCGGCAACTCCCACACTGGTCTATCAAGTCGAAGCCATAGGTCATCGGAGACCATGGTCATGCTCCTTGGGGGATTAGTGGTCTGGATCCAGAGACGGAAGGCCTTCTAGACCTATACAAGCACCTTGAAGATTGAACCAACAAGCGTTCAGGATAACCCCTATGGCTGGCAGCACTCTGCGGCCTCTAATTGGCCCCGGTTTCCGTCCCCTCACCAGATCCCGCGCCAAGGTCACGAGCGACGGCTGACCGACAGTTCCGTTCCTAGCTAAGGGAAGAGCCATGAAACAAGCAAACCACGGCGACAGTTGCACAGAGCAGCCAAAGATTGATCGCCCCTACCTCCTGGTGACCTCCATCCCCTACTTCCTTGGGGCCGACGGATCCATTTGGCTCGAACAGCTATGGCACAGGGACCTTGCCGCGCACGTCCGCTACCTCGAGCGTCTGACCCTTGCCGCTCCCTGCTATCCCAAGACGGCCGAAAGCCATCTAGTACGCCTCGATATTCCCAGCGGGGTAATGTTGCGATTGCAGGCGATCCCACGAATGGAATCTACTTTGGGGGCTGTACTGCGTTTCCCAAAGACGGTGGCGACTTTGTGGAGTGCGATCGGACAGGTCGAGATAGTCCACTCTGGTGTCGCAGGCTGGCCCTATCCAATCGGCTGGGTGGCCAACTCCATCGCCCTGGCGCGGCGAAAGAAGTTGATCCTAGTGGTGGAATCTACCCCCTGGCGACTGATCGGATCCTCACGCCACAACTGGAAACACCGCCTCCGTGCGCGGGTGGCAGAACCTCTGGCCAGATTCTTCGTTGACCGAGCTGATCTCTGCATCTTCACCCAGCCAGGCTATCGGGACTCGCTACTCACTCAGAGACAACAGCGCGGCCACATCATTCCAGCATCCTGGATCCGGGAGGAGGACATTGTCGAAGACAAGATAGCGCACGACCTTTGGAATCAGAAGGGTCCGCAATCAGGAGAGGACGTCCGATTCCTTTTCGCCGGTCGCCTAACTCATGGCAAAGGGCTGACGGTACTTCTTGATGCGATGAGGCAACTTGAGTTGGAAGGGGCGCAACTCAACCTAGACATCATCGGTAAGGGGTACCTGCGCGAGAACTGCATCCGCCTAGCGGACGCGAACCACGTTGCGAAGATTTCCGTTCTTGATCCCCTCCCGTACGGTCGACCTTTCTTCGAGCTCATCCGACGCTACCACGCCCTAGTCGTGCCCAATCTGAGCGATGAGCAGCCAAGGATCATCTTCGACAGCTATTCACAGGCGGTCCCAGTGATCGCCAGCGATACTGAAGGAATCAGGCCATATGTGAAAGACGGAAAAACCGGACGGCTCGTAGTGAAGAATGACGTCGGCGCGCTAGCCACGGCACTTCGCTGGGCCATCTCGCAACGGGGTGAATTGCACATGATGGGGATGAACGCGCTGGAGATCGCGCGCTCTGCCACACTCCGGAAGATGCATTGCCAGCGCTGGACGCTGATCCTGGAACTCCTCAGCACGTTATGACGCTCGTCTTGGGGAGGTTAACGCCCGTGGCAGAAGGCCGACCGACCTACCTCAGTCGACAGTCGTACCTTGCTCGTGGTGGGGAACGCGACGAACACCGGACAGACAGATCGCTCTCGTTCCTACACGGCCAGAGGGTTCAACGTAAATGAGTTGCAAGAGCCGGCCTAGGAAGGTGCTGATTATCGGTCTGGATGCGGCCACGTTCGACGTTCTTGACCCGCTCATAGCGAGAGGTGAGGTCCCCACGCTTGCCCGCCTCATCCACCAGGGTGTCTCGGGCAAACTGCGGTCTACCATCCCTCCGTTGAGCCCAATCGCCTGGAGTACCTTCGCCACCGGAAAGAACGCAGGAAAGCACGGCATTTTCAGTTTTACAGAGACAAGACCTGGTTCGTACCAGGTTCAGCTGGTCAATGCCAGATCGCGCAAAGCAGAGACGCTGTGGTCGCTGCTCAGTTCAGCCGGAAAGCGCGTCTGTGTCACTAACGTTCCCGTTACCTACCCGCCTGAAAGGGTCAATGGGGTGATGATCTCTGGCATGGATGCGCCCGGCCCGGAATCGGATTTCATTCACCCGCCTGGATTGAGGGAAGAGATCACCAAATGGGTTGGAGAATACACCATCGAATACCCGCTTCTCGGAGCTGTCAATCCCAAGCGATCCCCAGGGGTTCTTGAGGCCCTGTACCGGGTCGTCGACCAGAGAACTGCGGCGACGAAGTACGTGATGCGCCAATATCGTTGGGATCTGGTGACGGTGGTGTACATGATGCTCGATCGCCTGCAGCACTTTTTCTGGCACACCATGGAGCCTGCCCATTATCGATACGATGAGCCGGGCGCGGCGTCCTTACGGGAGGTCATCCAGGACGGGTATCGCAAGATGGACTCCGTGGTCGGGGACCTCTTGACCGAAGTCGATGAATCCAAGACCAGCGTCATCGTCATGTCAGATCATGGTGCCGGACCTTTCGACGACAGTCTTCCCGAACTCAACCTGAACGATTGGTTGAACCGGGAGGGCTTGTTGAGCCTGCGCGGCACGGACTCTCTCGGATATCGGGCGATTTGGAGAACGCGGAGTGTGCTGCGGGCCACGCTTCCCGCCCGGCTGAAGACGAGACTGAAGGAGCACCTGCCGGGGCTAAAGGACAGGTTACAGGCGTACCTGTATTTCTCAGTCATGGACTGGAGCCGCACCAAGGCCTTCGCCACCTACGATGAGTTCTTGCCCCGAGGCATCCGATTCAACGTGCGGGGCCGCGAGCCTATGGGAATCGTCGACCCACGGGTGGAATACGAAGAGCTCAGAGACGCCCTCGTCCAGAAACTGGAGAGACTGCGTCACCCTTTCACCGACCGGAAGGTGCTCAGTGGAGTGTACAGGAGGGAAGAGCTCTACCACGGCCCCCAGCTCCACAAGGCACCGGATCTCATTGTGCACTGGAACAACGATGCCTATTTCTCGGGGTCCAAACCGGCAAGGCGAACGCATCAGCGATTCAAGCTTTCCCACCTCCAACGATCCGGTGAGCATCGCGACGAGGGTATCCTGATTGCCAAGGGGCCCCACTTTCGGATCGGTCACCGTCTGAACGGGGCCGAGATCACAGACCTCGCTCCCACTGTGCTCCATCTGATGGGGATGCCTGTGCCAGGGGACATGGATGGCAGGGTGTTGACATCCATGTTTACGCAGTCCTTCTTGGATCAACATCCTGTCACCTATGATAGGAGCGGGACTGATCGAGACGCCGGCTCAGACCAGGCACCTTACACAGAAAAGGAGGCGCAAGCGGTTCGCAAGCGGCTGGAGGACCTTGGATATCTCAGCTGAGCATGTTGCCTCTGCCAGGAGATCCAGAGGCGCCAGTCAATGGGAGCTATGAGACTGCTGCGAACCGAAATTCAAAGGAGAGGGGGCCTCCGGAGCGAGCAGCCCAGAGGACGGCAAGCCGCACGCAGTCGCGAAGGCTCCCGATAGTCTTAAACAGAGGTCAACCAGGTGGATCTGTCGGTCGTGATTGTTAGCTACAACACCCATGGCTTGCTGGAAGATTGCCTGCGGTCGGTGTTCTCCCATACGCCTAAGCTCCAGATGGAGGTCTTCGTGGTGGACAACGGGTCCTCCGATGGAAGTCCGGATATAGTAGAAAACAAGTTCCCAGAAGCAAACCTGATAAGAAATGAGCACAACCTGGGCTATTCGGCAGCGAACAACCAGGCGATACGGAGGAGCCGGGGGCGATACATTCTGCTTCTCAACAGCGATACCGTGGTCCTCGATAATTCCTTCGATCTGGCGGTGAACTACATGGACTTGGTGCCTGATACCGGCGTGCTAGGCTGCAAGCTGGTTGATCAACACGGTGACTGGCAGCCGACCATCTCCCCATTTCTCACTATTCGGCGCGAACTTCTCGACAATCTGCCCCTTGGAAGATTCTTGCTCCCCAAGCAGTGGCTGTCCAGGACATTCCTCACCGAGCCTCCGGGCGAGTCGCTGGAGGTCGATGTGGTCCAAGGTGCTTTCCTCCTGGTGCGGAGACAAGTGGTGGATCTGGTTGGACTACTCGATGAGAACTTCTTTCTATACTGCGAGGAACAGGATTGGTGCCGGCGCATCAAAGCCCAGGGCTGGAAGGTTGTCTACTACCGGGGTCCTAAGGTGGTTCACTATGGCGGCCAAAGTTCTGGATCTGGGTCGTCTCCGCGATCGTATCAGCCTGACAACTTCATCGAGCTGTGCAGGAGTAAGTACAAGTTCTTCCGAAAGCACCATGGCCTAGTTCCCGCTCTTTTCTACCTGCTGGCACTCAAAGTGGAGCTGTCGATCCGCAGCCTAAAATTAGGCGTCATGCTTGTTCGCTCTGGCAGAAAGGGAAGCCCTCACCTCCTCCGACAGCTGAAAGGGTATTGGGGGGTAATCATCATGGGAGTCCCAACATACCAGATTGACAGTGCCGAAGCTTTACAGCGATCAACCAGTCCCGAATAGACAATCAGCAGGATGCCGGCTTCCGAAGACTGGCTTCCGAGCTATTCACATAGGAGGTCCTGGAGAGATTGAGTGCGAGAACAACCACAGCTCCAGCAAGCCTAGCCCATTAGGCAGAATGGTCAATTGTGGAACAGGGAGACTCCCCCGGAAATGCTAGTGACATAACCCAGCAGTTGTATCAGAGGAAACATACCTTGAGGGTCCAGCTGCTCACAGACGGTTTTCTCCCCTATGTCGTACAGTTGGCCAATGCCCTGTCGCCGGAACACGATGTTTCTCTTCTCATCGGCGGTTCAAAACTGAAGTCGAGAGAGGCTGATCAGAGCGAGGCCTCGTGTGACTCGGATCTGATCACAGACGTTCTCTCCAATCAGGTTCTCGCGACGTGGCTGACCCGCCCCCGCCGCCGAGACCCGAGAAGTATCCTGTCGGTCCGGAACGCGATCTCCCTGATCAAAAGCTGGGATCCGGATATCATCCATGTCCAAGACAGCTTCGACTATCGCACACTCCTGACCATTTCGGCCGCCAGCCGAAGATACCCTGTTGTGCTCACAGTCCACGATGTTCGCATCCACTCGGGAGAGGAACACCAGTACAAGGGATATAGTCTATGGGTCCGCAACAGGCTCCGCCGAATAGCTGATGAAGTCATCGTCCACGGGGAACATCTGCGGCGGCTTCTCGTCAGTGACCTGAATATCAGCACCCGACACGTTCATGTCCATCCACACGGTGAGTTCTCCTTATTCCGACGATGGATCAGACCCGATGTTGCCGAAGAGGACCACCTGGTTCTGTTCTTCGGCCGAATCTGGCCCTATAAGGGGCTGGAAGATTTGATCCGGGCGGAACCGTTGATCACCCAACGGGTACCAGATGCCAGGATCATGATTGCCGGACGAGGAGAAGACTTTGGGCGCTATCAGAGACTAATGGTCAACCCGCAGAGGTTCGCTGTCCTCAATCGGTATGTACCCAACGATCTGGTCGCTGATCTATTCCAGAGAGCAAGCGTCGTAGCTCTGCCATACACCGAAGCATCCCAGAGCGGCGTCGTGGCCATAGCCTACGCTTTTGGAAAGCCCGTCGTAGGCACAAACGTGGGAAGCATCCCGGAGATCGTCGAGAGCGGGCGTACGGGTCTCATCGTGCCGCCAAACAACCCGCTCAGATTGGCTGAAGCGATCATCAGCTTATTGACGAACAAACACCTTCGGAAGCAAATGGGAGAGGGAGCCCGTCTCAAAGCCATGACAGAGATGTCATGGCCCGCCATTGCCGAAAAAGTGGCGAGGATCTACCAAAGGGCCGTTCCTCCGAGTAGAGCAGCGAGTAAGACGGACGGATGATCTTAGCCGACCGAAGGGTCTCCATCGGATTTGAGTCAAACGGGCACCGCTGTGGGACTTGGACACCGTCTATCCTTCCCAGACCAGAATCAGTCCATCCTCCGCTCCAATAGTGATGGAGGTCACCAGGCTCCCGTCGTTGGTGGCGGGATCCTGGGTGGCCTGGATCTTGCGATAGGCCTCGCCCAGACTCACTTCCACCGCCGAGGACCCCGGGTTCACCAGCACCAGCCCACCCTCAAAATCCCGACGCCAGATCCCCCCCACTTGATAGGCCCCTCCCAAGGGCATCCCCAACTCCACATCGTATTCATCGTACCACCACGTCTGACCATGGTTCTTGCCACCAAAATCGAAACTGTAGTACCCATCCCCCAAGAGGGCACTGGCCAGACCAAATCGCATCGAGCGGTAATCTGCCTCTGAACCAGAATGGCGGTTGATGACCACCACCCGAGGTGACCGGTACTCGGCAAGGGTCCGCCAGTAGTTCTCCATGTCCTCCAACCACCCCTGCCTGTCCGCAAAGTGCTCGATGAGCTTGCCGTTCAAATAAGGACCGTAAAACATCGTCCGACCGTTGCCGATGATCAGCTTGTCCCCCTCGTTGGCCCGGGTCCTCTCCAATAACCGCACCATCCCCCGGCTCCAACGATCGTTGATCTCCCTCCAATCGTCCCTTACCCCATCCCGATCCAGATCGATGTCCCCACCGTTAACCCACGAGATCCCCTCAAACACCGAATCATAGTGGATCCCATCCCACAACCCTGTGGACATCACCCGCTCATGCATGAAATCGGCAAGATACTCACTCCATGGACTATCGGGATTCACTACCCAGGTGTCCGGCCACTGTGACTTGGAAACGTGAGCAGCAACCCGGGCGCCCGCCGGGTGAGAGGCCGGAGAGGAACCATACCGACCTCGCTCAACAGTTAGAGTGTCCCCCTCCACCCTCACCACCACCACCTGCTCCTCACCTACCTGGACATCGTCCCCCGCCTCGAACCGATCCCCATCCTCCACAACGAGCCTCGTGTCCTGGGCATCCACCCCTCGAGCCAAAACACTCCCAGGCTCCAACACCCACCAGTCCGCATCAACCCCAGAGAAAAGAGCCTGCATAACCTCATTCCTGTCTGCTTTGGGCACCTCGTGGCTGTTGATATGGGCCAGAAGCAAGATTCCTGGATTGAGGTCCCGAATCCCCCACAGCCGCTCAACACGGATCAAGTTGCCTACGTTAATGATCAACAGATCCCATCTGGCCAAATCCGAAACTCTCTCCGCTCCCGTCACGCCAAGGTAATAGTTGGCCAGAAGAGGATAGGTTGGACGCCTGAGTCTCGCATCGAAACTGGTCCGATCCGACCCGGTTTCCCCCCGGGATACTGGCTCGAAAGCAACACGGGTCGGAGTAAGCGTTTCCAACCGACTGTCCGATCTCAGCCCCACTACAAGCAATCCGGCTGCGACCACTAGTGGGAATCGTCTGGCCGCCTGGGGGGTCAGGAGGCGCACCCTAAAAGACCCCTCCTCACTCGCGGACAATCTGGGGGACAAACCTAACGGATTTGCAGATGGACGAAGGAAGAGGCTGGAATTCCCAGCCCATACACAAGGCCTTTCTCCGAGCCAATACCGACTCGCGCTCGACGCTCGTCAAGAATGAACGCGTCTCCCTTCCCAAGGGCCCACAGTGCCCCCAAAGAAATCGTAACAGTGGCCCTGGGCCGGGTCAATGAAGAGAGCTTCGACTAATAGCGCGCCTATTCAGTGAAGAGGGCTAGCCCGGCAGTTACAATTGCGAGGGGGATTAGCTGAAAGAGACGATTACTAAAGCCCAGGGTAGCCGGACCAATTCCGGCCCGTAGTTCCCTGCTTCTTGAGCTGGAGGCCGAATGTGCTTAGTAGCGATAGGGCGCCGCGCCTGTCACCCGCCGCGAGGGCGCCGCGCGCTTCATCTGCATGCCGGCCAGAATTGAACTCACTCCTGACCCGAGGACCGCCAGGACGAACAACGCAACAGAACGCCGCGTCGAAAGAGCCAGCCACAAGCTCCCAGCGGTCCAGCCTTGCCTAGCAAGAGCTCCCGAAGAATCCGGCTGGACTGCGCTGGAGCCGATACCTTCCGATCTGGAGCTGAACTCCCCCATATTCCGTCCCGGAATCACAAGCCGCTGCCCCGGAAAGATCAAGTTCGGATCCTGTAGCCCGTTTGCTTCCGCCAGCAGCGAGACTGATGCACTGAATCGGCGGGCGATCTTGGAGAGAGTATCCCCCCTCTCCACAACGTAGACCGTAACAGGTGAGCTACTGTTCGTCTCGGTCTCTAGGTGCGTCTGGCTAGCGGGGTCTCCCGCCTCGGGTGATGTCAGGCTAGCCCCTTTTGGGGTCTGGCCGGCGGTGGGTATCTTGAGGCTCTGCCCCACCCGTAGCTGCCGCGGATCAACGATATTGTTTGCTGCCATCAGGGACTCAGGAGACGTACCAAACCGGATCGCGAGCCGGAAAAGGTTGTCCCCCGGCTGCACGACATAGGTAGTCTCGGAGGCAGCGGCTGCGTCTGGGGCCGGTGACCCGCCATCCGACGACCTGGCCGACCCACCGTCCCTGCTTGCCGGCGACACAGCCCCGCCCGTGTTGCCCGCCGATGCGTCGGAAGCAGACGTCACTGTACCTGTGGCCGTCGCCGTGGGAGATGGGGTACTTATCCGTGTTCGCGTGCTCGTCGGCGTCGGCGTAGCAGTGGGTGTTTCAACCTGTCTGGCGGGGGCTGCAACAGACTTTCCTGAGCCCACCAGGATCAACCCGTCCTGGGGCGGGAGGGTAACCCTGCTGACCAGGCTCCCGTCGTTGGTGGCGGGATCCTGGGTGGCCTGGATCTTGCGATAGGCCTCGCCCAGACTCACTTCCACCGCCGAGGACCCCGGGTTCACCAGCACCAGCCCACCCTCAAAATCCCGACGCCAGATCCCCCCCACTTGATAGGCCCCTCCCAAGGGCATCCCCAACTCCACATCGTATTCATCGTACCACCACGTCTGACCATGGTTCTTGCCACCAAAATCGAAACTGTAGTACCCATCCCCCAAGAGGGCACTGGCCAGACCAAATCGCATCGAGCGGTAATCTGCCTCTGAACCAGAATGGCGGTTGATGACCACCACCCGAGGTGACCGGTACTCGGCAAGGGTCCGCCAGTAGTTCTCCATGTCCTCCAACCACCCCTGCCTGTCCGCAAAGTGCTCGATGAGCTTGCCGTTCAAATAAGGACCGTAAAACATCGTCCGACCGTTGCCGATGATCAGCTTGTCCCCCTCGTTGGCCCGGGTCCTCTCCAATAACCGCACCATCCCCCGGCTCCAACGATCGTTGATCTCCCTCCAATCGTCCCTTACCCCATCCCGATCCAGATCGATGTCCCCACCGTTAACCCACGAGATCCCCTCAAACACCGAATCATAGTGGATCCCATCCCACAACCCTGTGGACATCACCCGCTCATGCATGAAATCGGCAAGATACTCACTCCATGGACTATCGGGATTCACTACCCAGGTGTCCGGCCACTGTGACTTGGAAACGTGAGCAGCAACCCGGGCGCCCGCCGGGTGAGAGGCCGGAGAGGAACCATACCGACCTCGCTCAACAGTTAGAGTGTCCCCCTCCACCCTCACCACCACCACCTGCTCCTCACCTACCTGGACATCGTCCCCCGCCTCGAACCGATCCCCATCCTCCACAACGAGCCTCGTGTCCTGGGCATCCACCCCTCGAGCCAAAACACTCCCAGGCTCCAACACCCACCAGTCCGCATCAACCCCAGAGAAAAGAGCCTGCATAACCTCATTCCTGTCTGCTTTGGGCACCTCGTGGCTGTTGATATGGGCCAGAAGCAAGATTCCTGGATTGAGGTCCCGAATCCCCCACAGCCGCTCAACACGGATCAAGTTGCCTACGTTAATGATCAACAGATCCCATCTGGCCAAATCCGAAACTCTCTCCGCTCCCGTCACGCCAAGGTAATAGTTGGCCAGAAGAGGATAGGTGCCATTGAGAATCAAAGCACCATCATTCCCCCAAGACCCATGGGAAGCTTCGCCCAGCTCCTGAGCCTCAGCCGCGGGCGCTTGACCTAGGTGCCATGCGTCCGCACCGAGACCCAGAGTCACGGACAGGAAGATGGCCAAAGGGAGACGATACAGGCTGCTCACTCCGATAGCCGCCTTTCCCTCGCTAGGTCCGCCCCCGAGCGGACCTCCTGCATACCCGGCCCCACAAAGAACAGCCGTGATCGACGGGTCACCGTCGCATCACAGCATCTCGGTTCCTCTTCGGCAACCCGGCCGACTCAGAGAGTCCCGTGGCTTTGCGCCCCGCCCTCGCGAGCGGTTTGCCCTTTCGGAAGGTACTGACAGTTCGGGCCTAGATCACGGCCCTTACCGCCTCCACTCCACTCTACAGGAGCAGGCCCCTCCTGTGAAGTAGGTCCTTGGTACCAATAGGAGGATGCCTACGGCTCGGGTGTCGGTGTGGGAGAAGGCGTATCCGTAGGCGTAGGGGTGGGAATGGGCGTATTGGTGGGGGTCGGGGGAACCGGAGTAGGCGTGGGAGTGGCCGTAGGAGGAAGTGGGGTCGGTGTGGGCGTCGGAGGCACAGGCGTCGACGTACTAGTGGAGGTCGGGACGGGGGTGTTGGTGGGTGTTGAAGTGGGCAGAGAAGTCTTGGTAGGCGTCGGGGTCGGAACCAGCGTGTTGGTCGCGGTTCCCGTAGGCGTGGGTGTTCGAGTGGGAGGCCACGTCCGAGTAGCTGTGGGTGTACTCGTCCATGTCGCCGTATAGGTCGGTGACGGAGTCCAAGTATGAGTCATTGTGGGCGTGTTTGTCGGTGTTGGTGTGCGCGTGGGCGTATGCGTTGGGGTTGCTGTCGAGGTCGGGGTGGGCGTAGGAGTTGGAGTGTAGGTCGGTGTCGGAGTGGGTGGCGGCGGCACACCGGGGAGCCACGTTCTGGTGGCTGTTGGCGTACCACTGGCCGTCGGCGCTACCGTCGCTGTTGGCGACGGAGCCGAAGTGGATGTAGCTGTCAAGGTAGGGCTGGATGCAAAGAGGAGAGAGCTCTCTCCCTCAGATTGGAGCCCACCAACATCAGGGTCGATGGGAGGAGGGGGAGGTCGAAGCGCGGCCTCTTCCTCTGCGGGCGCCGCCTCCACCACAGCCGGTTCGACAAGTTCTCCGGCAGCGACAACTCCCAAGACCTGAGACCCAGGCGGCAAGGAACTGACCTCCCCAGGAGCGAGCCCCATCGCGTACACGCCCCCGATGTAGGCGACAAGCACAGCGCTGACTACGAGTCTCACACTCACCCCAGCGGGTGGAATCCTAACCCTCACGCGGGCTCCCACGGGCGCAGCCATCCTCGAGGCCAGCCCAGCCAGGCGGAGCACCGACGCAGAAAGCCTGGTCGCTACAGCACTGCCAAGATCGATTGCCAACCTCGGAACAACGAGGACGATGCGCACCACCCGAGCGCCCAGGCTCCCTACTAGAGACAAGAATGTCCCAGCCGCGGAGACGACAAGACCGAAGGCTCTGCCGAGGACTGAAACGAGCACCTGTCCCAAGATCCGGATCGGGCGCAGAACTTCGTTCCCGACTGCGCTCGCCGCTGTCTTCTCGACCCCCCTCAATGCGCGAACGACCAACCGCCTAGCAGGTCCGGTGAAAGCATGGGCGGCGGCTGTTCCGATGAGCCTGGCCAGCCCCGGGACGGCCGCCATTATCCCGCGTGATATGGCTGCCAAAGCTCTCCAAGTGAGGATCGCCGGGCGAAGTGCCATTCCAACCGGAGCTCTTAGGATCCGAGCACCAACACGAGAAACGACCAGGATGACGCTCACGGCCCAGTTGGCCAGGCCATCCGGCCAGGTCGCGGGGCCGCGGATCACCAGTCTGCCCACTCGCGCGGCCTGGAAGATTGGACAGCCAGGATGGCTGGCACCCAAGCACCAATCCGACTGATAGTCCCGTCCCACCAGGTTGGGCCTGAGGGTTCCGTAGCATCTGTGCTGATCTATCGGAATTGCGGCGTGAACGGTTCGCTCGTCCCTCAGCCCCAGATAGGAGCAGACGGGCGTAGGGACGGGATTGGATGCACGCCCCCCTTCTGGAAGGGGAAGCTGGCTGGGAGAACTGGTGAAGATCTTTGGCTCTAGAACGGGGCGCGGCACCAGTTCATAAAATAGACTCTCATAGCGGTCGGCGACGGCATCCCAGCTATAGACCCTGCGGGCCCGGCCCCTCGCCTTCCGACGATAGGCCTCAACCTCATCGGGATGGTCCAAGATGTGCTGCAGTTGTGCCTTGAGGCCCTCAGCTCCTTTTGCGCCGACATAGCTCAGACCAGACCTCGCGATGGTCTCCCGGTTTTCCGGTGTATCGTTGACGATCACGCAGTTGCCGAGGGCCATGGCTTCGACCACCGCGGGATGCGTGCCCCCGACCTCGGAGGTTTCGACAAAGGCGTAGGCGTTGGTGCCCAGTTCCCGGTATCCGTCGCCGAAGAGGTAACCAGTGAATACCGTGCGATCATCGGCGATCTCGTGGAGGTACCGGATGTACTCATCCGCGTAGGCCGAACCCCCCACGATGACGCACTTCATGTCCGTGTCGAGCTGCTTGAAGGCTTCTACCAGATGGTGGACGCAGTTCTCGCGAACCAGACGACCGACGAAGAGGATGTACTTTCGCGGTTCAAGGCCGTACCTCGCGAGGTGCTCCCCGGGAGGCTCCGGCTTCACACCGCTGCCGTAGGCAATGTACGTGGAGTCGGCACCGTAGCGATCCAGGTAGTAGCGCCGGACGACCCTGGAGTCGGTCACGATCCGATCCGGGAGCCAGGTCGCCAACCGCTCGGATAGGCGCAGGTACTTCTTGGCCCACCCCTTCCACTTGGCCCGCTTCCAATCCAAGCCATCCACATTAAGAATGACCTTCTTGCCAGCTAGGCGAGGGATGAAGGAGACCGGGCTGTTGCCGGCAATGAACATCAGAACCACATCGGCGGGCTGGAGAGACACGTGGAGCGAAGAGAGGAAGGTGTGGACGATCGTGTCCAGGTAC
Organism: uncultured Anaerolineales bacterium; assembly: GCA_964348195.1. GTDB lineage: Bacteria > Chloroflexota > Anaerolineae > UBA7937 > JACPPX01 > CAYGBX01. The sequence continues at coordinate 56,630 of CAYGBX010000004.1, forward strand.
TTGTTCTGGACCGTGGGCAGCCGGACTAGCTCCATCCCTTTGTAGAAGCGATGGGGATAGCGGATGTGATGGGAACGACAGTACACGGTGACAAGGTGGCCTCGCTGGACCAGACGTCTGCCCAGTTCCTCCACGCAGGTCTCGAAGCCGCTATAACTAGCGGGCACTCCTCGAGTGCCCAGCATCGCGATGTGGAGCGGAGCCGTGCGCATCACACTTCCGTCACCGATTGTCAGGGTCCCCTACGCTCCCACGCCTAGGTAACCACCTGACTTCTCGCAAGGACGCCCTCGTAGATCTTCATGATTTGGGCGTGATGGCGCTCCGCGCTGTACTCCGCCTCTACCTTGCTCCGCGCCCGTCGCCCCATCTCGGGTGCCGCCCCCGGATTCTCAAGGAGCCAATTGATCCTCGCGGCCAGCTGGTCCGGCTCCCCAGGCTCGAAGAGAAGGCCGTCATCGCCATCATCGACAAGTTCGGGGATGCCCCCGATGCGAGACGCCACGACGGGCTTCCCCAAAGCCATAGATTCGAGAACAGCCATCGGGCAGTTCTCGTACCACCGGGAAGGCAACACGGAGAAAAGGGCATCCCGGACGACAGACCACAGCCTTTCCTCGGAGAGATGGCCGAGGAAGCGCACGTTGTCCAAGCCGGCTCCTCTCGCCGTCTCCCACAACCGCGGCCCTAACGGTCCATCTCCGACGATCAGAAGGGTTCCCCGCTCGACCCGTCTCATCGCTTCGAGCAGAAGTTCCAGACCCTTGGTTGGCACCAATCGACCGAAGTACACGAAGGAATCCTCGCGGCCACCGAACCGGGGTTGGTAGCTTTCTGGTCTCACAAAGTTGGGGATGTGGACGATCTTCTCGCCGTCCATTCCGAATTCCACGAACTTGTCCCTCAGGAAACGGCTGGGGGAGATGAACAGATCCACATTTCGCTCGTAGATCCGGAGGGCCTTGTGAAGGTACATCTCGACTGCGTTCAGGAAGCTGGCAGCAAAGGATCCCCGATTGCAGCGCTGGAGGACCGCCTGATAGTAGCGGTGACCCTTACAGCGCTCACAGATCTCGCCGTTGGACCAGAGGCTGTAGGTGGGGCTGATGAGCTTGTAGTCGTGGAGGGTCTGAACCACGGGAACCCCGTGCTCGCGAAGGACCGGCAAGACGGAGGGCGAGATTTGGTGGTAGATGAGGTGGAGGTGGGCGACGGTAGGCTGAGTCTCTCGGATCAACTCCCCGATCTTCCGCCCGGCCTCTCGAGAGTAGAGCACCCGCTCCGCGATGCGTGGATAGTCCCTAAGACCCCGGCCATTGAAGAACTCGATCCGGCTCACGAAGTGCTCCGCATATCGAGTCGGGTCGTTCTTCGGATGTTCCATGGAAAAGGGGATGACCTCATGGCCGTGAGAACGCTGCAGCTCGCTGAGTTCGAAGAAGTACCGGTCGGACCCTCCGCGGAGGTAAAAGAACTTGTTGACGTGTAGGATCCTCACAACCGATCCTAGTCGATGTAGCCCAGACCCTTGAGCCGCTTTCGAAGAGTCTCGGCATCATCGGGGGAGTATTCGAAGGGTTGATGCTTAGCAGCCTCGCCCTGGAGCCCGATTCGAATGGGGCGATTCGCTAGGTGCTCCGGTAAGAACACCTCCTCCACGACCCGTCCATCCAGCCCGGATGGCACGGGCTGATCCATCAGGTAAAGGATTGTTGGAGTCACATCCAAAATATCTACTTCGGATAGGGCAATCCCCTGACGTATACCCGGGCCCTTCATGAGGAAGACTCCGTGCGTTGAATGGCCTCCCCAGATGAGCTCATCCATAGGATCATGCAGGGCGCCCAGGCGCCGCGTGCGATCTGACAATCGTCTGCCAGCGCGATCATATACTCCATCGTTCAGGACGAGATCCTTAGCCCATTCCACGATAAGATCGGGGGATTCCTCCACATAGGGACCGTGGTAGGCTTCCTCGGCTCGCAGGACCCTCTCGACCACCCCTCGGCCCGTCGCCCCGTCGCGAAGCGACAAGAGCGAGTCCGCGATGGATGAACAAACACGGTCGAACTCCGTTCCTCGATCCACCACGCCGAGTGGCTCCCTCCCTCTTAGGTTGATTCGAATGCTCGGAGTGCTGCCGTCTGCAAAGGCCTGAGTTCTAGACCAGTCGATGTGAGCAAAGGCCATCGACGATTGCGCAAGCGAATGGAGGCGGGGAAACGCCTTCACTAACCGCAGCTTGGAGTCGCGGTCGAACCGTCTGTCGATCTCTCGATATGCGCGTGCCATGGCGCTCACGGCGAGCCGTCTTGCTACACGTATGGGCTGTCGCAACGTGGAACCGCCGTTCTCGTAGCGGAGAAAGCCCAGTTCCTCCAACCACACCGACAGATACCGGGCCTTGCGGTTGTCGGCTTCTCCCCCGTGGTCCGACACAACAAGCACGGTCGTATCGCGATCCACTGATGCAACCAGATGACCCACCACGCGATCGATGTGCCGGTAGACATCGAGGATCACATCCTGGTAGGGACTCCATTCCTCTGGCGATGGGTCAAACCTCTCGGGTGCCATGTCTCTCCAGAAGAAATGCTGTGCCGAGTCCGGTTCCGTAAAGACCACCATGAAGAATTCCCAAGGCTCAGTGTGCAACAGATACTGGGCAACCTTGAATCTGACGTCGATGCTCCGGTGGAGTCGAGCCACCGCTTCATCTTTCTTGTTGGCCTTGATTAGGGAAGGGATGCCAGGTTCTATAATGTAGTTCCTCCCAACTCCCACCTCGGATAGCCGCTTGTAGAGATCCCGGGGATAGCTGAATCTGGGATCGTCCGTGGCGGGGGCATCGATCCCAGAGAGGAGAAAGCCGTTGACTTCGTCGGCGGGATAACTAATCGGCACATTGATGATGCCCACGCGCTTGCCAGCTTGGCTCAGCGTCCTCCAAATGGGCTCGGCCCGGCGATGAGAGGCATTGATCACCCGGTAGCGGTAACCATCGAGGGCGGTAAACCAAAAGATGCCGTGCTTCCCAGGGTTCACCCCCGTTACCATAGACGACCAAGCCGCCGCACTGTTTCGGTTGGGCACAGAGTCTAACCGGGCATGTACACCTTGGCTCAGGAAGGACTCCAGATTGGGCAGATACCCCTGAGCTGACCACTTCTCGATCAAGCCCATTGTGGCCGCATCAACGCCCACCACCATGACTTTGCTTCCGCCTAGTAACATTAGCCTGATCGCCTGACCATCCGGATGCGGTATCCGCTCGCTCGATTCCTAGTGACCTCCTCCAACAGCTGTTCCGTCTCCGCGACCATCCGCTTGGTAGTGAATCTCATATTGACCCTCTGCCTTCCCGCAGCCCCCATTTCAGCACGAAGTTCTCCGTCCGCCAGAAGATGGAGCATTTGGTGGGCCATGGCTTCAGGGCTGCGGGGAGGAACCAAATAGCCGGTGACTCCATCCACGACCATCTCCGGAACCGACCCAACACGGGTGGCCACAACAGGTTTTCCCGCCGCCATGGCCTCGAGCAAGGCCATAGGAAACGTTTCAACCACCGGGTCCGAAGAGAGCAGCACGACATCAATGTCAGCCAGCACAGAGGCAACATCTGCGCGATGGCCACAGAACCGAACCCTGGACTCAATTCCTAACCGTTCCGACATCTTCTCGAGCCGCTCCCTCTCGGGCCCATCGCCCACGATCAGGAAGTATGCAGAGGGAAAGGATTGGTAAACGCGCGCTACTGCCTCGAGAAAGACCTCGTGCGCCTTCTCCGGACGCAAGACCGCCACGATGCCCGCCGTGGTCGCGTTGGGAGGGATGTCAAGTTCCTCACGAAGCGACGCGGCTGGCGCACCCTCAAACCGATGGCCATCAACGCCGTTGTGGATGACCACAATCTTATTCGGATCTAGGCCCTCGCGGCGCACAAGGTAGGACTTGTGCGCTTGCGCCACAGCAACGAACCTATCGATGAAGGGCATCAATACCTTATTGGCCAGGGCAACACGCCGGCGCCGTCGAAGTCGAGAGGTGGCGTGCACCCCAACTACAATCGGCACCCTAGACAGGAGGCTGGCCAGGGTGGCGCAAACAGTCACGTTTAGCTCGTTACGAACGTACAATAGGTCGATGGCCTCCTTATTAATCAGTCGGAGAAGGCGGAAAACCAACGAGAGGTCGTATCGTCCGCGAATGAGGTCCGAGTGGACGACGAAGCCATCAGATCTCAGCTCCTCACCCACAGCCCCTGGCGTCCTGGCGCAGCAGATGATGGGTTCGAACCGATCCCGCCTGAGATTTCGCACCAGAGTTTGGAGCTGTCGCTCGGCACCGCCCACCGGCAACGAAGAAGCCAGAAAGAGGATCCTCCAGGGCTTCACCTCATCCCCCGTCGGGCGGGCGGCGGAATTCGATGGCTCCAAGACAACCCCAGGAACGCTAGTAGTACCCTACCTCGACCTGGTCGGCCTGATTGAGAACAACACCGATCACGTTGGCTTTCACCCGCTCCAGCCGTCGCAGGGCCTGACGCGTTCCTTGCTCCGTTGCTCTCCCCCGCCCTACGACCAGCAGAACCCCATCCACTTCAGCTGCCAGCACACCTGCGTCGGCAAAATTCAGGACGGGCGGCCCGTCGAGCAGCACGAAGTTCCTCTTCGAGGCTGCTGCCATGAGCAAGGAGAGCATTCTGTCAGACCGAAGGAGTTCCGTCGGATTGGGTGGCAGGCCACCGCTGACCAGAAGGTCAAGGCCGTCCATGGGAACCTGCCAGAGGTCATTGGTGTTCGGCTCTTCTCCGTCATCGCCAGCAAGCACATCCCCCAGGCCTCGGACGTTCGCCAATCTGAAGATCTGGTGGAGACGCGGCTTACGAAGATCGCAGTCGAGTAGAGCCACGCGATGCCCACCCTGGGCCAGGGCCAGAGCCAGGTTCGCCGCTACCGTCGATTTCCCGTCTTTCGCCCCCGGACTGGTACACAAGAGAATCTTCGGATTGCTGCCACCAAGCATCGCCTCCAGACTGGTTCGCAAGATGCGATACGCCTCTCCGGTCGGCCAGGCGCTGTAACGCTTGACTTCGGATACCTGCCACCGCTGAGGCTCCACAGGGACCCTTGCCCTGGGCAATGCTGCCAGAACAGGCACCTCAGCGATCCTCTCGAGTCGCTCGGATGAGCGGATCGTGGGATCGAGGTTCTCGAACACGAAGGCCAGGGCCACGCCTCCGGCCAGCCCCGCAAGGAGACCGAGAGCTAGGTTTCTTGGCTGGTTCGGCTCGATAGGGTCCCTCGGTGGGAACGCTGGCTCAACGATGGACACACTCTCCGATCCCACCGCGGCGAGAAGCTTGCCTTGCTCCGCCTGGATGATCAGGTTGGTGAGGATCTGCCGGTCAATCTCCACCCGGGCCCTGAGGGCCTCTATGTCCACCACTGAGGGCCGCAATTTGGCCTCCTCGGCAGCCAGGGCCTGCTGGTCCTCAACGAGCGTCTCTTCCGCGGCGAGGATTAGATCATCTATGGCGGCCGCATCCTGCATCTCCCGCCCGCCCAGGAAGAGGCCTCGACTCTCCTCCACCAGGAGGGTGGACAGCGAGTTGGCCAGGATGCTGGCCCTCTCGCTCCATGTGTCCCTGACCTTGATCAGGATGAGTTCGGTGTCAACGACCGGATCGATCTGGATCATTGCCGCCAGCCTGGCCGGAGCGATATCGTATCCACTGAGCTCGGCGAGCCGCTCTAGGAGAGGACGGCTCTCAAGAACGAGAACGTAGGTGTTGATGAGCCGATCCAGGTCGTAGCGGTTTCCCAGAAGATCTGCGCGCTGCACAGGTTGCGCCACCCGCACCGTGGCCGTGGCCAGGAAGACCGGCGTGGTGAAATAGGTCTGCGTGGCAGCGGTGGCCACCGCGATCAGCATGGTGAAGACCACCGTCCACTTTCGGCGCCGAAGTACGGCGAGGTAGCCTCTCAGATCCAAGAGAGTGGTCCCCCCGTGTCCTGCGCGGCCTGGTTCACTGTGGCCGTAGTCTCATCCATCCGGGTCACTCCTCGGTTAAGCCGCCGTTGAGCTTTCGTTAAATCCCGATATTAGGTACACCTCAACCCCGGGGAATCCCTCAGCGAGCACAAGCGCATAGGTCTGCACTAGGTAGGGCTTGACCCGCCCATCGGGGTCCGACTGCCAGGCTCGGCTGAGCACGAGCCAGGCCCGGCTGTGATTCGTCAACGCCCCCTCCAGCATTTCGTGAACACCCTCCTCGCTCCGCGTGGCCGGGTAGCCCACAGATCGGATGGGCTGCTCCCCTCGGTAGTAGTACTCAAACGGCAGCGTGTTTCCAACCGAGATGATGACATCGCCCGAACCTTCCTGGGATCGGATGAATTGCGCCGCAGAGCGCATATCCTCTTTCCAATACGCAGGCTCGAAGTAGTAATTTGCCAAGCTGGTCAAGAAGACTACCAGGACCGCCGCTGTCAGCGCCCAGCCCAGCGTCTTCTTCCTGCCCACCACCAACCCGCGGGCCAGGATCATGTAGTAGGCAGGCACGGCCACTGAGGCGTACCGCACGTTGTAGGTGAAGTCGCTAACCTCCGAAATCAGATAGGCGATCGCAATCGGGATCACGAGGTATGCCGCGAGAAAGAGGAGCTTTGCTGGAGCAACCGCCAGCCGCACCAGCCCCAAGAGCGTAACTCCTCCAAAAATCGCAGCGAGAAGAAGAACCATGGGCAGGTGAGGAACCACCGCCGAAAGGGTGGGGTCCCAGTGCAGTTCGGACACTGAAGGGCCCATCGAAAACCCCGCGCTGAAGGCGAACAACGTGTAGGGAAGACTGAGCATGGTAGAAGGCTTGGGAAAGCCAACTTGGGTATTCAGGATCTCGGCTGCTGTCCCGTATCTCGTCCAGACGCCAATGGCGACATAGCCCGTCGCCACGGACATGGCCAGAACCGGAGGAACCAGCGACGCGATCGTCGGTCGACGCCATAGCCAAACCCCAGCGACCGCGACCATGTGAAAGGCGACGGCACTCAGCCCTACCCGATGGCTTGCGACGGTCAACAACAAGGCGATGCCATAGGCAACCGAATAGAGTCCGCGGCTGGTCCTTAGCGCACGGATGAGGAAGTAGGTAGAAAGCAGGGAAAGGAGCATGAGGTCCGAATAGTTCCTGGCCTCTTGCGAATACCAGATGTGAAAGGGGGAGAGGGCTGCCAGGAGTGCCGCAACCACGGCCACCCTGTGCCCCAATAACTCCCTGGCACTCATATAGAGAACGAAGAGAAACGCGGTACCCAAAATGGCCGCATGCAGGCGAATCCAGAACTCTGAGTCCCCCAGGAGCAAACTCCAGTGCAACAGGACGTGGTGCACCAATCGCTGCGCATACGACGTGAAGATGACATCAAGGCTCTGAGAGGCTCGCCCAACGCTTTTGACCTCGTCGAACCAGAGGCTTTGCTCCCCCAATCGGAAGAGACGAAGCACGGCGCCCAATAGGATGACGCCCGCCACTGGTAGGCGGTCTCCGCCCAGGCGAACCAAGCCAGACAGCCGCGAGAGGAATCCGAGATTCCACGGGAATGAGTTCCGTATCATGGACTCAGGAAGCGAAAGCACTTTCATGCTGAATTCGAGTGACAGGTCTCCGCTAGCGAGTGGCGGCAGACCTAGGACCGTCACCAGGGGTGCAATCCCGTGACCGGACGATTTCTCTGGACATCACGCAGCGCTCGCTTCACTCTCCGGCGCCAGCTCCAGGTAACCTTGCTGGATGTACCATTCAGCGGTGCGAGCCACCCCGGTGGGCAGATCGATTCGAGGCTCATACCCCATCTCCCGTCTGGCTTTCGAGATATCAAAAGCCCTATTCTGGCGGAACCAGTCAACCCTCCTTCGGAAAAGCGGCGGCGGGATTCGCAAGGGCGTGAAGAGCGCTTCGCTAGCGAGAGCCGCCGTCCACAGCGGCCAGAAGGGCAAGTGAAGGATGGAGACCTCGACACCCAGAGCCTCACCGATGACTGAGACCAGATCGTTCAAGGTGTAGTACTGCTCATCGGCAATCAGATAGGTCTGCCCAGTGGTCGCATCGCTTTCCGCGGCCAATTGAAAGGCATCGATGAGGTTGTCGATGTACAGAGGGTGGTACGTCGTCTGTCCGTCCCCGAACATGAAGAAGCGACCCGGCGCCACCCGCCTGAATAGCATCAACCACCGTTCCGGATCGCCCGGCCCATAGATCGCTGCAGGGCGCAGGATCGTTACATCGAGCCCCCGCTCCATGGCCTCGTGTGCGACCTTCTCACCCTCGTACTTGGTCTCCTGGTAATAGTCTGCAGGCGCGATCGGCGCTCTCTCAGATGCGGGCGCCTCTTTGATATTCCCGTGCACACCGCATGTGCTGCAGTAGACCACTTTCTTGACGCCGTTTCGGACGGCGGCGTCGAAGACGTTACGAGTGCCGTTGACGTTAACGTCCCAATACACGGATTTTGGAACATTGACCTCTCGAAACGCCGCTGCAAGATGGTGGACAATGCCGCAACCCTCGGCGGCCTGGTGGACAAGCTCCCGATCCGTGACGCTGCCCACCACGATCTTTGCCCCGGCCGACTTGAGCGCTTCGTAATCCCGTCCCCTCTGTTTGTCTAAAGCCACCACTTCGTACCCGCGCTCGAGAAGGCGATGAACCAGATGGCTCCCAGTGAATCCCGTTCCGCCGGTGACCAGAATCCGCTGCCTCTTCATTCCACCCCCTACTGATTCGAGCCCGCGGGACCTGTCACACCAGCAGGCTCTTCTACCTCCATCCGCTCTAACACGAGAAGCACACCCCCGATCAGCGATGTCAATACCGCTTTGGCTCGGAGTATCAGAGCCACGGCCAACCCTTCTGGTTGCGCAGCTCCAGCATGGACCAAGAAGATGCTAAAGGCCCACTCCCACCACCCGAGATTGTTGAGCGAGACGGGTAACGATGTGATCAACAGGATGATGGGTGTGATCACCGCGATGTCGAGGAAAGAAACGCGCAGTCCGATCGCCAGACACGCCAGGTAGACATTGACGCTCGTAAGGACGTGGAAGGTGTAAGAGTAGGCCATCGCTTTGGCCAATCTCCCCCGATCGTCCTTGAAGTGTAGGATCTCCTCACGAGCCACATTCACTTTGGCGGCAACTTCCCCCACAGGCAGATAGGGGGTCAAGGGCGTGAACAGCCTCGAGATCAGCCCAGGCCAGCGAAGCAGCATGAGGAACACAGCACAGCCTATGGCCACCAGGCCTATGGAGACGCCGATGATCGGTTCAGCCAGCAACGCGCGGTTGACCGAGGCGAAAAGCAGTGCCAGGGTTGCCAGGGCGATGATGCCCGTTAGGCGCTCCAGCAAGACCGACACAAAGGATCTGGCGTGAGAACCTATGATCCGGCCTAGGGCATAGCTTCTCGCAAGGTCTCCCCCGACCATGCTCGGGAAGAAGTTGTTGAAGAAGACGCCCACGGTGTAGAGGCCCATGAGCCGCCAGACCGAGATGCTGACACCAGGCCGCAGGACGAACAGCCGCCACTTCATAGAACTGACCCCGATCGTCAGGACCGTATTGGCCAGCAGTCCTATCACATAGATCCACTGGATTTCGGCAAACACACGGACAAGCAGACGACCGTTGTCGCGCCAGAGGAGGAGAGCCAGAAGAAGAGCAACACCCAGGACCAGCCTGAGAACGAAGCTGATGCGACGTCTGCTCACACGATTATGGCTCATGGCGCAACGCGCCTCATGAGCTCGCGGCTAAGGGAACGGAGCCGAGGCGGTAGCGCGCTCATGGTCGGCCAGATGCGGATCGCGCGTCCGGATCACCTTAGCTGGCACTCCCATAGCCACCCCGAAGGGTGGAATGTCGGTGGTGACGACGGCGCCGGCCCCTATGATTGCATCCCGTCCTATGGTGACTCCGTCCAGAACCGTGACCCTTGCGCCCAACCAGACGTTGTCTTCGATCCGCACGCCACCGCGGCCAGCCAGGCCCTGGAGAGCAATCGGGATATCCGTTCTGTCGGAGTGATAGCTGTGGCCACCGAGGTAGGTGTAGGGCCCCAGCAAGACGTGATCGCCTATATCAATCTTGTTCCCATCGACGGCCGAGATCAGGCTGTTGGTGCCTATCCCCACGTCCTGGCCCACCGTGATGTCGCCATCCTTGCAGACCAGCGCGGCCCTACGTCCCATGACCACATTGCTGCCCAGTACGATCCCCCGGTTTGCGTCACCTCTGGCGTCCAGCGCGCAGCCATCCGCAATGATCACATCGTCCCCCAGGGCGATCTTCCTCGGGTGGAGCACGGACACGTACCGACCCATGACGAGTCCACGGCCCACCCTGGTGAAGAGACCGCGATACAACTTTCGTCGCAACCACAATCCCAGCGCCCCTGGCACATTGCCAAATAGCCCGATGATCAGTTCATATTTCACGGTGAACACCAGGCTGTGGGACCCTACCACCACCCGCTGATAGCGATTCAGGGCTGATCTTGATCCCTCGGTAACTCGAGCGTGCGTCTTTTCGTACGACATGGCTCAACGCCCGCGCCGGAGGCCACTGCCCGCCAGGGCCGCTCCGGAGCCGCCAAGCCATAGCGGGTGGATTCTCCGGCACCAACCTGGGAAATCCTCAAGACAGATCACCGGGTCCGAGCCTCCACCTGTCACTGTTGGAGGAGGGCCGACGGCTTGTTGACTCTGGCTTTCGCGAGCAGCATGTATCCTCGACTGAAGAACAGAACCGCGTCGAGCTTTGACACCAACCAGAAGACGGGATAGAGGGCCGAATAGAGCCGAAACCTCGTTCTATGGCCACGCAAGTCCTGCCCGGTCACGATCAGACCCTTCTTCGAGCCGCCGTGACCGCCCTTGAGACGTGACACGAAATAGACGATCACCGCGTCGATCAGTTCGGAGAAGAACCTGGAGTAGGTCACATGGCTCTCAACGGTGAACCGATCCCCGAAGAGACGCTTCAGCGATTCGACAGTGTACCCGGGACGGACATGGCCATGGCCTTCGTCCGTCTGCCCCAGGGCCAGGCGGAACCGGCGCAAGAGACCATCTGTGGCACGAGGGACGTTGACGATCAGGATCCCCCCCGGCTTCAGGATCCGATGAAGCTCCGACACGAATCCGTGGTCGTCATCCACGTGCTCTAGGAAATCGACAATGACCACGCGATCGAACTCGTTGTCGCCAAACGGCGCCCGGCCACCGTCGATCTGATACACCTCAGAGCTCACCAGCTCCCTGATGGCCAAGATGCTCGGCTCGTCGAGATCGGCACTCTTCCAACTCCCTCCCCTGCGGCGCAGGAGGAGGCTGATCACCCCATTGTCGCCGCCGATGTCCAGACAATGGAGACCCTCCGTCGAGCCCAACAGGCCGGTGATCTCCCCATACTTCCTCTGCTTGAGCACCGACCTTTCGAACAACCGGACCGCCCAGTCGGTCCCGTTGGTCTCGCTCACTGCTTGGACCCCCACGCGTACGCTTCCTCAACCTGCTGGATCTCCTCCTGCATCCGGTCTCGACTCCAGCCCAGCTCCTTCGCCATCACTTCAGCACAGAGCGTCACGATCCCGTCTTCGGGCCGACCGGCCGTGCCGAGCTCCGTCCGCCGCAAGACGACGTCAGAGAGCTTGAGGGCCATCTCGTCACGGATCCCGTGGAGGCATTCGGCCCTCAAAACGGCCAGATGGTCCGGGTGAGCCGGCGCGCGATCCTCCCGATCCAGATGCCGCAGCACATCACCATAGGCCGCCCCGTAGTTGCGAACCAACCGGGTGACCTGGTCCTCCTCCAGTCCACAGGGCTGATCGGCCACTTCGTCGCTCAGGTACGTCTCGAACCGGTCGATATCCCCCCCATGGAGACGATGCACCGAAGACCATGACTCGGGAGGTCGCTTTCCCCAAGTCTCGAACGCCAGATCAACCACCTTCTCCGCCACATGCCGGGCCGTCGTGTACTTGACGCCCACCACAGAGATGAGTCCACCCACGCCTTCCTGTCGGTGATCGTGGATCCGGTGGTGTTTGGCGAGGCGCAAGTCCCCCGTCTTGCGATCAGTGCCCGTGATCGGGATAAGACCTCCGTGTACAAAGTAGAGGTCTTGTCTATTGAGGCGCACTGATGGCCACGCCGCGTTGATCTCGTCCACGAAGCCCTGAATGTCCCTCTCTGTGACCTTGAGATCACCCGGGTCTTTGTCGTGTGCAGTATACGCGGTGCCGATCAGCGATCGGCCGCGCCAAGGCGTGATAAAGAGGAGGCGACTGCCTCTGCTGATCGCGGCATCGGGAGCAAAGTAGCTGTTTTGACTCGCGCTGCCGACTGCATAGCTTTCATACAGAGGACGGGTCACCAGATTGATGGCCTTCGCGAAACGAACCCCGGATCCCAGACTGCTCCCATTGAGCAGGCCCAGAACGCTGTCAACCCACGGGCCTGCTGTGTTCACCACCGTCCTGGCCCGAATATCGAACCGATCCCCGGTCAGGACATCTTTGGCCTCGACACCGGTGACACCGTCCCTTTCTCGGAGGAACCCGATGGCTTCCACGTAGTTAGCCAGGCAGGCACCTTTCATCTCCGAGGACCGAAGAAAGGCGAGAAGCAGTCGCTCCGAGTTGTATACCTGCGCATCATGGAAGACGGCACCCCCCGTCAAGCCGCGCTCGTGGATGCCGGGAAGCAGCTTCAGGCACTCCGTCCTAGAAATGGTGCGGCCCCGGGGAATGTGCTTCTGTGGGTCAGCCAGTCGGTTGCGGTCGAACCCAATCAAGTCGTTGACTGCCATCCCCAGAGACCACACATCCTTGCCGCGCATCCCGTGCCCGTATATGGGGACCAAGACAGGCAGCGGATGAACCAGATGCGGCGCAATCCGCATTAGGGTCCGGCGCTCGCGTATCGACTCACGCATCCGCCTAATGTCGGCGTGCTGCAAATACCGCAACCCACCGTGGATGATCTTCAGGCTGTTGGCAGAGGTTGCAGACCCGAAATCCCCCTTCTCAAGGAGAGCCGCCGACACTCCACGAAGGGTTGCGTCCCAGACCGTGCAGGCCCCGTAGATGCCTCCGCCCACGATCAAGACATCGAAAACGGTGTTCGCTAGCTCCGACAGATCTCTCTTCATCTGGCGCACCAGCGCGTATCCATCAACAGGGCGATGTGCTTCCCCTCACCAGCGAAGTCTATACACTGTATGAAGATTGACGCCGGACCCAAAGGCAGCCTGCAATTCGAAATGTCTTTGGTGCTTCAGCACAGTGTTGTTCAGGCTCCACCATAGCTGAGGAGGGCGGTCCACCAGGTACTCCACCTGATTCTTAGCAAGAAACGCCAACATGCGATCCGCATCAGCATATCCGTTATCGACATAGGCCCATACGTCCGAACTCGTCAAGCCGCCCAGGTCGACCACCCTCCTGCCGGCATAGAACCCGATCTCTCCTATCGGCTCAAGAGCCACAACCGTACCGGTAGGAGTGTTCTCCCGGAGCCATTCTCCGATCTCACGGCGCACCTGCTGTGCCTCCGCGTGCGGAACGTAGGCAAGGTAGGTGATGAACAGGGGACCGACATTCGCGAGTGCGAAGGTGATGCCAAGACCTGCGACTGTGCCGGTGCGCGTCACGCTTGGGGCAACCCGTACGAGAAGCGTTTCGAACCAGCGGTCCAGCACATAGCTTCCCAGAAGCAACGAGCCCCCGATGCTCACCGGGATGAGGGTCGCGATGTACCGTGGCATTGGGAGTGGAAACAGGAAAGCCATCTCCAACAGAAGTCCAACTGAGTATGTCCACAGCAGCACCATCACCCCGGTGTTCCCGAACGAAAGTCCTCGTCCCCTACCGATGAGAATCGCCAACGGCGCCCCTAGGACGAAGATGAAACAGTAGGGAAGAATCGCGATCCCGCCACGCTCGACCCCAAACAGCGCCAGGAGGTCTTGGCCTGCCAGGTCGATCCTCGACGATAGTCCCAGGCCCAGAAACTGGGCATAAGTGACCCCATGCTCTGAAGGGAGGCGCTGGAGAAGTTTCCCCACGCCGGCGGGAGAGATGAGGTTGCCGGTCTGACCATACAGCAGCACCAACCATGGGACAGCCATGAGCGCAGCGCCGCCCAACATCAAGACGCCAGCCTTCCCGCGACGGAACAGAACCGGCCTGGAGGGAACGCACCGGAAAGCGACGAGGAGATTGGTGAGGAGAGTCAGCACGATGGCTACAGCGAGGATCACGCCAACGTCGGGACGCGCCAGGAAGGAGAGGCCCAGAAGGAGCCCCAGCTGGAGTGGACGCCGAGAGCGATACTCCGAATAGACAAAGACCACACAGGAGAAGACAAGAATGCTCAGGGGGGTGTCCATCCCGCTGATCGCAAGGACCACGCCGAGAGGGTTGGCCGCTATCAGAATGCCAGCCGTGATCCCGATCCAGCGACGGTCCGTCCATCTGGCCACCATCTCGCTCCACAGCCCAGCGCTCACGGAGTAGAACAAGACGCCCACGACTTTGGCCGCAAAGGGAAGCCAGGCCGGACCGACCGCCAAGGTGAGCAGTGCGAGGATCAGGGTCCAGAGAATGCTGGTAACGCCAGCGCTGAGCTCGCCCGGATTGAAAGCCAGCCCGTCTCCTCTCGACAGGTTCTCTGCGAACCGGAAGAAGATGTACGCATCGTCCCAATGCACACCAGAGACGGCAAAAACGAACGGTGCTTGCGCCAAGAATCCAGCGGCGACGGGGACAAGAAGGAGGAGACGGACCCTAGGGTGGCGGGCCCCTGTTTCAAGGAGAGATGGAAGAGCCCTAGCGGTTGGCCCTCTTCCCTCGTCAAAGGTCGTATTCACTGCCACCACCGTTGCGTCCCTTGAGAACGATTCTTTGGGCAGTCGTACTACGGCCCGACCGCGTCGGCCGATCTCGTCGCCACCCACTCATAGAGACCGTTCAGCTTCTCGCGGAAAACCTCGTAGGTGTGCCTCTCCTTCACCCGCTTCTGGCCAGCAAGCCCGAGTTTGGATCTCAACGCGCCATCGTCTGCAAGACGCAATATCCCCTCTGAGAACTCCTCTGCCGTCGGCTCAACAAGAACGGCAACCTGCCCGTCAAGCACCTGTGTGTGGGTAGGCAGATTGGTGGCCAGGAGCGCTCTTCCGCTGCCCAGATAGGAGTAGATCTTCATGGGCGTGTTCATCCCGCTGACCCGGGGAGACACGAGAATATCCGCCTGCGACAGGTACGCCGCCAGATGCGCCACCGGCTTTGGCTCCAGGAGATGCACCCTATGATGAATGCCCAGCCGCTCCGACTTCTCTTGGTACTTCTTGATGTCCCTCGGCCTGCCGCCGATGATCACTAAGTCCACCGCATCGGTCCGCTTCAGTGCCATCGCGAAGCTCTCCAGTAGGAGATCTATCCCCTGATAGGGCTCCAGATTCCCGACGTACATCATCAAGAGCCCTGCGATGCCAAGCTGCCTTCGTAGGTTCTCGCGGGTGGCACCATCGGGGGACCCGAGCAGGGAGATGTCGTGCAGTACCAGAATCTTCTGTGGCTCATACTTCTGAATCTCGGAGGCCAGCGCATCACAGACCGGTAGAACCGCCTTGGCGTTTGCCACCGCCAGGCGCTCGAAACGGGTCAACAGAGAGCCGAAGGGACCCAGCCACCGGGATTTCTCGATCAACCCTTGGGTCAGCGATGAATCCATGTCATAGACGTACGGAAGCCGATGTAGTCGCTTGATCACCAGGGCTATGAATACTGACTCCTCCACAGCGTGCACCATCTGGTAACGTCCGCGAGAAGCCATAAGGATGGCCAGAGGAAACAGGAAGACATCACAGACCACCTTCTTCCACGAGAAGCCCGGTCGGATGCCACGCACAAATGGAATCCTGGGAATTCGGTTCACCGTGACATTCTCATAGGCAACATCACTGCCCTCATGGTAGGTGAGGACATCGATCCGGTCTCCGCGTTCAGACAGCACCTTCAGGACCAGGTCAACGGCGATCGGCGTGCCGCGCTCCTGATAGAAGGGCTCCGGGGCCAGCAGGAGGATGTTCATCGCGTCAACCACCAGCCCGAGCCATTTTCAAGATCACCGGCGATCCGAACCTCTGGGTCAGCCCCGTTCGACGCCAGAATCTCTCCACGGCCGAGGAGGCAGATCGGGATCCAAAGACGCGGTGGAGCACCATCGGCAGAAAGAACTGGGGATACCGGTCTGCGGGCTCGAATCCCAGCGCCGCAAAGGCCTCCACCAGTTCCGCCTCCCTGAACGATCGATAGCTCCGTGTGTTCTCCTCAACTTGCCTCTTCACACGGAACAGCACCGGCGTCAGCGCGTTCATGCTGCCTACCGAGGGGAAGTCCAAGATGACCGCCTCCCTGGCGACCCGGGTCAGTTCGGCGAGGAACCGCCTCCATCGACTGACGTGAGAGAGCAGCCGGAAGCTCACCGCAACATCAAACGTCCGATCCGAGTACGGCAGGTGCAGCAGGTTCCCGACTCGGAACTGACACTGACCGTTGTCGAGAAGCTCCTGAATCCGAGTTCTGCAGACCTCATCGCTTCCGAGAACCGTGACCTGATACCCCTGGCGCGCGAGGGCTGGCGTGAGCTGGCCGTGGCCCCCTCCCACGTCGAGCACGGAGGCGCCCCGATGGGGCGCTAGCATCGCCAAGGTCGCCTCTTCCTGGACGGCAAGAAACCAGGCCCCAAGCTCTCCCGAAAACCGACGGGCGTAGCCGTCAGACGAGGTCTCGATATCCGCGGTCTCAGCCAACTCCGATAGAGCCATCCTATTCTGTAACCCATCCGCGGGCTGGCATCCTCTCAGGAGTGGTGGCTACCCCACCTGTCATAACGTAGAAGATTCCCAGCGACTGGAGAGGGATCACCAGCCTTGGGACCAGCTCAGAGGAGGTAACGAGTAGCAAGCTCAACGGCAACAGAGCACTCAACAGGAGGATATTGGAGCGGCTTCGCAGGCTTGGAACCGCCATACTCAAGGCCACCATCGAGGGAAACATGAGCTTCTCCACATTCCCCCGGATCAGACTGAGATCCATGACTCTCTGGAACACGATGATCTGATCGAGTGAAAAGAACAGCGCCGCAAGCCCAGCGATGAGAAACTCTCGCCTGAAACGGCTTTCTCTCCTCGCGCGATGCCAGGCCACAAGCCATGTCAGATTCAGCAACGCAAAGGGGAGCCATGCGGCTGGCACTCCTCTGTTCTCGGTAACGACCAGGGTCTCCACTGTCAGGACGCCCATGGGTATGAAGCCGAAGAGGGTCAGTACGACAGCCGCGGGTCTCAACTGAGCCAGGGTCTGGACTCCAGGATCCAGGTTCAGCCAAGACTTGGCCGATCGTGGGTCGCCTGCGGGGGGTAGGACAACGAGAAAAAGAAGGAAGATGCCGGCAAGCTCAATCCCCTCCTCAACCCCATACCTGACCCCTTGGACCCACGACGGCCACCTCAGCGCGTGTTCGAGGTATTCCTGAAGAACCACGAACCCGAAGAGGGCGAATCCAGCCAACGCCAGCCAGAAGGGACGGTGATTGGACCCCTGTCGCATCCTCCAAAGGGTGAAGCTGAGAACTAAGAGAACCGGCACCGCTAATGGTAGAAGAGCGGACAGCCTCCCAGATAGACCCCAGGACGAGAAGAGGTACTGAGCGCGTTCATGAATGGAACCCAACTCGTCCAAAGATAATCCCGCAGCTAGGACGGAGAGCCCCATCCAGGCTTGCCTCTCTGAGGTGGCGTGATTGCCACTGCGAAGGAAGCGGCCGAAGGCGAGCAAGGAAACAAGAAGCAGGCACCATCCTTCCCAGTAGGTGGCCAGGTTCTTCTCGAATTGAAGCGAGAAGAGCGCCAGAAACTTGATCGCCCCTTGCCGATTGTTGGGCAGATAGTGGAACATGACGGTCATCAGTATGAAAAGCCCATTCACGCTCCATATGACGGATTGCCAGCTGCGAGATCGCAAGCCTTCTTGAAACCGACCAAACAGAGTTGGGGATTGGTTCGCTTCGTCGGATCGACGCTTCGCTAGGGAGACGAGGCCGCGATGCACTGACTTCGGTCCCCAGGAGATCAGACGGGCTTCTCAGGGACGGGAACCACATCCACCCTGCGAGCTTTCCGCGGGACCCGCGTCCCTAGTCTGTCCCTAAGCACGTAGGTGGGCTTGTTCTGGGCCTCGTGGTAGGTTCGGACCACCAGCTCGCCCAACAGCCCCATGGTGATTAGCTGAACCCCGAAGACAATCAGCAGGATGGCCAGGAGGAGCAAGGGTCGGTCCCCGATGGCCTGCTGGAAGATGAGTTTGAGCGTGGATAGATACACGCCAAGGGCAGTGCCGATGGCCAGTGAGAGCATGCCCAACAGCCCAAATATCTGGATCGGCCTGGTTGCATAGTCCAAGAGGAACTTCACCGTCAGGAGGTCCAGAACCACCTTCACGGCGCGCTTCAGCCCGTACTTGGATTGCCCGAATTTTCTCGGGGCATGGTTTACAGGAAGCTCGGCCACCTGGATCCCCATCCAACTCGCCAGGGCCGGGATGAACCGGTGCATCTCCCCATACAATCGGATGTTCCTGACGACCTCGTGGCGATAGGCCTTGAGAGAACACCCGTAGTCGTGCAGCTTGACCCCAGTGATGACTGAGATCAGTCGGTTGGCGATCAGCGAGGGCAGCCTCCTCGTGAGGAACGGGTCCTTGCGATCGACGCGCCAGCCGCTCACCACGTCGTAGCCATCATCGACCTTCTGAAGCAACCTCGGGATGTCCATCGGATCGTTTTGCAGATCGCCGTCCATGGTTACGATCACCTCGCCTCGGGCATGGTCGAAGCCCGCTGACAAAGCCGCGGTCTGTCCGAAATTGCGCCGCAGCCTCACCACCCTGAGGTGATCGTCATCCCGAACCAACTCGCTCAGCACATCGAAGGTGTGATCGGTGCTTCCATCATCAACAAATAGGATCTCGTAACTCCTGCCCAGATCCTCCAACACCCGCGCCAGATCTTCGTGGAGCATCCGGACGCTGTCCTCCTCATTCAAAACGGGAATGACCACCGAAAGCTCCACCGCGTCCCGGAGCCTGTCAGCATCCATCCGGATCTCGTCCCAGTCGGGGAACGGGAGGGTATGAGGTCTCTGGTCGCCGATCACCAACTAGCGCGCTCCCCTCCGCCCAAGAACTGCCGGTACCGTCATGAGAAGGATCTTCAGATCCATCCAGAGCGACTGATTCTGGACGTAAAGGAGATCGTACTCGGTGTGTAGGTGGAGCGGCTTGTCGCTCCGTCCGTTTACTTGCCACCATCCGGTCAACCCCGGTCGGACCAAGAGCCGACCGCGCTGCCATGGCTCGTACCGCTCCACGATGAAGGGCTGCTCCGGTCGAGGACCCACTAGGCTCATCTCGCCGCGAAGGATGTTCACCAGCTGAGGAAGCTCATCCAGGCTCCACTTCCTGAGAACTCGTCCCAATGGCGTCAAACGCGAATCGGTCTCGTCCTCGGGCTTGTAATCATAGGGTGCGGTGTCCCGGCGCATCGTCCGCAACTTGTACATCACGAACGTGCGCCCCATCTCACCTACCCGCATCTGCCGGAAGATGGCCGGCCCGGGACTCTCCCTCTTGACCAGGTATCCAAGAAGCAAGAGCAGCGGCGCGGTGACGACGAGTCCCAGTCCGGCGATGGCCACGTCCAAGAACCGCTTCGTGGAAAGGTAGGCCGTTCGCGCCAAGCTGGCTTGTGGCACGGCCAACTCCCCGGCGAATGTGCCACCAACCGAAGCCGGGTTGCCCGACCCTCCCACCAGACGGAGCGGGTGGCTTCCGGTCCGCTGGCTCAACCTCTCCACGGGGTGATACGCGTAGCCGACCCCGCGATGGGTCAAGATGCATGACTCACCAGGCATCTCCGCGTCTAGCTGATGGCGCAGCCTCCACACGTACTGCTTGAGCGCGGATGCGCTGGCTCGCCCGTCTCCAAATCCCCAGACGCCTTCCAGAATCTGTTCGTGGGTCAAGACCTGGCCAGCATGGCGCACCAGGAATGCCAGCAACTTAAACTCCGTCGCTGTCAGTGAAAGGAGACGGCCCCCAACCCGCACCTCGCCGGTGGTGAAGTTGAGGGACAGCCGTTCGTCGGCGTAGAGGTTCAGCGCCCGATGGGTCGAGATCCGCCGCGCGCGGGCCACCAGGACATTCATTCGTGCCACCAACTCCTCAACGGCAAGAGGCATGGGCAAGCAGTCATGCGCCCCAAGCTGGAAGGCCCGGATCCGGTCGTCTGATCGTCCCGGAGCGGTGATCACAATGATGGGAATATCCGACAGCCGACGTGCGTCCTCGCACGTGGTCCAGCCGTTGTCGCGCCTGGCACCCCCAGTGGCATCAATGAGGAGCACTGAGGGCGGGCTGGCCGCGAGATTCCTCAAGACCCCAGCGCCCCTTCGCGAAACTTGGAGGGAGACTCCGTGAGGCCGGAGCGCGCTTCGAAGCAGCCGCTCCAGGACCGGGTCTCCAACCGCAGCCAAGACGTCCATCTACATGAAAGCTCCGGCGAGTGGCAAGCCAAGTTGGCCCATGTTCCGAAATGTACAAGGCCTGAGCGTCAGGGTCTTGACGCTCAGGCTCCACACCGGTCCCCGCGGGAGCCTGTCGCGGCGTAGTATCTCCCCGCGGGGTAACTATGAGGTTAAGCGGCCGTTAAGTTTGGGTTAATACCCCAGAGGCATCGAACCGGTAGCCGATCCCCCTCTCGGTCACGATGTACCTGGGGTCGCGAGGGTTCCGCTCGATCTTCCGTCTCAGATGGTGGATCCGCACCTTCACGAAGTCGGTCTGGTCGACGTACTCCTCACCCCAGACAGCAGCCACAAGTTCTGCCGTCGGGACCGTCTGGCCAGCATTTCGCATGAGAGCCGCCAAGAGGTCGAACTCCTTGGGAGTGAGTCCAGCTGAAGATCTAGCCACCTCTACGCGATGGGTCGCAAGGTGTACCTTCAGATACCCATCGTCGTAGAACAGGTCACCTCCCGGTCGCACCCCGCTGCTTCTTCGAAGGATCGACCCCAATCTCAAGAAAAGCTCCTCCAAATTGAAGGGCTTGGAGACGTAGTCATCCGCTCCCGCCGCGAACGCCGCTAGCCGGTCCTCGACGTCATGATCCTGACTCAGTACGACGACGGGGGCATCCGTGAACCGGCGCAGATGTTCGCAAGTGCGAATGCTCTCGCCCTTCCTGGTGAAGAGATCCAGGATGATTGCATGGGGGCGCGACGCGAAGGCCTGCCTGATTCCCTCGTGTCCGTCCGGCGCCATGAGCACTTGATACCCATCTGATTTCAGTCCGATGGAAAGGACCCTCGACATCGCTTCGTCTTCGCTGATCAGGAGCACGCTGTTTGATCGGACCATCGTCTCCTGATTTCCTGTCCCTGCTGGTTGTGAAATGGTGGAGGATCCTCGGCTCGTTTCAGACATCACCGACGCACTCCTGGAGAATAGCCGAACACCTCGCTCCCACTCGAACTGTGTTGCCCGACACCCAGACAGGCGGATTGCCTTCCATCTGGCCATAGCACGAGCGGAGACTGATGTCAATAGAAGGACAGAGCTCCGGGGCCAGTCCGTCTTCGCAGGCTAGCGCAAGCGGAGCACCCAAGTCAACGAGCCAGTGCCTAGGACGGTGTTCGATCGCTATGGTGGACCACCCATCTTGGGCGGAACGAAGTCCTAGAGTCCCTTGGTGCCATCCCTAGCAAGTATCCCATCAGAAGGTATCCCCTCCCGTTAAGTCGCCGTTAAGAACCGGTTAAGAGGGCAACCACTCACCTCTGGAGAAGCCCCCCTAGCGGCAATGGTCAAACCGGGCGGGAACCACTGGATCGCATGCTTCCGATCGAGGAGCTTGCATCAGGAGCGCCCCGAACTCTGCGTGCGGCTGATCGCCGAGCACCCAGAGGCCACCAGCAACCCTCTCCGCCACCCTGAACCGTGCAGGCCAGCACTCCAAGGTATTGGAGACCGCCGAGGATTTTAACCGGAAATTAACCTGCAGATAACCGGGCCTCCCACCGGGCCTCCCGATAATCACCTGTGGTGAGGTTGATCCCACGGACACTTGAGGCGCACACCGCGATCCAGCGAGGAACCAGCGGGACCAATCCAAATGGCAACTGCAGCAGCCAATCGGAATGATGAGAAGGAACACTCGGCCCAGAGGGAGGATGGGATGTGATGACTTGGTGCTCCTGCCTGTCGGACAGGCCAGGAGCGAAAGAGGCGATCGCCGATAGTCGCGAGGCCTTTACGAAAGGATGGACTTTGGAATCAATACGCGGAGGAAAGTCCCATGAAGAGAATCATCCACTTCCTAGCCAGTCACAAGGCTAGGGTTCACACACGTATTGCGGCCGGAGTCGCTCCGCGATTCCTCCCTCTAGGTCTGACGCTGGCGCTCGTCTTGCTTCTCCTCGCCCTGCCAGCTTCCGGGCTACAGCCCTTTACGGCTTCCGCCCGACACAACGTTGGCGATGCAACCGTTACCCTGGACGTCAGTAACACATCCCCAACCGTCGGAGAAACGATAAGCGGAAGTGGCGCCTGGTGGCACAACACAAAGACGGTGTGTGAGGCGTTTCCTGATCACTGGGTGGGAGTAGACTGGGGGAACGATGATGATGACATCGTAGAGGTTCCCTGCAACTTCGAAGACGAGACCGATCCTCATCCTTATTCAGGCATCGGGACCAGCTACAGCGAGCCAGGCAGCTATCAGGCCTGCGCAACCCTCTACCATGCGGAGCTGAATCAGGACGTGGTGACAACCTGCGTCGATATTGACGTACAGACAGAACCACCACCCGAGGAGGAACCGCCTGCCGACGACGAGACCTCGCCGCCTCCCGCACCCGCGGTGGGCAACATCGCGGCCTGCGCCGACGGTCTGAATCCCGTCGTGGCCGGCGACCAGAGCCTCACCCCTTCAGTCCCAGGCGAGTGGCTGACTCTTGTCGGCTTCACGCCCGGTACATACACCGTCACCTCCGGCTCCCGTTCGGCTTCCGTTACTGTGCAGGCCGGCACGATCCAGGCACCCTCAGAAGAGGAATGGGGCTCCTGCACCCCCGCTTCTGAGGTGCTCGGTGCCCAGGTGCAGTCGCTGCCCCAAACCGGATTTGCGCCCGTCCAGGGACTCGAGCCCGTGACTGCTCGCGCCCTGGTCTCCGCCGCAATGGTCGCCGCAGGCTGGGCCCTCAGGCGCCTGGTCCGGTAGCGCCTGACGGTCTGGATGTCCTCACCAGAGGGAGGAGCCTCGCTCCGACCGCGAATGCGGCTCAGCCCAGGACGACGGGGCTCCTCCCTCGAGGACAACGTTTCAGATCACCGAAGCGACCTATCTATGGAAGGGTTAGTCCGGATATGGACTCCGTCCACACCAACGCCGGGCAAGACGTAGGCACCTACCCGCGCCATTCTCCCAGTGCTATGCGCCATCACATACACAGAGCCTCGTGTGGTCACGTGATGCGTCCCGTCGGCACCCTGCTCATCCTGTCCGGACACATCCTCGGCTTGGTTGTCCTCGCACA
>CAYGBX010000005.1:0-11634 GCA_964348195.1 uncultured Anaerolineales bacterium
TGGACTTGAAGAAGAATCCTCCAACCCCAGTCACTCTGTTCACCGCTACCTCCCTCTAGCTCCGCAGACGGTACGCTTCGGCCAGCCACCCCAGCAGTTGGTCGTCTAGATTTCTCTTGGCCGAAACCTTCGCATAGTGCGCGTAGATGTTCTTTCCGACATGCTCGGAGCGTGTGATTCTTGGATCCTCTAGGGTGCGATCGAGTATGAATTCGACCCGGAGGTGGTCGGTGGCGACCCTGACTCCGGCGAAGTGCGCTCGAGCTCCCAGATTGATGCTACTGGGCACGGCATCCATGCGAACGGGGCCATGCTCCTCCATCATCTTCACCAGGTCATCGAACAGATCATAGAGAAATGCAGGCCGTCCTTCGAAGTGGGACTCCACGGGCACCGAGACACAGGAGTGCCATTGGTTGCGGTTGGCGAACTCCCTGCCACAGTCGGGGCATCGCCAGAGCGGGCGGGCGCCTCTCTGGCTGCGCACGACCGTCTCGGTCGCCCCTGGATCCTCTGAGAGGATCGCGTCGTCAGGGGTCAGGGGATCCCGCGCTGACCAGCCTGCCGCCGAAGGCGACCCGGCCCGCTGCCTTTGGCTCGTAGATCACATGGACGTTCTCAGGTGGCCGATCGCAGACGTCGGCGATGGCCTGCGTCAGGCTGGCCACCTCGGTCTGAAGATTCCCTTCGAGGGGCAGGCGCGCCTTCACGACGGTCACAAACACGGGATACACGCCCTCTGGAGGCCCTCCTGAATCCTCCGCATAGGCATCCGTGGAGAGGCTCCTCACCCGCACCCAGGTCCGCCCCGCGGGCTCTCTCAGCACCTCGGCGGTGGCGTCGGCCAGCCGGGACGCCTGGTCTGTGGCCAGCATCTCGTCCAGCCGCAGCACGATCTCCACCTCGATCAGCGGCATCGCGTCCTCAATGGGACGGATCGCGCGTCGTGGTTGAGCGACACGGGCTATCGCTAGCCATCGATCGCCCCAAGCCGAAGCACGCGCGGGGTGGTCAACACTGCTGTTCCACCTGGGCGGGACTCATGGCCCAGTCCCGATGGGACCACAGAACATAGCCGGGCCATACGGACCCTGTCCCGAGGAAAGTTGGTGCTATGCGATCAGCAATGAAGACCGGAAGGCCGACTGGTTCAGTGGAGAGTGCCACTGCCGGGCCCAGCAGCATGAGCCAGAGCGCCCAGTGCGCCCGACTTGGCGCCCGCAGGTGGGCGACGGCAAGAAGGAGAAGGCCGACGGCCAAGGTGGGGAGCGCGAAGAGCGAGGGAGTCTGAGGGAAGTCGATGGTGAGCTCGGCGTCCATGGCGTCGAGAGCCTCAACGTGTCGTTCCATTATCAGCACCTCGACGATCCTCGGTCTCACTACGTTGCTCACGAACGGCCGGGCTGTGAAGAACAGATTCCCGACGCTTGCGGCTAGGAATCCGAGTAGCCCAATGTTCCCCGTCTTCTGATAGCCGAGCAGGTAGATGCACATGAGCACAAAGACCAGCAGGATGTGGGCGGCCACAAAGCCAGGGCCCGGGAAGTCCCTGCCTGCAACGAGCAGTAGAGCGCCCTCTAGAGCCAGCAGGACGCCGGATACCAGAGCCGCCAATCCACTCAACCTGAACAGGACGGATGCCGACATTGCTTGTTCATCCCAAGCCGCCGGGCTGTCACGGATCGGCTCTGACGTAGATTAGATAACCCCACTACGGCGAGGGAGTTGTGAATTCTCAACACAGTGCAGGTCCAAAGCAAGCTGGCCGTGTAGCAGGCCGAAGCCACTATGACTTCGGGACCGCAGGTAGTGGTCTTGTTGAGGCGTACTTGATCCCGTTTGGTGCGCCGTCTCTGTTCGAGAGCGGAGCGGCCGAGAAGCCTAGGGCGATTCGGCCACCGTGATGAGGGCTCGGAAGCGGGCGTGGATCCCATCCGGCCCAGTCATCGACTCCAGCAAGTTGAAGGCATCGGCTTTGAAGGCCTCGAGAGCGGCAGGCTCAAGCGTCTCGAGAGGCCACATCTCGGGGGGAGCTCGCACGCGGCTCCACCACTCCTCGGCGTCGGCGTAGATCTCCTCAAGGTCCTCCTCGAAGTGCCGAAACCCCGTGAAGCCGGCCTCCAATATGTATCCTTCCATGTCGGATGGCGTCACGGGATCCTCCGTGACCAGGTCAGTGATCTCATCGTCCCTGGACGGGACTCCGTAGTCCTTCAGCAGGTCCTCGAACGCGTCCCATGGGTAGCCATCATCGGGAATGACGCTGGCGGCGAGCTTGCCGCCTGGCTTCAGCACGCGTCGGAACTCCGAGAGCGCTTTGTCAAGTCGGGGAAAGAAGAAGATAGCGAATCCGCAGAGCACCCGATCGAACGAGTCATCTGGAAACTCCATTGCCTCGGCGTCCATCTTGTGCATCTCGGCGTTCATCAGACCGCGGCGCGCGATTTCGCCGGACGCAAGCCTCACCATCGAGTCGGCGATGTCGATGCCGACGACCCTCCCTTGGGATCCAGCCCGCTTCGCTGCCGGGAACAGGTTGGCGCCACGGCCCGCAGCCACGTCTAGGACCTGTGCCCCAGATCGGATATCCGCATGCTCGGCCATGCGCCGGCCCATCTCCACGAAGAACGGGACGTCCACGCCCCATCCCGGCTCCGCCAGCTCGTTGAACAGGTCGGCAACGCGCTGCTTCTTGGCCCTGTTGCCTGGCATCAGGTTGAAAGCCTCCAACGCCGGTCTCGTTGAGGTGCCGGCCCTACATGACGCGGGCGTAGCAGAGGACATCGCGGGGCTCGTCGCTGATGGAGTGCATCGTCCAGCGATGGAGAACACCCTCGAATTCCAGTCCGGCCTTCTCCAGAACTCGAGCTGACGCACGATTCTCGACGTCGCAAATGGCCCATACCCGGTAGACATGGGGCTGTGAGATGGCCCACTCTACGACGGCCCGTGCAGCCTCCGTGGCGTAGCCCTTCCCCCAGTGCTTCTGTGACAGAACATATCCGAACTGGGCCCGGTGCTCCTTCTCGAGCCAGATGCCGATCATCCCAAGGCCCTCGCCAGTCTCCTTCGACTCGATCACCCAGTGGAACTCTTTCTCCCTCATCCACTCGTTCAGGACATGTCGCAGGAATTCTCTCGTCGTCCTGACCGACTCGTGAGGCCGCCAGCGCATGTACTTCGTGACCTCGGGGTCCTGAGCGTAGTCGTCGAAGATCCACTGAGCGTCCTCCATAGTAGGACGCCGCAGGATCAGCCGCTCGGTCTCGAGTCTCACTGGTGATTCCACGGGGTACGTCTGTGAGGAGGTGCGTGGGCCCTGTGCTATTGACCTGGTGGTTCAGTGACCCCCATCTCGCGGAGCATCTGCGCATTCTCCAGGGCTCGCTCGCGCTCGTCACGTCGGATGCGCTCCCACTCCGGGATGTCTTCCTTGTCGGCCAGCCGCTGGCGGAGTTCGAAGATCTGGTCCCGGATCGCCGCCGCCTTCTCAAACTCCAGGGCCCCTGCGGCGCTCTTCATCTGCTTCTCCAGCTCCTTGATCAGCCGGGCAAGCTCGTCCTTGGGCATCTCTCCGACGTCGTAGTCCTCGGAGACCTCCGCAGCGGCCTTGACCCGTTCGGTGAGGTCGTGCAGCTCCTTGACGATGGTGGCGGGCTCGATCCCGTGCTCCTCGTTGTAGGCGATCTGAATCTGGCGGCGCCGCTCCGTCTCGTCGATCGCCCGCTGCATGGAGTCCGTCACCACATCGGCGTACATGATCACGGTCCCGTTCACGTGACGGGCGGCCCGGCCGATGGTCTGGATCAGGGAGGTGTCAGATCTGAGGAACCCCTCCTTGTCCGCGTCGAGGATAGCGACCAGAGACACTTCAGGAAGGTCGAGCCCCTCCCGCAGCAGGTTGATCCCGACCACCACGTCGTAGACCCCCTGGCGGAGGTCCCGCAGGATCTCCACCCGCTCGATGGTGTAGATCTCGGAGTGAAGGTAGTGGACCTTGATCCCCATCTCGGCCAGGTAGTCGGCAAGGTCCTCAGCCATCCGCTTGGTCAGCGTCGTGACCAGCACCCGCTGGCCGTGACCCACCCTCTCTGCAATCTGCTGCAAGAGGTCGTCGATCTGGCCCTTGGTGGGCTTGACGATCACTTGAGGGTCGACGATTCCGGTGGGGCGAATTACCTGCTGGACCACCTGGCGGCTGTGCTCCATCTCGTAGGGGCCCGGCGTCGCCGAGGTGTAGACCACTTGGTGGACCCGCCCCTCGAACTCCTGGAAGGTGAGGGGGCGGTTGTCCACCGCCGAGGGGAGCCGGAATCCGTACTCCACCAGGGTGTCCTTGCGAGCCCGGTCACCCCGGAACATCCCGGCGATCTGAGGGATCGTCATGTGAGATTCGTCGATGATCAGGAGAAAGTCATCAGGGAAGTAGTGCGTGAGGGTCCATGGGGGATCGCCGGGCTCCCGCTGGGCCAGGTGGCGAGAGTAGTTCTCGATCCCGGAGCAGTGGCCAATCTCCTGGAGCATCTCGAGGTCGTAGTTCGTTCTCTGCTCCAGCCGCGCCGCCTCCAGCAACTTGTCGTTGGCCTTCAGCCACTGCAGGCGCTGCTGAAGCTCCTCCTCGATGGTGCCTAGGGCGATCTCCAGCCGCTCCCGGGGGGTGATGAAGTGCCTGGCGGGGTAGATCTGGAGAGAATCGCGCTCGGCTAGGATCTCGCCGGTTAGGGGATCCACCTCGGTGATCCGCTCCACCTCATCGCCCCAGAACTCGATCCGGTAGGCCAGCTCCTCGTAGGCGGGCTGGATCTCCACCGTGTCGCCGCGCACCCGGAACCGGCCGCGGGACAGCACCTTGTCGTTACGGTCGTAGTGGATCTCCACCAGATGGCGAAGCATCTTGTCGCGCTTCCGCACCTCGCCCCGCTGGAGGGAGACCACCACGTTCCCGTAGTCCTCTGGCGAGCCGATGCTGTAGATGCAGGAGACAGAGGCCACTATGAGGACGTCCCGCCGAGAGAAGAGCGATGAGGTGGCGGCCAGGCGGAGCCGCTCGATCTCCTCGTTGATGCTCGAGTCCTTCTCGATGTAGGTGTCGGTGCGGGGGAGATAGGCCTCGGGCTGGTAGTAGTCGTAGTAGGAGACGAAGTATTCCACGGCGTTGCGGGGGAAGAACTCGCGGAACTCGGAGTAGAGCTGGGCGGCCAGGGTCTTGTTGTGGGCGATGACCAGCGTGGGCCGTTGCACCTGGGCCACCACATTGGCCATAGTGAAGGTCTTGCCGGTGCCGGTGGCCCCCAGCAGGGTCTGGTGCTTGTAGCCTTTCTTGATGCCCTCGACCAGCTCCGCGATGGCCTGCGGCTGGTCCCCGGTGGGCTCATAGGGTGAGTGCAGTTCGAATCCTTGCATATCTGTTCGTGTTTCTGCTAGTGGGGTCTAGTCGCGCTCCAACTTGCGCGGATTCAAACTTCGGAGCGATCCCTCAGTATACGCCTGGGGGCAAGGGCTGTCGAGAGCGCACGCTGGTACCTGACTGGTCCGAGTCCTCGGCCGCTGGCATCTTGGCCGGTGGCGTATGGGCCAGCTAGCCGATTCGTAGTCTTGAGTACACTTGCGGGCACTGTGGCCCTGGTAGAATGGGACCAGCCGCAGCGACGGAGGGAGAAAGATGCAGACACGCTGGAACGTCAGCGAGCAGAGAGGAATCTTTCGTTGGTCAGGGACTGAGGGGATTGCCTACGAGGTCTGGCGCCCCTTCGCGGTAGAGGAGAGCAAGGAGTTTCCCGTTTGTGACGGCTGCGGCGTCGCCATCGACTACCTACTGGTAGAGAGGCGATTGCCCGAGGAGGTCCAGGAGGACCTCGAGTTCATGCGGGACTGGATCATGGAGATCAGCATGCACGGCCATCACCGTATGCCCCTGACCGGGGAGTTCGCCCCAGGACACGAACTGCCGATCGTTCCGGTGGGCGAATCCTAGCGATCTCCCTCTCTCCCGGATCGCGCGAAGGTGTCCTTGTATCCAATGCACGGGGACGAGCGCTTCATTCCTGTCGCGTGAGGTTGCGTCCTCGGTGAGAGCCCTGTAGGATGGGGGCGCCTCTTCAACCCAAGTAGTGCGGAAGCCCTTGCAGGAATGCGCCACGCGGGGGCTTCCTGCATTCTGGCCCGAGGAGCTACCCTTCGCTCGCCAGCTGCTTTCCCAGCCGCAGGATCTCATCAACCAGCAGATCGAAGTCCGCGCGCCGGCTGCGGTGGTTCGTGACACACACCCGGATCGCATAACTCCCGTTCAGCGTGGTGGAGGAAGGAACAGCGACACCGCTTTCGTGCAGCCGGAGCAGGATCTCCTCGTTGAGGGCGTCGAGATCTGAGTTGTCCAGGTCCGGGGACACATATCGGAAGCAGGCGATGTTCAATGGAACAGGGGCCAGCATCTCCAGATGGGGCGATTCGGCGACCAGTCCCGCCAGATAGCGCGCCTGGTCTACGTTCTGCTGGATCAGCCTCCCGAATTGGCGGATCCCGTGAGCCTTGAAGGACATCCACACCTTGAGGGCGCGGAATCCCCGAGAGAGCTGAACCCCGTACTCACTGAGCCAGGGCGGACCTGCCGCCACGCCTCGTTCGGCGTGTATCAGATAGTCGGGGGTAAGGGCGAAGGTTTCGGCATGCGTCCGCTCGTGCCGGACCAGGGCGCATCCCACCTCGAAGGGCAGGTACATCCATTTGTGCATGTCGAAGGCCAGCGAGTCGGCTCGCTCCATTCCAGACACGAGAGGTCGCAGATCGGGTGCAAGGGCAGCGAGCGCGCCGAAGGCCCCGTCCACGTGGAACCAGAGCCCCTCCTTCTCCGCGATGTCGGCCAGAGCCTCTAGATCGTCGAAGGCGCCGGTGTTGACCGTTCCGGCGTTGCCGATGATGCAGATCGGCTGCAGCCCAGCCTCCCGATCTCGGGCGATCGCCTCCTCCAGATCCTCCAATCGGATGCGGAACTGCTCGTCCACCGGGGTGTAGCGGAGGGCGTCGCCGCCCAGTCCCAATAGCTCCAATCCCTTTTGCAGAGAGCTGTGCATTTCCTGAGATCCATACATGGTCAGCTGCTGGCCTTCGCCCGCCAGGCCGTGCGCACGGACGTCGAACCCGGCCTTTGCGCTTCGGGCCACGGTGAGCCCAATCAGGTTGGCCATGGAGCCGCCGCTGACCAGGAGCCCACTCGCCTCGTCGGGATACCCGAGCATCTCTTTGCACCACTGCAAGACCTGGTACTCGACGTAGTTCGCGATGTGGTCTCCTCCGCCGACGTTGGGGTTCATTCCCGCCGCGAGCATCTCGGCCAGCATCCCCACGGCATCTCCAGTACCGATGACCCACCCCCAGAAGCGCGGATGTATGTTCCCCATGGGGTGGGGGAGGACGGTTTCCAGGAAATCGCGGTAGGCGGCCTCTGCCCCTTGAGGTTCGTCCGGCAGCGGCGCCTCGAACCTCCTCTTGATCTCGTCGGGAATGGGCTGCCACACAGGACGCTCTCTCACAGTCTCCAGGAAGGTGACCATGTCGTCCACCATTCTCTGGCCCAGAGCCCGCATTTCGTCCCAGTCCTGCGGATCGAGCGTGTCTTCCTCCTTGTGCAGCTCTTCTCCAGCCACCGAGTACCTCCTGGTCCAAACCGGTTGCCGGTCCGTGCCTCACGGACCTCGCTCGGGCGTCAGCAAACCTATCACTCACATCACGGTCGGTCAATCTCCGGTGTTCCCACGCCTGACCTAACATAACGACATGAATTGTAAGGACCGTTGGGAGTGAGGGGCGGGGTTGTTGGCAGGAGTGCAGCGATGCCAAGTCCTTCCACTGGTTCGTGGTGCGGTTGCGAATGGAGCGTTGCGGTACCGTGGTACGGGGGTCCTCCGTATCGAAGGGGTTCCCCGGTCGGTATAGGATCGGATACGGTCAGGGCGCCACAGGGGAGAGGGGACCATGAAGGCTAGGGAGATCCACGCAATGGTGCGGCTGCTGTTCGTTCTAGGCCTGTTGGCCGCGTTGACGACCGGCTCGGCGTTGACGGCGTTCTCCGCGCCTTCCTACGTGGAGGGCGATTTCGATGATGACGGTATCCCCGACGAGCTGGACAACTGCCCCGAGATGCCGAATGAGGACCAGACCGACACCGACTTGGACGGGCTCGGGGACGTGTGCGACGACGATGACGATGACGATGGGCTCTTAGATGATGATGAGGAAGACACATACGACACCGATCCGCTGGACGCGGACTCCGATGACGATGGGCTGACAGACGGCGAGGAGGTAGTCCTCCACCTGACAGACCCGCTCGATGACGACACCGATGATGACGGTTTGACCGACGGCGACGAGGTCAACATCCACGACACGGACCCAGTCGATGACGACACCGATGATGACGGTCTGACCGACGGCGACGAGATCAACACCCACGGTACAGACCCGCTGGATGACGACACCGATGATGACGGGCTGACCGATGGCGACGAAGTCGATGTCCACGGCACTGACCCCCTGGACGAGGACACCGACGACGATGGACTGACAGATGGAGTGGAGGTCAACGAGGTCGGCACGGATCCGCTGGACGAGGACACGGATGACGACACCGTCCTAGACGGTCTTGATAACTGTCCCACGACCTCCAACCAGGACCAGGCAGATGGCGACGGTGACGAGGTGGGAGATGCCTGCGACAACTGCGTCGACACCGCCAATTCCGACCAGGCCGATCTCGACGGAGACGGAGTCGGGGACAACTGCGACAACTGCATCACCCGGGAGAATCCCGGCCAGGAAGACACCGACAGCGACGGAATTGGTGACGCCTGCGAGCCCGACTGTCACCCGAGGGCACAGCAGATCGCCGACGCGGTGGGTGAACTCCTAGGGCTCGGTCAGGCCTTGCGGCCGTACGTGTGTCAGGACATCTTCGACATCTTCCGCGGGAACCCTGGCGATTGGCTGTTCGAGAACTTCGTCGAGGGAAGCCAGGTGGGGTTCGGCCGGATGTGGCACGCCTATCAGCTGGCGGGACTCATCACCGATCTCACTTGGGAAGCGATCCTGGACTGGCAGCTGGGCGGCAACGGCTGGGGACTGCTCCGCCAGCTCGACCTGTTCGCGGACATCCTCGAGGGGTGGTCGATCCAGCAGTTGATCGATCTGGTCACTGGCGACATTGAGGTCCGGGACATCCGGCACGCAGTGCGCATGGTGACCCGCTTCGATGCCGACTTCGAGGATGCACTGGCCCGTCTCACCGAGGACGGCTGGTCCCCCGGCCAAGCCGGCCAGTTCTTCCGGCTGGCCCAGGAGCTGGCGATAGACTCCGCCGAGCTGGAGGCGGCATTGGAGGATGACGCCAGCCTCGCAGACATCCGGCACGCCGCTCAGGTCGCGGACCGGCTCGATTCCGACTGGCAGACGGTCCTGGATCTTCGCCTAGCGGGAAGCAGCTGGGGCGCGATCGGGCAAGCCTATCGCCTGGCCGGCGAGGACGGCGCCACACTGACCGCAGAGGAGATCCTCGAGATCGGCGTTCAGGAGTACCGCACCCAGCAGCGCGAGGAAGCCAGAGCGCAGCGCGAATCAAGTCGGGCAGAGGAGCAAGGCCAGCGCCAGGCGGATCGCGACGCACGGACCGCAGAGCGACTCGCCGCCCACTACGGAGCCGACCTCGAGGCTGTCTGGGCGTTGTACAACGACGGGACGTGCAACCAGGATTGGAAGTGTGTGCGTGACCAGCTTCGCGGCAGTTCTCCCGGACGCGGCCGGCCGTAGGAAGGCCGATCCGGCGAAGACGACAAATCTTCCGCCCTAGATCGTCCAGGTCAGAAAGAAGAGACCGCCAGAGCGCGGTCTCTTCGCACGTCGCCGGGACTCTGTCAGCGGGATATTTAAGGTGAAACTGGATTGACAGACCGCGGAATTGTGATAAGATGAGACTGAAGGTCAGGATAGGGCGAAAGTCCGAACAGGTTGTATAACTTGGTCCTGACCTTCAGCCTTTCTTGAGAGGCCCGGCAAACGCGCCGGGCCCATTAGGTTTCCTGGGACCCAGGTCCGGACCAAACGCCCTGACTCTTCCTTGGCGGGAGGACCCGCAGGAGTGGTCCCGCTTCGGCTTCCGGCGTCCTTCGGGGTCATGAGCGGTCGCCGCAGGTCATGACAGGGGCAATCCGGCCCCGCGTGGCGCAGCCGCCCGCCCTTCTGCCCGCCGCTGCAAGGGGAGCACCCCGCCACCGCTAAGGATCCGGTCGCTACATTGTCACGTAGATCGGGTTGGTGAAGACCCACCCCCGCCGCTTGAACAAGTGCTGCTGGTAGGCCTCCACCCGGTAGGCTCCGGGGCTGGGAGTGCGGTAGCGAAGGAAGGTCCCTTCAGTCCTGGCCACCGTCTGGCCCCAGCGAAGGATGCGGAGCTCCGCCGGAACGGGCGAGATCACCCGCAGCTCGATCCCGTCGGCGAGGCGAACCTCGCCACCAAGCGTCGCAAACTCTAGCTCGCTCTCTGCCTCGAACCGAAACCCCGTGGAGTCGGCCAGGAGATCGTAGGCCACGAAGGAGCGACCCGCTCGCAGTGCGTCGTACACGATGGCCGAGTCGTGCGCCACGTGCTCTGTGAAGGGAAACTCTGTCAGGATGTGCATCCGTTCCGCCTGGAAGCAGTGCGCGTACGGGAAGATCGTCCGTGTCAGTGGGCCGAAGCGGAACTCGGTCCCGTGGGCATCGGGGCCGCCCAATATCGAGACCTTCTGCCTCTCGCCTAGCAGCTCGTCCCACTTCTTCAGAGTGCTCTTGAAGGGCCCCGCGATGGCGAGCCCCGGCACAAAGGCATAGAGCAGCGCCCGGGGCAGGCTGGTGGCGTGGGACTTGAACTCGCTCATGTAGTTCCAGATCTCCAGACCCGTGTATCCCTTCACATCCCAATCCATCCAGGAGAGATCCGGCTCCTTGGTGAAGGGAGGCGCCTTCTCGTAGGGATGGGCCAGGAAGCAGAAGCCCCCCTTCTCGTTGACTGCGTCCACCAGCCCCTGGGGATCCTTGGCGTAGGGGGTCATGTCCTCCTCTAGGTCGAAGCAGAGGAGGTGGCTGGCCTCGGGCTCCCGCTCCACATCGTGGATCTCCTGGTCCACGAGCATCAAGGTCCCGAAGAACCAACCCTCCTTGCCCTTGACCAGTGCGTTGTGATCCGTGACGATGAGGAAATCCAGCCCTGAACCTTGGGCTGCTTGGATCACCTCCTCATGGGTCAGCGCACCATCAGAGGCCGTGGTGTGGAGATGGAGACAGCCTACGTACTCGTGAAGGGTGGGCCGTTCGGGCTCGCGCAGCACGGGGCCATTCTACGAGCCAACCACACGCCCCGCAACGGGCCTTGAGCGCTTCACTCTCTACCCTGGGGAATCCCTAGGCACGAGTACGGTGGCGAGAAACCCCCAATCCGTTCAGTAAGCGGTTCGCTCAGCGCCGTGGGATAGGATGTCTGGAAGTCATTGACCAGTCGCCTCGCGCTGGATATGATAGGAGTACCGCGATCGGCCCAGGTCCCGCCGTGGCGAGCCAACCTGACATAATGCGATCTATCAGCGTCCGACTCTGTCGCCACAGGCG
>CAYGBX010000005.1:11644-19458 GCA_964348195.1 uncultured Anaerolineales bacterium
GACCGTCCTCGATCGTCTTGAGCGGCGCAAAGGCGCGCGATCCACGGAGCCCGAGGCCGTGGAGAGCGGGGTTCTGTTGAACCTTGCGCACCACTACCGGGAACGGCTCCTCCGCGAGGCTGACCTCGAAAAGCTGACAGCGCTCCCACCCAACGTTCTCCGCGCCCGGATCGAAGGCTTGGTCGGTGCCATGATCCGGGAAGAAGGGCGCATCATCTCCTCGGCCGATCGGGCAGAGATCATCACCACCATTGCCAACGAGACTGCGGGCTATGGTCCTCTGGAGCCTCTGCTCCTGGACAAATCCGTCACTGAGATCATGGTCAATGGCCCGCGTGAGGTCTACGTCGAGCGCGACGGAATTCTTTCGCGAGCGCCAGAGATTGCTTTCGAGAGCCCAGAACACATCCGCCACATCATCGATCGCATCATCTCGCCCCTGGGGAAGCGGATCGACGAGTCCAGCCCGATGGTGGACGCTCGACTCCCTGACGGCAGCCGAGTGAACGCCATCGTGCCGCCTCTCTCACTGGATGGCCCAGTGCTGACCATCCGCCGCTTCCCGGAGAGGCCATTCACGCTGGAGCGTCTGATCGAGCTGGAGACTTTGACAGAGGCGATGGCCGAGTTTCTGCGGGCATGTGTCGTAGCCAAGCTCAACATCCTGGTCTCGGGCGGAACCGGCTCTGGAAAGACGACTACCCTGAATGTCCTCGCCTCCTTCATCCCACAGGGCGAGAGGATCATCACCGTCGAAGACTCGGCTGAGCTGCGATTCTATCGCAGCCACCCGCACGTCCTGAGGCAGGAGTCACGGCCTCCCAACGTTGAGGGGGAGGGCGAGGTCACGATCCGCCAGCTGGTTCGAAACGCGCTGCGAATGCGCCCCAACCGGATCATCGTGGGAGAGGTCCGAGGAGCAGAAGCCCTGGACATGCTCCAGGCCATGAACACCGGTCACGAAGGCTCGCTCACCACGATCCACGCCAACTCGCCTCACGACGCCTTCTCGCGGCTGGAGACCATGGTGATGTGGGCTGGCACGGAGCTGCCCTCGTCCGCCATCCGCGAGCAGCTTGTTGGGGCCCTCGACATCGTGATCCAGCAGGAGCGACTGGCAGACGGCAGCCGGAAGATCATGCGGATCTCCGAGATCCAGGGGGTGAAGAAAGGCCACATCGTCCTGAAGGACATCTTCCTGTTTGAGCAGGTGGGTATTGATGAGGAGTCAGGAAAGGTCCGGGGCGAGTTCACTCCAACGGGCGTTGAACCCACCTCGATGGCCAGGCTTCGGGCATACGAGGTGGGGGTGCCCGCGGAGATGTTCCGACCGGACTACCTGGTCGCTGAGATGGGCGCCGAGCTGCTGAAGGATCCAGAGATCACAGAGATCATGGTCAACGGCCCCGACGAGGTCTATGTGGAGCGCAACGGCAAGATGGAGCCCCGGTCTGACATCCGCTTCCGCGATGATCATCACCTTATTGCCGTGATCAACGGGATGGTCGCACCTCTGGGTCGCCGCATCGACGAGGACCATCCCATGGTGGATGCCTGGCTGCCGGACGGAAGCCGGATCAACGCGGTCCTCCCACCGATCGCCGAGGCCGGTCCGGTGCTGACCATCCGACGCTTTCGCGAGAGGCCATTTGCTCCTGACGAACTCGTAGATTTGGGGACCATGAGTGAGGCGATGCTGTCGTTCCTCGCTGGCTGCGTCCAGGGGCGGCTAAACATCCTCATCTCCGGCGGGGCTTCCAGCGGCAAGACTACCCTCCTCAATGTCCTCTCCGGATTCATTCCGGAGCAGGAGCGGTTGGTGACGATTGAGGAGATTCGAGAACTGCGGCTGGACCGACCTCACGTGGTGAGTCTCGTCACGCGGCCTGCCGATGAGGAGGGACGAGGCGGGGTGGGCCTGCGAGACTTGGTCCGCAACGCTCTGCACATGCGCCCCCATCGGATCATCATCGGGGAGGTGCGGGGCCCGGAGGCTCTCGACCTGCTGCAGGCCATGAACACCGGCCACGACGGTTCCCTTACCACGATACACGCCAAGTCTGCGGAGGACGCCATCTCCCGGCTGGAGACGATGGTCATGCTGGCCGGCACGGGACTTCCATTGGATGTCATCCGGGGGCAATTGGTGTCCGTGCTGGACATGGTCGTTCAGGAGAATCGCATGGTGGACGGCAGCCGGAAGGTGGTGGAGATCTCTGAGGTGGGGGAGGAGGATGGGCGGGTTGTGCTGTCCCCGGTCTTCCAGTTTTTGCAGGGGCCACAGGGCCGAGATGGGGAAGTGACGGGCCGGTTCTGGGCGACTGGACACGCTCCTGTGTCCCTCCCACGACTGGAAGCCCATGGTGTGCACTTGCCAGCGGAGCTCTTCCGCCAGAGGGGCGGCGACCGTGAGCGGTGACCTCGCCCTGCAAGCGACGGTGGCCCTGATGGGGTTCGTCTTCGCTGGGGTCATCGCAGGGTCGCAGCTCTGGACCTTCTTCCGACACCGTCGCCGCTTCGGGTTCCGGCTTGAGGACTGGGGCGCCCCGGAGTCGCTGCGGCGCCAATACCGGCGCGGCCTGTTCCGGGATCTTGGTGATCGGATCGATGCGACCGCCTGGGGCAAGAAATCGCGTGCACGGCTGGACCAGGCTGACCTGGCGATCAAGCCCTCGGAGTACCTCGGCGTGCTTGTTCTGCTGGGCATCGCGATCTTCGCCGCCATTCGGCTGACCCTAGGGCTAGACCCGCTGCTCACTCTGTCCTTTGCGCTTCTCGCGATCCGCTACCTCCCCCGCTTCTACTTGAATTCTCGGCGCGATCACTACGTGGCCTCTCTTGATGCGCAGATGCCGGAGCTGGCCACGCTCATCGGGAACTCTCTGCGAGCGGGTCTCTCGATCCAGCAAGCCTTCGAGGTGGTTGCCGACAAGATGCCGCGCCCGGCCGGTCCGGAGTTCCGCAGGATCGGCCGGGAGCTGAAACTTGGAGTCGGACTGGAGCGCGCAGTCGAGGGCGCGCTTGAGAGGCTGCCGAGCGAAGAGCTCCGCATGATGATGACCACCGTTCTCATCCAGCGACTGGCAGGAGGAAACCTGGCCCAGGCCTTGGAGCAGATCGCCGAGGCTGTGACCGCCCGGCGCCGGGTGAAGGATGAGGTGCGCACCATGACCTCCGAGGTCCGTTTCACTAGCGTGATCCTTCTGGCTCTACCGGCCCTCACGCTGGTGATGGTGAACGCCATCTTGCCCGGGTCGGTGTCCCGCTTTCTGAGCCACCCTATCGGCTGGATCGTGGTGGCGATCTATGCAGTCGTGCAGGTCTTCGGATTTGTGCTGGTACGGCGGATTGCAGATGTCAAGGTGTGACAGGACTGCCTCGATGAAGGCGGCGAAAGGGAGCCCAGAAGGGTGAGCCTGCTCCTTCCGATCCTCAGCGCCCTGGCGGTGCTCCTCCTGGTTCTTGGCGTTGCTCGTCTGCGCGAGCAGCCCGGTGTCAAGATCAAACTCGCCGCCTTGGCTCCCAGGGGCCAGGCGTCTCGGCCGCCTTACTTTGAGCGGCGTATCCTGCCCCTTGCCAAGCGTATTGGCCCTCGTCTTTCGTGGCTCATGCCCATCCTGCAGCCAAGGGGAATCAGCGAGAAGCTCACCCACGCCGGTCGCCCGTGGCGACTCAATGCAGAGCAGTTCCTCGGGCTCCAAGTCTTGGCGGGGCTATCTGGGGCAATCGCGGGGCTGTACGTCACGCTGCTGCTCCTGCGGTCCGCCGGCGCCGCCATTGTCCCGCTGCTCACCCTCATCGGCGCCTACATGCCGCTGTACTGGCTGCGTTCTAGAGCTGCTGAGCGGCAGCGGACGATCGGCCAAGAGATGCCGGAGGCGCTGGAAATCCTCTCAATCTCGGTTCAGGCTGGGCTTGGGTTCGACTCAGCAGTGGGTCACCTGGTGGAGCGTAGAAGCGGACCTCTGGCCGAGGAGCTGGATCGGTTCCTCCGAGAGCTGCGAGTTGGCGTACCACGGAGACTTGCCTTCGAGCAATTGGTGACTCGCAATCCCTCGGACGAGTTGCAGGTGGTCGTCAACGCTCTGGCGCAGGCGCAAGAGCTCGGCGTTCCAATTGCAGATACCCTCGATGAGCAAGCCGATGAGATGCGGGAGCGGAGGATTCGCCGGGCCCGAGAGGAGGGCGGGAAGGCCTCCCCAAAGATCTCTCTTGTTACCGCGATGATCATCGCCCCGTCGGCGATGCTTCTGATGGCGGCGGTCGTGGCATTCCATATCTTGGGAGTTCTCACGGGACCGGTGAGCCCCACGGCCTGAGTCCGGTTCCATGGGTGCGACTTCGCCTGACGGCTCCCTCAGTTTGGTATACTAGACTACAGCAGGGAGGATGAGGACACCGAGCGAGTGACAGGTACCCATCACGGGAGGAGGTCACGATGTGGGTCCAGATGACGGATCTGCTGCGTCGGGCAGCGGAGCGCGCACCAAGAGGCGAGCGCGGGGTTGAGACCATTGAGTGGATCGGCATGGCTGCCGCTGTGGTCGCACTCATGGTGGGGATCGCGGCCTTCTTGTCGCGTGGCGGCGGGGAGAGTGTCGGCGACGCGATCGTTGGTGCCCTGACCGGATTCATCAACCAATTGCGGGGAGGCTAGCTTCTAGCGAGTCGGGTCTTCCTCGCGGTGCGCGTGCATTCGCTCTCGCGAGACGGGAGTTACCGGGATATCCCCGTGGTGAGCGTGTCCCATGGTCGGAGGTCGCTTAGATCGCTTGGCGACTGGGGACTGCACTTCGCGCGCAGTCTGCAGCCTATGGTGGCATGATGAAACGTCGGGCCGAGAGTCAGACAGGAGCGCAGGTGATCGAGTTCGTCGCGGTGATTCCCCTGCTCGTCTTTGCGGCGATTCTCGCATGGCAATTTGCCGTGTTCTTCTACACGACCATGGTGTCCGCTAGTGCCTCCGAAGCAGGGGCACGCGCACTCGCACTTGGCGGGACGAGGGCGGAAGTCGATCAGGCCATCCGTCGCAGCAGCGCCGGACTTCAATTCTGGTTTGAGCAGGAGGGAGGGTGCAGAGACCGAGGTGATATGGTCGCGGTAACCGTCAACGTCCGTGTACCGTTCGCTACCATGCCGTTCGCGGATCTGGGATTCGTCCTCACTGGTAGCCGGGCCTCGGCGTGGTGCGAGGGTCCGCGCCTATCTTGAGCGTAGGCGGGACGAGACGTATGGGAACGGAGCACCGGGAGAGCGCAGAGCACGGCATCGAGACCCTCGAATTCATTGGGTTCTTTCCGTTCTTCTTGGTGGCCGGGCTCATCGCCGGACAACTCCTGGTCGCCGGGCATGCCATGCTCACGACCGCTGAGGCCGCGCGCCAGGGAGCCCGCGCGTTGGCTGCGGGTGCCAATGTCTCGGATGCGGTTTCTGCGGCAGCCAGGCCCTATCGTTTGGCAGGCCTTCAGGTCTCAGGCTGCGACGCAGGTGAGCCCGGGAAAGTGACGGTGGGTGTCAGCGTCCCATTCCTCACTATTCCGCTAACGAGCCTCGGTCAGGATGTCCAGACCAGTGCAACGGCCGTCTTTCGATGTGAGCCCCATTTCTGAGATGCGACGGGCGGCTCGGGTGGACGGGGAAACCGTCAGCGAATCGCCGGGTCTAGACCCTTTGGACCGCGGTGAGTTGGGCGCCAACATGATCATATCGCTGGCGCTGGTCGGCGGGTTTCTTGCCATCGTGCCATTCTTCCTTGACGCTACGAGCGTGAACTTCTCCCACCGCGTGGCCCAGACCGGCGCAGACTCCGCTGCACACGCGGCCGCGGTCGAGTACGCGCGGAGGGCGGGTAGCGTGGCCTTGGACCAGGTAGTGGGCGTGCCGCCGCTCTCCGGAACGTTCACCGTGACCTGTACCGAAGATCCCTACGGCGT
Organism: uncultured Anaerolineales bacterium; assembly: GCA_964348195.1. Classification (GTDB taxonomy): domain Bacteria; phylum Chloroflexota; class Anaerolineae; order UBA7937; family JACPPX01; genus CAYGBX01. The sequence goes on from CAYGBX010000005.1 coordinate 17,578, forward strand.
CCAGTCCGCCCAGGCATATCTCGACAAGGTTTGGAGGCCGACCGCCTATGGATTCGGCGGAGGCTACCGTGGTCTAGGGCCAGCATCTGCCTACGCGGACATGCACGGTGCCAAGGTCACGAGCTACCGCCAGGGCGTCGAACCGTGGCATGGAGGCGGCCAGGAGATTGTAGGCGGAGTGGCAGTCTTCCCGATTCGGATTCGCGTTACAGTTGACCGGCCTACAGATCTGATGTTCGGCGGTCTCTACGGTTCGAACCTTTTCCAGTCGGCTGGGAGCGCCGCTGAGGTCTATCCGAGACAGGTCTTGGCGTCTGGAGTGCCCGTTGTGGATCCTTCGAGCTGCCCACTGGCAGCCTCTTGGCTAGGAACGGACGAGGGCGACCGGACTAGGTCAGCGCTGGACCTGCCACAAGTATACGATTGGACTTTCACGCTGGAGTGGAACGTGAGACTGCTGGGAGTCACCCAATGAAGGGCGTCCTCTCGCGCGTCCACCTGTGGCTGCCCGAAGATCGGGGAGCGATGTCTGTTCAGGCAATCGGGCTGGTCGCTGTTGCGGTGGCAGTCGTCCTCGGTGCCTGGGGCTACGCCGAGATTCAGGGGAACGGACCGATCGGCCAAGTCATGTTCGCCTACCTGGAGCAGCAGACCGATCGACTGGCAGGGCGACACGAGGGGGAGGTGGACTATGCCGAGGGCAAGACCGATTGGTCAGTAGCTCTGGTCCCACCCGAATCTCAGCCCCCCGAAGAGCAACCCCCACCGGGCGATCCATCACCGTGGGATCGAATCCGGTCGTGGTTTGATCGGGCTGCAGAGGGCATCGAAGCCGCGATCGCTGATCTGGGCGATCTCCTGAATCGGATCGGGGAGTGGTTCCAGAATCTGCCGGACTGGGCGAAAATCACCCTGACCGCATTGGCAGCGGTCATCATCGTTGTGGTGGTAGTGGTCATCCTGGTCGTCGCCGGTGTGAGTCTTCCCATCACCGGTACTGCTCTGGTGATTGCGACAGCTGCGGCAGCCGTGATCGCAGCCATAGCAGTCGTGATATATGGCTTGACCCACCCTGGAGATGCCTTCCGATTCTGGGAAGGACTCGGGCTCGGTGTGCTCTCAGGACTTGGCACGCTCGTCGTCACTTTCCTGGGAGTAGTTTTCGGTCCGTCCCTCGTGGCCTGGATCACAGGGACGGCGTGGCCCTGGCTGACGGCGAAAGTGGCAGCGGTCTGGGGGTGGCTGACGGGAACGGCCTGGCCCTGGCTTGCGGGTCAAGTCGCAGCGGCGTGGGGATGGCTGACGGGAACCGCGTGGCCCTGGTTGGTGAGCCAGGCGTCAGCGATTTGGGCGCTGTTCCGCTGGCGATTCGTGCCATTTCTGGCGGGTCTAGCGACGTCAGCGTGGTCCACAATCACAGGCCGGTTTCTGCCTTGGGTGCGCGGCTTTCTCGCAACTCGGCCTGGGATCCTTCTACTTCACTATGTCGGCTACGGCATCGTAAGGGTTGGCATTCTGGACCTCTGGCTGGGAGATGGTCCTGCCGACCCGCTGGACTATTTCCTTGACGCTGTCGTCATAGGAATCGGAGTGTACTATCTACCCGCTCCGTTGGCAGGTCTTGGATTGAAGGGGAAGGCTCTGTGGAGTGGGCTGCTTGCCAATGCGAGATTCTTGGTGACTCAGGTAAGGACTTTCGGTCTGGACATTCGCTCATGGGATTGGGCCGGCTTCCCGGTACGTATGGCGATCACGTCGGCAAGCCGGTCGACCCGGTCAACCTGTTCACCACGATGGCCCGCTGGTACGGACCGGTGGTCGCCCGCCAGGGCTCGACCGGCTAGCGGAACAGGATTTCGGCGCCGACATAAAACTCTCCGG
>CAYGBX010000005.1:19468-76722 GCA_964348195.1 uncultured Anaerolineales bacterium
TCGCCAAGCCGGTTCTTTGTGGGAGGTTCCGGGTCTGTCCTGGCGCCAGCTCAGGATCGAGGTGTGCGAATCCTGTTCACAGAAGCGTGGGAGCAAGTCAGAGGTCTTTTCTCTCCACCTTCTTCACAACCCCCCACCGTAAATCCTGCGCCGACTCCTACTGCGTCGCCCTCTCCCTCTCCCACTCCGACCCCTGATCCCACGATTACACCGTCGCCTACCGCGACGACAACGTCGACTTCAACCCCGACCTCCACCCCGACATCCACGCCGAGCTCAACGCCTACCCCGGCATCCACTGACACGCCCTCCCCCAGTCCGCCATCTGGCTCCTCGTCTCCACAATCTGAATCGGGGACTCCTGCCGGCGAGGACCCGGCTGGTAGCGCCGATGAGCTGCTCCGGCGGCTCCGAAAGCGGCAGGGACTCGGTCCAGTCCCAGAGTAGAGGCTGACATGGAGAGGGACACCCTTGGGAACCTAGGCGCTGCGCTGTTCCTCGTGGGAGCCCTCGCAATATTGGGAACCCTGGCCTATGCGTTCCTGAATCCAAACAGGGCTCCCAGCCTCGACTCGACCGGCGGATGGATCGCCATCGGAATCAGCTTAGCCGGGGTCGTTACAGTGTATGTGGGGGGCGTTATGGCGCGCTACTCCAAGACAGGAAACTTGGGCCGAGTTGTCCTGGAAACCACGATTGGATTTGGAATCGTGATGGCGGTAATTCTCTGGCGGATTCTGCAAAGACGGTAGTGGGTTCGTCAACCGCGCTTGTGAGACAGCCGCTGCGTCCCGCAGACAGATCCGTGACCGCCAATCGTGAATTGAGCGTGGGCAGGGCCACGGCTCTTCTTCTCTTTACGGCGGCGGTAGCAGTTGGCTGTCAGTCTTCCCCCAGGGATCAGGAGCAACCAGCCACCCCGACCGCCAGTCCATCTGGCACACCATCCGCGACGCCCACCGGCACTCCCGAAAGCTCTGAAGCGGGCGAGTTGCTGAGGAAACTGCGCCGAAGGCTGCGGGGGGCGTAGTCCAACCAGGCGAGGCGGTGACTTCGCGGGGCTCACGGCGAGCATCGCTAACAGGGGGAAGAGTGGATCGAGTACTACTTGAAAGGGTCAGCGCAGTCCTGGTAATTGCCGGATTCGTCATCGCAGTAGGAAGTGTGGTTCTGATGTCGCAGGTGTATGGGAGGATCCCGTCTGTCAACGACACGCCGGGAGCATGGGTGTACGTCATAGTGGGCACTGCTGGTGGAGTGATGGCCTACGCGGGTCTGATCTTCGATCAGTACGTAAGGACGGGTAGCCTGCGGCGCGCAATTGTGAACTGGGCAGCCGGACTCGCCCTTGTCCTAGCAGTTGCCATCGGAGGCTACCTCCTGCGGCGATGATGGCAATTGGAGTGAGCGCCGACCACGAGGAATAGCGAGCTGTTGAAGCACTGGGCAGCGCTTCTCCTGTGGTCAGAGCGGACTTGGTCCAGTCCCTGAGTAGAGGCTGAAATGGAGAGGGAGACTCTCGGCAATCTTGGGGCCGCCGCCTTCCTAGCGGGGGCGGCTCTCGGCATCGGGACGGTGATCTACGCGCTTCGGGCGGGAGCACCGGATGTTGGCTCGACTGCCGGGTGGATTTACGCGGGGCTACTTCTTGTCGCGTTGGTGATGGCCTATGGTGGGGCCGTCGCCGCGCGGTATAGTCAGTCAGGCGAACTGGGCAGAGTGATCCTGGAAACTGCGATAGGATTCGGCATCGTGATGGCCGTAGTTCTCTGGCGGGTCTTTCAGAGACAGTAGCTCGTAGGGTATCGGCGCTAGCGGAATCTCCTCTAGTATCCCATATACGGATCAGTGACTGCTGTTCTTGCTTCGACCCCAAGGCGGACCGGGATCCTTCTTCTCGTTGCGGCGGCCGCGGTTGCAGTTGGCTGTCAACCTTCCCCCAGGGATCAGGAGCAACCAGCCATCCCGACGGCAACCAGCGTGCGTGGCCCGGGCACCCCCACCAGAACGGCGACGCCCACCCGAACAGTCACACCCACGCGGACGCCCAGACCGACTCCGACCCCTACGACTCGGGATGTCGCGCACCAAGGGATTGAGCCGTTGCTTGAGCAGCGAGCGCAGGCTGTTCTGTCGGGAGATCGGGAGGGCTTCCTCGCCACTGTGTCGGAACGCGATCCCGAGTTCTACTCCGCGCAGGAAACGCTCTTCGAGCACCTTCAGCCCCTGCCATTTGCCTCCTTTGAATTCGCCGCGGACAAGGAATCCGGATTCGTCGATACTCAACGCTCTGATTGGAGAATCAGATCCGTCAATGTGATGTGGCAATACTCCTGGACCGGTTTCGAAGATGAAGTCCGTACCGAAGAGCTAGACCTGGATCTGGCCCAGGAGAACGGGGTGTGGAAGCTGACAGGAGATCAACTCAGTGAAGAGGGCTCGTGGTGGATCCTTGACCACATTGCTGCAGAACGATCCAATCACTTCCTGCTCTTCTATCACCCGGACTTCCAACCGTTCGCGACCGAGGCGATTGCTGTCCTCGAGGCAGAGTACGATAGCATAGGTGCGGCGGTGGAGGCTGCAACCGGCGAGGCCCCGAGGCCGGGCTACGCCGCTTTCATCTCTTCCTCCCAGGAGGAATTCAGGCAACTGGCAGGGGGAGGAGCCCACACCCAGGGTCTCGCGACCTGGGAGTACGCTCTGGGTCCTGACGGAATGGAAGTCCTGTCCCGTACGCTCTACCTAAACGGAGAAACCCTGCGAGACGATCTCGTGGCGGAGTTTGAGACCGCGGTACGCCACGAGATTGGTCATCTCATGCTGGTTCGAGTCACGCTGCCGTTCACCCCGGTCTGGCTATCAGAGGGCGCAGCTATGCTTCTATCCGACACTGAGATCGACTGGGGCTTCTTGGCTGATACTGGCCTGACGATTGTCGAGGGCTACGAGTACTCCGTGGAGTCCCTGACCGACGACGCCAGCCTGGGAGGCTTCCCCTTCAGCGCCGTTCGCGGCCACGTGCAGGCGCGCTATGAGTTCTCCAACGCCATCAATCGCTACCTGGTCGACAACTTCGGTTCCGTCGCGTACTGGCGGTTCTACATGACCTACGCCGATACTCCATGGCGGGAAATCGAGCCGGTAACACGCCTGTTTGGCCCAGGAAAGTGGAACGCGCTCAAGATTGGCAAGACGGACGAGGCCCTCCGCGACATCTTCGGCCTGAGCGAGTTGGAGCTCGATAAGCTGGTCAGGGACTGGATACGTGAGCAGGCGGCGATCTAGGCGGCGGCGTAGCAAGCCGGTGACTCCAGCGATGAGCAGCAGTACTAGCTTGCGCAGCCTCGTCGGGAGATAGTGGGGTGGCGAGGTCGAGGGGCCTACGCGTCGTGACGGATGGGTTGGTGGACCTGGTTGCACCGCTGGAGCGGCGACCCAGTCTGGTGGTAGTTCCTTGGCAGGTTGCGGAGAAGCCCGGGATCCTCCGGCGGGATGGTGGCCCCGCGACAGAGGCGATTGTGGGCGGGACCATGCGGCTCGCGCCTCCTTCACATCTCGGCTTCCTTGATGCATACCAGCCGCTCGGCTCGCGGGATCCCGTGCTGTCAATCCACCTTTCTCCCGCTCTCCATCCCATCACCCATCAGGCAAGGTTGGCGCGGCAACTGCTCTTCCCTCAGCGCAACATCACAATATTGGGGGCCCTGGGCTTAAGCCTGGGGCTGCGATTCTTGGTCGAGGCTGCATCTGTGGCGGCGAGCGACGCAGGCCTGTCGGTGGTGGAGACCGTGACTCTGATGCGGCGTCTTCAGGAGCGGACCGCCCGGACCTTCATTCTGACGCCTGGGCTCGCAGGCCTGCGAAGCCGCACAATGCTCTCCTTCGGGCAGCGGCTGCGTGACCGCCTGCCCTGGGTGGAGTCGCTCGTGGCTTTCGATGGACGGACCGGCGCATTGAGGCTTGCTGGACAGGGGCGCGGCACGGCGATCAACTGGGAGGGGTGGAGCGATCTCTTTCGAGGCGTGGACCGGCCGTGCCGTCTTTGGGTTCAACACCGCGGCTACGGTCAGACGCTCAACCAGGTGGTGGCGACCGTTGCAGCGGCGCTGAAGCCTGAAAAGGTGAGAGCCGAGGAGGCGGAGTTGACTGCCGCGCCGCTCCTCCCGAAGAGATACGTAGAATTCCTTGTCTACCCATCTGAGATGCGGCTCCGGGCGTTGTTTGAGGAGGCGCGAGGTGGATGATCCGATCGGAATCCGGAGCGCAGTTACCTGTGCAGGGAGCGTAGATGGATAGGGCGCGGCGGCGCGGCCTGATCCTCCTCCTGATCGCGGTCGGCCTGGCCACCATTACGGGAGTGCTCTTCTTCAACTATCTCGAAGGGCTGCGGCGCGAGGTGGGAGACACGACCGAGGTAGTCGTGGCTGCCCAGGATATCCCGGCCCGGTCCCTCATCACCCGCGATATGCTCGAGATGACGACCATTCCAGTGCGGTACTTCCATGATCTGTATGTTGTCGATCCGTCTGAACTGGCGGGGCAGACGGTAACGCTGGTGGACGTTTCCGAGGGAGAGATCCTCCAGCGCAATGTGGTGCACAGCAATGCCGGGCTCGAGCCCAACATGCGGGCGGTGAGCATGGCGGTGAACCAGGTGACCAGCGTCGGCGGCAACGTGCGACCCGGGAACCGGGTGGATGTCATCGTCTCCTTCACCCCGCCCGGGGAGGACGCAGAGCCCGTAACGATGGTCCTCCTACAAGATGTGGAGGTTCTTGCCGTCAGCAGCCTGCTGCCTCCGGTGGAGGCCGGCGGTCCAGCGCGGTTTCTTCCAACCGGCGAGATCCTGAGCGATGCCACAGTCACCTTCGCCCTCACGCCTCAGGACGCACTACGGCTGACCTACATGAGCAACTTTGCCGAGGAGGTTCGACTCATGATCCGCCGGCTGGACGACGACCTCCTGCCAGCGCTGCCGCGCATCAGTGGGATCACGTTCCAATAGGAGGCGGTCGAATGAGTCCCACAGAGATGGAGAGCGTGTGGAGGCAGTGAGGGACACCGGTCGGCAGCCGGTCCGGGTGATCATCGCAGGGGATGCGCCCGAGGCTCTTGAGCAGGTCCGGACCTTGCTGGAGCAGAGCCTTCTCCCGCTCGAGGTGGTCGGGGCGACCGATACGCGTGGGTGCCTGGCGCTTGTCCGGGACCAGAGCCCTGATGTGGTGCTGGCCCTCGATCGCGAGGCCAACGTGCCTGCTGTGGAGATCAGTCGCCAGATCTACCAGTCGGCGCCGGGAACGGCGACTATCGTCCTGGCGGCAGAGGATCGTGCGGATGATGGCGACTACCTGCGCCGTGCCATGCAGAACAAGGCCAGCGATGTCCTTGCCGAGAAGCCTCTCCTGGACGCCTTGGCGCGGAGCATCCAGGCGGCCGCATCACTGGAGGGCCGCCGTCCTGCGGCCCGGCGGGTTCCTCGGCCCGCACAGGCGGTGGGGGGGCGCCTGATTGTGTTCCACGGCCCCAAGGGCGGGGTAGGAAAGAGCTTCCTCGCCAGCAACCTTGCGGTGCTGGTGGCGAAGGAGCACCCACAGTTGGGCGTCGCCATGCTTGACCTGGATCTGCGGTTTGGGGACCAGGCGGTTCTTCTTGATCTTGAGAGAGAACGTTCCGCCATGGATCTCTTGTCGGTGATCGGGGAATTGACGCCGGACGCGCTTGAAGCGGCGGTCACTCGGCATGGCTCCGGGTTGGAGGTGTTGCTGCCCCCGCCCGAGCCGCAGCAGGCAGACCTCTTTGGCGAGACGAGTGTCCGAGAAATCCTGCTCGCCATGAAGCGGGACTACGACATGGTGTTCGTGGACACGTCGTCCGAGCTCTCTGATGTGACGCTTACCGCTCTAGAGCTGGCCGACCAGATCCTTCTCGTGCTGACGCCGGATGTGCTCTCCGTTTGGAAGAGCCGAGGGCTGATCCAGCTGGGCGAGGAGTTGGGGATCCCGACGGAAATCTTCAAAGTGTTGGTTAATCGGACCAGCAAGAAGAGCGAGGTGAAGGCGCAGGACCTGAAGGCGCTGTTCGACTGCGAGATCCTGGCCGAGGTGCCGGCGGACTTCTATGCCGTACAGCCGTTCGTGAACACCGGGGTTCCGTTCGTCGAGGCCCAGCGCAAGGGTCCCATCGTGGAGAGCCTGCAGGAGATTGGGAGCTCTCTGGTAGATTCGCTCGAGCGCGGCAGATAGCGTGCGCCGCGTGCCTCCCGATTCAGAAGGCCGTGCGGCCGGCTAGACTCCCTGCAGGAGTGCCACCGCCGCGCCCAGCCCAGCGGCACCTAGGTGCGGAAGGGCAGGGCGGTGTGATTGTGGAGGCAGCAAACGTACTCGGGGAGAGTGAGTCGCTCTGGCACGGCCGAAACGGGGCTCGTACAGGGGCTGGCGGCAGTCCTTACAGCGGCCGGGAGACCGGGTACCTTCTCCTCGCGTCTCGAATGGCGCACCTGGCGGATCGAGCTTGAGGCGGCGTGAGATCTGGCACTAGGGTCCAGCTAGCCGCGATGGAGGGCCAATGAGAGTTCTAGTAGCCGGCGCAACCGGGATGCTGGGGGGCATGATAGCCCGGCGACTGCTGGAGCAACGGCAGGACGTGCGCATGTTGGTGCGGTCTAGGTCCGCCTACGAGAAGCTGGTCGAGGTGGGCGCTCAGCCAGTCTTGGGGGACCTGAGAGATCGCCAGTCGCTCGAGGTTGCCTGCACGGGTGTCGAGGCGGTCATCACGACGGCCACTGCCGGTTGCCAGTCGGGGGAGGATATCATTCAGGCCGTCGACAGGCAGGGATACCGAAACCTCATCGAGGCCGCTACGGCCGCTCGAATTCGCCACTTTGTGTTCGTGTCGGCGCTTCCCGCGCGGCCCGACTACCCACATCCCCAGCTTCGTGCAAAGGCCCAGACAGAGAGGTACCTGCGCGAGAGCGGAATCCAATTCACAATCTTGGCTCCCGATGTGTATTTCGAGACCTGGATTGCGGAAGTTGTCGGCACGCCAGCCCTGAATCAGCAACCGGTGACGATCGTGGGAGACGGGCGTCAGAAACACTCCTTCGTATCGGCCGCCGACGTAGCCAGCTTTGCGATAGCCGTGCTCGACCACCCGGCGGCTATGAATCGGAGACTCGAGATCGGAGGACCGGAGTCGCTCACTTGGCTCGAGGTCATCGCCCTATTCGAGGATGTGCTCGGTCGCGCGATCGAGGTTCGGCGCGTTCCGCCTGGCGAATCGGCTCCGGGTTTGGATGAGGGTCTGGCGCGCGTCATGGCAGAGATGGAGTCCAAAGACTCATCTGTAGACATGAGTGATATCTCGCGGGTCTACGCGGTTAGCCAGATCAGGCTGGAAGATTTCGTACGGCAAACGTACGGGGATGCCGGGTAGAGAGAGTTCTCCGGGGGCCCGCGGCCCGGAATCGGGCGGGGCCGCCCTGTCAGGGCTACACCGTCTGCACGAGTGCCACCGCAGCACCCAGGGCCATGAAGGCGCCGAAGGGGATAGTGCTGTGCCGGCGCAGTTTGCCGAAGATGATCCCGACCACACCGACGATGGCAGCGGTGCCGGCCCCAACGAGGACCGCTAGATAGAGGGTCTGGGTCAGGCCAAACACTAGGCCAATAAATAGCGCCAGCTTCACGTCCCCGATGCCGGCCCTCTCTGGGCCGTAGATCACCACCGGGATGACCATCACGATTCCGTAGGCGATGGCGCCCGCCACCGCCCAGGGCCAGAACGCTTCTCCAACGGCTGCTCCCAGAGCGAAGAGGATGGCTGGGTAGGTCACCACGTTGGGGATCCTGCGTTCGCGTAGATCGGTGTACGCTACGGCGGCCAGCATGGCGAGGTAGGGCCATCGTAGGACCGAGATACCCAGCGCCGGCCCCACGACGACACCCAGCGGAAGGAAGAGGGCCAAGATAGCAGCGCGGATCCAGCTCGCCTGTGCCCATCCGGCACCCGCGGTGACCTCGGATGCGGGAGGGTCCTTCTCAGCCACGGGGATCGAGATCTCCGGGTCGGCTGGCGACTTCTGATGGTCAGACATGGGATCACCGCATTCTAGTCACGGCGTGGCACCTCGCAAGCCGGAGACAACACCATCCGCTCCAGTTTCATGACAGAATTGCCCCCCTCATGACGTGCAGGCACCGCTCATGACAGAATTGCCCCTCTCACGACAGGGCATCCGGCAGCGGGAACCTTTTCCCTGGGATTGACGTCTGACGGGGTGTCTCAGACTACCGTTCGGGGGAGGAAGCTGATGACGAAGATTGCGTCGATCTTGGTGATTCTTGGAGTTCTACTGGTGGTGGGATGTGCCGGGCAGCAGACGCCGGTCGCGTCCCAGGGCGGACCGGTCACAGACTATGTGAGTCTGATCGACAACGTGCGAGCGGGCGGGGCGACGGTAGAGCCCTCCGGCGACGTTTCGCAGCCGTTCTTCTCACTGGACGGCCAGCTCATCTCTGTGGATGGGGCAGACGTTCAGGTGTTTGAGTACGCAGACGAAGCGGCGGCACTGGCCGATGCAGAGCAGATATCTCCGGACGGGACCTCGGTGGGGACCACCATGATCACCTGGGTGGGCCCTCCCCACTTTTTCAAGAAGGCCCGATTGATCGTTCTCTACGTGGGGGACGATGCGGGTGTGATATCAGCCCTCGAGGAGGCTCTGGGAGCTCAGATCGCGGGGGCGGCGGGCTAGCGCCTCGGGATCACCTCTGCTCAGGTCGCCATGTAGCGGGCCGCGATCATGGTGATGATGGCGAAGACCATCAAAGCGATCTGGTACGGCTGGTATCGGCCCAGTCGATTGTGAACGGTTTCTATATGCGCCTTCTGTTCGGCGGTAGCCGGGTCTGTCGACGACTCCACCTCGGTGGCGAGCCTTAGCCGCTTTCTGAGCATCGGCCCGCCGATCACCGCTCCCAAGAACAGCGCCACGACCCCGGCCAGGCTTCCGGCGGTGACCGTGATCCCGGCATCGGAGGCAATCCAATCTGCGTTCACGCCTCCGGAGACCTGCCAGTACAGGATGAGCCCCGAGGCGGTTGTCACGACCGCTGAGATGTCGATGGCTATCGAAAGGCGGGTCTGGGCGATCCCGTGCATGATCTTGTCGCCCGCGGGGCCGGCGGAGCGGAGCACGGGAAGAAAGAAGGGTCGGAAGATGACAGCCGAACCGACCCAGAACAGCCCGGCCAAGACGTGGAGCACGCGCGGTGCGACCACGAAGAATTCCATGGTGGAAGCCTCTCAGAGGTGTGGGTGGTGGCTAGCCGGTCAGCAAGGCTCTTGGTGACGGATGGGCATCGGCTTGCCGGATGCGGGCCTGATGTCTGAAACTACCGATCCGGTGCCTAGAGATAGCGATGGGCGGCCATCCCCAACACGGCCAGCACCATCAGGACCAGGTCGTATCGCATGAACCGACCCAATCGTTCGTGGAGGGCTTCGATCTCGGCTTGCTGCTCGGCCGTCGCCTCTCCGCCCTCGGCTTCGATTTCTCGGGCGAGCTCGATCCTCCGATCGAGGCCCGGTCCCGTGATTCGGGCACCGGCGAGAAGGGCCAAGATTCCTGCGATGGACCCTCCGGTGAGTGCGAGCCCGGCGCGGGTGGTCAGCCAAACGGTGTTCAGCCCTGCCGATACCCGCCAGTACATGAGGGCCCCGGCGATCACCGTCAGAACAGCCGCGACGCCGAGCGCTGGGGATATCCGGACCCGGCCGAATCCTTGCATGATCTTGTCGCCCGCGGGGCCGGCACCGCGCAGCACGGGAAGAAAGAATCCGACAAAGATGATGGTCGAGCCCACCCAGAACATTCCAGCCAAGATGTGGGTCAACCGCAGCACGATCATGTAGAGGTCCATGCCAGTCTGTTCTCCTCCTCAACTCAGGGTGGTTCCAGAGGGTTCTGGCCTGGCCCTGGCAGATTCAGACTATACCATAGGCCACCTCGATCCGGGCCAGGAGATCATTGATTCCGGCTTCCAAATAGTTCGGAACATCGCGAGGCCGCCTATCGTCTAGTATGATGCTGTGCGGATGAGCAACGGATCCGGGATTCAGGAGTGAAGGAGGAACTGTGACCAGGTGGCGTGCAGCGGCGATTGCTTTTGGTGGATTGGTGGTGCTGCTCTTGTGGGCGGTTTTGGCGGTGGAGTTGCTTCTGGTCCTCCCCGCCGCGCGGGAGGATGCGCCGACAGGAGAAGCGGCACTGCAGAATGCGATCCATGTGTCGGGCGAGGGGCGAGTGTCGGCCGAGCCGGACATGGCGCAGATCAACGTGGGGGTCGAGACCCGGAGCGTCACAGCGCAGCGGGCCGTCACTCAGAACGCTGCCGACATGAATCGGGTCATGGGGGCTTTGGCAGAGCTGGGAATCGACGAGGAAGACATCCAGACCACGGACTTCAGCATCCGGCCTGAAGTGGACTTCCGCGAGGATCGTGGCTCACGCGTTGTGGGGTACGTTGTCACCAACAGCGTGCGGGTCAAGATCCGGGACGTCGAGCAGGCGGGAGATGTCCTGGACGCCGTGACTGCGGCCGGCGCCAATCAGATCTTCGGGATCACTTTCACTGTGGAGGACCCGAGGCCGATTCAGGAGCAAGCGCGCACACTGGCGGTGGAGGCGGCTCGCGACAAGGCCGAGGCCCTCGCTGATGCGGCTGGGGTCCGGCTGGGCGAGCTTCTCTCCATGAGTGAGATCGAGTTCGGCGGCCCGGTGTTCGTCGAGCGGGCAGCGGCGCCCATGGAGGCGATCGGGGGCGGGATCGCCGTGCAGCCCGGCCAACTGGAGTTCGCCATCCAGGTGCAGCTCACCTACGCAATAGAGAGCTAGCTGCTGGCTCCGCCAGGAGCGGTCGTTCGCACGAGGAGTAGCTGATATCGCCAAAGGCACCCCCCTCCCAGTCACACGACGGTGGGTCATGCGTGCATCCCGGGCTCTGACCCTATCCCTTCTCGTCGCCCTTGCAGTTTCCGGATGCGACGCGTTTGGAGGCGGCGTGGGCGGGGGGACGTCGCCTCCGCAGCTCCCGGCGGCCTCGCTGGGCCGCCCGGGCGAGGAGGTTCGCATTCGGGGGACGGTCCTCGAGAACCGAAACATGATGCCTGTGGACGGGCTGGGAATCCTTCGCATAGACCTGGGCGGCGAGGAGGCGGAGGTGGTGTACGGCTACGGGGAGTGGCCGCCGTGTCCGAATGACAGAGCGACGGGACAGGGGATCTCCGTGCGGAACGGCGAACGGGTGGAGATCCACGGGGTCGTCGGCGAAGGGGGCGAGCTGAAGACCTGCGAGTCTGAGACCTACTACATCCAGAGGATCTGAGGGACGGTGGCTGGTCCTTGGCCCTTAGCCCTCCCAGAAGTCCAGGGGAAAGCGGGAGAGGGCCTGGCCGGCCTCGTAGGACAGTTCCGCGGGCACCATCACCACGATCTCCTCGCCGAAGGCCGAGTCCTGGCGACGCACAGCCGATGGGATCCCCTCGCGTGCTAGGTGGGCCCGCACGGCCTGGGCTTCCTCCTCACTGCCGGCCTTGTGCAGGACCTGAAGATCGGGCCGGCTCTCGCCTTCATCTGCCTGCCTTCCCGCGAAGGCTGCCCGCGCATCGCCCACTTGATCTGCAGGCACCAGGACCAGAATGGCTCCGGAGGCCGGGTCGGGTCTGAGAAAGACATCTAGGCCCTCGCTCTCCAAACGACCCCTAACGATCTCAGCCTCGGCTTCAGAGCCGGCTCGATAGACCGGCGCGAAGCGTCCTCGCTCTTCCTCCATCATTCCTCCTCGTCGGGAGGACCTTGGCTCAGTATCTGGCGTGCCCTCTCGGCCTTGCCGCGGGGAACCAGAATATCCACCCCTCCCAGGCTACCCCCGGGCACGCCGTGGGCGCCACCCATTCGGGTTCGAAGGAGGGTCGGGATGTTCTCTGTCTCCAAACGGCCGCGGATCAGGTGAGCCTCGGTCTCGCCGGAGGCCCGATACACCACCTCCAGCGGCTCCTCTCGCTCCCGGGTCATGGGCTACGGTGTGGCGGGGATCGCTCCGCCGAAGGCATACAGGAAGGTCAGCATCACCACGTTCCACCCGGCGTGCAGGAGGATCCCGGGCCAGAGGGACCCGGAGATATGGTAGAGGAGGGACAGGCCGATTCCCAGGACCAGCACCGGCAGGAACGTCGTGGGGATCAGATGAAACAGGGCGAAAAGCCCTGCGCTTGTCAGGATGGCGATCGGGGCCCCGTAGTGGGTTCTGAGGCTGCCCTGGACGAGGCCGCGGAAGAAGACTTCCTCGGACACCGGTGCCACGAGCCCGGCCGCCACGAGTGCCAGGGCGAATCCCTGAGGGCCGCCCCCCAGAGCCTGACGGATGTCGGGCTGGCCTTCCAGTCCGAAGCGGAGCAGCACCAGAGCCCAGATGGCGTTGAAGAGGAACGCCGCAAGCAGGAACGTGCAGCCCAAGGCGATATGCCCTAGTCGGTACGGCCTGAAACCCAGATCCGTCCAGCTTCCGCCGCGACGAAGGACCAGGAACCATGCGGGAACGATCAGGACGGCTTCGCTCAGGGAGACGACCACCCCGACGGTCCAGGGAGGAACATCGCTGCCGCCGCCCACTGCGACGCCCAAAGCCGCGACCAACGAGCCCATCACAGCGACGACAAAGACGACGCTGGCTGCGAGGGCGAGGGGGCGGACGCGAACGGTCATCTCCCAGCGGCCGCGCCTGCAAATCGGGCCTGGCAGCCGCAGTTGGCCATGTGCTAGGAGCGGGATCCGTCCAGTGCGCTGGCTAGATCCAGGACCTCCCGCGCGATCACCATCCTCTGTATCTCGGAGGTTCCTTCCCCGATAGTGGTGAGCCGATTGTCGCGGTACAAGCGCTCCACCGGGTACTCCCGGCTGTAGCCGTAGCCTCCGAAGATCTGGAGGGCGTTTCTCGTCGCCCGCTCTGCCGCCTCAGAGGCGAAGAGCTTGCCCATCGCCGCCTCTTGGGTGAAGGGCTGGCCTCGGTCCTTGAGGTAGGCCGCCTTGTGGACGAGCAGACGGGCGGCCTCGAGTTCGGTGGCGGAGTCGGCGATCATCCACTGGATGGCCTGGAATCGGGCGATGGGCCGGCCAAAGGCCTCGCGCTCACTCGCGTATGTCTTGGCAGCGTCGAGCGCAGCCCGCGCCAGCCCTAGTGCCAGGGCCCCCATCCCGACCCGGCCTCCGTCCAGAGCGGCCAGGAACTGTTGCAGCCCGCGGCCCTCCTTGCCCAGAAGATTCTCCTTGGGGATCCGGCAATTCTCGAACTCCAGTTGGGAGGTCACCGAGCCGCGGAGTCCCATCTTGGGCTCCTCTTTCCCCGGCCCGTAGCCGGGGGCGGTCTTCTCCACCAGGAAGTTGGAGATGCCCTTCTCCGTCCTGGCAGCGAGGACTATGACATCGGCGACAGGGCCCGAGGTGATCCATGCCTTGCGACCGTTGATGACCCACTCGTCTCCGTCGAGGGCGGCTGTTGTCTGGAGTGCGGCGGCATCGGATCCGCTCCCCGGCTCGGTCAGCCCGAAGGCGCCTAGCCACTCGCCCCGGGCCATGGGGGTCAGGAACTTCTGTTTCTGTTCCTCCGTGCCAAAGGCAAAGATGGGGGCAGAAGCGAGCGACAGATGTGCGGAGTAGGCCAGAGCGGTTGAACCGTCGGCGGCGGCGATCTCCTCGATGGCCAACGCCAGGCTCACGGTGTCAGCGCCAGCGCCTCCGTACTCATCGGGCCAGGGAAGCCCCATCAGGCCCAGCTCGGCCAGCCGGGCGAAGTTCTCCTTGGGGAATCGGCCTGTCTCGTCGATCTCGGCGGCCCGGGGGGCGAACTCGTTTTGAGCCACCTCACGAACTAGGTCGCGGATCTGTCTCTGCTCTTCGCTGAGGTCGAAGTCCATGGGCGCCTCCTACACCTCGGCAGCCATCGAGCCGTCAGGCTCCACCCAGGCCCTCGCCATGGCAGGCGTGTTGAAGGCGATTCCGGCGCCGCCCTCCCGGTCGAGGAGGATCAGGCCTCCGCGACCGTCCACGCGATCTCCTAGGATGTCCACCGCCTCCTGGGCCGCCTCCTGCGGGTTCCGGCCAGCGGCGAGCAGGTCACAGGCGGTCCGGCAGAGAAGGACCCGCATGATCGACTCACCCCAGCCGGTTGCAGAAGCCGCGCCTGTGCGGTTGTCGGCGTAGGCGCCCGCTCCCACCAGCGGGGTGTCGCCCACCCTCCCGGCGAGCTTGGCCGTCGTGCCCCCGGTGGAGGTTGCCGCGGCCACGTTTCCCTCCTGATCTATGGCCACCGCCCCCACGGTTCCGAAGCGGGAGAGAAGTTCCGGCTCCTCGGCGGCGGAGCGTGCCTCTCGCAGGCGCATGAGCTGCCGCTCGACGATGAGATCCTCCGCCGTCCACTCCTCCGCGGCGTGATCCCGCGCGAAGCGCAGGGCGCCGTCCCCCATCAGAAGCAGGTGCTCGGAACGCTCCATGACGAGCCGCGCCACGGAGATCGGGTTCCTGACGAGCGGGATGGCCGCTACGGCGCCGGCGTTCAGTGTTGCGCCATCCATCAGGATGGCATCCATCTCTATGCGGCCATCGGCGTTCAGGGCGGAGCCTCGGCCGGCGTTGAGAGCGGGGTCGTCCTCCATCACGACGACGGCTGCCTCGACGGCGTCCATGGCGCGTCCACCGACCTGCAGGACTTTCCATCCGGCCTCGGCCGCCGAGGCCACAGCTTTCCGGGACCTTGCGGCGTCGGCGGCCGGAATCCTCCAGGCGCCGCCCTGGACCAACAGGTTGGGGATCACGCGGGTTCCTCTTGTCCGGAGGCGACCGGCCGGAAGTACAGGATGTCGAGGATGGAGCCCTGCCGATCCCTGGGCTCCTTGAACACCGGCTCCACGGCCATCCCGATCTGAGCCTCGTCAGGCGCGACCTCGCCCAGACGATGGACGAGGCCTCCCGTCGCGCCGTCGATGCGGACCAGGGCCACCATCTCTGGAGATTCGGTGGTTGCGCCGTCCGGGTCGAGGTGCAGAACCGTGAAGGTTTGGACCTTTCCCCGGCTCGGAAGCTCTACCCAGTCGTCCACCGGTTCGAAGCAGTTCGCGCAGTAGACCGATGGCGGAACCATCGTCAGCTCGCAGTTCGGGCAGTGGACGCCAAGCAGGACCGCCCGTTCCTGGATAGCTCGCAGGAACCGCTCACCGGCGAGGCCGGCGGTGTAGCGGCTCTCTATGGGCATCTCTCCGGACCAGGCCTCGATCCGGTCGGACTGTAGCGAATGTTCGGCCAAGGTCAGTTGCTGGTCACATCATCCGGGCGTGCGGTTGTGGCTGCCGCACCCTAGCAGGAGAGCGCGAACTCACCCCTCGTCCAGGGACGACTTCTCGGCGAATCCCAGGCCGTAGGCTGCCCAGAGGATTCCCAGCGCACCGCCCACCGCCACGAAGGACACGAGGCACACGGTGAAGTTCTGGAACACGCTGAAATCCCCGGCGAGGAAGGCGGCCCAGAGCAAGACGAAGATCAGCCAACCTGCCGTCAAGACTATGGAGAGGGCGACTCGCCAACTTAGCCCTGCCATCTTTCCCTCCTCTGCTTTCACTACCACCCGGCTCTTCACGGTGCTTGAAGGATCGCTCTTCAAACGGGCTTGAAGAACCGGATGTCGGTTACCGAACCGGTCCGCTCCTCAGGCGGCTTCCAGACCGCCTGGACCTTCATTCCTATCTTCACCTCCTTGGGGTCTACCTCTCCGAGGCGGTGCATGATTCCGATTCCCTCTGAGGCGCCATCGATCTCAATCACGGCCGGGATCTCCGGATCCTCCAGCCTCCGGACGTCCCAGGAGACGTAGCACAGAGAGAAGGTGTTCACCGTGCCGGTGTCTTCGAGGACCACCCAATCGTCGAGAGGGTAGAAGTCGAGCTCGCAGACCGTGCGGGGTGGAACGAGAGTGCGTCCGCACTCGGGGCAGCGGATCCCTAGGATCTGCCCATCCTTGAATCCGGCCAGGTAGCGACCGATCGCCACCCCGGTGTCCCAGGTGTAGGCCGCCTCAGGGATCCAGCGGGTGGACAGGACCTCTCCCTCCTCGATCTCGGCGCGGCTGAGTGGCCTGAGGTCCTTCACGTGTTCCTTCATCGTCCCATCACCACCACAGTGCCCACCTGCATCAGATCTCCCCAGGCCTGAGCTAGTCCCGTCTCCGGCGTGCCCGGCACTTGGCGCTTCCCAGCCTCTCCCCTGAGCTGCCAGAAGAGCTCCGCCACCTTCATCAGGCCGGCCGCGGCGATGGGGTTTCCCACCCCGAGGAGCCCCCCGGAGGGGCAGACGGGCATGTTCCCGTCGCGGGCGGTGACCCCTTCGGCCGTGAGGCGGGGTGCCTCGCCCTTGTCGGCCAGCAATAGGCCCTCCAAGTGGTGCAGCTCCTTGTAGTCGAAGGGATCGTAGGGCTCGACGATGTGGATCTCCTTCCTAGGCTCCTCGATTCCGGCCATCTCGTAGGCCATCCGCGCAGCCCGCTCTACATAGCGGGGGTAGACCAGATCGCGGTTGGTCCAGTAGGCGGTGTCGAGGGACCAACCGACGCCTTTGATCCAGACAGGCTTGCCCGTGATGCGCTCCGCCGCCTCCTCCGAGGCCAGAATCACGGCAGCCGCGCCGTCGGAGGGGGGGCTCACGTCCAGGCGCTGGACGGGCCAGGCCAGGACCTCAGAGTCCAGGACATCTTGCACCGTGATCTCGGCGGGCAACTGGGCGCTTGGATGGTCCACGGCGTTCTTCTTGTTCTTGACGGCGACGCGGGCGATGTCCTCTTTCTTGATGCCGTAGCGCTGCATGTAGCGGTTCATCTCCAGCGCAAAGATCCACAGCAGGTTGGGCTTGAGCGGCCTCTCGGTCGTGTGGTCGAAGATGGTGAGGAAGGCGGCCTGGGGATGCGGCAGGCAGGCTGACATCTTCTCCTCGCAGACCACCAGGCAGGTATCGAAGAGGCCGGATGCGACGTGATACCAGCCCTGGATCGCGGAGAACACTCCGGTCCCGCCGCCCACATAGGAGCGCATGAAGGGCTTGCCGAAGGCGCCGGCCCCGTCGGAGAGGTACTCGCCCTTCATGTGGACTCCGTCGAAGGCGTCTGGAGCGGTGCCCAGCGCCACGGCGTCGATGTCATCTATTGTGATCTCTGAGGAGTCCAAGGCAGCACGGACCGCCTGGTAGGCGAGCTCCTGGGACGTCTCCTGGGCACGGCGGACGAATCGCGTCATGCCTGCCCCGACGACCGCGACCTTTCGGAGGCCTGTTCGGCGCGCGCTCCCCATCATCCGGCGGCGCTCCCCAAGATCACGGCGGCGCCGCTGGCGGTCGGGAGTCCGCGCCAGCCGAAGGCGAGGCCGGTCGTAGCATTCTCGACCTGGCGGGCCTCTGCCTGGCCGCGCAGCTGGAGCACGATCTCTAGAACCCGATGCAGCCCCGAGGCGTCCAGGAGATGGCCGGCACCGAGGCTCCCGCCGGACGGGTTGACGGGCATCGTGCCCTCGATCGCGGTTGCGCCCTCATCGGTGAGGGGTCCGGCTTCTCCCACACCACACAGCCGGAGTGCCTCCATGTGCTGCAGCTCCTTGTAGGCGAAGGTGTCGTCGATCTCAGCCAGATCGATCTCCGCCTGGGGATTGGCGATGCCCGCCTCGCGGTAGGCCATCTCTCCGGCCGAGCGCGCGTACTCGGCATCCGACCAGGTCCTGTGCTCCAGAGCGAAGGATCCGTTGGCCCATCCGGCTCCGAGGATCCACACCGGAGATCCCGACAGGCTCCGGGCTCTGTCCTCCGAGGCCAGGACGACTACCACGGCTCCGTCAGCGTGGGGGCTCACCTCGAGGGTGCGGAGGGGCTCGGCGACTGCATCTGACCCTGCCACCTCCTCCGGGCTGACGCTCTCCCCGAAGGCCGCGTAGGGGACATTGAGGGCGTTGGCCTTGTTCTTCTGCACCACGCGGGCGCAGTGATCGGCCGCGTTGCCTGATTCGTGGAGGAACCGGGCCATCTCCATCCCTGCTATGAACACCGGATGCACGTCCAAGGGTCGCACCAGAACGGGCTCCATGGCGTAGGCCTGGATCGCTGCCAGATTGGCGACGTTGGACGCCTTGCTGTGTCCCTCCACAGCGACGATATCCATGGCGCCGGTGCGGATCTGCATGTACCCCGCCAGGAGACCCTGGATGCCCTCCCCGGAAATGGTGTGCACCGGACGGAGCATGGCGCCCAACTGGTCGGGGACGTACTCATCGAAGATGCTGGTTCCCTCGTGGAAGTCCTCGGAGACGGTGACGAAGCCATCGATGTCCTGCCGAGGGTTGACCCCCGCGTCGTCGTAGGCGCGGGCGGCGGCGTCGTACATGAGCTCCTTGTAGGAGAGATCGGGGGTCGCCGATCGGAACCCCGAGTGGCCGATGCCGACGATGGCAACCCGGCTCAGACGCGCCTCCTGCGGGTGGGGGCCAAACGGTCTGGTAGGCGCGGGGTGTGGGTCACGGCTCAGGCGACGGATGAGACGCCCAGAAGGGATCCTACGTGCTGGAAGAGGCGACGGAAGCGGTCCTGGGACGCCTCCTTGGGTGCCGCTTCTCCCTCCTCCAAGAGCTGACGAAGCGCCAGGGCCACCTGTAAGCGGTCGAGATCGATCTTGTGGTGCTCCTTGAGATAGGCCTCCATCCGAACGGCAAGCCGAGGATCATCTGTGCGCGCTGCGCCCTTCTTCGCCTTGGCCTTTTCTTTCGCGCCGGCGTCCGCTTTCATGTCCTCGAGCATCTCGGGCGTGACCCGGAAATTGGGTCCCGCTACGGACTGGTAGGCGTGGGTAACGGCCTGACAGTAGAACGCAGCGTCGAAGAGGTCGGACACTTGGTGCGGGCCCTCCCCCTCGCAGAAGTCGCCCACGCTGATCAGCCTTTCTTCGGGCAGCTTGCCATCTCCGCTCAGCCGACTCAGGGCCGCTCGGCCTGCGTCGTCACTGTTGAGGAGGATCGCAGTGCTCTCGAGATCGGGCTCGGCGAAGCCGTCCACAGAGAGGAGCTGCTCGGCCGTCTGCCCAGTCACGATTCGCACCTCGTTCATGTCGAGCAGAGTCTCTCCGCGTGCGGCGAACCAGCGGGCCACGGCCATCAGGGCAACCTGGTCCCCGGCCTCGGGGACAAGCAGGCGCTTCCGGGCGCCGGGAAGAAGGTCATCCAGCGGACCACCGGGCGCAGATCGAAGGGCCCGGCGGACTCCGGCACCGCTCTCGTCGTAGGGGGTGTTGTAGATGACACTGCCCTTGCCTGTCTCTTTGACGATCGCCCGGACCTGCTCCGGGCGGTTCTGGTCCACCAGGTGCGGGAGGTGAGTGGTGTAGACGATCTGATTCCGGGCCGCAAGATCGGCGAACGTGCGGAGAAGGTCGCGCTGGCCCTGTGCATGAAGGTGGACGCCCGGCTCGTCAAGCAGGAGCACCGCCGAGCGGGTGGCCTCGTCGGGCGCGAGGACGTAGTTGATGTAGAAAGAGAGGTACCACTGGAAACCCGGGCTGTGTCGCGAGGGCCATCCGTAGTCGCTCTGCGAGTCCGCAAGATATAGGTTCAGGGAGCCCTCCGATACGGCCAGATCCACCTCGATACGCTCCTGGGTCCAGACCTTTTGGAGCTTCTCGGTGATGCGGCGACCCGCCTGCTTGAGGCGGCGGTCTCGCGCCTCCACGGTGCCGGACTGGAGGACCTTGGGCGTCACCCCGCCGAGTTGCAGGAGGTTGCTGAGCGTCCGGTGTGCCTCGGGGTTGGACTCCAGTTCTCCGAGCGGAGCCCGACTCTCCAAAGGGTCCCATTCGTCCACAAGCACAAACGGGGGCAGCATGCGCGCCACCTCGCTGGGGGGAGCCGGGGACTCAAACAGGGCAAGGATCCGGGGAAGCTGCCACTGGAGCGCCTCTCGAGCCTGCTCGATGGCCTTCAGTGTGTCTGCGCCGAGGCCGGGAACGACGGTTATCCGGTCCAGCAGCTCGCCGAAGTTGGGGATCGACGGTGGGGGCCCAGAGCCATCTGGCGCCCGCTCCTCCAGCTTGCGGAGCTCTGCGACGTGGTCTGCGAGATCGCCGCGCAGGGTCTCCAGTTGCTCAGCGCGGTCGGAGGACTCACTCTCTGCCTCCAATTCTCGGCTCAAGAGCTCGGCCACAGCGTCGGCCAGCGATGAGATCTCTTCGACCACCTCGTTCAGTGCCCCGCTCCAGACGGAGGGATCCACCTGGGCCGCAGCGACGCTGTAGCTGCTGTCGAAGTGCTTCGTCACAGTGACCTCGTGCACCGCCGACATGGCCGGCACCGCCACCGCGAGTTTCTCTTGTTCTTCTGGATCGAGCCGGAACCGCATGTCCACGATGGGAGACTCGGGTTGCACCTCCGCGTCGCTGAAGCTGGAGAGATCCTCGAGACTGTACACGTAATTGGGGGAGAGACTGGCGAGAGCCCGGAGCAGGTTCGTCTTCCCGGACTCGTTGGGCCCGACCAGCGCTGTGATCTGGTCCAGCCGGAGGGTCTGAGGATGAGAGATGGAGAGGAAGTTGTGGACGGTGGCCTCTAGTGCACGCATCGAATTCCTAGGCCATCCTCGGCTGTGGTCCTAGCCGTTCGGACATAGCACTCTCATCCAAAGTGCTCCTGAAGGATCCCTTCCAAGTTGGGGTCTCCAATCTCGCGGAGCTCGTAGCGGACCCTCTCCATGGGACGGTCTACCTGGATCAGCAGAGCTAGGTCGATGGGAGTGGCGACGAGTATCAGGTCGGACGGAGTCTCCTCCAGCGTGGCTTTCAGATCGGCGATCTGGTCTGCATCATATCCCATGGCCGGCAAGACCGGACCCGTGGCGGGGTAGTCCTCGTAGATCTCTTTCATGCTGCCGACCGCGTAGGGTCGGGGGTCCACGATCTCTGCCGCCCCGAACCTCCGTGCCGCCACCACCCCGGCCCCGTACCCCATCTCGCCGTGGGTCAGCGTCGGGCCGTCCTCGACCACCACCACGCGCTTCCCCTCGATGGCCTCAGGGTTCTCCACTGAGACCATTGACTCCGCTTCTATCAACGCCGCCCGTGGGTTAGCGAAGCGGACGTTCTCCTCGACCAGATCCACATCCGCCTCCCGAGCCGAGTCGATCTTGTTGACGACTACCACATCGGCCATCCGCAGGTTGGCCTCGCCGGGATGGTAGCGGAGCTCGTGGCCGGGACGAAGCGGGTCCACGACCACGATGTGGAGATCCGGCCGGAAGAAGGGCAGATCGTTGTTGCCCCCATCCCAGAGCAGAATGTCAGCCTCTGCCTGGGCTTGCTCCAGCACCTGATCATAGTCCACGCCTGCGTACACCACCGTGCCTTGTTGGAGGTGCGGTTCGAACTCCTCTCGCTCCTCGATCGTGGTCTGGTACCGGTCCAGGTCTTCGTAGGTTGAGAACCGCTGAACCCTCTGGTTCAGGAGGTTGCCGTAGGGCATGGGGTGACGGACCACGACGACTCGCCTGTCCATGTCCTTGAGAATGCTGGCCACGCGCCGCGCCGTCTGGCTCTTGCCAGAACCGGTCCGGACGGCGCAGACAGACACAACCGGGATCTCCGCCTGGAGCATCGTGGTGTGGGGGCCAAGGAGGCGGAAATCGGCGCCTGCCGCCAGGGCGACGGAGGCCTTGTGCATCACGAACTCGTGGGACACGTCAGAGTAGGAGAAGATGACTTCGTCCACCCCATCCTTGGCCAGCAGGCGGGTCAACTCCTCCTCGCCGTGGATGGGGATCCCGTCTGGGTACACCGAACCCGCCAGCTCCGCCGGGTACGTGCGCCCCTCGATGTTCGGGATCTGGGCGGCGGTGAAGGCCAGTACCCGATACCGAGGGTTGTCCCGAAAGTAGACGTTGAAGTTGTGGAAGTCGCGGCCGGCGGCTCCCATGATCACGACCCGCTGAGGCTCGCTCGGCAGTTTCCCGTCCCCCACGGTGTCCTTCCTGACCCCCCTGCTACCGTCTCCGTGCCTGCCCAGTTACTCCCTGCCCCCCAAGAAGATGCCCTGGGGATCGAACTCCTCGCGTAGGAGCCGGAGCTCCTGCTCCGAGGGAGGATCTGTCTCCCCGACATCCGGAGCCATCTTGAGTTCCCAGCTCACATTCTCCTGGATCTCCTCCACGGAGACACCGGGATGGTGGCTCTCCAGGACCATCTCCCGGCTTTCGTCGAAGCCGTAGACCCCCAGGTTGGTGATGACGCGGGCTGGGCCGCCCCTGGGCAGGCCGGATCCCTCGCGTGCACCCGGGGGTCCCAGCCAGCCGGGCGTGGTGATGTAGTCGATCTCGGGGACGAACTTCCTGCGGTCCTGAGACATGAGGACGATGGTCCTGCGGGCGAGGCTCCCGATGTCGTTGCCGCCACCGCTACCCGGCAGCCGGACCTTGGGGCTCTCATAGCTTCCGATCACGGAGGTGTTCAGATCGCCGTATGGGTTGATCTGAGCCGCCCCCAGGAAGCCAACATCGACCCATCCTCGCTGGAGGATGCTTCCTAGGGCTTCGGCCAGGCCGCAGCACATCGCGGCACCCGGCACCAGGCATCCATCCCCGATGCTCACCGGCGTGCGCTTGGGCCGGGCGTCAACGATCCCCGCCTCGTACACCAGGACCGCGTTGGGTGCGTGCAGCGCCTTGGCCAGCATAGCTCCCAGCATGGGGAGTCCTGTTCCGATGAAGGCGACTTCGCCGTCGCCTATCTCCCGGCTGGAGGCGACGGCCATCAGTTCCGCCCGCGTGTAGCCTGCGTCCAGGGAGTCAGTAGCCATAATCCACCGGGTCGGAGAGGAGCGGCTCAGCGCGGAGACGCTCCAGCCGGTCTTCCCCCAGCTTGTCCAGGTACCCTTGGTGGTCTTCCACCCCGTAGATCCACTCCTCCAGGTACTGCTCAAACCCCTCCCTGCTGCGGGTCTCCTCCGCGTACATCTTCCGGAACTCCAGATCCAGATCGTAGTATCCCTGGCACTGGTAGGGGTGGGAGCCGAACGGGGCGACAACGATGGCGGAGACCATGAAACCGGGGATGATTGTCCGGTTAGGGTCTCGGCGAACGATGTCCTCGTCCACTACCTCCTCGACCTCAACAACGACCTCCTTGGCAGCGCGGGCACCCCATTCATCGTCTCCGATCGGTCCCCACACTTGAACGTTCCCGGTGCCGTCGCAGCGCTGGGCGTGGACGAACGCCACATCCACAGGACAGGCGGGCAGAAGCATGACCTTCTCTCCGCCGAAAGGGTCCTCCATCTCGTGGGCCTTCTTCTCTCGGAAGGCGCGATGACGGACGAGGTCGGAGCCCAGGTGAGACTTCACAGGCATGAAGGGAATGCCCATAGCTGCGGCCATGAAGCGGGCGGTCATCCCGTAGTTGGAGTACTCCTCGATGCGAATGCGCTGAGGGATCCCCTGTTCGATGGAGCGCCGATAGTTGTGGGCCAAACCGAGAGCTTCCAAGCCGAAATAGGAGCCCTCGAGCTTGTCCACGACGCCCGCACCGACCAGGATGTCGCCGTCCTCGGTGAACCCCGAGAGGAGGAGGGTGACCTCGGTCAGCTTTTGGCGGACCACTTCGTTGAGCAGGGCAAAAGGCTTTCGAAGGCCGATTCCGCCCGACCTCAGCCGCGTACCCGGCTTGACGAAGGTCTCCACCACCTCGCGCTCGCTCACGATCTTGTTGGAGACCTTGCGAACCAGGTTCAACGAAGCCCTCGCCGGTGACTTTTGGGAGCCGCGGGCATTGGCCGGCCTAGGATATTCTGTTTCGGGATGGCCCACAACCTCTGGGGGATAGCTTTCTGGCCTTCCGTCGTCGGAAGGGTGGGAGTTGGTCCTGGTCTGCCGCCACCGGAAGGGGGACATCCCCCCGGCATCACGCCTCCTGAGAACGGCGCTCGGTGGACTTGCTGGTTCGGGTTGCCCGCCGCCGCCGGACGGCTATCCGGGCCAGCAGGACGCCCAGCTCGTAGAGCAGGAGCAGCGGGACCATGACCAGCATCATGTTGAAGGGGTCGGGGGTGGGGGTGATGATGGCGGCTATCACAGCGAGAAGGACGATGGCGTACCGGCGGTAGTGGGAGAGAAAGGCCGGGGTGACGACGCCGACCCGGGCCAAGAAATAGACGACCAACGGAGTCTCAAAGACCAGTCCCATCCCCAGGAGAAAGGTCGTCACGAAGGAAATGTATGGGGAGAGGGACCAAGTCTGTGCCACCACGTCGCTGAGGAACCCCTGAAGGTAGCGGACGGCAAACGGCAAGAGCACCAGGGCGGCGAACAGCACGCCTGTGGCGAAGGAGATCGAGGCCGCAGGGACAAGTAGAAGGAGAGTACGCCTCTCCTTCGCGGTCAGTCCCGGGGACACGAATCGAAAGAGCTGGTAGACGATCACCGGCATGGCGAGCACCAATCCGCTCAGAAGGGCGATCTTGAAGTAGGCGACGATGGTCTCGGTTGGGCCGATGGCGATCAATCGCCCCTCGCCGACGGGGACCCGGAGCAGCCGGAAGACCTGCGGCGCGATGAGGAGGGCCAGCAGCGTGGCCACTGCCAGCGCCATGATGGAGCGAATGATTCGGGTCCGAAGCTCGCCGAGGTGCTCGAGCAGGGTCATCTCGCGCTCGTCCGTTTCGGACATGGCTCAGGAGGTCTTCTCTTCCGCCTCGGCCGCGTCCTCGGCTTTGGGCCTTTCCGCCCCCTCGGCGCTCTCCTCCGGCTCGGCAGCTTGGTCCGAGGCGTCGTCGGCGTTCGGCTCCGGCTCACCAGCGGGCCCAGGTCCGGACGGGGGCTTCCAGGCCTGCCGCTCCGGAAGGGCGAGCTCTGCGGAGACGCTGCGTGAGATCTCGTCGGACATCTGCCGGAGCCATGCGAGACCTCTACCCAGCTGGTCCGCCACCTCCGGGAGTCGTTCCGGGCCGAGCGCTATCAGGGCAATCAGAAGGATGAGGAGGAGCTCACCCGGTCCGATTCCCAGGAACTCCATCTCAGCGCGCCTCGGCCTTCTCCTTGCTGGTCAGGCTTCCCAGCGCTCCGTTCACGAACCTGCGGGAGGACTCGCTGCCGAAGCGCTTGGCCAGCTCCACAGCTTCGTTGATGCTCACCTTGAAGGGGATGTCTGGCTCGAACCGAATCTCGTAGATCGCCATCCGCAGGATGTTGCGATCCACTGCAGCGATCTGATGGATCGGCCATTCCGGTGCGATCCCTTTCAGGACAGCGTCGAGTTCGTCGCGGTGCTCCACCACCCCACGCACAAGCGAGCGAGCGAACTCGGCCCCATCGGCTGGAAGAGAATCCTGCGAAAGGAGCCGTTCCGCCACGGTAGATGCGTCATGTCGGGCCAGGTCCCACTCGTAGAGCGATTGGAGAACGATGGAGCGGGCCCGGCGCCGGACCTTCATTCGACGGTCTCCCCCTCCAAGCCGGTCACGTCCTGGATGTGGACGTGGATCTCCTGGACCGTCATGCCCAAAATGTCCCGGACGGCCCGCGCCACCTCTGCCTGAACCTGGCGGCCCACTCCGTACAGGTTCGTATCCCGTTCCGCCACCAGATACAGATCAAGCGAAACTTGACCATCGTCGATTCGCGCCTGGACGCCGCGGCCGGCCTTGCCGGGTCGTCGCAACCGATTGAAGGTCCCGGGAACTCTCCGGCTTATGGCCGCCACGCCAGGGGCGCTCAGCGCGGCGATCTGGACGATGGTGGAAAGCACCTCAGGAGCGATGGTCACACTGCCCATCGGCTCCTCTGCCGGGAGATCTTTGCGAGGGTTCCGTTTGGCCATGGCTAGGTCATCGTCATGCCGCCGTCGACGCTGATTACCTGGCCCGTGATGAAGGAGGCCTCCTCCGAGGCCAGGAATCCAACCAGGTGGGCGACATCCTCAACGGTCCCCGGCCGACCCATTGGGGTGAGGTCGAGCATCGCGTCGACCAGCTCGGCGGGCAGGTCCTTCGTCAGATCGGTCACCACATACCCGGGCGCAACGGCGTTGGCGGTGATGTTGCGGGAGGCCAGTTCCCGAGCCACTGCCTTTGTGAACCCGATTAGCCCGGCCTTGGCGGCCGAGTAGTTGGCCTGGCCCGCCTGGCCGATGATGCCGGAAATGGAGGTCATGTTGATGATCCGTCCGTACCGCTGCTTGAGCATAGGCCTTTGCGCCGCCTGCGTGACATGATAGGCGCCCTTCAGAGTGGTCTCGTGGACCAGATCCCAGTCCTCCGGCTTCATGCGGATTAGCAGCGTGTCACGGGTTGTGCCGGCGTTGTTCACTAGTATGTCGAGTCGTCCGAACCGCTCGGTCGTCCCCTTGACCAGGGCTTTGGCGTCGTCCTGGCTGCGCACATCGCCCTGCAGAGCGATGGCCTGTCCGCCCTCCGCCTGAATCTGATCGACGACCTCCTGGGCGGCGTCTCCCTGACTCTGGTAGTTGACCGCTACTTGGGCGCCCTGTCGAGCGAGCTGCTCGGCCACGGCCCGGCCGATCCCGCGCGACGAGCCGGTGACGAGTGCCACCCGTTCGGTCAGATTCAACATAGATTCCCTCCCCTCACGAGGTTGCCTGCGACTCGACCAGGGCTGAAATGGTGGCCTCCAGGGACGCGGGGTCGGAAACATTCAGAGTGCGCGCCTCTCGATCCGTGCGCCGCACCAGGCCGCTGAGGACACGACCGGGCCCGATCTCTACAAAGGTGCGGACTCCCTCCTGCAGAATTCGCTGGACCGTCCAGGTCCACTGTACCGAGCGGGTGAGCTGGGCAGCCAGTTCCTCTCGTATCTCGTCGGCCTCCAAGATGGCCTCTCCGGTGATGTTCCCCATCACGGGGATGGCGGCGGGGGTGAAGGTTGTGTCCTCGATGGCCAGTCGGAGGGATTCGAGCGCGTCCTCCATCAGGGGCGAATGGGCAGCTACGCTCACCGCCAGGGGGACGACCCGCTTGGCCCCGCGCTCTGACGCGAGCGCCGATGCCCGATCCACTTCGTCCTTTGCTCCGGAGATCACCACCTGTCCGGGTGAGTTGTAGTTGGCAACGGCCAGGTTGTCGCCCTCCGGATCGGTCTCCTGGACGATCTGCTCGACGGCGGCGTCTTCCAGACCAAGGATGGCGGCCATGCCACCCGGCCTGGATGATCCCGCGGCCTTCATCGCGCGGCCTCTCTCCTCGACCAACAGCAGTCCGTCCTCGAAGTCAAGGGCGCCGGCAGCCACGAGGGCGGCGTACTCCCCGACGCTGTGGCCGGCCGCGAGGCGAGGCACTGGGTCGTCTCCCCGCTCCAGAAATGCCTCGAAGCAGGCCAGGGAGGTGATGAACAAGGCTGGCTGGGTGGTGACCGTGTCATCGAGGGCTTCGCGGGGTCCTTCGAAGCAGAGACTGGCCAGATCGTATCCAAGGATCTCGTTCGCCAGCTGGAAGACCCGTGCTGCAGCGGGCTCGGCGTCGGCGAGTTCCCGACCCATCCCAACTTCCTGTGACCCCTGACCGGGGAACAGAACAGCGAAGCCGTCGCTCATCGCGCCGCCGGCGACAGGTTTGCTGGGAGCATAAGAAAGGACCGCGGCTCAGGTCGGCAGCGCGCGGCCCGGGGTGCCAGGTTGACGCGTATGGCGATGTCTCGATTGGTAAACGTGGCCGGTGAAGGCAGCGATCCCACTCCGCTGCGGGGTATCGTCTACTCGCCCCCCGCCTCAAGTTCCAGCACGTCCTCGTCCCGATAGTGACCGCAGTGGGGGCATACGTGGTGCGGGAGTCTCAGCTCGTGACAGCGAGGGCAGGGGATCAGGCTCGGACGGCCCAGCTTCCAGTGGCTCCTGCGGTTCTTCCGTCTCCTCGCGGAGATCCGGACCTTCGGCACTGCGCCCACTGCGGCTCCTTCTATCCCGAGCCCGAGACCAGGTCCTGAAGGACCGTCCAACGAGGGTCGATGGGGGTCGCGTGACGATGCGAAGGATCTTCGTTTAGATTGAGTCCGCACTCCGGACACAGTCCGGCGCAGGCTTCCCGGCACGTGGGGCCTATGGGAACCTCCAACACGAGTGCCTGCCGGAGTCCCTCGGTGAGATCGAGCGTGTGGCGAGCGTCGATCGTGGACCGGGAGGTGGCCTTCCGGCTGGCCCCCGTCACGAGGTGGATCGTGGCCTCATACTCGTCCTCGAGCTCAATCGAAACGGGCTCCTCGAACGTGTCGAGGCACCTCCCGCAGGCCAGCGCCCACTGCGTGGATAGAGAAGCCTGAACCAGGACGCCACGGTCGGTACGGGTCAGCCGGACGCTTCCCTCCACCGGAGCCCGGAGGTCCAGGTCCTCGTCGATCCGATCAAGCTCCTCCGCCACCCGATAGTCGCGGGAAGACCCTGTTTCCTCTTTCAGAAGCTGACCGACATTGAAGCGCATGATCCGAATTATATGTGGGGTGGGTTCGCCGATCAAAGCGGCCGCCCGCTAGGCGGCCTCTTCCTCGGCCGGAGCCTGTGGCTGCTCGCGGGATTCGTGGATGTACTCCATCCCATTGCGAACCGTCGTGAGGACGCGGGACAGTTCGTCCTCCAGCTGACCGAGAACCTGCAACGCGTAGGCGTCGGCTTCCTGCCTGAGCCGCTCCGATTCCCGACGCGCCTCCTCAGTGATCTCCTGGCTCTTGGCTTCCGCCGCCAGGGCCAGTCCCTCCTCGTCGGTGAGGGCGGCCGCTGCATCGCGGGCCGTAGCCAGCAGGCGCTCTGCCTCCTGCTCCGCCTGGGCCAGTACCTTCTGGCGCTCTTCGCCCAATCGCTGGGCGTCCTTGATCTCCTGGGGGATGTGGATGCGCATCTGGTCGATGATCTCTTGGCATTCCTCGCGATCGATCAAGACCCCGGGAAGGAGGGCGACCCGCCGGCTTCGATTGAGGAGCGTCTCCAACCGGTCGATCAGGTACAGGATCTCCATCGGCTGTCGTTCCCTCCTGGGCCGCTATTCCCGAATCGATATGATCTCAATCCGTTCCTCGCCACGGGGACCGAGCTCCTCCAACACTTCGTGGAGGGCCTTCTCGACGTGAGGCGGGACGAGATCGGAGATATCACCGCCGAGCTTTGCCAGCTCGCGGACGATGCTCGAGGACAGGAAGTAGTACTCCTGGCTAGTCATCAGGGAGACCGTCTCGATCTCTGGTGCCAGCTTGCGGTTCATGGTGGCCATCTGAAACTCAAGCTCAAAGTCACCCATCACCCGGAGTCCCCGAACCAGGACCCGGGCCCCTTTCTCCCTGGCAAACTCCACCGTCAGCCCGTCGTACGACTCAACCGAGGCGTTGGGCAGGTGCGACAGGGCCTGCTCGACCATCTCCAGCCGCTTCTCGACGGGAAAGAGCAACCCCTTGCGCGGGTGCGCGTAGACGCCTACCACCAGCCCCTCGAAGATGGCGGCGGCGCGGGCAGCGATGTCAATGTGGCCGTAGGTGACAGGATCGAAGGTGGCGGGGAACAGGGCTACGGTCATCGGGGTTGCTCCCGGGCATTATACCACAGCGGCTCCTGCCGTTGAGCGTCGGGGGCGTGAGCCCGCAGTCGGGGAACCGTCAACTTGGATCTCCTCCGGCTGCCCAGAACTCGTCTACCCTCGCGGCAAGAATTCGATGGTCCGCCTTTTCGAGATGGGGATCCCCACGGAAGATCTCGATGGCCATGCCGCGGGCTTCTTCAAGTGTGGCGAGATCTCCGAGCCGAGCCAGTTTCAGCTGGAGCATTCCGCTCTGCTGCGTCCCGAAGAATTCCCCGGGGCCTCGCATTTCCAGGTCGACGTCGGCGAGGACGAATCCGTCCTGGGTCTCCTCAATTGCCCGGAGCCGCTCCTCGGCGCGGTGGCTGGGCGCTTCGGACAGGAGAATGCAGTGCGATTGTGCCTCACCGCGGCCCACCCGACCCCGGAACTGGTGGAGCTGGGCCAGACCGAAGCGATCGGCTCCTTCCACCAGGAGAACGGTGGCGTTGGGAACGTCCACCCCGACCTCAATGACCGAGGTGGAGACAAGAATATCGTATCCACCGTCGGCGAAGCGACGCATGGTGGCGTCCTTCTCGTCCGGAGGCATCCTCCCATGAAGAAGGCCCAGCTGCAGATCGGGGAAGATCTCCTTCTGGAGACGCGTGTGCTCCTGGACGGCGGCCTTTGAGTCCGTGGTGTCGGTCTCCTCCACCAGCGGGAAGACGATAAAGGCCTGATGCCCCTTCTCGACCTGCCCCCGGATGAAGGCGTAGGCGCGCTCGGCCTCCCGCGGATACATCCAGCGGGTCAGGATCTCCTTGCGGCCCGGGGGCATCTCATCGATGACAGAGAGATCAAGATCGCCATAGATGGTTAGAGCGAGGCTGCGAGGGATGGGAGTGGCGCTCATCACCAGGAGGTGCGGAGAAGCGCCTTTGCCGCGCAGGGTCTTTCGCTGCTCTACGCCGAACCGGTGCTGCTCGTCTATCACAGCCAGACCTAGGTTTCGGAAATCCAGCCCCTCCTGTATCAGAGCGTGGGTACCTACCAGGATCTGCGCGCTCTCGAGTGCGTCCCGGTATATGGCCTCGCGCTCATCCTTCTGCGTCCCCGCGGTTAGGAGCCGAACGTCGGGAGGGCCCGTCCGGTCCAGCGCCGGGTCATAGAGTTCGACGGACTCGAGGAGCCGGCCCAGGGTCCGATGGTGCTGCTCTGCAAGGATTTGGGTGGGAGCCATCAGCACTGCTTGGGCCCCATTGGACACGGCCGTGACCATCGCCGCCGCCGCTACTACAGTCTTCCCCGATCCCACATCTCCCTGCAGCAGACGGTTCATGGGGACATCTGTGGCCATGTCTTTGAGAATCTCATCGATCACTCGGTCCTGGGCCTTGGTGAGACGGAAGGTGAGGGAGGACCGAAGGCTCTGGAGCGCTTCGGGCTTGCTTGGGAGGGGCTGGCCTCGCTCAGAGCGCCACTCTTGTCTCTGTCGGAGGGCGCCCAACTGGATCATCAGGAACTCATCGAAGGCCAGCCGACGCCGGGCGGCAGCGAGGTCTTCCAGCGCGTCCGGGAAGTGGATGTCGCGAACAGCCTGCTCCAGTTCCACGAGTTTGGCCTTCTCGCGTCGGCGGGCCGGAAGGTGATCCGGCAGCCGCAGGGACCAGTAGTCCACTGTCCGCTTCATGAGACGGCGGATCCACCCGGCCTTGAGCCCGCGCGTGAGGGGATAGATAGGCACAAGCCGCCCGACGTGCACCCATTCGCTGTCATGGGCCTCCCATGCGGGGGCCTGGAACGAGAGCCGGCCCATGTACTCGCCGACTCTTCCGCTGATCACGATGGACCGGCCGGGCTTCAGCTGTTTGGCCATATAGGGCTGGTTGAACCAAGTTGCCTGGACGGTCCCTGTACCGTCGGACAGCACGGCCGTGGTGATGTCGCGTCCTCGGCGGCCGGCGCGGCTGTGGACCTCCCAGACCTTGGCGATGACCGTGACGTCTTGACCGTATTCGAGGTCGGCGATCTTCCGCTTCTCCGTGTAGTCCTCATGTCGGGAGGGGAAGAGGTACAGGAGATCTCGGATGGTGCGGACACCGAGCCTCGCCAGTCGGCGGGCGAAGGTGTCGTTGACGCCGTGCAGCTCAGTCACTGAGGAATCCAGATCGACTCTGGTCTCCTCGGAGGGCCGTGAGCTGTCTTCGCTTTCCAAGTCGGCTAGGAGGCCTCGGACGCTGCGCACGCTTTCAGCACGCTCGGCGGGACTGAGGTCTTCGTACCGCGCAAGCGCTGCGTGGATGTCGGAGACCGGCAGGTTTTCCCCGGCTTCTT
Organism: uncultured Anaerolineales bacterium; assembly: GCA_964348195.1. GTDB lineage: Bacteria > Chloroflexota > Anaerolineae > UBA7937 > JACPPX01 > CAYGBX01. The sequence goes on from CAYGBX010000005.1 coordinate 51,401, forward strand.
CCTTCGGCCAGCGTTCCAGGAACCTACCTAGCCCGCCCACCACCGCCTCGTTCCGAAAGCCGGTCTGGGCTTCCTGTTCGAGGATCCGGAGCAGTAGCTCGCCCGCTTCTGACATGGCCCGCTAGGGCATCCCCTCGTTCACGAAGACCCCCAATCCGCCCGGCCCCACATAGCTGGCCAAAGCCGGACCGTAGAGAGCGACGTCCAGCGGGGTATCCGGGAAGGCGGATTCCACTCGGTGGACCAGCTCCTGGAGCGAAGCGCCGTCTCCTCCGTGGATGACCGTCATGCTCTCGATCTTGGCGAACTCAGCGATGAATTCAAACAGCCGCTCAGCGGCCCGCGTAACGCTCTGCGCCTTCTCCAGGGGCACGATCTCCCCGTCTTCGACAATCAAGAGCGGCCGGATTCCGAGCATCGAGCCGAGGAGAGCGTGCGAGCCTCGTATCTGGCCCTCGCGCTCCAGATAGCGCAGGGTGTCTGCGAAGAGCACCAGATAGAGGTAGGGTCGCATCTGCCGCACGAGCGTCACGAGATCATCCAGGCTGGCACCTGCCTGAGCGGCCTCGGCGCAGGCGGCCGCCAGAGCACCAAGGCTCCTCGAGGTGGTGAGCGAATCGACCACCTCGATGCGGCACCGCCCCAGGAGGCCCTCTGCCGCCTTCCGCGCCGCGCCGAAGGTTTCGCTGAGCTTGGAGGAGATATGCAATGAGAACACCTCCCGTCCTCCGTCACACAGCCGCTCGTAGGTACCAAGAAACTCTTCTTGGCTTGGAGGGGCGGGTCGCGGCAGGTGGAAGGAGCGGCGTAGCTCCTGCATGAAAGCGGCTGCTGGAAGATCGGGTCCGTCCTGGTAGATGTCCTCGCCCAGGCGGATGTGCAGGGGAACGACCGAGATTCCGAGCCGCTCAACGGTTTCTGGGCTCAGCTCGGCGCTGCTGTCAGTGACCACAGAAACCTGGGGTCGCGCCACTTCCTCTACCGCTCTCTTCCTCGTTGCACTCGCAGCTCTCTGCTCTCCTCCACCCCACAGTACGGCGCTCTAGCTCGTTGTACTCGCTATTCCAAAGAAAGAATGTAGGGATAGTGCGGCTGACCGCCTTCTACCACTTCGACCTCCAGGTCGGGGTACCAGCGGCGGATCCTGGTGGCCAAGGACTGTGCCTTCTTCTCGGTCGTGTCCGATCCAAAGTAGAGGGTTATCAGCTCGCCCTCGTCGGCTGGCACACTGTCGAGCGCCTGCCGGATCACCCTGGAGAGGAAGCGCCCTGCGGCGACCGGTGCATCGTCCAGCATGACGAAGTACTGTCCCTTGCGCACCTTCACGGGGCCGAACTCTGCGTCCCTCACGGCCCGCGAGACCTCCAGTGTGCGGATCGAGGCGGCTGCCTCCTCCATGGTCTTGGCGCTGTCCTCCGGCGTGGCTTGGGGATCCATGGCCAGAAGAGCACCCACTCCCTGAGGCAGCGTGCGGGTGGGGACCACCGCCACCTCCTTGTCAGAGAGCCCGGCGGCCTGCTCAGCGGCCATGATGACGTTGGCGTTGTTGGGTAGTACCACGACCCGCCGACTGGGAACTAGCTCGATGGCCTCCAGGATCTCGTCTGTGCTGGGGTTCATGGTCTGGCCGCCCGGCACGACTGCCGCAGCGCCCAGACTCTCGAACACACGGGCCATCCCTTCGCCGGGGGCCACTACCACCGGCGAGACCGCGTCCGGCTCCATCGCGACCGCTTCCGGAGCGGGTGCCTCCACGCCCGCCTGGCCATCTTCCGGGCCCTCCTTGCCCAGCAGATAGCGGTGGTGCTGGTCCTGCATGTTGTCGATCTTGATCTTGTGGAGTACGCCGCGCTCTGCCGCAAGGCTCAGCACCTCTCCCGGGTCGAAGGTGTGGACGTGGACCTTGATGAGGGTGTCGTCCCCCACGACCAGAGCGGAGTCTCCCATGGAGGAGATGGCTTCGCGCAGGTCCGCGTACCCGAGTTCCTGTCCCTGCAGGATGAACTCGGTGCAGTAGCCCCACTCCATCTGGCCGTCGGTCGGCGCCTCGAGGTGTCCTGCCGGCTGAACTTGCTCCAGTTCCACTGCCTCCACAGCTTCTCCCTTCGCGTGGCGTAGGAATCCGTCCAGGATCACATACAGCCCCTGACCTCCAGCGTCCACCACGCCCGCTCTTTGGAGTACGTCCAGAAGGGTTGGGGTCCGGGCAACCGATTCTCGGGCGGCGGACACGGTGGTCTCCAGGACCTCCACCAGCCGGCCTCCGTTGGCGGCTGCATCACGCGCGGCATTGCCCGCGTCGCGCGCCACGGTAAGCATTGTGCCCTCCACCGGTTCGATGACACCTTGGTACGCCGTCTCCGATCCCTGTACGAGAGCCCGCGCGAGTTCTCTGGGCCCCATGGCTTGGACCTCCCGCAACACACCAGCCATGCCCCGGAACACCTGGGACAGAATCACTCCCGAGTTTCCGCGCGCGCCCATCAGGGCTCCTTGGGCCACGGCTCCCGCTACTTCTCCAAGGGAGTGCTCGGGGAGCTCGCTCACCTCTTGCAGCGCTGCCTGCATGGTCAGGAGCATGTTGGTCCCGGTGTCGCCGTCTGGCACCGGAAACACGTTCAGCGCGTTGATGGGCCCCGAATGGCGCTCCAGCCAGGCGGTGCTCACGGCTAGCATACGCACCAGCTCGGGTCCGTCGCAGAGCTCGATGGGTACCCGCTCAGCCACTGGCTTCTACGGTTGCTCCTGGATGCGCAGCCCTTGCACGTGGACGTTCACCTCCGTCACCGGGACGCCAAGGGACCTTTCGACCGCGTAGTGGACGGCCCCCTTGATGTTCCGGGCCACTTCGGAGATGCGTGTGCCGTGCTCGAGGATCACGTAGAGATCGATCGCCACATAGTTCTCATCGATGCGGACCTGGACTCCCCTGCGGTAGGCTTCTTCACCGCGGTGTAAGAGCTGAGCGATGCCACCGCGGAGCGTTCGGGCCGCAAGGCCGACCACGCCGTAGCACTGAACGGCCACCTGGCTGGCCAAGTGGGCGATGGCGCTCGGCGCCACCTCTATCCGACCAAGCTCGGTATCCTTCGATCCAGCCATTGGACCCTCCGGTTTGCGGCTACGTCCCTCATGTGATAACATTCCAGTTCGATCTGCCTGGAGTGGCGAGATAGCACCCTCGGGCGGACTCGAGGAAGACGATGGCAGCGCGCTGTGAGATCTGCGGCAAGGGACCTCAGTTCGGCCACAACGTCAGCAAGGCGTTGAACCGAACGAAACGGCGATGGCACCCCAACCTCCAGCGGACGCGGGTCCAGGTTGGGAGGCGGAGCCGTCGGATGCGCGTGTGCGCCGATTGCCTGCGTTCCCTGGATCGCTGGATCGCGGAAGGGCGGGTCACCCTCTAGGTCAGAGCCCCGCGACTCCTTCGCGCCAGCCGACATGGCTGGCGTTTGTGTTTTGGCTTTGGTTCCTGCCCACCTGGAGGCCATTGGATCCGCTCTGAACAGTTCACGACCCTACGGCCCTAGGCAACTAGCCCCGGGCTGTTGAGGGCACAGCGAGGCTTCTCCTAAGCTGGGTCACGGCCCTCTCAATGGAGCCTCCGCTCTTGAAGATCGCCGTAGCGGCTACAAGGACATCTGCTCCGGCGGCCGCTGCCAGCGGGGCCGTGTCCGCGTCCACTCCGCCGTCTACAGCCAGCTCGGCTGAGGACCCGATGCTGTCCAATAGGGCGCGGATCTTCTCTATCTTCGGCAGAACTTCGTGTAGGAAGCGCTGACCGGCGTAGCCGGGATGAACAGTCATGGCGAGTACCCGGTCGGCAGAGGGCAGGCTGCTCTCAATCTCGGCCACTGGAGTGGCCGGATTGATGGCCACCCCTGCCTTGGCGCCGGAGGCCTTGATCAGGTCGAAGACGCGGTCCAGCGAGTTTGACGCCTCCACGTGGACGGTGATCATGTCAGCCCCCGCAGCGGCGGTAGGGGCGATCTGGCGGTCGGGGTCGGACACCATCAAGTGCACGTCCAGCGGGAGGGAGGTGCTCCGCCTTGCCGCCTCCACTATCATCTGGCCCATGGTGATGGGCGGGACGAATCGGCCATCCATCACATCGATGTGGATGTAGTCGGCGCCGGCCGCGGTGACAGCCTCGATCTCATTGCCCAGTCGGGTGAAGTCGGCGGCTAGGATCGAGGCTGCAAGCCTGACCGTTGCGTCCGCCGTCTCACGATGCTCCATTGCCTCCCCGATCCTTCATGATATCACCTGGCCTATCGAAACTCCATCCTTCCGCCCGTGGGCGGCTGGGAACTGCGTCGGCGTGCGTAGTGGCCGATAGGTGGCCGAGCAGGCAAGGCTCGCGGCTTCGGAGCGAGGAGGGCTGCGGCACGGGGCGTTCGCGGGGAGGTTTCGACGACGGACCTTGCCCGTTGGCCTCTGGTCTCCGACCAGGGGCATCGCCCCTGGGCCGCTGCTCTAGCGGCGGCGGGAGCCGGTCAGCAGGAAGACGTAATACAGGAGGTTGGAGATCGCCTGCGCCAAGGCGGCAAAGTAGGTGAGGGCAGCCGCGTTCAGCACAGCCCGAGCGCCGTCCCGCTCACGAACATCCACCAACCCGTTGTCGGACAGGAGGGCGAGCGCCCGCCGGCTGGCGTCCAGCTCCACCGGCAGGGTGAGGAGGGCAAAGACCACAGCCCCCGAGAACAGGATGATCCCCAACCACGCCAGGGAAGTGAGGTTGAGGATGAACCCAATTACGAAGAGGATCGGACCCAGGTAGGTTCCGATGTTGGCCGCGGGCACGATGCTGGCCCTGAGCCGCATGGGGAGGTACTGCTCGTGATCCTGAACAGCATGGCCTAGCTCGTGAGCGACGATCCCCAACGAGGCCACCGATTTCCCCGTCGCGACCCCCTGCGAAAGGCGCAGCGTGCTGCTACGGGGCTCGTAGTGGTCCGTCAACTCGCCCCTCGTTCCTTCCAAGTTGACGTGCCTCAACCCCGACGCTGACAGAAGCGTTCGGGCGGCGTCCGATCCGCTCAACCCGCGCATGTTGGGGATCTTGGCGTATTTCTGGTAGGTCGATCGCACGCGCCACTGGGCGAACATCGCCAGGAGCAAGGCCGGAAGCGCGAAAACAAGGTACAGAGGGTCAAAGAAGAACATCGTTCACCCCTCGTCCGTCTGTTGCGTAATCTTATGCGAGGTCCGGATGACGGTCAATGGCCCGGTTGACGTCCCCCTCAAAGCCCGGTAGTGTATGTACGATATTCGGCGCTCGCTGCGCGACGCGCAGGCACCCAGGCACGGACGGTCAACGGGTGCCCCTCCGGGGCTGGTTGAGACCCACGGAATACCCTTTCCGAGTGTATGATCCGTCGATTGGGATTCGCTATGTTTGAATCTGCACTCGAGCCGCTAGTCAGACAGCCGTGAGCCATGGCGAGACTCAGGTCGGTGGAGTCAGCCCCGGGTGAGCGGGTCTGCATGATCCCAAACGAGGTGGGAGGGAGCTCCAGAGTGCCCGAGGGCCCTTGGCAGCCGGACCCGGACGAAGCGATCACTCTCTGCCGGGGCACGCCATCAGGGATGTCGGGCGATCCCTCTGGGGACAGAGAAGCGCTCGGGGTGAGGTAGGTCGGCCGTGGCAGACCTCCTGGAGATCTACTCCAGCTACGCACCGCCGCCCGTCCTCCGCCGTCTCGCCGCGGAGCCCAGCGGCAAGCACGCGCCGATCGCGGAACGCATGCCTGCCTCGATGCTCTTCGCGGACATCTCAGGCTTCACCAAGCTCGCAGAGAGGCTGGCGCGAAAGGGTCCGGCAGGTGCCGAAGAGCTCAGCCAGATCCTGAACCGATACTTCGAGCAGCTTCTCGAACTGGTGGCATCGCACGGCGGCGAAGTAGTGGACTTCGCCGGGGATGGTCTTCTGGCGCTCTGGCCTGTTGCCGAGGGGGACCAAGATCTCGCTACTGCGTCGCGCCGCGCGGCTCAATGCGGACTGGCCGTGCAGGGACGGCTGCATGCCTACGAAACGGGCGAGGACGCGGAACTGTCGCTGCGGATTGGGGTCGGCGCGGGCGAGCTGTTCGCGGCCAGCGTGGGCGGCGAGAGGGATCGCTGGATGTTCTTCCTCGCCGGAACGCCGTTGGCGGAGACGGGGGACGCTCAGCGGCAGGCCAGGCCGGGCGAGGTCGTGGTGACGTCTTCCGTCTGGGCCCACCTTCCGGCAGGGACCTTTCGCGGGCGAGCGTTGGCCGAGCGGGGCGTACGCCTTCTCGAGGTACTCGATCCGGTCGCTCTCCGTTCAAGGTCGCCTTCGGTGCCGGGCGAAGACGCCTTGCCTGCCCTCCGAGGCTACATACCCAGCACGATCTTGTCTCGATTGGAAGCGGGACAGATCGGCTGGCTCGCGGAGCTGCGTCGCTTGACAGTGGTCTTCATCCGGGTGATAGGAGTCGACTATGCAGCCCCAACCGAGGAGGTGTCTGACCAAGTCTCTAGCATTATGCAGAGCCTCCAAACCTCGGTGTATCGATTCGACGGGAGCATCAGTCAGTTCAGAGCGGACGACAAAGGAATCGTTCTGTTGGCCTCCTTCGGTCTGCCCCCGCGGACCCATGAAGACGACGCCTCCCGCGCAGTATTGGCAGCCCTCGAGGCGCACGGAGGAATGCGAGCACTGGGGTTCAAGAGCGCGGTAGGGGTCGCAACGGGTCAAGTCTTTTGTGGAGACATCGGGGGACCCGCCCGGCGGGACTTCACCATGATCGGAGACGTTGTGAATCTTGCCGCCCGGCTGCAGGAGGTCCAAGCAGACGGCGTGCTCACAGACGCGGCGACGTCGGATGCAGGGCGTGGCTTGGCAACCTTTCAGAGACTGCCCCCCTTCGAGCTGAAGGGGAAGGCTGAGCCCGTCGTCGTGTACCGCCCCCTTCCAGAGCCGGCTGAAGCCGCGCGGCCTTCGCCCATCGTGGGTCGGGAAGAGGAGGTTGCCCTGCTCCATGCGCAGCTGGAGGCGCTGGAGGCTGGAAACGGCGGGCTGGTCCTGGTCGAGGGGGAAGCCGGCATCGGGAAGTCTCGACTGGTCGCTGAGCTCTTGCACGGGGCCACTGGCCGGGATGTCTCCATTCTGAGCGGCTCCGGCGAGGCGATAGAGCGGTCTACTCCCTACCATCCGTGGCGATCCATTCTCACAAAGGTGCTCGATCTCGGCGAGATCGGGGATCCGGAGGCCGAGCGGGCACAGGTCCTCGCCCAACTGGAACCAGATCCGGAGGTACTGGAGCTGGCCCCCCTGCTGAACGCTGTGCTGCCTCTGGATTTGCCGCCCACGGAGACGACCGCCAAGATGACCGATCTGGCCGATCACACCCATGACCTGGTGGCACGTATCCTGCAACGGGCTGCGGACGAGCGGGGACTACTCATAGTCTTGGAGGACGCGCACTGGTTGGACTCAGCCTCGTGGGCGCTGACCCGGCTCGTGGCGATGCAGGTGCGCCCCCTTCTATTGGTCCTCGTTCGGCGTCCCATGCAGGAGGTTCGTGAGTCCCGGCAGCTCCGGGAGCTGCCTGAGACCGTGAGGATACAGCTCGGCGGCCTGTCTGAGGTTCAAACGAAGGCGCTCCTGGAGAACCGTCTCGGGATCCCAACCGCGTCGGAGGGGCTCGCCTCCCTCGTTCACAGTCGGTCGGAGGGGAACCCCTTCTTCGCCGAGGAACTGACCTACGCCATGCGGGACCAGGGCCTGATTCTGGTCACTGATGGGGAGTGCAGCATTGCGCCCGGCATCAGCGACATCGCCCAGCTCACGCCGGACACGGTCCAGAGTGTAATTACCAGCCGGCTGGGTAGACTGACCCCGCCGCAGCAGATGACGGTCAAGGTTGCGAGCGTGATTGGGCGTGTATTCCCGCTGGAGACCCTGAGAGACGTCTATCCGATCGAAGCCGACAGGACTGAGCTCCCGAGCCTGCTCGATGAGTTGCACCGGCTGGACATCGCGATTACCGAGGCGCCAGAGCCAGGTGAGACCTTTGCCTTCCGGCACGCAATCACCCAGGAAGTGGCCTACGGCCAGCTGCCGGCCTCCCAACGGCGCAAGCTCCATCGATCGGTTGCCGAGTGGTATGAGAGCCGCGATGGCGAGGGATTGGCCGCCTACTATCCGGTTCTGGCCCACCACTGGACCCAGGCGGAGGTTCCCTCCAAGGCGAAAGACTACCTGGTGAAGGCCGGTGAGCAAGCCTTGCGCAGCTTCGCCAACGAAGAGGCCGTCAAGCTTCTTAGCGAAGCTTTGACCCTCGATGATCGGGCGGAGGACGGCGGGGATCGGCTGCGCCGTGCGGGCTGGGAGGTTCTGCTCGGACGAGCCTACGTCAACTGGTCACACTACGCGGCCGGACTGTCTCATCTGCGGAGGGGTCTGCGGCTTGTAGATCGAGCTGTTCCTGGCTCGTCTCTGGGGCAGCTGACCGGTGTGCTGGCGCAGGTGATGCGTCAGTTCGTCCATCGCCTGCGGGGCGCTCCGGCAGAGGAACGGGAACCGGAGGCGAGAGCCAGGCTGCTCGCTGCGTCTGAAGCATACGAGCGGGTCGTGGAAGTTGCCTATTTTGCCGCCGAGGAACTGCTGGCCATGTACGCAGCCTTTCGCGGACTGAACCTGGCCGAAGCTGCCGGAGGAGACTCGCCGGAGCTGGCCAGAGCCTACGCGAATGTCGGTGCGCTGATGGGATTCATTCCCTTGCGCCGCTTCCGCGGTGTGGCGGATGCGTATGTTCGACGTGCTCAGGAGGTGCTCGATCGGGTCGAATCTCTCCCGGCCCAGATGTGGGTCTCATTGGCGGTGGGCAGTCACTACGTCGGCCAGGGTGAGTGGAGCAAGGCTCAGACACGCCTGGAGCGGGTGGTGGAGGTGAGCGAGCAGCTAGGAGACACTCGTCACAGGGGCGATGGGGCCAGCCAGCTCATGGCCCTCCACGCCATTCGAGGGAACCTGGAGGAGGGGTCGCGTCTCGCCTCGCAGCTGTATGAGTCGGGTCGGCGACGAAACTACGTCAATCATCAAGCATGGGGACTGCAGGGCATGGTCATCCACCTCCTCCAGGTCGGGAGATTCGACGAAGCGCTACAGCGGCTGGAGGAGCTGGAGGGCCTGCTGGCAGACCTGGATCCCCCAGAGGAGGTTCTTGAGAGCGAGGCTCACGGGCTTCGAGCGGTGGCGCACTTCAGGCGAGCCGAGTACGTGGAGGCCCTTGATCGGGCTGAGGCCCTGGCAGCGGTTGCGGACAAGTCCGCGCTCCCCCCGACCAACTTCTCCGCTCTCACAGGATATGCGGGGGCCGCAGAGGTTCTGCTCGGCCTGTTGGAGTTGCGCCATCGGCTGCCGGCGGAGCTTCAGGAAAGACACACCCAGATCCGCAAGATGGCTGGCGCGGCGTGCAAGCGCTTGGGTCGCTACTCGGGGGTCTTTCGCATAGGCAGAGGGCGCACCGCCCTCTACCGCAGCCTCTACGAGTGGCATTCCGGCAAGTCGGCCAAGGCGCTCCTGGGTTGGAGGGGGGCCCTTGCCTCCGCTGAGCGGCTTGATATGCCATATGACCAAGCTTTGGCTCTGTACGAGCTCGGCAGACACCTGGAACCTGGGGACCCTTCCAGGCAGGAACACCTGGAGCGGGCTGCTCGGATCTTCGAAGAAGTCGGCGCAGAGTACGACCTTGCACACGCCCAGCTCGAGCTAGCGCGGCCTAGGACGGGCTGAGGACCTGCTTCAAACGTCGTTTCGTATCGGAATCGTGGGGACCGGCGAGGGAGCGAATTGAGGAGTCCCTACGACCCCGAACTTGCAGCGATCGTCGCCAGGTCTCTTGCCCGCATCTCCGCGGAGGCGCGTGAGTCCAGCCCGGTCTTGGCAGGCCACATCGCATCCTGGCTGGCAGACCTGGCGGGGGATAGGACCCCACAGGAGTACTTCACCCATCCATCCTCCTTTCCGATGCTGCAGGTACCGTGGTGGGTGGAGGAGACACTGCAAACGCCTCCAGACTTCTCGTTCCAGGAGAACCTGGTCTTCTCAACGCTGAGCGGCTACTGCTACGTCAGACTTCTCGACAACCTGATGGATGGGCACCATACGGTCGAGCGCGGCCTGCTCCCCGCTCTCGGCGTGTTCCACACGAACTTCCAGCTCCCGTACCAGCGCTACTTCCCCGCCGGCCATCGGTTCTGGAAGGTATTCGCGGGTTCTTGGTTCGGTGCCGCCGAGGTCACCCTGATCGACTCACATCTGGCGGAGATTGACCACGCTCAGTTCATCGAAGTCTCAGCCAGGAAGACCGGAGCCGCCAGAATCCCAGTGGCGGCGGTCTGCCACCGATACGACAGGCCGGGGCTCTTCGAGGGGTGGTCGACCTTCCTAGACAGGTTCAGTTGCTGGCACCAGATGTGGAACGACTTGTTCGACTGGCCCCGAGACCAGCGAAACGGAACCGTGACCTACTTCCTCTCAGAGGCGGAGCGGCGTCGGCAGGCCGGCGAATCGGTGGCGGAGTGGGTGGCACGGGAGGGGTTCGAATGGGGAATCGAGGCTCTCGATCAGTGGATGTCGGAGGCCAGGTCGGCGGCCACGGCGCTCGATTGCCCCACCTTGATCGACTATCTCAGATCCCGGGAAGAGATGGTGCGGGAACAGACGGAAGTAGTTGAGAGGGGACTGGAGAGCGCGGCGCAGCTCGCCGGCGTCCTGCGCGTGCGGGCGTGAGCCATAGCAGAAGCCAGGCCGGCGGGACCGTTCGTCTCAAAGCGGTCTTGTGGTATGATGGCGAATCGGCCTTGAACAGTGGGGGGAGGGGAACATGACGGACGTAGAAAGGTCGGTGGGGAAGGCGCTCCTCGAGCCGGACTTCGCCAAGGCCCTGGCGAGAGACCCGGAGCAGGCTCTCAGGGACGTCGGCATCGAGCCGACCCCTGAGATTCTAGACGGCCTCAAGGCAGTTGACCTGAAGGCCCTTTCGAAGGCGGCCGAGACGTTCTCCAGTCCGAGGCAGGCCATCTAGAACCCCTCACCAAGATCCCCCAAGTCCGCCCTCCAATCGAGTCGTCCTCCGTCGATCTTGCCCTGTTGGGAAGTGCGTGGCGGAGGGCGGAGTCCCAGTCCCGGCTAGCCGGCACGGCCTGGTCGGCCAGATCAGCGCCTTCTCAGTCCCTAGGGATTCTCCTAGGGTGAGTGGAGTTTCCAGCACACGAAAGCTCAGGCAAGCCCTTACTAGGGCCGTTGGCTTCCTCTCAGAGATCCAGCTCCCCCACGGGGAGTTTCGGACGTTTGGCTCGCCCGATCCCGCGCTCCGCGACGACCCTGCCTTCGATAGCTCACCCTTCGTCACGGCGCTTGTGGTCCATTGCCTAGACGCCGTCTCCGGTGCCGAAGCGGATGAGATAAGAAGCCGAGCGCTCCGTTTCCTGGGAGCAGAAATGGAAGCGCCGGGGCTATGGCGGTACTGGTCCTCGCGGAATCCGAAGCATCGCGCCCTACCCCCCGACCTCGATGACACCTGCTGCGCCTCCTATGCGTTGAGTCGCCACGGAGCGCCCCTCCCGCCGAATCAAGAGCTCATCCTCGCCAACCGAGATCCAGCCGGCCTCTTCTTCACCTGGGTGGTACCGCGGACCTCGCTCGATCCAGATTCGCGCCGAGTTGCCGCTCGCCTGACCGACGCCCCTGCACTGGCCGATCTGATTGTGGCGGGCGGGGTCAACGACATCGACTGCGTGGTGAACGCGAATGTGCTCCTCTACCTGGGGGACTCAGAGGCCACGAGCGGGGTAAGCCAGTACCTGGTCGACACCATCCTTGAGGGCAAGGAATCCGAGTGCAGTGCGTACTACCCGGATCCGCTTTCCCTCTACTACTTCCTGTCGCGGGCGTACGCGGCCGGTGCTCGATCACTGGGGCCGGCTGCGGAGCCAGTAGGGGACAGGGTGCGGGCACTGAGGAAAGCTGACGGGTCCTACGGCGACGCCCTGAGCACGGCCCTGGCTCTGTGCACGCTTCTGAATCTCGACGGATCCCTCCCGGAGATGGATCAGGACTTCGACTTCCTCCTTGGCGAGCAGAGTGAAAGAGGGTCTTGGCCCAGAAGAGCCCTGTTCCACGATAGGGCCTCCCACTACGGATCGGAAGAGTTGACCACCGCCCTCTGCGTCGAGGCGGTGGCGAGATACCTCCCCAATCGGTAGGAGGGGAGGACCGAGGCGACGTACGGGTAGTCCCAGCCTGTCCCCGCGGTCAGGGAACGCGGATGCCGGACGCTTGGCAAAGCGCTATCTGGGGTTGGATGGTGAGCGATGCCCGGACAGGATCTGGTGCAGCTCGGTCAGGCTCTCCAGGACATAGTCCGGCTTGACTTCCGCTCCGGCCAGATCCTCTGGCCGAGTAGCCCCCGTCAGGACGAGGATTGTGGTCAGACCTGCGGCTCTTCCGGCGAGCACATCCGTTTCGATCCGGTCCCCGACGGCTGCCACCTGTCCGTTTTCCACTCCCATGCGATCCAGCGCCTGCTGAAAGAGGAGGGGCTCCGGCTTGCCAATCACGATGGGAGCGACTCCGGTTGCGGCTTCGATCGCTGCCAGGATGGCCCCCGCTCCAGGGACCAGGCCCTCTTCACTGGGAAAGGTCGGGTCTGGGTTGGTGCCCACAAACCCAGCCCCGCCCCGGATCAGAAGGGTGGCGGTTCTCAGCTTGTCGTAGGTGAGGTCCAGATCCATCCCCACCACCACCGCCTCGACATTGGCTTGGGCGAGCTCGAATCCGGCCTCCTCGAGGGCTGTGCGCAGACCCGACTCACCGATCACGTAGAGGCGGGCGCCGGATGGGTAGCGCTGGCTTAGATACCGCGCGGTTCCTGTAGCCGACGTGAGTATCTGGTCGGTGGAAACCGACACGCCCATCTTGGCCAGCCGGTGCATGTGATCGTCGGGAGACCGGGTGGCGTTGTTTGTGACCAGCGTGAACGGGAAGTCGCGCTCACGCAGGTACTCGATGAACTCTGCGGCCCCAGGAATCCCCGACTGTCCGCGGTACACGACGCCGTCCAGATCGAGGATGAATGCGCGGATCCGATCGAGCCGTGCCTGGCGCTCGCTCATTGTGGACACCCGAGTCTGTTCATCGCGCGCATTGTAGGGTGCTCAGAGGGCGGCCTCAACAGATGGGAACTCCCTCGGGGAGCCGAGAGGTTTGCCCCAAAGCGGAAGCCGCCGTCCGGCTCCGTTGGAGCCGTCCTGGGCGTATGCTAGAATCCGCCGACATGACCCCCGGTAGGTAGAGTCGAAGAGGCCTTCTCGCCAATGAGCACCCGTGTCGTCTTCATGGGCACGCCGGATTTTGCCGTCCCCAGCCTGAAGCTGCTGGGGGAGAGCTACGACCTAGCAGCCGTGGTGACGGCTCCTGACCGGCCGGCCGGACGCGGCCGACGGGTTCAGGCCTCACCGGCCAAGATGGCGGCCAGCGATCTCGGGATCGCCGTACTGCAACCCCAGAGCTTCAAGAAACAGGATGAGATCGATCGGATCCGGGCCTTGCAGCCAGATATTATCGTGGTCGCTGCCTACGGAAAGATCCTTCCGGTGTCCATGCTCAAGATCGCACCTCATGGAACCGTGAATGTCCATCCCTCGCTTCTGCCCCGGCACCGTGGAGCCTCCCCCGTCGCGGCCAGCATCCTTGCTGGGGATCACGAGACCGGTGTGACCCTCATGCTCCTGGACGAGGGTATGGACACCGGCCCCATCCTGGCACAGCGGGCAGTCGCGATCAGGGAGATCGACACCAGGGGAAGTCTGACCGATCGTCTCGCATTGCTTGGGGCCGACCTCCTGGCTGAGACATTGCCAATGTGGCTAGATGGGAAACTGGAGGCTCGGCCTCAGGACGAGAGCCAGGCGACATACAGCAAGACCCTGACCAAGGCCGACGGGAAGATCGATTGGCGCAGCGAAGCAGAAGCGATAGCGAGGCAGGTCCGCGCATACCACCCGTGGCCTGGCGCCTTCACCCATTGGCAAGGGCGCCGCGTCAAGGTCATCTCGGCCCGCGCTGGTGACGGAGGGGGAGAGCCGGGCACCGTGATGGAGGTGGAGGGCGGGGCGGCAGTCGCGGCGGGCGACGGACAGTTGGCCCTGGAGGAGGTCCAACTGGAGGGCAGACGAGCGATGGGGATTGCCCAGTTCCTCCGAGGGCACCCCAGGTTTCTCGGGGCTCGCCTGGGGGATCGCCTGGGATGAGCGACCAGGGCGGAGCCCGATCGGCGCGAGATCCAGATGGGGATCTCAGGCTTGAGGGGCGGACCGCTGTCGTCACGGGGAGCTCCCGCGGCATCGGAAGGGCCATCGCGCTGCGCCTCGCCCGCGAAGGGGCGGATGTGGTGGTCAACGCCTTGCGAAAGAGGACAGCCGGGGAAGCGGTCGTGGCGGAGATTGAGGCCATGGGCAGACGGTCGCATTTGGTGAGAGCCAACGTCGGAGACCGCGCGCATCTGGGGCGGCTTTTTGAAGAGGCTGAGGCCGAGTTGGGAGGCGTGGATATCTTCGTCTCGAACGCGGCCTCTGGCGTCTTGAAGCCCGCCATGGAGATTGGGCCCAAGGAATGGAACTGGACGATGTCGATCAATGCCCAGGCGCTCCTGTGGGGGAGCCAGCTGGCGAGCCCGGGAATGGAGGAGCGCGGCTGGGGGCGGATCGTCGGCCTGACGAGTCTGGGATCGATCCGCGCTTTCCCTGAGTACTCCATTGTGGGCGTCTCGAAGGCAGCCATTGAGGCCATCACGCGCTATCTGGCCGTGGAACTTGCTCCGAGCGGGATTACAGTGAACGCTGTCTCCCCCGGTGTGGTGGAGACCGATGCGCTCCACCACTTCCCGAGTCGCGACAAGATCGTGCCCTTCAGCAAGCAGCGCACTCCCGCCGGACGTCTGGCCACCCCGCGGGACGTAGCAGGCCTGGTGGCCTTCTTGTGCAGCGAAGATGCGGCCATGATCACGGGCCAGACCATCCACGTGGACGGGGGCTACAGCATCACGGCGTGGTAGGCGGGTGACGCCTGTGGACCGGAAATCTAACATAACGGGCGGAGCAATCCGTGATGACGCCTGGCTCGACATAATTTCGCGACGCCAGGGGGGTGGGCGGGCAGGGGAGCGGGTGGTAGAGATCATCGACCTAGGCCGTGCGGCGTACGAACCGGTCTGGAGGTTTCAGCACGAACTCGTGCGGCTGCGAAAGCAGCGCGAGATCGGGGACGTGCTGGTGCTGGTAGAGCACGAGCCGGTGATCACGCTCGGAAGGGCCGGCCACGAATCGAACATCGTGGCCTCGCCGGATCGGCTTCGAGAGCTAGGCGTGGAGGTACGCCGGGTCGAGCGCGGCGGCGACGTGACATACCACGGTCCCGGTCAGCTGGTCGGCTATCCGATTCTCGACCTGCGAGACCACCGACAGGACGTAGGTTGGTATGTGCGCTCGCTCGAGGAGGTCTTGATTCGGACCCTGGGCGACTTTGGGATCGAAGCCCAGCGGGAGCCTGAGAACGTGGGCGTCTGGGTCGATGGCAAGAAGATTGCCGCCATCGGTGCCCGGATCGAGGAGTGGGTCACCTACCATGGCTTCGCGCTAAATGTGGACCCCGATCTCTCCCACTTCGATCTCATCGTCCCCTGCGGCATCCCCGACCGCCGGGTGACCAGTATGGCGCAGGCACTGCCCTCGTCTCCTCCCATCTGGGAGGTTGGGGATCGTGTGGCTGAATGCCTTTCCGCAGTCTTCGTGGTGGATGTCCAGGCAGCTGAGTTGGCTGCGCTAGGCACCGAACGAGACACTGTCCGGACTTGACCGTTCTCCTCCAGTATGGTGTACTTGACTGGTGATTGGAGTTCATGGGGGGAGGAGGGGGAGATGCATACTCCACAGCACGTCCTCGATGACGCCATTCAATACTACAACGACGGAGCCGTGGCGCAGGACGATGCAGGCAGGACAGCCCAGAAGGCCAATCTGATCGGGCTGATGGTGCCGGGGGCGGCGGTTTTCGGTACGCAGCCTCATGAGATACCGCAGGGCTACGACCAGATACGATCACAGCTTGACGCAGACTGGAGGGCCCGGCATGCTGAGGCCTTCGCGACTAACCGATCGCATGATGTCAGGGTCATGGGGAATCATGCGACGTCGATCACCAAGCTGACGTACACAGACAGGAACGGAGTCGCACACCCGAACTCCGAGGCGTCAGCCGTACTCGTCAGAGGTACCCAGGGCTGGAGGATTGCGACAGCCCGCCTTACGGTAGCGTAGTCCAGGTCACGGGTAGCTGAGCTCGGGTCGCCGGATCCTTGGGCGAAGCAGGCCGGGCAAGCGGCAGGGCACAGGCCGCGGACGTGTTGACCGCTCGCGAGGGTGGATCGTCTTGACCGATCCCGCTGTGTCGGTTGGGGAATCGCAGAGGTTCTGGGGATCGGGCCTCGGCGCGGTCCCTTGCCCTTCGTGAGGGCGCGGGGAATAGGACCCCGGATCTTGACGCTCGACTTCGCCACTGAATGGGACGAACGGGCCATTGAGTCACCCTGAGTGAGGTTCGTACACTGATGGGGTGCGATGTCTCGCCTGCGGTGCCTGCGCGAGCGGATCTCGCGCAACCTGAGCGAGGGGCCGTACCGGGCCCCTCTCGCCTTTCTGGGAGCAATTCTCCTGGCCGCTGCTGCGGGTGGGCTCGCGGAGGCTCCGGCACCGGCGCTGGCGTCGTCTCACTCGGTCGAGCAGCTGCTGATCGACCTGATCAACGAGGCCCGGCAAGATAACGGCAATCTCCCTCCTCTGAAGCTGAACGCTGCCCTCGCGTCCGCAGCAGCCGGACACAGCGAGGCCATGGGCCAGCGGAACTTCACCGGCCACTGCGATCCGGACACGGGTACGCTGCCGACCGATCGGGCTGCCGCTGCCGGGTACGGGGCCTCTTGGGTCGGGGAGAACCTCGCCTGGGGCTTCCCGTCGGCCCAGGATGCCTTCGACTGGTGGATGGGCAGCGGCCCTCACCGGTCGAACATCCTGAACACCTCGTACCACGAGGCGGGAACCGGCTACTACTACGACGGCGGAGACGCCGGCAACGTCCGGTACGATCCGGACACTGACTGCGCGATCGAGTACTGGAACCGAGGGCCCTACTACCGCTACTACACGCTCACTTTCGGGCGAGTCAGCCAGGTCTACCCGGTGGTGATCAACCGGGAGGCTGGCTCCACGGACACGAGGTCGGTCTCGCTCTACATCTACGGGGCAGGTTGGGCAGAAGAGATGCGGCTCTCCAACGACGGAGCCTCGTGGACGGGCTGGGAGCCATACGCATCGACGCGAGGCTGGACCCTGTCCTCCGGAAACGGCACGAAGACGGTCTACGTCGAGATTCGGGATGCTGGCACGGGAAGCGTGCGCTCGGCCAGCGACACGATCGAGCTACAGGAGACTGCCCCGCTGCCAGACACACCAACGCCAGCCCCTTCCGCGACGGCGTCGCCGACTTCGACATCCACTCCGGTGCCCACGGAGACGCTCCCTCCCCCTGAGACAACCACTCCGACCGCCACTGTCACACCCTCCGTCCCACCCTCAGCGACTGCTTCGGCCACCCCGACGGAGACGCCTCCGCCTCTACCCACCTCCACTGAGTCGGATCCCCCTGGGACGATTCCGAGCCCCACCCCAACGCTGGTCCCGTCTGCGACTCCGACCAACAGCCCCACTCCCTCGCCATCCCCAGCGCCCTCTTGGACTACCACCCCATCGTCGACCGCGCTGCCCACCTGGTCCCCCACCCGAACGCCCACTCCGAGCCCCATTCCGACCCCCACTTCAACCGTCACAGCTACAAGGACATCCACGCCGCTCCCGACCTCGACTGCCACTCCCACGCGGACACCCACTGCCACAGCCACCCGCACGGACACCCGCACGGCCACCGCGAGTCCGACCAGCACCCCGACGCGCATGGCCACTCCTTCGCCCTCAGCCACAGCCATCGCGTTCGGATCCAGCCTGGCGCCTCCTGGAGACTCTCCTGAGGAAGGCGCGGGTGCAAAGCACCGACCTGCCACACCCGCCAAGACTGGAGCCGATGGGGGCGGCAAGCCAAGTCTCTTGAGCAGCGGGAAGTTGGCCTTGCCAGATGGCGAGGATCGCCCCGATCGCTCAGTGCGGCGCGACCAACCGGGCCGCGCCGCGACCTCGAAGGACGCGGTAGCTGGTGGAGTTGCGGACCCCTCAGCGCTAGACTAGAATTACTCGTCTCGGGGCGTAGCGCAGTCCGGTAGCGCACTTGAATGGGGTTCAAGTGGTCGCCGGTTCAAATCCGGCCGCCCCGACTCTAATGAGCCCGCCCCGCCGCCTGGGATCCTGGAGGTAGATGGTCGTGGTCGATGGCATTCCGCCGTCGGCCTCCGTTGTTTCGGCCGCCCGCGCGGTGCTGAGTATCGGGTGCGGTTGCCATCGAGAAGGAGCGTCGTCGCTTTGAAGCTGTCCGTGATCATGCCCGTCTTCAATGAGGCAGCCACCATCGAGGAGGCCGTCAGACGGGTGCGAACGGCCGAGCTACCAGATGGGATCGCGGGGCTTCAGCTCGTCGTCGTGGACGACGGGTCGGATGACGGGTCTTCAGACGTCCTGGCGGGACTCGAGGGCAAGGATGACATCACGGTGCTCCGTCATGCGCGGAATCGGGGCAAAGGGGCCGCGGTCCGCTCCGGGCTTGAGCAGGTCACCGGCGACATCATCCTGATCCAGGACTCCGATCTCGAGTACGATCCCCGGGACTACCCGTCGCTGCTTGAACCCATCCTCGAAGGTCGGAGCAAGGTCGTGTACGGTTCCCGGTTCCTGGGAGGTCCCCACAAGGCGATGCTCTTCTGGCATTCGCTCGGCAACCGATTCCTCACGCTGGTGACGAACATCCTCTATGACTCCACCATGACGGACATGGAGTCGGGGTACAAGGTGTTCTCCGCCGACGTGTTGCAGGGCATCCGTCTGCGGGCGAACCGCTTCGACTTCGAGCCTGAGATAACCGCCAAGGTGCTGAAGCGGGGGCACCGGATCTTCGAGGTTCCCATAACTTTCGCCGGTCGGGAGTACGAGGAAGGGAAGAAGGTCTCGTGGCGGGACGGAATCCCTGCGCTGTGGACGCTCATCAAGTACCGCCTTGTTGAATGAGTCGCGGAGAGACTCAGAGAGCCGTGACTCACGCTACCGTTTCGCGGTCGGCCAACCGGAGATTCCGGAGCCCGGTCCCGCGGTAGGGTGGGGGACCTAACTGGCGACCTCCTGCGGCGAGTCTTCTCGTCCCGACTCGCCCCGACCATCCTCATCATCGCCGCGGTCCTGCTATGGACCTGGCGGCTGGTCCTCACCCAACTGGGTATGGTCGGGCTGGATGCCTTCACATACTTCTATCCCTACGCTTGGTACGCTGCTGATGCGCTGAGATCCGGTCGTCTCCCTCTATGGAACCCGGAGATCTTCCTCGGGGTTCCCTTCCTGGCGAATCTCCAGGCGGGACTGTTCTACCCTCCAAACCTCCTGAGGCTCTTGATGCCCGTCTACCGGGCGGACGCCTGGCTCTTCGCAGCGCACCTGATTCTTGCCGGAGCAGGCACGTACCTCTTCTCTCGCAGAGCGCTCGGGATGAGCCGATTCGGAGGGGCGGTCGCCGGGCTGGCGATCGCCGGGAGCGGCGCGCTTGGGGCTCAGGCGGAGCATCCCAATCAGGTCAGCACTCTATCCTGGCTACCGTGGCTGCTTCTCCTGGTGAATCAGAGCTTTGAGCGGCGAGGCGCCTTCCCGTTCTTGGCGGCGGGGGCGGTGGCGCTGGTCTTCTTTGCGGGCCATGCCCAATCGGCCTTCATCGTTCTCGCGGGCGGCCTCGCGTACGCCGCGTACCTCTCCTATGCAGAGATGTCTCAGGGAGCCGGGTCGCTTCGCAGGGCGGGTGGGGGATTGGCCCTGTACTCCGCGGTAGTGGCCCTCGGCGCGGGCCTCGCCGCGATCCAGCTTGCGCCGGCCTGGGAGCTGGCCGGGCTGTCGCTCCGCGGGGGTGGGCTTGAGACGCGACAGGCACTTTCGTTCTCGCTGCCTCCTGAGTCCCTTTTGGTTTCTCTGCTCCCCGCCTTCGCCGACTCCCCCTTCAGCGAGTACATCGCCTACATAGGGGTGGCCGGCGGGGTGCTTGCTCTGGTGGGGGTGGCTCGAAGCTCCAATCGGCAGGCCGTTCGGGTGGCAGCGGGCCTTTCGGTCCTCGGTCTCTTTCTCGCCCTGGGTCTTTTCAATCCGGTCTATGTGGTCTTGGTTGAGGTCGTTCCAGGGTTCGGGCTGTTTCGGGCCCCTGCGCGCTGGATCTTTCTGACGTCGTTCGGCTTGGCGATTCTCGCCGGCCTCGGGGCGGACGCCTGGCTGGCGGGTGAGTGGGAGGTCAGCCGTCTCAGAAGCACGTTCCGAGGACGTGGGCCGGTCGCGTGGATCGTGGGAATTGCTTCCGTTGCTGCGCTCATATGGTTCGGCCCCGCTGTTTCCGTGGCGACGTTGATGGCTTGGGTCATCGTCACCGGCGCGACGCTCGGGATCCTGGTCTGGGGAGACATCGGTCGCCGAGAATGGGCGGGCGCTCTGTTGGTCGTGTTGGTGATCGGTGAGTTGTTTGCCGCCGGGAGATACCTTCCCCACGCGCGGATCACGTCTCCGGATGCCTTCACTTCACTCCGAACAAGCACGACCCACCTTCTGTCCGACAGAGGGTTGTTCCGCGTGCTCTCCATCTCCGACACCGAGTTCGATCCGGGTGACCTGGACGATCTCCGTTTCAGCTTCGGCGATTCTCTCCCCGAAGCCGCCATCTCCGACTTCATCGTAGCCGCCAAGTGGAAGGAGGTGCTGGCTCCCAATCTCTCGATGGTCTACGGGATCGCCACTGCTGACGGGTACGACGGGGGGATCCTTCCCCTTGCCAGATACGTCGATCTGGCATGGTTGCTCCACGATCATGGCGGTGAGCCTCTGACGGACGGGAGGCTGTACCAGACTCTCAACGGGGCGCCTCCGCCGCATCTCCTGGACCTCCTCAATGTGAAGTACCTCATCGCCGACAAGGTCCGAGATCGGTGGATCGACGATGTCTACTTCGATCTGGGACTGAGGGCCCGGGTCGTGGCCCGAGCCCCGCTGACGGTAGTGGTTCCGGAGTCGCCGAGCCTTAGGGCCACCCATCTGGGTCTCATCTTCGCACCTGGGGTCGGGCGGACTCCCCAGGATGATCGTGTCTTGGCCGAGCTTGTCCTCGAGGATGGCTCGGGCACTCGGACTCTCCACCCTCTCCCCGCGCCATCTCCCGACAGCGGGGCCAAGGAGGTTGGTGAGTTGGATGGCGCCGGCGGGCCCGTCTTCTACCACGAGACCATTCCGCTGTCTCGACCCGGCTGGTTGGCGAAGATCGTCGTGTCAGTGCCAGATCCCGCAGTGCCTCTTCACATCGCCGGCATGAGTCTGATTGATGGAAGGACGGGTGGTCACCTCCCAGTGGCCGTGTCCCACGATGGTCGGTACCGGCTCGACCACAGCGGGGACGTGAAGATCTACGAGAACCAGATGGTCCTGCCACGGGCCTTCCTCGCTCGCCAGGTCGAGGTGGTGGCCGATGACGATGCCGTATTGCAGGCCCTGTCAGATCCGGGCTTTCCGGTGGGCCATCTCGTCGCTACCAGCAATCCTCTGCAGCCTGGAGCTGCGGCACCAGGGGGCGGAACGGTGGAAGTTGTTTCCTACGCCCCGGAACGGATCGAGATCCAGGCTGAGAGTCCGGGGGGCGGCCACCTGGTGGTAAGCGACGCGTTCTATCCGGGGTGGGTCGCGGAAGTGGACGGCGAGGCTGTTCCCATCCGTCGAGTGGACTTCTACTTCCGGGGGATCTGGATAGAGGCTGGCGCCCACACCGTGGTGATGCGGTACCAGCCGATGTCCCTTTGGTTGGGGGGCATCGGCACTGGAGTGGCTCTGTTCGCCACACTGGCAGGGGCGCTCCGAGGCTGGATCGGTGGACGGCAAGCAGGCCGCGTGGCTATAATCCGCGGTCGTGACGACGGAGGTGCGGGGCAAGTCAGAGAGCCCTGAGCCACACCGGACCGGGGAGGGTGCTGCTCCCGCCGTGAGCCTCCCCGAGGCTGTGGAGGCGGTGCTGTTCGCAGCCGGGCAGGAGGTCTCGGTTCGCGAGCTGGCACGCGCTGTGGAGGCTTCGCCTCGGGAGGTTGAGCAGGCCCTGACGCTCCTCGCCGACGAGTACGAATCTGCGGCGCGGGGCATTCGGCTGCAGAGGATCGGCGAGGCCGTTCAGATGGTGGCCGCTCCGGAGACTGGCCGTATCGTGGAGCGCTACCTGGGCCTGCAATCATCCGGGAGGCTGTCCGCGGCGGCCGTGGAGACCTTGGCCATCGTGGCCTACCGTCAGCCCGTAACCCGCGCCCAGGTCGAGGGGATCCGCGGGGTGGATTGCTCCCATGTGCTCCGCAACCTGGTCGGACGTGGACTCCTGGAGGAGGTGGGCCGGCTGGAGCAGCCCGGCCGTCCCATTCTGTACGGAACCACCTTCGGATTCCTGCAACACTTCGGCCTATCGGATCTGGGGCAGCTCCCCCCCATGGATGTCCCCGTGGGCGAGCAAGCGGCGTGAGGCGGCCAGCCGCCACCATCCTGCTCTCCATTCTGGTCCTGGTTCTCCTCCTCGGTTCCGCCGCCTTCGCGCTCGGTCGGGGTGGCCTGGAGCTGATCGCTCTGGCAACCACTACGCCCACTCCGACTGCTACCTCAACGCCCACCCTTGCTCCGACCGTCACGCCCAACCCCACAGATACTCCCACTCCCACAGCTACACCCACCCTGACGCCAACGCCGGTACCTCCGCGTCTCACCCTGAGCTTCCAACAGAAGATTCAGCAGGGTGGGACCATAGCGATACGGCTGGAGAGCGATCTTCCGGTGGACCTCTCGGCCACGCTGGCCGGCCAATCGCTTCGCTTCGTTGAGGAGGGCGGGGTCTACTGGGCTCTGGCCGGAGTTCCCCCTTGGGCCGTTCTCGAGCCGATGGCTCTGGAGATCGAGGCCACGACAGTGGAAGGTGCGGTGGAGCGGCTCTCCGGATCGGTCGCCCTCGTGGCCTCCGAGTTTCCGACACAGATCATCGACGTACCGAGTGACCGGGAGGGGCTCCTCTCTCCGGATGTGATCCAGGCGGAGTGGGCGCAGGTCTCGGCGGTATATTCCGGATTTGAGTCGGACCGAGTTTGGCAGGGGAGCTTCCGGTGGCCCCTTGAAGATGTCGTCATCACCTCGCCGTATGGCACGAAGCGCGCCTATGAGAGCGGACCTGTCTCCAGCTATCACATGGGACTGGACATGCGTGCCGAGGAGGGAAGGCCCGTGCTGGCCGTGGCGGATGGCCGGGTCGCCCTCGCTGAGCCGCTCCTTGTGCGCGGCAATGCGGTAATCCTCGACCACGGATGGGGAGTCTTCAGCAACTACTTCCACCTCTCCCAGATCGAGGTGGAGATCGGCGAACTCGTGTCTGCGGGACAACTCATCGGGCTGGCCGGGGACACGGGCCTCTCCACTGCATCCCACCTCCATTGGGAGCTTCGGGTCGGTGGTGTCGGGGTGGACCCGCTCCCCTGGGTCGTCACCGAGGTGGTCGGATGAGACGGGGGATCCGGAGGCACCGCATCCAAGCCCCCTTCCGAGGGTTGTGACAGTATGAGGCGGGAGAAACTGCCCTCAATCATCGCGATCGATGGACCGGCAGCCTCCGGGAAGAGCTCGGTGGGAATGCGCGTGGCGGAACAGCTCGGATACCGCTATCTGGACACGGGCGCCATGTACCGCGCTGTCACTTGGATGGCCCTCCACAGGTGCGTGCCGGTGGAGGACCAGGAAAGAGTCGAGGCGTTGGCGGAAGGGCTGCAACTGGAGATCGTCCCTCCCACAGAGGACGATGGGCGGCAATACACGGTCCTGGCCGATGGAGACGATGTCACGTGGGAGATCCGGCGGGCGGACGTGGATGCCAACGTTTCGCTGGTTTCCGCCTATCCTGGAGTCCGACGATCGCTTTCCGTGCGCCAGCGGGAGATCGGTGCCGAGGGCCGAGTGGTCATGGTAGGGAGGGACATTGGCACCGTGGTTCTGCCGGATGCCGATCTCAAGATCTACCTGGAAGCCTCGCCGCAAGAACGGGCGCGGCGGAGGGTGGCACAGCTCGACGAGCGAGGCGGACAGGCCTCCTACGATGTCATACTGGCTGAGATGCTCCGCAGGGACGCGTTCGATAGCGCCCGAGACCTAGCCCCGCTCAGGCCTGCGGAAGATGCGCTGGTATTGAACACGGAGGGCCGGACTGAGGACGAGACTGTGGAGGCGAGCCTCGCCCTCGTCGAAGCCTGGACCTCCTCCCAGGTTCCAGAGCGCTGAGGTTCTGGATAGATGTGGCTGCAACGGTTTCTGAGGCCGCTCTTCCGAGGGCTGATGGCCATTCTCCTCGACTACCGCATAGAGGGGCTGGAAAACATCCCCAGGCAGGGTCCGCTTCTAGTGGCCATCAACCACGTCAACTTCTGGGATGCTCTGATGCCGTCCGTTCTCTTGCCACGGCACGTGGTAGGCATGGCCAAAGTAGAGTTGTTCCGGACCCCCCTCCTGGGTCAGATCCTCCGGCTATATGGTGCCTACCCGGTGCGCCGCGGAGAGGTGGATCGGGAGGCTTTGACTGCGACGTTGGCCGCCCTCGAGAGGGGGGAGGTGGTGTCGATAGCACCGGAGGGGACCCGGGGCAGAGATCACCGGTTACAGAGAGGAAGGCATGGGCTGGCCTTCCTGGCGGTCAAGTCGGGCGCCCCCATCCTGCCCTTCGCGGTCTTCGGCTCCGAGCGATTCTGGGGTAGGATCGCGTGGCTCCGCCGCACTCGCGTGAATGTCTCGATCGGCCCACCCTTCCGGCTGCTCTGGGACGGCGACAAGATCCCGCGTACGGTCCTGAGAGAGATGACCGATGAGGCCATGTTCCGGCTGGCAGCGCTCCTGCCTCACGAGTACCGAGGACGATACTCTGACATGGACTCGGCCAGCACGAAGTATCTGACCTTCAACGGCGCCTAGGGGTTGCGCCTTTGCGGTGTTCGGGCGTAAGATAGCTGGCAAGAGCAGCCAGGAAGATAGCTGGCAAGAGCAGCCAGGAAGATAGCTGG
>CAYGBX010000006.1:0-11090 GCA_964348195.1 uncultured Anaerolineales bacterium
GTCAAAGGCCATGATCGGGGCGAGCGGGCCAAACGTCTCTTCCCGCATCACCAACATTTCGTGGGTAACCCCCACCAAGGCGGTAGGCTCGAAGAAGGAGCCACGGGAGAATCTTTCCCCGTCAGGGACCTTGCCCCCCACGATCACCCGGGCACCTCGTGCCACAGCGTCCTCGATGTGCATCCTGGTTCTCTCCACGCCGCCTGGAGTACACATGGCGCCGAGGTCAGGGTTGTTGAGACCGTGGTCGATGGTCAGTTTGCGGGTCGCCTCGACGAACCTCTCCACAAACCGCTCCAGAAGAGAGGCTTGTACATAGATGCGATTCACCGCGTTGCAGATCTGACCCATGTTGCGGAATGAGCGGTAGACCGCACCCTCGACGGCCTTGTCCAAATCGGCGTCCTCAAAGACGATCAACGGAGTCTGGCCACCGAGCTCCAAGGAGATCTGCTTCAGGCCCGGAGCGGCCATTTCCATGATCTTCTTGCCCGTTTCTGTCTGACCGGTTACCGCCACCTTCGCCGTCAGAGGATGTTGGATGAGGGCTGGACCCACCTCACTACCGCGACCGGTGATGATGTTAACCACCCCCGGCGGCACCCCGGCCTGGACGAGCAGCTCGATGAACAGGCCCGTCGCCAGCGGAGCTTCGGTCGGTGGCTTGGCGACCACCGTGTTTCCTGTCACAAGCGCAGGCCCCAGCTTCCAGGCCATCAGCAGAATGGGGTAGTTCCATGGACTGATGGCGATCACAACGCCGAGGGGCTGTTTGATGACGAAACTGCGGCGATTGGGTTTGCTCGTCGGCATCGTCTCGCCTTGGATGCGCCAGGCCTCCTCGCCGAAGAATTCAAGCGCATCCGCCGAGGCCTTGACCTCACCGATCGCCTCACGCAGGGGTTTGCCTTGCTCCAGGGTAAGTAGTTTCCCGAGTTCATCGGCACGTTGGTAGGCCAGGCCCGCGGCCTTCTTTAGAGTCTTCCCTCGATCAGGCGGCGGCATCCTACCCCAACCCTTGAAGGCGGTGTGGGCAGCCTCCACTGCCCGCGACACGTCCTCAGCGATCGCCTTGGCCGCGGTGCCGACCACCTCACCCGTGGCCGGATCGGTCACCTCGAAGGTTTCACCCGATGAGGAGTCCCGCCACGCACCGTTGATCAGAAGTCGCAGTTCGTGTGTCATGCTCCCCTCGCCTCCCATTGGCACCTGGGTTCCCGCTGGCGATCAAAGGTCACGGCGATCCTCAGGGGTGGGGTTCCACCAGGATACGCATCTCCTTCTTGGTCTGAGCCCGCTCGATCCCCTCGGGGAAGCGATCCAGAGGTAGCCGCGCGCTGACCAGCCCTGCTAGGTCTACCCGACCAGCGGCCAGAAGATCCACGGCGGCGCGATACTGACGCAGGTTGGAACCCGTGGTTCCTGTCACGGTGAGCTGCTTGTAGTGGAGGAGGTTGGAGTTGAAGCGGATCACCGGGCTCTCGCCCGGAAGGCCAGCGAAGTAGTTGATCCTCCCCCGTCGCCTCGCCAGCCCAAGCGCCTCCTCCTGGGCTGCGGGCGAGGAGACCGCCACGATGACCACATCAGCACCGAGGCCGTGGGTCGCTTCCATCACGGCTTCTCTCAGATCCTCCCGCTTGGGGTTGACGATAACATCGGCTCCGTGCGCTTCTGCCTTGCGCAGACGATCATCAGGCCATCCGCTGACCACCACCTTCCGCGCACCAGCCAGCCTGGCCAGCAGCGCGTGCATCACGCCGATCGGCCCTGCGCCCAGAATCAGAACCACGTCGTTGACGCCCACGCCGATCGCCTCCTGGCCACTGAGGCAGGAGGAGAGCGGTTCGGCGAGAGCCGCCGTGCGGTAGGGAATGGAATCCGGTATCTCTACTACGTTCCCTTGGCGGACGGCCTGAGCTGGGATCCGCACATACTCCGCGAATGCTCCGTCCAGGCTGATCCCAATCGCCACGTAGTCGACACAGAGATTTGTCCAACCGGCAACACACTCTCCACAGATGCCGCATCCGATATTGGGCGCGACGCCAACCCGCATCCCCACCTCCAAGCCGGGCGTGCCTCGACCCAGTTCCACAATCTCCCCGGCCAATTCGTGGCCCAGAACGCGCACAGTGCCGGGAGGAATCCGATGGTGACCATTGGTGTAGGTACGGAGGTCGGTGCCGCAGATCCCTGCCGCGCCAACTTTGACCACCGCCTCACCTGCCTCAGCGCGCGGGCGCGGTATCTCTTCGAGTCGGATGTCGCCGATCCCATGGAAAACCGCCGCGCGCACTGTCTGCTTCCACCCGTTCCGATCTAACCGGTCAGGGGCAGCGCCACAGGCTGTCCCGTGCGGATCGACTGGTTGGCTGCCAACACTGCCTCCAGCGCGTGGCGCCCATCCCATCCCGTGACGGCAGGCTCCTGATTCCCACGGATGCAGGCGACGAAATGGGTGGCTTCCTCGACGTAGGCTTTCCGGAAGCGATCTCGCCAGGACCCGTAGTGGCTCTCGACCATGCCGTCCTGTCGCGTCACGCGGGTCGTCGCCGTCTCACGCAGTTCACCGATCAACAGAACACCTTCGCTTCCAACGACCTCCGCCCGAGCATCGTAGCCGTAGTCAACGGGGCAGATGCCGTCCAGCATGCCCAGAGCGTCATTGTCCAGCCGCAGGACTGCGACCGCCGTGTCGTAGAAGCCCGCATACTCTTCCTTGAGCTCCGGGGCCTTGAGCGTGCTGGCTTGCGAGAAGACGCTCGTGTAGCTTCCCCCGCCCAGCCAGCGGATGGTGTCAAAATCGTGGCTGTTGACCTCAGCCAGCATACCGTTGCCCGTTCGCACGTCACAGGCCCAAGGCGGCGGCAACGTGGGGCCGCGGGTTAGGGAGCGCACGATCTGCGGCCGACCGATGAGCCCGTCGTCGATCTGTCGCTTGGCTGCCACGAAGGCCGGATCGAAGCGCCGCATGAAGGCTATCTGCAAGATCACCGCAGCATCCTTGGCGGCCTGTATCATGAGATCGCACTCCTCCAGCGTGAGCGCCATCGGCTTCTCACACAGGATGTGCTTCCCCGCCCGGGCGGCGGCCACCGCCAGCTCGGCGTGAGTGAAGGTCGGTGTGGTGATGACCACCCCATCGATGGGCACCGAAGCGAGGGCCTCCTCCAGAGCGGAATATGCCTTCTTGAGACCAAGCTCCTCCGCAGCCCGCGCGCCCCGCTCCGCCTCCACCTCGACGACCGCTTCCAGCCTGGCGTAAGGAACACGCCACCGGAAGTTCTCCGCGTGAACCATGCCCGCCCGTCCAGCGCCAACGACACAAACCCCCACCTCATCATCCACGTCCCCTCCCACGATACCGGAGGCGCTGGGCGCCCTGTCAGCCACCGGCCACCTCGGCCTCAAGTGCCTTGAGCCTGGCGATGCTCTCCTGTGCGTACACATCGCGCAATGGTTCATACCGCTTGAGCCTCGCCGCAATGTAAGGATTAGGCACAGGCGGCAAGGGTTCCAGCACCAGTGTGCGCTCGTAGCCGATGTCTTGAAGCGCCCGCACGATCGCCCGAAAGTCGATGTGCCCTCGGCCAACGGCCTCGCGACTGCTGTCGGCAATGTGCATGTTAATCAGCCTGTCGCCGGCCGTTCGGATGGCCTCCGCCGGGTCAGGCTCCTCAATGTTCATGTGGAAGGTATCCAGGTGGAGACCCACCGCTGGCGAGTCAACTTCTCTTACAAAGCGCAGCCCCTGTTCGCAGGTGTTCACCAGGAAGGTCTCGTAGCGATTGATAGGCTCAACCGCCAGCAGCACGCCCCTCTTCCGAGCGTACGCCGCAGCCTGCTTCACGGAGTGAACAGCGTACACCCATTCCTCTTCGGCGGCTGCCACCCACTCATCTTCTGTCTCAAACTCGCCCACCGGGCTGGGCTTGGCTACAGACGAGGGAACCACAACGATGAGGTGGCACGAGACGGCAACTGCGAAGTCCACGCAGTCCCGCAGGTAGGCTACCGCCCGCTCCCGTACTCCAGAGTCCGGGTTCGCCAAGTCCCGCTCCTCTGTGGGCCAGGGATACATCCCAGCCAACGAGAGCACCCGCAATCCGTGCGCATTACAGAGGCGCTTGATCTCCTCGGGATCGTAAGCTTTGGGCTCTCCCATTAGCTCGATCCCGTCGTAGCCGTACCGCTGTAAGCGGGTAAAGGTCGTCTCAACCGGCTCTTCGCCGTAGATCCAGTTGCTGATCGCGAATCTCATGGCGAGACTCACAAATCCCGCTCTATGTGTTTCAGATAGCCGATGCTCTCTTCAGCATATACGTCGCGTAGAGGCAGACTCTCGGACATCTGGGTGGCGAGAAGCGGATCGGAGCCAGGGGGAACAGGCTCCAATGTCAACACGCCTTGATAGCGGATCTCATGGAGCGCTCCCAGGAGCGCTGCAAAGTCCGTATGTCCCCGCCCCGGCGACTCCCGGTTGCTGTCGGAGACATGCATGTTCACCAGCAGGTCTCCTGCCCGCCGAACCGCGTCGGCCAGGCTTGGCTCCTCGATGTTCATGTGGAATGTGTCCAGATGTAGCTTCAGATTGTCTGCCCCCACATCCGCCAGGAACCGCAGGGCTTGGTCGACGTTCGTGACCAGAAAGGATTCGTATCGGTTGATCGGCTCCAGGGCCAGGAGGACGCCACGCTCGGCCGCATGGCTCGCGGCATGGCGCACTGAATCAACCGCATTGTTCCATTCGGCCTGGTACTCGTCGCGCCAGTCCGCTTCCGATCTTGGCTGGCCGGTTGGCGCGGTCCGTCCTGCGGGTGCTGGCAGGACGACCACAATAGGTGCGCCCACCTCAGCTGCGAAATCAACGCACTCCCGTCCGTATCCAATGGCGGCAGCGCGTTCCATGTCATCCGGGCTCGCCAGGTCTCGGCCGGGAATACCCCAGATGCACCAACTGAGAACCGATGTGACCTCTATCCCGAACTC
Organism: uncultured Anaerolineales bacterium; assembly: GCA_964348195.1. GTDB lineage: Bacteria > Chloroflexota > Anaerolineae > UBA7937 > JACPPX01 > CAYGBX01. The sequence goes on from CAYGBX010000006.1 coordinate 4,990, forward strand.
CTGACAAAGCTTCAACACCTCGGAGGTGGAATAGCGCTTCGGCTCACTCACCAGCTCGATCCCCTGATACCCGAAGCCAGTCAAGCGGCCGAAGGTCTCCCTGAGGGGCTCCTCTCCGTAGATCCAGTTGCTGATGGCATATCGCACAGCGACCCTCACCTGGACTAGGCACCGAACCGACGGCGGCGCCACTGATCAACCACTACCACCAGAATGATCACCAAGCCCTGTATGACACGCTGCCAGAATGCGCTCACGTTCAGCAGGTTGAGACCATTGCCCAGCACCCCAACCGTCAGAGCACCGATGAGCGAACCTACCACCCCGCCTTCTCCACCAAACAGGTTGGTGCCACCGATGACCACCGAGGCGATGGATCGCAGTTCCTCGCCCTCTGCCATCAACGCATTGGCTGAGTTCAACCGCCCGGATAGCATGATCCCGCCAACGCCGGCCATCATCCCCGACAACGCGTAGGTGGCGATCTTCGTACGGTCGATGTTAATGCCGGAAACGCGGGCTGCCTCCCTGTTACCACCTACCGCGAAGATGGCTCTGCCCAACGCGGTATAGCGCAGAATGAACCAACCCAGGACGCCGATACTCAGCGCGATGAGGCCGGCCAACGGGATTCCAAAGATGCTGCCGGCGCCAAGCCAGATCATCTGCTCTGGTAGGTAGCCCCTGAGTTCGGTCGCGGTGAGGTGCGAAGGAACCGGTAGTCCACCGGTCACCAGGAGCGCGATGCCACGAAAGGTCGCCAGGGTTCCCAAAGTGGCGATGAAGTCGGGAATGCGGCCCTTGGCGATGATCAGCCCGTTGATGAACCCGGCCAGGGTCCCAACCAGGACGCCGATCAGTAGCCCGACCCAGACGTTGACCGGACCGATGGCCAGGCCAGCAAACTCTATCCGCTGGGTCATTACCACCGCGGACACGGAAGCAGACAGTGCAGCCATGGCCGCGACAGACAAGTCAATCCCCGCCCCAAGGATAACCAGGGTCTGGCCGACCGCTAGGATAGCGGTGATCGAGGTTTGCCTGCTGACGTTGATCAGATTGCTCACCGAGAGGAAGTGGGGAGAGGCCAGCGAAAGATAGGCCGCCAGCAACAGCAGGGCGATCAGCGGACCACCGCGCAGGAGCAGCGGCTGCAAGATCTGCCCCAAACGTCGCGGCTCAGCCGCTACGGGAGCATCGCCCGAAGAGGTGGCGGCCCCTTCGGCATCGGCCTCTTCACTCACCTTCCCCTCCGCTGCGGTCAGCTCGCGCTCCGCAGGAGTTGCTCTTGGGTTGCCTCTTCGCGCCCGAACTCAGCGGCAAATTCCCCAGCCCTCATCACTAGTATTCTATCGGCTATCGCCAGGATCTCGGGCATCTCAGATGAGATCATTATGATCCCCGCCCCTTCGTCGGTCAGACGGTTCATCAGCGCAAACACCTCCGCCTTGGCACCCACATCGATGCCCCGAGTCGGTTCGTCGAAGATCAAGATCTTGGACTCGCTGGACAACCACCTGGCGAGGGCAACCTTCTGCTGGTTGCCGCCGCTCAGGTAAATGACCAATCGACGCAGCGACGGGGGCTGGATCCTCAGCTCCCGTACGTATTTGGTGGCGGTGTCCTGCTCTGTCTTCAGATTCAGCAGGCCGAAGAGGGGAGACTGAGGAATCCAGGCCAGCGTGACATTGGGGGGGATAGGCAACATCGGCACGAGTCCTTCGCGCCGGTCCCGCGTTAGGAAACCCATGCCGTGCCTGATGGCGTCGGCAGGATGCCTGATCTGCAACTCCCGATCATCGATGTAGAGGTGGCCTGTCGCCGATGGTTCCAGGCCAAAAAGGGCTCGGGCCAGTTCGGGCTGGCCAGCGCCCATAAGGCCGAAAATGCCAAGGATCTCACCCTCGTGAAGCTCAAACGATAGATCGTGAAGCTCCCCCTCCAGCGTAAGCCCCTCGACGCGAAGCACCGGCTTGCCGGGACTGACCGCGTGTTTCGGGAACTGCTCGGTTATCCTTCGTCCCACCATCATCTGGACCAGGGTCTCCTGATCGGCGTCTTCCACAGGCAGGGTCCCCATGACCTGTCCATCCCGCAACACGGTCACCCTGTCCCCAATCACGGGCACCTCACTGAGTCGATGGGATATGTAGACGATGCCCACCCCAGCCCCTCGCAATCGGCGGATGATCCCAAACGAGCGCTCCCGCTCAGCATCGGAGAGGGCAGATGTCGGCTCGTCTAGTAGCAGGATCTGGGGGCTCTTGGTCAGGACTCTGGCGATCTCCGTCAACTGTTGCTCGGCCACGTTGAGTTGCCGCACCTCGGCCTGGGGATCGATCGGCACGCCCAGGGCGGCCAGACTCCCCTCGGCCTGCTTGACCATCTCCCGCCAATCCACAACCCCGATCCGATTGTGAGGAAGTCGTCCGAGAAAGATGTTCTCGGCCACGGTCAGACTGGGCACCAGGCTGAGCTCCTGATAGGCCATTCCGATGCCCAGCCCTTGGGCTCGCTCTGGATTCAGATCGTGGATCTCCTCACCTCGGACAATGATCCGGCCACTATCCTTGGCAACAGACCCGCTCAGAATCTTCACCAACGTAGACTTGCCGGCGCCATTCTCACCCAGAAGAACGTGCACCTCGCCCTCGTACAGATCGAAGTCGACGTGGTCCAGAGCATGCACGCCTGGAAACTTCTTGTCGATCTGCTCCGTTCGCAGAAGCAGTCGCTCCGATGCCATCGTGGATTTCCTAACCGGGTGAGGAGACCGCTATTGAGCGGTGAAGCCGCCGTCTATGCTGAATATCGAACCTGTGGCGTACCCTGCCTCATCGCTGGCCAGGTACAGAATAGCGGACGCAATCTCCGCCGGGGTACCCAGTCGCCTGAGGGGGCGGATCTCCTCCAGCTGCCGGCGCGCTTCGTCCGGATTTGGACTGCGGCTCACAGCCTCCTGCACCAGCGGCGTGTCGGTGGTTCCGGGACAGACGCTGTTCACCCGTATCCCACGTTGGGCCAAATCTACCGCGCAGCTGCGGGTGAGGGCAACGACGCCGCCTTTGGACACATTGTACGCTACCTGGTTCTTGATGCCGACCAGCCCGGCTTCAGACGCGATATTGATAATCACACCGCCCCCATGCTTGGTCATGGCCGGGATGGCATATTTGGTGCACAGAAACGGGCCGGTGAGGTTGACGGCCAGGATGCGTTCCCAGTCCTCCAGAGGGGACTCGGCAGCGTCCCCCTGCACATAGAGGCCGGCATTGTTTACGAGAACGTCGAGCCGGCCCCAGCGGCCCATGACCTGATCCACCATCTTGCTCACTTCGTCCGCTCTGGAAACGTCGGTGGGAATACAGATCGCCTCGCCACCGTTGGCCTCGATCTCCTTAGCGGCCGACTCCCCTTGTTCTCTGTCAATGTCCACCACGGCCACCGCGGCGCCTTCCCGAGCGAAGCTAACAGCCGTTGTTCGCCCGATGCCTTGCGAGGCACCCGTTACAACAGCCACCTTGTCTTGAAATCGCATGTCGGCCTCATTTCCGAGCCGAGGATCTATGAATACAGGATCTGGCAGCTCAAGCAAAGTACCCGGGGGCCGAAACGATTACTGGCCTACAAGACACGGAGTCCTAAGTCCTCTTGGGTGTCTTGCAGCCTAATAACCTGCCGACTTCATCAAGTGGGGAGAAGCCATCGCGCCACGAGACCACGGCCCGACTCGGACGGCCCCCGCTGCAGGTCGGAGCCAAGGAGCACAACAGGATGGCTCCGCCTAAGCCCCCGTGCCCCGCCGATAGGACAATAGTTGTCGTGTCGAGCCCAGCCTGCCTATTTGATGAGAATGACGGGTTGCATTTCCGCGGGACCCCGGTGTGCTCCTTCTCCCTACCCCGCCCCATGCTCGAACCTTCGCAGGTTCGGCTAGTCTCGGCACACCGGCTCAGCCGCGGCGGCGCCTAAGTTACCGCGGCTGAGCCGGGACCAAAGTCTAGGCGCAGTTGCTCTTGATTTCCTCCCAGTCAATGTCGGGCAGGGCTGGTTCGGGGTAGAAGAGGCGAGCGTTGTCGACGAAGGCGATACGGGGCAGAATGTCGAAGGTTTCGGGTACCTGCAAACCACACACGACCTGGACGGCGAACTTGGTGCCAAACCAACCCCAATCCGCGAAGCCATGCGTGGTTTCGGCCACGATCTTGCCCTCGGCGATCCGGTCCACCGATTCAGGGGTCACGTCGTTGGTGAAGACGGCCACCTTCTCGTCGCCGACGACTGGGCCGTCCGTCGCCAGCTCCAGCCGGCCAACGGGCTCAGAAGCCAGCATGGCGCCCAGGCCCATCTCATTGGAGGCGGCCCAGATGAAGTCCAGGTCGGTTGGGTTGGCCTCAAGGGTGTCCTCCGTGCATTTGATCCCCTTCTCTCGGTTCCAGTCCGCCGCGCAGGGAGCCCCCACGACCTCAACGTTCGGGTATCCATCCACCACGTTGTGGAATCCGTTCAATCTAGCCGTCGAGAAGAAGCCACCCGCCACACCCTCGATGATGGCGCCCCGGGCCACGATGTCGGCTTTCTCTGCGTCGGAGAGATCGGCATAGAGGTTCGTCCAGAACTCATAGTCCAAGTACTGGCCCGGTTCAATGTCAACCACCTCACCGGTGCCCAGAACCCCAGGGCCGCCGAAATAGTCGAGGAGAGAGTACGCCGTAACCTCAGCGGCGACAGTGTTGTCGAAGCCAATGTAGGACGCAATGTCGAGGCCCTCGATCGGCTCCAGCAGGTTCACAATGATCACCGGGATGCCCAACTCGTTGGCCCTCTCGACCGCCGGCTTGATGACCTCCACCTCGATGGGGGAAATGGCGATGACATCCACTTCTCGCTCGATGTAGTCCTCGATGATCGCTACCTGGTCCGCGAAGGCTATATGCGTTGCCGGGGACTGGGAGATCACCTCCACGTTGAACCCGTGGGCATTGGCATCTGCGGCGGCTAGCTCGAAGAAGTCGGTGGCTGTCTGGAACACGCCGGTGATATCGGGGGGCGTCCAGCCGATCACGATGGTCTCTTCCCACCGAGCTGCTTCTGGCGGCGCCGGGGTGGGCGAGGCGCAAGCGGTCAGCGCTACGCCAACAACCCCCACTAGAAGCAGGAACACGATCACCCTGCTGCGGGTTGGTATTCTCATCTCCCTTCCTCCTTGTAGATCTGGCGAGCGGGGCCTCGCGCGATCCGGGCAGAACACAGAGGCCCGTGACTCGCAACTCCGGACGGCGGCTCCCTCCCCTACATCACCTCCTTTCCCTTCCTAGAAGGCGGCAGCCAGAGCCGGGAATTGGTCCCGCATGAAGAGCAGGCTGGGAATAGCCGCCATGGACAGAACCATGACCACCATGCAGCGACACGGGATGTGATAGGCAGGTCTTGGCCATCTCGATTCTACGAAGGCTGATACGCAGCTATTCCCAGGCCCATCGTCATGGCCGCGATTGTCGGAGGCCTGCATTCACGCCTCGCGCCTCTACCAGCCCGATACTTCGAGGCAACTCTGTTGCCTCTCCGCCCAACACCTCTCTCGCCCTCCCCTGCTCGCGGATACGGACGAGCTCTACCTCGAATCTGGATCGATCCCCCCGGTGCAGCGCATGGTAGTACTCGATCGGCGTACCATCCTTCAAGTAACCTACACTATCCAGCATGACGAGCGCGGCCCCCTTCTCAACTTGAAGAAGACGAGCCTCGTACTCATTGGCAGGGACGGCCTCCAGGGTTCGGTGCCCGCGCGCAATCTCCAGGCCACATTCCCGCTCCAGAAACGCATAGAGGGATTGGCCGGACAAGTCTGCACCGACGACTTTGGGACAGAGCGCGTAGGGCAAGTACGTCGTCACCAAGACGATGGGCTCAGCTTCAACAGAGCGTAGGCGATCGATTTCGATCACCGGAGTCCCGGGCTCCAGATTGAGACGCGCGGCAACCTTGGGGTTGGCGGACACAACATCGTGCTTGAGAACCTGGGTTACAGGAGTATGCCCCCGTTCCACCATGTCCAGGTAGAAGCCGGTGAGTTTCTGGACGAGGCTCTCAACAATCTT
>CAYGBX010000006.1:11100-18012 GCA_964348195.1 uncultured Anaerolineales bacterium
TCTTGGGCTCAGCGACGTAGGTTCCCTTCCCCTTGTGGCGAACAATCAAGCCTTCATAGCTCAGTTCTTTCAGGGCCTGCCGGATCACGGTTCTGCTGACGTCAAATGCCCGGCATAGTTCTAACTCCCCGGGAATCTGATCTCCCGCACGCCAGTCGCCATGCTCAATTCGTTCGCGCAAGGCCTCCTGTACCTGTACGTAGTAGGGGATCGGGCTCTGGCGGTCTATGCTAGTGCTTGTTGGTGAGAGCAGCGGCTTGTGGTCCCTGGACAGCATGTAATCTTGTTATCCTATTATGAACACTCGTACCAGCATAGCACGGGCCGAGGTAGGCGTCAAGACCCGCCCGTAGCAGACGGCGATACACCAGTTCAAGGTGCTCCAAGTGGTTCGCACCAGAGCAAGATCTCGGAAGACTTGGTAGAGACAGAGATCGCCAGGGTCCAGAAGGAACGAGCGCTCTGGGTGAAAAGCGCCGAGATCGCATGGAGGAACCTAGAGACCTATGAGGGGAATGAGGCCAGCATCCTGGAGCTGAGGGAGTGGATCAGGGAGCACCTCGACAATCTCGATGATCCGGCCGCTCAGACGGCGCCATTCAGGGATGCTCAGATCACGGCGACCATCCGTCCCGCCGAGGAAGAACTGGCCTACATAGACAGGAGCGTACTTTCCTGGAACGGAGAAGAGGCCGAGTACATTCTCACTGTCCGGCCAAGCTCGAATCTGCGCCTGAGAGATATTGCTGATCCAATGGTACTGTCTCAGGCTCGCGGACGCCGGGGACGAAGATAAGGGAGAACAGGACCAGTCCACCGATCAGCGCTCCCCCCACAATGGTCGGCCGGGGGCCGAACAGGGCAGAGGCCGGTCCCGTGAGGGCGAAGGATACCGGGATCAGACTCCACGAGATCTGAGCGTCCAGGCTTGAGACTCGGCCCAGTAGCTCGCCCGGCACCAGCCGCTGCATCAGCGTGACCCAGATGATCTCTCCCAGAGCGAACAGCGCATACATCGCAAAAGTGGCGACGATCGGCTGCCAGAGCTCGGTCATGACCCCGTAGACGGCGAGGCCGGCCACCCCCAGGGCCCAAGATAGGTACATCACCGTCACGTTGCGAGAGGGAAGGCCTCTCTGTCCCACCGCAAGAGACATCACGATGGAGCCAGCACCGCCGGCGGCGAAGATGACGCCCAGCCCTTCGGGACCCGCCTTCAGCTCGTTCCTCACAAGGAAGGGCAGGAGCACGGAGAGGGGCCCCTCGAAGAAGAAAAGACTCACTCCGGCGGCGACGAGAGTGGCTCCGATCCAGCGGTGGGCTCTGACGAACGCCACGCCCTGTGCGATGTCGTCCAGAGATCGGCGCGCGCCCGTGAAACTCGGAGACGAAAGCGGTCGATAGGCTATCGCGGCAATGGCCACCGCCGAGGCCAGGAAGGTCGCCGCGTCGACCAGGAAGGCCGGTCCGGGGCCGACCAAACCAACGACCACACCACCCGCCGCAGGTCCTATGAGGCGCACCATGAGCGGCCGAATGACGCCGCGGAGGGCGTTCGCCTGGGCTAGCTCGTGCTCGGGCACGAGCTGAGGAACCAGAGCGGTGCTAGCTGGATAGAAGAAGGCCAGTCCCGAGCCGTGAATGCCGATCAAGACCACAACGTGCCATAGCTCCAGGACTCCTGACACGGACAGAAGGCCCAGGCTACCAATGGCTGCGGCACGAACCAGGTCGGCGGCCACCATCAGCCTTCGCCGATCGAAGCGGTCTGCCGCCAGGCCGCCTACCAGAAACAAGACCACCATGGGTAGAGTGCCCGCGACTCCTACCACGGAGAGCGCCGTGGGCACGTTGCTGATCGCGTAGACCTGCCAGGCCAGCGCAACGTAGTGGAATCCGTCTCCCAGCAGGGACACGGTCGATCCGGCGGTCAGCAGCGCGAAGTCGCGTCGGCGAACTGGCTCGAGGATCCGGAGCCGCGACAGGCTAGCCCTCAGGCCTGTCGGCTGCATCAGACCTGCTGCCCGGCCACAAAGTCACGAACGACGGTGCGGAACCGCTCCGCCTCCTAGACGAAGGAGAGGTGTCCACTCGCTTCGAAGACGACGAGTTCGGCGTTGGGCAGATTGGCCGCGATGTCCTTGGCCATATTCACATTCGTGATGAAGTCGTGGCGACCCACCACAACAAGCGCTGGGATCTCGACCGCTCGGAGCGCCGGACGAAGGTCCATCGTCTCGGCCTCGTTCTCATTGAACCACCTCAGTGGAACCGGGTTGACGGGCAGGTGTTCTATCCTGTCCAGATAGGCCCGCTCCCGCTCTCCAAAGACCTTGAAGTACAGGCGCAGCTCGCTCCACACCAACTCGGCCAGATCCTCCGCCGTCTCGTACTCCCCGGCCCACCACTTCTTCAGGGCGTCGTAGGCATCCTCAAACCAGGGTTGGTCGCGGTAGGCTTGGACCGCAGCATCGATGTCCTGGAGAAACTCCGCTAGGTTCGCCGCCGTGTCCACCAAGATCAACCTCGAGGCCGCCCCGGGGAATTCGATGGCATGTTTCATGGCAATCATGCCGCCGTGGGATTGGCCCAAGATGATGGGGGCGTCGAACTGCAAGTGCCGGCGGAACCTCACCACGTCGGTTGCGTAGTCAGACAGGGCGTAGGAGGTCGGATCCTCGGGGGATTCGGATCGGCCCGTCCCCCGGTGGTCCAGCCGGTACAGCGTCAGATGAGCGTCCAAACCCCCCACCGTCTCGAGATAGCCAGGGTCCATTCCGGGACCGCCTCCCAACACCAGGCATGCGGGCCCTGCGCCGGCGACGGTGTAGTGCAGCCCAAGACCGTCCGCTTGAAAAGATGGCATCTCTCATCCCTCTCCTCGCTGGCACTCCGACCGAACCTAGATCACCGAGTCGCCAAGTCTGCAGCTTCACGAGACGGGCCACGAACATGACGGGATACGAAGGGGTCGAAGATCAGATCGTCCGGCACACAGGTCTGGTAGGCCCAGTGCCACGGATTGTGCCAGCGCCAGTTTGGCTCGGACGGGCTGTGCGCCCAGGCCGGCCCTTGGGGACCTCCTCGGCCGGGGACGCTCAGCGCCCGCGAGCCCCAGTACAGCTTGGGGTGATCGAGCCACGCCCATCGGGCGCCTCGACGCTGAGGGATGTAGACGAGGTTGAGGTCCTTCGGCCCCAGCCGCACCGATCCCTCGGCAGGATCTGGGTCGGGAACCCGGTCCCGCGCTTCCCGCGCCGTCAGGCGCAAGCCGATCGTGTACTGCCGGAAGCGCCGCCTGGCCTTCACCTCCGTCAGGTACCGAACCCCTGGTCCGGGGTAGGTGAAATAGGACCCATGGGATCCGGCCGCGACGTAGATGACGGGATGGGTGACAGTGCCCCCCGACTCACCCCATCGCTCCCCACGGAGTTCGACGTCCGTCCAGACCCGGCGCCGACCGGCCTCGTGGCTGGCGTAGGCTGCCACCAAGGGTTCTCCCGAACCATTCAGGAAGAGGGTGACGCTTTCCCAATCACCTTCGTGGGTGTTGATGAAATCGTTGTACAGGTAGAGAAACCAGTATTGGATAGCGATGTCACTCTCGTCGATCTCCAACCGAGGCCGGAGCCGGATCTCTCTCGGCCGCCTCAGCCCTAGGGGTCGGACGCGCTCCCAAACTGGCTCGAACTTGGCCGACGGGGCAACTCGTGCGGTCACCCGCTCCAGCGCTCGAACCGCGCGGACGGGTGGTGCCAGCGGCTCGGTCTGAGGATCCGGCTCGATGATCTCAAGATCGCCATATTGCACAACGCGCGCGTACACGGTGGGGGGCACTGGGTCGCCCCGTCTACGGATACCCCTGGCGCCGCTCGACGCACCTCGGCGGTCGAGGAGTCGGAAGTACCTCTCCCAGGCCGAATCCGGATCTGCAGCAGTGATCTGGGTGAGATTGAGAATGGCCTCGCGGGGATTGCCGCGCTCATCGGTCCTGCCCATCAGCTTCTGAATCTCGGAGAGGGAGGCACCCGTCGAGGCGGAGGTGCCGCGCCTCAGCATCGCCATCGCACCCAACCCCAGCCACCGCTCCAGCCGGGAGGTGGTCAGGTCGGCGTGGGACAGGAAGAACTCGACAGGGATAGGATGATAGTCGCCCACAGGACGATCGCGGTAGGGATCCTCAGGGTAGAAGGGGCGGGGCAGTCTTCGGTCCTCGGGGAACAGGACCAGCCACGGGCAGAAGCGGGCCGCCAGAGTCCTGCGATCCTTGGCAGTCAAGCGGGGAACGGCGAGGTCTCCCTTCTCCAGTCAGCCGAGACGCGTGCCTGTATGAATCGGCGGGATTCTACTTCGCTGCCGAGGGCAGCGCACCTCCCGAAACAACATGCGCTAGGAAGAACCCGACCACCCGATCTGCATCGCCGGTCGCGACGAACAAGTCGCGATGTCCACCTCCGGGCACGAGCCACGTCTCCGTGCGGGACGGATCTGCGCCTCGGGCGAGCAAGCGCAAATGCGCTTTCGGAGCATACGCGTCCTTCTCCCCGTGGATCAGGAGCACGGGGCTGCTCACCTGCCCTGTACGCTCCCAGGCATGGTAGGCGGTCACTCTACGGCCAGGAGGCCGCACGTAGACCCGTGCGATGAACTCTGGCAGAGGGACGCCAGATTGGGAGTCCTCCCAAGCCGAGGAGCCGCTGCGTCAACTCCACAGGGCCTGTAGGGGCACCGAAGGAGGTGGCTCTCTTCGGGGCGGAGCCCGCTAGCGGGAGGACCTAAAGACCGCTGACTCCTGGCGGGTGATGTCGAGATAGAGATCCCCGTAGGTGACCGAGGGCTCGATCTGAGACCCTTCCACCCACTCGTTCCAGGAGGTGATGATGATCCAGTCGGGAGAGGATTCACGGGCTTCCCGCCAGCTCTCCCTGTAGAAACCTCCGTTCTCCCGATCCTTCACGAAAGCGTCCGGACGCCCGGTGCTGAGATCGTTGTACCCTGGCATGACGGTGGCCACCCAGTATCGTCGGAGGCCAGTCCGCGCACTGTAGCCTCGGATCCGGTCGCGCCACGAGTTGTACGTGTAGTCCAGGTTGGGAGACCAGGCCACGCTGTAGAGGTGATGCCCATCGAATACCGCCTGGTAGGCCACGTCCACCCCTTCGGCGATCCACAGCTGCGCTCCCGTCGGGTCCACCTGGTCCCGGATCCAGCGCCATGTGTCCACGGGCAGATCCTGCTGGCGCCAGAAGAACAACACGGGCTGCCCTCGATGTCTGAGGTAGAAAGGATGAACGACGAGTTCATCGCGCACGTAGCGCAGGGCGTCGGCGATGCGGCCCGGGTCTCCACCGTACTCATCTGCCTCGAAATCGATCCCCACCTGCATTCCCTTTTCAGACGCGACCGCGAGCATCATCTTGACGTTTATGTCCGTGCGGTTCCCGGGACCGAGCCACGAGACCACAAAAGCGCCGATCCCAGAAGCCCGTGCCTGGTCCATCTGGCGTCGAACTGCGTCCGGATCGTTGGTGCGGTAGTGGTCCCTCGGCCAGTCTGAGATTCCTTCTAGCGTCCAGGTTCCGCTGTCGAACCACGTGTAGTAGAAGGCCAGGACGAGCGGGTCGCTGTCCGGCGGACCGATCGGGGTGCGAGTGGCCGTAGGCGGTCGGGGGGTTTCGGTAGGCGTGGCTGTAGCCGTCGGCGACTCCGTTGGCGTTGCCGTGGCCGTTGCGGTGGCGGAGGGGGTCGGGCTAGGAGTGTCCGTAGCAGTGGATGTGGGCGTGGCAGTAGATGAGGGAGTCGAGGTCGCCGTCCAAGTAGGCGAGCGCGTTGCCGTGGGCGTCGCGAGGAAGGCGAGCGGATCAGCTACGTTCAGGTGGCCGTTTTGGACCTCAAAGACAGCGGCGACGCCCGAGAGGCCCACCAGGACGCCACTGAGGAGCCCGAAGACCAGAGATCGAAGGTGTCGCCCCATCGCCAAGCCACCTCCCCTTCATATCGGGAGGTGGTGGCGTGGTCAATGGCCCGCTGGTCCCCCCCTTGAAGGTGCCAGCATGCCCGTGAGCAGGGAGCCCGCCCCTTGCCGGCCAGCGCACCTATGGACGTGGGTGTCCCCTAGGCGAGGTGAGAATCCCCGGAGAGGATCTACGAGAGCTTGGGGCTGGGAGAGATGCCCGATCTGGGTGACCGGGTTGACGACGGTTCAGTGGCGGGCTAGAGAGTGGTCGAACTCTACCGCACTTTCCTCCCATCCTGGATCATCCTGCCCGGACCACTCCTGGACTCCCTGCCACAGTTCATTCAAGCACTGGACGCGCTCCTTCAGCATTGAGATCTGGGTGCCGTTGTCGGACCTAAGGACCTCCGAGACTTGCTCGATGCCAAGATTCGACAGAGCTGCGGGATCCGTCAGATCGATGATGCCCTGGCGGTACGCGCGCTCGAGGCAGTACAGTGCCGCCCCGGATCCGTCCAGCTCAATGGCGTCTTCGTCCCTCTCCATCCGGCGAGGCTGGCCTCCGGGAGCCCAGAAGCAGAAGTTGATCGCATTGAACGCGAGCACGATGGCGATTCGATCTTCGATCGTCCAATCCCCATAGGAGAAGCTTGCCGCTTCTGCGCCTCCTATCCTCTCAAGATCGACACTCTAGGCAAATCTCCGAATGGCTTCTGGGTCAATCCCGACCCACTCGGTGTCCAGGAGAAGCCGGGTCGAGCTTAGGACTCCCAAACCGTTCCCATTCACGAGCCCAACTCCGCGCATATGCTCGATAAGCCAGACGAGATTCGTGCTGGACTGGCCCTGTCAGTCCCTTCCCAAGAGCGGAATCACGGCCCGGGAGATCCAGGGCACGGTCCACGCCCACCCCACGCTCGCCGAGGCCCTGGGCGAGGCGGCGCTGGATCTCGACA
>CAYGBX010000006.1:18022-75418 GCA_964348195.1 uncultured Anaerolineales bacterium
GAGATCCAGGGAACCATTGGTGGGTCGTTGGTGCCGACGAAGAGGTGCAGCCGGTCCACCATGAACCTCAGGGACGGCACCGGAGGGAGGGTGACGCTCACCTTCTGGTCCGGGCGCTCGAAGGCGGCGAGCGTCAGATGCGGACGGAGGTCCGCCCCGAACTCTCCGGCGTAGGGCGGGTGCTCTGGGAAGGCACTGGCCAACCGTCGGAACAGGGCTTGGAGTCCAGTGGGGTCTGTCGGCTCCAAGAAGATGGTGGTCTCAAAATCCCCGTATCGGTCCAGTACGACTTCGAAGGGCCTCACCGTTGAACAGACCTCGGTGAGCTTCTTGACAGCGGGCTCGATCTCGTCCACGGGGACGAACGGATAGATCAACGTCAGGTGCGCTGGGATCCTGGCCGCTGTGTATCGCTCCCGGAGGGGCGCCGCAAACGCTTGCACCTCCGGAGGCGCGACGATCGCGAGTGCGGTATCGAGCTGCATCGACCGGGCCACAGGGCGTCAGCGTTGCGCGCGCTCCCAGGACCTCGCAGGGGGCCAAGTAGGCGTGGTGAGCGGGCTCAGAATCATGCCAGAGCGTTGCGAAAAGCGACCAGCGCCGCGTCGATGTCGGCGCGTTCGAGCCCGTAGTGGGTCACGGCGCGGAGTCTGGTCCCTCCAATGGCGAACAGCAGGACGCCCTCCCGGGCGAGTCTCTCCTCCAGATCTCTGGAAGTCATGTCCTCCCGCCGGAAAGAGAAGATCACGATGTTGGTCCGTACGGCGGCAGGGTCGATCTCGATCCCTGGTAGCTCGGCGATTCCCCCGGCCAGGTGTCGGGCATTGGCGTGATCCTCGGCGAGCCGGTCCACCATCTCGGTGAGGGCCACAATTCCGGCGGCAGCCAGGATGCCCGCCTGACGCATCCCACCTCCCACCATCTTTCGGTTCTTGCGCGCGGCGCCGATGAAGTCCCCGTTCCCAACGATGAGAGACCCCACTGGGGCCGACAGGCCTTTGGATAGGCAGAATTGAACCGAATCGGCGTCGCTGGCCAGAGCTGCGGCGTCCAGGTTGAGAGCGACGGCGGCGTTGAAGATCCGCGCACCGTCCAGGTGTACAGCCAGTCTGTTACGGTCGGCGACGTTTCGAACCTCCGCCATGTACTCCGGGCCGAGGACCGCCCCTCCCATTCGGTTGTGCGAGTTCTCGAGGCAGATCAGCCGAGTGGGGGCGAAGTGGATGTCCTCCGGGTGGAGCTCGGCCTGGATGTCGGCGATCGCCAGGGTGCCGTCTGGCTGGTTGGGCACGGGCAGGAACTTGACTCCACCCAATGCCGCGGCGCCTCCCACCTCTAGGATGTAGCTGTGGGCCTGGTCCCCGATGATCGCCTCATCGCCTCGGCGACAGTGCGTGAGCAGCGAAACCAGGTTCCCCATGGTCCCGGAGGAGACAAACAGACCCGCCTCCTTGCCGGGCATCTGCGCCGCCAGCGCCTCGAGCCGGTTGACCGTGGGGTCCTCGCCGAACACGTCGTCCCCCACCTCGGCGCGGTACATCGCCTCCCTCATTGCTGGGGTCGGATGGGTAACGGTGTCGCTGCGCAGATCGATAGCGCTCATGAGACGCTCCCTTGAATCGGCGGTTCCCCTACCGCGCTGCCAGCCTGGCTCCGGAGGGCTTCAAGAGCCTCGCGAAGATCCTCGGGCAGGGGGGACTCGACGTCCACCCGGGCACCGTCGGAGGGTCGTCGGAACGCGAGCCGATGCGCGTGCAAGAAGGGTCGAGCGAGATCAAGCATGCGGTTCCGGCGGCCGTAGATCGGGTCCCCGGCTACGGGGTGGCCGGCAAAGGCAAGGTGGACCCGAACCTGGTGCGTCCTGCCCGTCCGCGGTCGGACCTCCAGGTAGCTGTGCGATCGCAGATCCTCCAGCACCATGTACTCCGTCTGCGCCGGACGTCCTGTGGGCATCACCGACATCCGGGTCCGCCTCACCGGGTCGCGGCCGAGTGGGGCATCGATGATTCCGCGCCGCGGCTGGAGCCTGCCATCTACCAGGGTCAGATAGACTTTCTCGACTTGACGCCGCTTGAACTGTGCCTGGAGGTCGTCGCGCGCTGCCGAATTCCGGGAGACGATGATGAGGCCGGAGGTTCCCTTATCAAGCCGGTGCACGATCCCCGGCCGTTCTCTGGTTTGATCGTCCAGGTCAGGGTATCGGGCAAGGAGGGCGTTGAGAAGGGTGCCGCTTCGATGGCCGGGTCCCGGATGGACGACCAAGCCGGCGGGCTTGTCCACAACGATGAGGTCCTGATCCTCGTACACGACATCAAGCGGGATGGGCTCCGCAGCCAATCGGTCGGGCACGATGGCCGGCATCCGTATCTGGACACGAGCGCCGGGTTCGAGAGCAGCGCTCGATTTCGATGGCTTTCCATTCACCAGCACCCGGCCCTCGCGAATGAACTCCTGCCAACGTGAGCGCGACGCCTCCGGGCGTTCCCGGGCCAGGAAGGCGTCCAGTCGACGCTCAGCGCGGTCCACCACCAGTTCGAGATCAGTATCGGACGACATGGCACGGGGCGCGCCGGGCCAGACTTGCGAGGAGCGGGATCAGATTGGGCTCAGTGAGACTCCGGGGCCGCCTCTTCGCCAGTGCTGGAATGCGAGATCGTTATCGGCTCCTCGGGATGTCTCCAGTACCAGAGGACGAGCAATCCCACGCCGATCACGATGGCGCTGTCCGCGAGATTGAAGACGGGCCAGAACTTGAAATCGATGAAATCGACCACATGGCCAAAGCGCAGGCGGTCCGTCAGATTGCCCATTGCCCCGCCAAGCTGGAGACCCAGCAGCCCGGCCAGCCACACGTTCTGGGACGCTAGCTGCCTCTGATAGTAGAGGATCCCGGCCACCACGATCAGGGCGAGTATCGTGAGGAGGGTGCCTTGATCGGGGAGCAGGCCAAACGCCCCTCCAGTGTTGGCCACCGGCGTGATGCTGAAGTAGCGCGCCAGCCCCTCTACGGGATTCCAGGCCTGACCCCACGAGAAACGCGATAGAACAAGGTTCTTAGTCAGCTGATCCAGGCCCAGGGTGACAACCGCTACTGCGGCGAGCAGTATCCAGCTAAGCGCGGGTGAGGGCGGCGGAGCGGACCTCACCGCCTGACTTCTTGTCTCTGCAGGTCGGCGATGCACAGATTGGCCGAGGGCATGGCCTTCAGACGGGCGGGATCGATCGGGTCCCCACACACCTCGCAGATCCCGTATCGCCCCTCTTCAATGCGCTCCAGCGCCGCCTCTACTTGACCGAGCTCCCGACTGAGGATCTGGCGGAGTCCCAAGTTCTGCTCCTGCTCGTAGGCCAGGGATGCGTCATCCGCCATATGGTTCCCCAGACCCAGGTTGGTCTCGCCTGGGATGCCGAGCTGCTCTATCTCCTGTTGCAGCCGGGAGCGCTGCTCTTCGAGCTTCTCTTTCTGTACCTCTAGCTGTACGGGCATCGCTCGGATACTCTCAGCAATCGGCGCGATTGCAGGGCACCCCCGATTCTAGTCGGCCTCATCATCCTCCGCAACCGGAAGCCGCCTGATAGCTATGTCCATCTTCAGGTCCCTCTCTTTGTCCAGAATCAATGTGGTCGTCAGCTTCTCCTGATCCAGGTCCGCGACAAAGAACTCCTGGGACAGCGTCTCCGTGGCGATGTAGTCCTTGAACCGGCCGATCGCACTCTGCAGGGCTCCGTCGGGGTCGGATTGCTTTGTTATGTTGTATCGAGTTTCAATTCGATCGGAGACATCCAAGCCTTGTTGCTTGCGAAGCTCCTGAATCTGCCGTATCGCTTCCCTCGCCCACGCCTCCGCTCGCAGCTCCGGCGTGAGGTGGGTATCCAGGGCGATCACGAGTCCGCGATCCGCGGCAAGAGTTAAATCATCGCGCGGGACGAGGGTGACCTCGACCTCCTCTGGAGCCACCCTCACCGTCTGTCCCCCAGCCTCGACGGAAACAGGATCCCCGCTCCGGAGCCGGGCCCCATGCTCCTCGCTGCGTGCTTGGAGCGCCCACTCGATCTCCGGGAGGAGCCCGCCGTGCTTCGGGCCGAGGACGTCGGCCCGTGGCCGCACGAGATACGTGGCCAGCTCGCCCTCGGCAGACACGGTCTCCAGGCTCTTGACGTTGAGTTCATCGAGGATGAGCGCGCTGTGCGCCTCCAGGGCGGGCTCATCCGAGGGATCTGCCAGCTTGACACGGAGCTGCGCCACCGGCTGCCGCACCTTGATCCCGGCCTGGTTGCGTGCGGCGTGACCTTGACTGACCACTCTGCGGACGAGCGCAAGCTGATCCATCAATTCGCGATCAACCAGCGTCTCATCGGGTTTGGGATACTCGGTGTGGTGGACGCTCTCGGCGGCGCCTCCGTCGGCCGAACGGACCAGATCCTGGTACATCCGCTCGGTCACAAAGGGGATGAATGGAGCCAGGAGCCGGATCAGGTTGGTCAGGCACGTGTAGAGCGTCTGGTAGGCGGCAGCTTTGTCCTCGTCGCGGTCGCTCTTCCAGAAACGCCGCCGGCTCCGCCTCAGGTACCAGTTGGAGAGGTCGTCCAAGAACAGCTCCAGTGCTACGGTCGCGGGGCGAGAGGCGTAGTCTTCGAGAGACTCAGTCACCTCATCGATCGTGACCTGCAATCGGGAGAGGATCCATCGGTCCAGGGCGCTCTTGGGCGCCCGTTCGCTGTCCTCCGTAGAGAGCCAGCCGTCGATCTCGGCGTAGGTCAGGAAGAAGGAGTGGACGTTCCAGAGCGGGATGAGAAACCGACGGCGGGTCTCATCGGCCAGCCCGTATCCGAAACGCAGATTGTTCTCCGGCTTGTGGGCAGCGTAGATCCATCGCATGACGTCCACGCCGATAGCGTCGGCGCCCTCGTTAAACTCGATGGCGTTGCCGAGGGACTTGTGCATCTCGCGGCCGTCCTCCGCGAGGAGGGAGGCGAACCCGAAGCAGGTCAGGAACGGCGGGCGATTCTCCAGCACGGTGCTCATGACCAGAAGGGAGTAGAACCAGTTTCTGAACTGGCCGGGGAAGGACTCGGTGATGAAGTCGGCCGGGAACCAGGCCTCCCAGTACTCGCGGTCGGTCTGGTATCCCATGGTTGAGTAGGGGACGATCCCGGCATCCAGCCAAGGGTTCCCCACATCGGGGATCCGCGGCGTGGTGGCACCGCAGTTGGAGCAGGCGATCTTCACAGCGTCCACCCACGGTCGGTGGGGGCTGTGGCCCTCGAACTCCTCCCATCCGTCCACGGCACGATCTTTGAGCTCCTCCGTGCCTCCGAGAACGTCGAAGTGGCCGCACTCCGAACACTCGAAGATGGGAAGGGCCAATCCCCAGTAGCGCTTCTTGGAGATCATCCAGTCGTCCATGTTGCGCAGCCAATCGAGCTCTCGCTCCAGGCCGAATTCGGGAATCCAGCGGATCTTCCGAGTCACCTCCATGATCTCCTCGCGGATCCCATCCATGGAGATGAACCACTCGTCGACCAGCCGGAACACCAACTCGCTCTGGCAGCGCCAGCAGACAGGGTATCGGTGTCGGTAGTCTTCGAGACGATACAGGATCCGTTTCGAGCTCAGACTGTCGAAGATGGACTCCTCCACCTCTCCGACAGACTTGCCCGTGAATCCCCCGAAATCCTCGAGGTAGGTGCCCACCTCATCCAGAGGGGCGATCACGCGAAGACCGTGCTCCTTGCTCAACACGAAGTCCTCGCGGCCGGCGCCGGGGGCGATGTGGACCACGCCGGTCCCCTCATCCTCCGACACCTCGTCCCAGACCAGCACGCGGTGATCGATCCCCTCCTGTGCGGGAAGCTCGTCAAACGGGCCAGCGTACCTCCAACCCGCCATGGCCGCACCAAGGAGTTCGTCCTCGATCTCGTATTCCCCTGTCAGTTCCGCGATCCGGGCCTTGGCAACATACAGGAGGTCGTCGCCCTGACGGATCTTCAGATAGGTACGATCGGGATGGACAGCAGCCGCCACATTGGCCGTGAGCGTCCAGGGGGTGGTGGTCCAGACGAGCAACGCCTCACCGGGGCGGTCCAGCAAGGGGAACTTCACGGTCAGACCGGGGTGGGTGATCTCCTGGTACCCCTCGGTCGCGATCTCGTGCTCCGAGATCCCTGTCCCGCAACGCGGGCACCAGGGCATGACATCGTGCCCTTTGTAGACCAGGCCCCTTTCGTGGCAGCGCTTCAGAAAGAGCCAGATCTGATAGTTGTTCTCGTCGGAGAGTGTGTAGTAAGAGCCGCCCAACTCTGGCATTCCTAGCCGGCCGACGATTTGCTCCACCGTCCCCGCAACGGGACCGCGGGGACCTTCTACCGTGATCTCCTCGCTTGGATCGTGTCCGAGTTTCTCAGCAAGCCAGCGCAGCCTGCCTGGGTCGTCCCAGTCCATCCACATACCGAGCCGCATCGACTGCTCAGTCATGAGGGCAGCGTAGTTCAACACCCGCTGCTTGCAGAGAACGACAAATGGCGCAAGTCCAAAGGCCTCGATGTCTCGCTTGGTCTCGAACCCAGCGTCCCGCTCAACCTCCACCTCCACCCACAAGCCTTGGCAGTCGTACCCGTTCTGGTACCGGGTGTCGTAGCCCTGCATGGCCTTGTAGCGATGCCACAGGTCCTTGTAGGTGCGGCCCCAGGCGTGGTGGACCCCCATGGGATTGTTTGCCGTAATCGGCCCGTCCACGAAGGACCAGCGAGGCCTCCCCCGGTTGAGAGCCCGGCGCTTGGCGAAGGCCTGGGTCTCCTCCCAGAAGGCCAACACCTCCTTCTCGAGGGCCGGAAAGTCGACGCGGGATGGGACGGCCCTATACATCCCGGCCTCCAGCCCATTTCTCCAGGACCTCGCGCAGATGCGGGAAGGCGATGGGCTCGGGGAGCTCTCTCGGTCCGAACCAGGCCAGTTCCGCTGCATCGTCGGCAGGACCCAGAGTGCCACCAGCAATCTTGGCCAGGTAGTAGTGGTTCAGGGTGTGGTTTCCCTCGGTCCCGTAGGTATCGATGTAGGTTCCCAGCTCCTGCAGAAGCTCCACCTCCAAGCCTGTCTCCTCCGCCACCTCACGGATCGCGCCGTCGCTCGGGTGCTCGCCAGCCTCCAGGAAGCCGCCGGGAAGATCCCAGTGGTCGCGGAACGGCTCGACTGCTCGGCGGACCAGAAGCACTTTCCCGTCGCGCTCGACAACAGCACCGGCGCAGGGATGGGAGTGCTGGTAGTGCTCGGCGCCGCAGCTGGGGCAGATCTGAGGGCTGCCCCTCGCGGGAAGGGCGTCGCCACAATCTGGACAGTACTTGAACGGCGTCACCGTCTCTCCTGGCTCGCTATGCCTGTGCTGCCGGTAGCACCGGTCTTCACCAGATCGCTTCCTATGGACCCACCGCGATGCGCAGCCGCTTGTTGATCTTCCCTTTGCTCTCGTGGCCGATCACCCGAATGCGGCCGACCTCCGACGTGTTGGCTACGTGGGTTCCGCCGTCAGCCTGGAGATCCAGCCCCTCGATCTCCACTGTACGAACCATTTGAATCCCGGGAGGTAGGAGGTTGATCTTGGTCCGGATCAGGTCGGGGATTTGGAAAGCCTCCTCCCGAGGGAGTTCTCTCGCCCGGACCACCAGCGCCTTGTCCACCTCGCGATTGGCCTTCTCCTCGACCTCCTCCGCGAACTCGGCGCTCATCGCCTCGAGCTCGAAGTCCATCCGCGCCTGGAGCGGCTTCATGTTTCCACCTGTCACCTGGGCACCGTAGTCCCGCCAGATCACCCCGCAGAGAATATGGAGCGCAGTGTGGGTACGCATGAGCTGGTATCGCTGCTCCCAGTCGATCTCACCTCTGACCGGGGTTCCGGCGACCGGAGGGTCGCCGTCCAGGTAGTGGACGACCCGGCCTGAAGCGCGCCCCACTCTCCTCACCTGCCAAGTCCGTTCGTCGCTCACCAGCACCCCTGTGTCGCTGGGCTGGCCTCCTCCCGCCGGGTAGAAGGCCGTTCGATCGAGGACCACACCGCCGTCCACGACCTCGGTCACCTCCGCCTCAAAGCTGCGCAGGTACACATCCGCCATGTACAGGAGCTCCGTCATCCCGAGTCCTTTCTGGATCGGTCCCAGATGCGACAAGCTCCCGTCCGATAGGGACGGGAGCCTACTTTTCCCGCGTTACCACCCTAATTAGCGGTTCCCCGCTCACTCAAGGGTACGCGACGATACCCCGGCCCCTGGTAACGGGCGGCCATCCCCGGCCAAGTCTACTTGGGTATTCGCCCTTTCGGTTGGCGGCTCGGGAGGGATTTTCGACGGGACTCCCGCGTCCGGCTTCCACCCCATCCGGACTCTCTGAGCGGGCGCGATCCGCCTACTCTTCTCCGTCCTAGCCTTTCGTCGAGCCGCCCGATAGTACCAGAGATAGCCGAAGCCGTCAAGCCGCGGTCACTTCGCGGGGCTCTCGCCAAAAAAAGACAGGCCACAAACGGCCTGTCGATGATTCCCGGCGCCCCGCGGTGTCGTGCGTCGCGCGAGTTGAGTCCTGCGCTAGCAGGTGGGTGCCTACCTGTTGGTTTCTGCCGTCTCCGGCATCCCCTTCAGAGATCGGCTCCCGCTTTCCGAGCTGTTGGCTCTACTCGCTGCAGAGCGTCACGGGCACAGCAGGGCAGCCTTGCTGCTATCTTATCACACAGAACTGTCCTTGACAACCCGTCGGGACTCGCAGCTCATTCCGGATCGCTTCTCTCGATCCGCAGGCCGAGTTCCCTGAGTTGCTCCTCGGTCGCTTCCGAAGGAGCGCGGAAGGTCAGGTCTCGACCCTGGAGGGTCTTGGGGAACGGGATCACCTCCCTGATGTTCTCCTCGCGCGCGAGAAGGCCCACCAGCCGATCGATTCCTCCGGCGATGCCACCGTGCGGCGGCGCTCCGTATTCCAGCGCCTGGAGAAAGTGACCAAACTGAGCCTCCAGCTCGGCGTCGGACATGCCAGCCATTCGGAAGACCCGTTCCTGAAGGGGTCTCTCATGGATCCGGATGCTGCCCCCCATCAGTTCCCATCCGTTGCAGACGATGTCGTGGGAGATGCCTCGGACCCGGTCCGGCTGCTCCTCCAGCATATCAAGGTCATCGAGATGGGGATGGGTGAAGGGGTGGGGCTCGAAATCCCAGCGGTCGAGTTCCTCGTTTCGAGTCATGAGCGGGGCCTCGGTTACCCAGGCGAATGCCAGGACCCCGTCGTCGAGCAACCCCAGAGCCTGCGCCGTCTCCTGTCGCACCGCGGCGAGGGCCTCCCTCGCCACCTGGTGCTGGCCCGCCACTGCCAGCAGAAGCGACCCCGAACTGGCACCGACCCGGCGCCGCGCCGCCTCAAACTCTCTTGACGACAGATGCTTCACCACGGGAGACTTGGGTGACCCATCCTCCTCCCAGGCGATCCACATCAATCCTCCTGCACCCGCGGCGGTTGCGACAGCATTGAGGGCATCCAGAGCTTTGCGAGACAGCGTAGCTCCCCCGTCGGCGTGGATCGCGAGCACGCGACCCCCGCCATCAACAGCATCGGCTACCACCCGAAACTCAGTGCCTCGAAAGGCGTCTGTCAGGTCGAATATCTCCATCCCCGCCCGCAGGTCGGGCTTGTCGGTGCCAAACCGCCGCATCGCCTCCTGGTGGGTCAGCCTGGGGAAGGGGACCTCCAGCAGTCGGAACCCTCCCACCCCATCAACGAGATCCACCAACAGAGCCTCGGTGAGGGCGAGAACATCCTCCTGCTCGACGAACGACATCTCCAGATCGAGTTGAGTGAATTCCAGCTCTCGATCGGCCCGCGGGTCCTCGTCCCGGAAACATCTTGCGATCTGGTAGTAGCGATCGAATCCCGCCACCATGAGCATCTGCTTGAGCTGCTGGGGCGACTGAGGAAGGGAGTAGAACTGGCCGGGGTTCAGGCGGCTGGGAACCAGGAAGTCGCGCGCCCCCTCCGGAGTGCTGCGGATCAGAATGGGAGTCTCGACCTCGACGAAGTCCCGTTCGTTCAGGAAGTGACGAATCCGGTCTACGACCTGATGGCGCAACAGGATCCTTCTCTGCAGGTCGGGACGGCGCAGGTCCAGGTAGCGGTGTCGCATCCGAAGCGCATCGTCCCGCGTCGTCTCCTCCCTAACATAGAAGGGCGGAGTCTTGGAGCGGTTCAGGATAGTGGCGGAGTGTGCTTCCACCTCGATCTGGCCGGTGTCCAGGTTGGGGTTGGGGTCAGGCCGGCCCCGCACTCTCCCCTCCACGCGGAGGACGTACTCCGCCCGTGCCTCGGAGGCGACCCGATGCGCGTCCTCCGCTCGCGCGGGATCGAAGACCATCTGAGTGATTCCGTATCGGTCGCGTAGATCCAGGAAGATCAGAGCCCCATGGTCGCGGCGCCTGTGGACCCATCCGGACAGAACCACCTCTTGACCCTGGTGCTCGTCCCTCAACTCCCCGCAGGTGTGCGTTCGCAGCATCAGAAACTCGAGACTCACAGCGCGGGACCTAGAACATGTCCGTATCGTTGATCGTGAGAGCGAACTCGCAGCCTAGGTATCGCACGGCGCGCCGACTCATGAGCATGCGGTCGGTGAATATCTCAAAGTACTCCATCACCTTGGAGATCTCAGTGTCGACGTCGAGCTCCAGAGTGATTGTCTGGGCTTCGGCGTCAACTCGGACGAAAGATCGTTGAGCGGCGTAGTTGACTCGGTCGTGAATGTCGAAGGTAAGGATGTCGGGGTTCTGCACCCGGGAACGGTGGACGTCTGACTTGTCGGCGATGATGAGGGCGGCCGAAACCTCGCTCACGGGATCGCCTCGTTCCTCCTCGTGGTTGCCGATGGCGCCCATCACGATAGCAACCTCCTCCACCGGCATCCCGAGCCGCTGCAGCACGCTCCGAGCGATGAGCGCCCCTCCCTGGGCGTGGTATTCGCGGTGAATCACGTTGCCGATGTCGTGGAGGTAGCCGGCCACGGATGCGAGCTCGGCGGAACGCTTCGAGTAGTCGAGCCGGTCCAGCACATTGTAGGCGATCCGGCCTACCAGTCCGGCATGTCGCGTACCGTGCTCTGTATAGCCAATCCGCTGAAGGTGCTCGTTGGCGGCCACGAGAAGGGCCTGCACCTCCTCGTCCGCCTCGAGTGCCTCAATGGACACGCGGTCCGGAGGGCCCTCTTTCTGACCCATCCCCACCTCCGTCAAGACCCGTCCTCCGCACTGGCCACGACTTGCCGATCTTCCAGGTCGAGGATGCTGTTCGGATCGGAGAAGGCGTGCCCGCGGGGCCGGCAGCGGATCAGTCCCAGCTCCTCCTTCATCTCACCGCCGCACACTGGGCACCGCAGCAGTTGGGAGATGGAGGAGACCGCGGCGTGATCCGTACCCTCCTTCTTCGTGGCCCACACCAAGTCATAGATGTCAGCCCATTTCTCAATACGTATGTCGCTCATACCCAGGCTGGCCAACATCTCGTTCAAGGCGCGATTCGAGAAGGCCCGTCCCGGGAAGAGGCGGGCCTCCCATCCCACACGATTGGTCACCAGCAGGGTCCCTCCACGCGCAAGAACCCGCGACATCTCCACCAATCCTCGGCGGGAGTCTGGCAGGAACTCGAGGGACTCAATGCAGGTAACCGCCGAGAACGACCCGTCAGGAAACGGTAGATGGGCGGCGTCTTTGCGAATCAGCCATACCTTGCCTCCATACCCGTTGACCTTCTGTCGGGCGCGGAGGAGCATCGGATAGGAGTAGTCGACGCCAACCGCTCTTCCCTGCCATCCGGGTCGTCTGAGCAGCGCGGTAAGCATCCGACCGGTGCCGGTCGCGACGTCCAGCACCCATGGATCGGGCACGCCGACCAGGGCATGCTCCAGGGGGATGGCCAGCCTCCGCGCGTCGTCCTCCAGATCCTGACCCTTGAAGCGATCGTAGCCCGCCGCACCTCGATCGTACAGCCACCTCACCACTCGAGGACCCAGGTAGGCGCCCTCGGTGGTGAAGACGAGCCAGTAGATGAGGACGGCAACCAAGAACGCGACTATAGAGACGGCCACCAGCGCGCTCATGCGGCGACGGCGACGGCACCGGCGAACATGCTGAGCACGGGAAACAGCCGCACCCGGCCTAGATACCAGCGGCCACCCCGGCCCCTAAGAAGCGATGGCCGCAACAAGAGTTGGGGAACGAGCATGAGCCCCAGCGCCCCCGCTAGAAGGGGCTGACGGTCCATCACGAGAGCGACCCCTCCGGCCGCTTGACCGCCTACGAGAAGCCAGAATCCCCGGTGGTCATCGAGCTCCCCTAGAAGCTTTGAACCCAGCAAGGTGGCGGTGAACACCGCTGCCCACACGGCAGTCCAGCCCCAGAGCTGGGCGGGTGAAGGGATCGCCTCGGGCGAGAGGGCTCCCAGGAAGGTTCCGCTGGGAACTGAGGCTGCAAATCCAAGCAACCAGGCAAGCCCCCCGCCATAGAGTGCATACAGAGCGATCCTGGGTGCCCCACCGCGGTAGGCTCGTGTTGCGCTGAGGAGCAAGATCACGCCGGCGGCCAGGGTCACGAGAAAGGGGCCCGGTCCCAAGAGCAGGCCTAGAGCCAGGGACGCGAGCCCAAAGACCGCAATTCCCAGCACGGCGTCACGCCCTACCAAGGGCGCCCGCTCCCACCTGCGGCGGCGTCCCGCCATCCATCGCGCGAGGCGGTCGGCTACGGATCCTCTGGTCGCGTACGGCGGCCGCGTATAGACGCGAAGACGCAGCGGCGCTGCACCATTGAACACGGACACCGCGGATCGCACCTCGCGCCAGAGGGCGCCCCAGATCCCATCGGCCAGCAGGAGTCCCAAGATCAGCCTGGTCAAGGCAGTTGCTTCCAGCCGAAGCCCGTCGGCCGCGATGGCTCCGCACAGGAACGCCACCGAGGGACCCAGCCAGGACCGAGGGGCGGCCACCCTGGCGCGGAGCGCGAGGAACCGGCCGAACCCAGCGGGGCGGCTCTCCTGCACGAGGCGGCTAGTCCGCTGCCTCAGGATAGATCCGCGTGCCGAACCGCGTAAGCAGCACGGCCCCCACTCCCCAGGATCCCGCAACAACGCTGAAGAGAGACCCCAAGCCGAAAGGAGCCGCAGTGATCAGGGTGATAAGCAGCACTCCCGCTACCACGGCCGGCAGCGAGCCTGCTGTCTTGGCACCTCCCTCCTCCATCAGCCGCTGACCGACTAGGTACCCGAGAGACACCCAGCCCACCACACCCGCCACCGCAAGGGCTAGCGCCCAGAGCACGGCAAGTGGGATTCCGCAGATCGTCAGAGCAAAGACCACGATGGCCAATAGGCTGCCGAAGAATGTGCCCAGACCTGCCCCAAGCGTGGGCCAGGGAGCATCTCGCATGGAATTGGCGACTCGGGCCAGGTGATCCGGGACTATCGCCACCAGAACCAGCCCGATCGCAATGGCCGTCACCACCAGTGTCAGAGTGCGCACCAGACCAAAGAACGAGCCGGCCAAGACGCCCTCCGGACCACGCTCGAACGGGAAGTCGAAGGAGAAGGGAAAGCCGCGGCCGAACTCAAAGCGACCGAAATCGAAACGATCGAAGTCGAAGCGGCCGAAGTCGAAGCGATCAAACTCGAAGCCCTCGAAATCGACTTCGCCCATCGGATCCTCTACCGTCCCTCCGATTCGGGACCGCGGGGACCGCTCAAGCGAGCTGAAAACGAGGATCACATCTGAGCCCACGACTGCTGTGTCGTCCAACTCGACCCTGCCACCGACCACCACAAGGTCGCGATCGATGGTGCCAGCCACATTGGCGCCTCCGCCGACCACGACTGCGTCCCCGTCGACCGTCGCATCCTCCTCGACGGTGAGAGGCCCACCCACGACCACCAGATCGCCAAACCAGGTCTCACCAGCCTCCAAGGTATAGGGCCCGAAACGGACGCCTCCCTCCTGCTGTCCAGTTCCAGCCGCAACCACTGTAGGCATCGCCGCCAGCACCACCGCCACGGCCAACGCCACGATGCGTCTGGCTTTCATGGTCAACCCTCCTCCTCGACAGTCCCAACGGTCTGAACAGTCCAACGCGGAACTACCTTATTCCGATCCCCGCCGAGAATCAAGCCCCCGGAACCGCGTTCCGTTGCAGGGAGCCTTGCCGCTCGCCTAGAATGGGCAGACCTCGGCCAGGGAGGAAGCCGGACGCCGCCGGGGGAGGAGGAGAGATGTACCAGCGCTGCGTGATCGTCGGCAACCTGGGCCGCGACCCTGAGATGCGGTACACGCCGAACGGGCAGGCGGTCACGAACTTTCCGGTGGCGACCAACCGGAGGTGGTCTGATCAGGACGGCAACCAACAGGAGGAGACCACCTGGTTCCGGGTCGTGGCCTGGGGTCGGCTGGCGGAGACCTGCAATCAATACTTGACGAAGGGTCGGTCTGTTCTGGTCGACGGGAGGATCCAGAGCCGATCCTGGGAGGACCAGCAGGGCCAGACTCGATACTCTTGGGAGTTGGTGGCGAACACGGTCAAGTTCCTCGGCGGACGCGGCGAACGGGTCCCGGAGCTGGCCGAGGGAGACATTCCCGAAGAAGACATTCCGTTCTAGAACCACCGCCCTGAACATTGATCCCATTCAGCGCCCCTCCGGGGTACGCGGGCGGCGCAGCCACGCCCGGAGCTCTGCCGACTTCAGAACAGTCGCCACGCCCAGGTACGCGACGGCGCCTACCAGGATCGCCGCGCCAGTGACCACAGAAACGGGATTGGGGCCCCGAACGGAGAGGAACACGGCGAGTGCCCCGGCCATAGCCACGGTGGCGACCAACATCCTCCCTCCGGAGGCGGCGAGCTCGCCGCCCCGCAAGCCACCGAGCTTGCCCCTGAGCAGAACCACCAGCGCCACCATCTCCATCCAGGTGGCCAGCGTGTTGGCCAGCGCCAATCCCCCATGACCCAGGACTCCCACCATGGCCACGCTCAACCCTATGTTAAGAACCACTCCCGCGATCCCCACCGCGACTGGTGTTCGTGTATCCTGGAGAGCATAGAAAGCGCGGGCCAGGATCTCCACGGTGGCGTGGGCCACCAGGCCGACGGCGAAGAACTGGAGGGCGTAGGCGACCGCCTGGGTGGAGTCGGCTCCGAACTTGCCTCTCTCGAGAAGAAGCCTGACAAGAGGCTCCCGGAGGATCAGCAACCCGGCCGAAGCCGGTAGTGTGAGAAACCAGACCATCCTCAGCGACAGGGAAAGCGTTCTGCGCAAACCGGGCCGGTCGGCGCGCGCGGCCAGCGAGGAGAGGGCAGGAAAGGCTGCGGTAGCCACGCCCTGCGCGACTATCCCCTGAGGCAACAGCATCAGCAGCCAGGCGTAGTTCAGAGCGGCGAGGCTTCCGGGGGCCAGACCGGACGCGAGGATGGTGTTGACCATGAAGTTCAGCTGGACCCCGGCAAGCCCGAGGGCACGAGGCGCCATCAGCCGACCCACCGTACGGACCGCGCGATCTCTCAAGCCCAGGATCGGTCGGTAGATCATCCCACGCCGAAGGAGAAGCGGAACCTGGATCAGAAGGTGGGCCGCGGAACCGACGATCACGCCGACCGCAAGCCCATGTACCCCCAATGCCGGCGCTAGCAACGTGGCCCCGCCGATGATTGCCGAGTTGTAAATCGCTGGGGCAAGCGCCGGTACGAGAAAGTGACCGTGGGCGTTCAAGGCCGCCATGGCCAGGCCGCTGACTGCGAAGATCGCGGTGGAGGCGAGCATCAGACGCATCAGGTCTGCCGTGAGAGCCTGGGCGGATGGCTCAAATCCGGGCGCGACGAGCTCCCGGACCAGCAGTGGGGCGGATATCGCCGCCAGGACCGTGGCGGCCAGAGTGGCGAGGAGGACCAGATTGGTCACCGCGCTGGCAAGGCGCCAGGCGGCTCGCGGCCGGCCTTCGGTCAACCGCTGAGAGAAGACGGGGAGGAAGGCAGATGCCAGAGCACCTCCCGCGATGATCTGGAACAGAAGGTCCGGCACCCGGAAGGCCGCCAGGTAGGCATCCAGCTCGCGGCTGGTTCCAAAGCTGGCTCCGATCACTATCTCCCGAACGAGGCCAAGAGCGCGGCTCAAGAGAAACGCGACCATCACGGTCCCAGCCGCGCGCTCCAGAGTGCCGGAGCGGACTGATTCAATACTCATTGAGGTTGTCGCCCATTATAGGCCAGACCCCTGACCTCGAATCGACGCCGATGGAGCTGATGCCCGAGAGCGTGGACGGATCGCGTTCTCTGAGCACGGAAAGGTGGACATTCCATGCGTCCTCGGGTAGACTCCGTCTGCTGGGGCGGCAACGCCTCGAGCCCTTCAAGGAGGGAAGCAGTTTGGCGAACACCGCATCGGCCAAGAAGCGTATTCGATCGTCGGAGCGCAAGCGGCTTCGCAATCAGATTCACCGCTCCCGCGCACGGACCCGTCTGCGACAGGCCAAGCAGCTCATAGCGGAGCGTGAGTTGGAGGCGGCAGAGCAGGCTGTGCAGAGCGCGCTGGGATCTCTCGACCGAGCCGTGGCGAAGGGAGTGCTCCACAAGAACAGTGCGGCCCGGCGCAAGGCGCGGCTCGTACGCCGGCTCAGGAAGGCTCAGGAAGAGGCCGGCTAGGCCTCTGGGGCTGCTCCTCGGACAGCAGAAAAGGACATCACTCTCGGTGATGTCCTTGGCATATTCTGGGGGACTTTCTAGAGCGGCCTAGTCGCTCCCTGATGAGCTCGGCGTCGTGACCTGGGCCGGCCGGGGCGCGCCTGCCTGCTGGAGTGAGATGTCGGTCCGGCTCCCCTTGGCCTCGTACAACCGGCGATCGGCCGCCTCCAAGATCGCCCGTTCCTCCCGGCCGTCATGAGGGTAGCTTGCGTACCCCACGCTCACCGTCACCTTCCCTACCGAGAAGGTGTGTTGGGAAACTTCGCGTCCGATCTTCTCGACCACATCTGCCGCCTCATCGGGGCCTGTGTCCGGGAGAAGCAGCGCGAACTCGTCCCCTCCGTAGCGCGCCACGGTATCGGCTTGCCGGGTGATGGCTCTGAGGATTAAGGCGAGCTCCTCCAGCAGCCTGTCCCCCGCCGGATGGCCGTAGCTGTCGTTGAAGTACTTGAAGCGATCCAGGTCTACGAGGACCAATGACATCGACCCGTTCTGGCGCTGGGCCAAGGCCATATACCTGTCCATGTCCTCGAAGAAGTGGCGACGGTTGTATAGGCCGGTGAGGGCGTCGTGGGTCGCCATCTGCTCAAGCTCGTCGTAGAGCTCAGAGTTCTTGAAGGCCATGGCGGCGCTGTTGGCGAAGTTTCCGAGGAGCATCTGTTCCAGCGGGATGTCGTGCTTGTCTCGAGGGTTCCATACCACGTGGATCACGCCCTTCGTCTCCCCTTGCCACTTCAGAGGGGCGGCCACACCCACGATCCCACCGACAGCGCCGGTCACCTCGCCTGAACCCTGGTCCCCGCGGCGCTGGCCCGAGATCACATCTGCCAATCCAGTCTCGGCGACCTTTCCCAGGACTCCGTGGCCCCACTTCACCCGGCTCCCTACCATGCTCTCGCCGGGGTTGTGACTGGCCTTGCAGACAAGGTCCTCTTCGCCCTCTCTCCGCCAGTGGAGCGCTCCGGCTTCGGCCTCGAGGAGCTTCACGGCTCCCTCCACGAGGTAGTCGAGGAAGCCAGGCTTGCCCAGTCTTCCTGCGATGTCCACCGATATCGTGTGAAGCCGATTCAGCTTGTCTCGGATGTCCTGTAGGTCGCCGTAGTGGTAGAGGTTGTGCACCCCGAGCCCGGCGTAGTCCGCAATCGCCTCGACCAGCTCCAGATCCTCGTCAGGCACCTGCGCTAGGGAGCGGCTGGCCACCTGCAGGACCCCTGCGATGCCCCCCTCGCTGCCGATGGGGAAGGCGCCGATGCAGCGCCAACCCTGGTGTCCTTCCTGGTCCAGGCTGCCACTGCGGCCAGGCACAAGATTGGGGCGGTATTGGGGCTCCCAAGAGGCCAGGACGCTCTGCACCAGCCCATCGCGCTCGGCCCGCTCACCTGCGCTCAGGCTGAAGCTCCGCCACGGGAAGCGGTCCGTCCTCGGCTTCACCTCACCTTCCTCATCGACCATGTAGATGCTGCCTTCGTCGAACCGGGTGAGGCGCAGGACTTCGTCCAGGACGAACTCCAAGAAATCCTCCAGGTTGGTGTCCGCCTGCGCCCGCAGGAGCACCTCCACCGCTGCCAGGAGCTTGTCTTCGGATCCAGGCGCGACGGCCAGCGCCCTCTCTCGCTGCGCCACCACTCGCTCGAAACGGACGAGCATCAGCCAGAGCCCCAGCGGCACCCCCCCTCCGAGGAGGGCCAGCTCGAGAGCGCGAAACCCGCCGGGAATATCTGCATCAATAGCGTGGCTGAAGAACCAGAGGATCAGAAACACAAATCCTGCGGAGAGGAAAACGAAGATCCAGCGGAGGGTCTGGACTCTACGGATGGTCGTACCCAATGGGCGCCGCCTCGATGAGGGGTCCGATCGCATACAACTACTCATGATACCGTCAATGATTCGCCGCCGAGGTTAACGTATGGTTAAGATCTGTCGATGCGTTTCGGCCACCCTTGGGAAGGCCTATAATCGCCCGGCTGGGGCGGAGGCATCGAGGTGCCGTTGACACCACGTCGACTGACCCGGGAGGCGATGATCGCGCTGGGATTCTTCGTTCTGGCGATCATTCTGCTCTGGCCGGTCACCGCTGGCGGGATGAGTCTTGTCCCGTTTGACATCCTGTTCAGCTATCCGCCGTGGTCGTCCCGCGCGGGAGAACTCGGGGTCGGCTTCCCCCAGAACGCCCTCCTGGGCGACCTGATCCTGCAGAACTACGCCTGGAAGCAGCTGATCCTGGAGGCGATCCAGGAGCAGGAACTGCCTCTTTGGAACCCCTATCTCTTCACCGGTGTCCCCTTCCTGGCCGCCGGCCAGCACTCGGCGCTCTACCCCCTTAGCATCATCTACTACGTCCTGCCACTGCCCGCCGCCTTCGGTTGGTTCACCGCTGTCCACCTGGCTCTGGCTGCATTCTTCAGCTACCTCCTGCTCCGCACCCTCGGCGCGGGCCGAGTCGGTGGTGTGATAGCGGGGATGGGCTTCGGCTTCAGCCTCTTCATGGTAGCCGCGGCGGTCCACCCCATGATCCTCGCCGGGGCGGCCTGGCTTCCCCTAATCCTTGTCTGGGAGGAGAAGGCGCTGAGAAGCCTGAAGAGAGGAGCCCCGGGGGCCACCATAGGTGCGATTCTGGCCGGGGCAGCGACGGTGGCCATGCCGCTCCTCGCCGGCCACATGGAGATCTCCTACTACATCGGCCTGGTGGCCGGGGCGTATGGGCTGGTTCGGCTCGCGATCGAGTGGAGGGCAAGCCGGGATGCTCGCTCAGCGCTTCGGGGAGGCGGCGCGCTGGCGGGAATAGCCCTGCTGGGCGCCGGCCTCGCCTCCGTGCAGTGGCTCCCCTTCCTGGAACTCGCTCAGACCAGCTTTCGGGCGGGAGCGACCTCATATGAGCAGGCGGTCGGATATGCCTACTCCGGCCGACAACTCCTTACCTTCGTAGCCCCGGATGCATTCGGCAATCCGGGTCACCACATGTACTTCGACTTGCTCACCCGGACGGCCGTGCCAGCCACGCGAAATGCTTCGGGCGGGGCCGTCGCCGCGCTTGACGCCACTTCGGCTATGGGAGTGAAGAACTACGTGGAGGCAGGGTCCTACGTGGGCATCCTCACCTTGGCCCTGGCGGCAGTAGGGATCTTGGGGTCGCGGTCGCAGGCGCGCGGCTTCTTCATCGGGCTGGCCGCCATCTCGCTCCTACTGGCCTTTGGCACACCGCTCTACGCGGTCCTATTCTTCCTCTTTCCGGGCGTGTCGCAACTCCACACGCCCTTTCGCTGGGTGCTGCCATACACCCTGAGTGCAGCCG
Source organism: uncultured Anaerolineales bacterium (assembly GCA_964348195.1). Classification (GTDB taxonomy): domain Bacteria; phylum Chloroflexota; class Anaerolineae; order UBA7937; family JACPPX01; genus CAYGBX01. The sequence continues at coordinate 38,040 of CAYGBX010000006.1, forward strand.
TCCTCGCAGGCCTGGGCGCTGAGGCCCTGGTGCGATGGGCCGGGCGGCGATCCGAGCGCGACTCCACAGGCTTCGTGCCATGGCTCGCGCTCGCATCCTTCGTCGCTGGCGTGACGCTCTTGGTGCTGAGCGGAGCGGTCTTCGTTGCCCCGCACTCCTTTGGGCAAGCTGCTAGGACCTTGTTTCAAGCAGCGCAGGGCTTCCAAAGTGTGTTTGCCGATGGCTCTGCCTTCCTCTCCTATCAGTGGCGAAACCTCTTCCACCTCTCCGTGGCGCTGGCGGGCGCGGGGGCCGTCCTTCTGCTCTGGGTTCGCGGCAGGCGCCGCGTTGGGGCCGGGCTTGCGATCGCGGTTCTGGCTGGAGATCTCCTCGTGATCGGAAAGGGATTCCTTCCCGCCGTCGATCCCGCATTGGGTGAGGTCAAAACGCCTGCCCTGGAGTTCCTGGAGGAGGATCCCGACCTGTTCCGCGTAGGCGCCTTTGACGATGGCGAGCGGACCCTTCACGCGAATTCGGCGATGCTGTATCGACTCCAGGATATCCGAGGATACGATTCCCTGATCCCCGCCCGCTATGTCCAGCTCTTCAACTCCCTCGAGCCCCAAGGCGAGCTGATCTACAACCGAATCGCGCCGTTGTCCGATTCGGCTAGCCTCCGTTCGCCGCTCCTCGATCTCATGAACGTCAAGTACATCCTTAGCGGGGTGCCCCTTGAGGCGCCGGGCTTCACCCTCGTATACGACGGCGAGTCACGGATCTACCGGAACGAAGAGGCGCTGCCGCGGGCCTTCGCAGTTCCTCGGGCTGAGGTAGTGCCGCAGGATGACCAGCTCCTGAGGCGGCTGGAGGAGGCAGATCTCCGCCGGATGGTCCTCCTGGAAGAAACCCCTCCGCATGCTCTCCCGGATCTTCCGGAGGATCCAGGCTACGAGGTCTCCGTGGAGCAGTACGACTTGGCGGAGGTGATCGTGCAGGCCAAGATGCCCAGGCCGGGCTGGCTGGTGCTCACCGACGCCTTCTCGCCGGGCTGGCAGGCCTTCGCGTCCAGCGAAGGCCTTCCGGAGACGGAGATTCCACTGTACCGAGCGAACTTCCACTTTCGCGCGGTGCCCCTCCAGGAGGGGGAGCACACGGTGCGCTTCCGGTACTTCCCGTGGTCTCTGAAGCTCGGGCTCTACTTCTCCTTCATCTCGGGAATGGCCTTGCTGGGAGGAGCCGGGGCGTGGGCCTGGCGGCGCTTCTACCGCGAGGCTCCAGGACAGGCGGCAGGGGCCAGGGTGCTGAAGAACACCACCGTCCCCATGGCGGCCCAGCTCTTCAACAAGGTGGTGGACCTCGGTTTCGCGCTCTTGGTTCTCCGGGTGCTGGGTCCCGAGGGACAAGGCAGGTACGCCTTTGCCATCTTCCTGGTGGGGTACGTGGAGATCATCTCCAACTTCGGACTCAACACGCTTCTTGCCCGAGAGGTAGCCAAGGACACGTCTCAGGGCAACCGGTATCTCTCCGGGACAGCCATCCTGCGGCTCCTGCTCCTGACGGGACTGGCCCCGATTATCCTCGCATTCATCGTGGTCTGGCGGTCGCTGTTCGATCTATCCGGCGACACCGCTGCTGCCATCCTGCTTCTGACACTCGCCCTGGTTCCAGGAAGCGTCTCGGCCGCACTCTCCTCTCTCTTCACCGCCCATGAGAGGATGGAGATTCCAGCGGCCGTCAGTTCGGTGGCGACGCTGCTCAAGGTAGGGCTGGGAGCACTGGTCCTCCTCCTAGGATTCGGATTCGTGGGACTGGCAGCAGTGGCGGTGGCGGTCAACATGGCCACCCTGGCGGTGTTGCTTGAGCGCGTGGCGCGGACGCTCTTCCGGCCTCGGCTGGAGTGGGACCGTCGGTTCAGCGGTGGGCTCTTGGGCGTTGCCTTCCCCCTAATGATCAACCACCTGCTCAACACCGTGTTCTTCCGCATCGACATCCTGCTCTTGCAGCCATTGAGGGGGAATGCGGAGGTAGGATGGTACAGCGCCGCCTACAAAGTCCTGGACGGTCTCCTGCTGATCCCCTCGACAGTCACCATCGCCCTCTTTCCGATCCTCTCCCGCTTTGCGGAAGAGGCCCCCGACGCCCTGATGCGTACCTACCGGCTGGCGACCAAGCTGCTCCTGTCCCTCGCCCTTCCCATCTCAATCCTGGTCAGCGGGTTCTCGGACCCGATCATCGCAGTCTTGGGTGGGCCGCAGTACCTTCCCCAAGCAAGCACCGCCCTGCGGATCCTGATCTGGTTCCTTCCGCTATCCTTCGTGAACGGACTGACACAGTACGTGCTCATCTCGGTGAACCAGCAGCGCTATCTCACGCGAGCCTTCGTGATTGGGACCGTGTTCAACCTGGTCGCGAACCTGGCGGTGATCCCTCAGTACGGTTTCCAGGGAGCTGCTGCGGTCACCGTTCTCTCCGAAATCGTCCTGTTCATGCCCTTCGCCTGGGGCATCCGGAGGTTCGTGGGCGCACTTCCGTGGCTGCAGCTGTCGATCCGACCAGTCGTGTCCGGGGCGATCATGGCGGCCGTCCTGGCGGTGGCCGCGAACCTGAGCCCCCTCCTGGCGCTGCCTGCATCGCTGATGGCATACGGCGGGGCGATCTTGGCCCTGGGTACGTTCTCCTCCGAGGAATGGGCGGTGTTGATGAGACTGCTCCCGTTCCAGGCTAGGCTTCCCGGCCGCCGCTGATCACACCCTTCCACCGATCGGCTCGCTCTTTCGTCGCTCGCCCCCGCGCCATCGATGAAACCAGACGTCGTATGGGTCTCCGTTGATGGGTCGTCCACCGTACTCTATAATCGTCGCGGCCGGCGCTTCGGGACGCCGTGCCTTGTTGGAATCGCGATCCAACCTCGCCATCGGCATGGCCAAGGTAGCGACGATCTCTGCACTGCCGGATCTTGTCGGGGAGGAGGTAACCCTCCACGGCTGGATCCACAACGCCACTGACAAGGGTCAGCTTCAGTTTCTCCTCCTTCGCGACGGCAGCCAGGGGGTCGTCCAGTGTGTGGTTCGAGAGAAGGACGTCGAGCCCGGAGAGTTCCAGGCGGCTAGGGAAGTCACCCAGGAGTCCTCGCTCAGTGTGACCGGCACCGTCCTCGCCGATTCGCGCGCGCCCGGCGGCTACGAGATCAACGTCCGGAGTCTGGAGATCATCCACTTGGCCGACCCTTACCCCCTGAGTCCCAAGGAGCACGGCGTGGGGTTCCTGATGGACAATCGGCACCTCTGGCTGCGCTCAGCACGACAGCGAGCGATACTGCGAGTGCGCGCCGAGGTGGAGCGTGCGGCTCGCGACTATCTCGAGGACGAGGGGTTCCTGCTGGTGGACACGCCGATCCTCACACCGAATGCGGTGGAAGGAACCAGCACCTTGTTCGAAGTGGAGTACTTTGGCGAATCCGCCTACCTGACCCAATCCGGCCAACTGTACAGCGAAGCTGCGATTGCGGCTTTCGGCAAGGTCTACTGCTTCGGCCCCACCTTTCGAGCGGAGAAATCCAAGACGCGCCGCCATCTGACTGAGTTCTGGATGGTCGAGCCGGAGATGGCCTACGCCGACCTCGAGGACTGCATTGTGCTTGCGGAGCAGTTCGTCAGCGCCATAGTGTCCAGAGTCCTGGAGAGCCGGCGTGCTGAGCTGGAGTCGCTGGAGCGGGACGTGGAGAGGCTCCGTGACATTGTGCCTCCGTTCCCTCGGATCTCCTACGACGACGCCGTGGAGCGGCTTCGGCAGAAGGGTCACGACCTGGAGTGGGGAGCCGACTTCGGCGCACCTGAGGAGACGGCGCTTTCGGAGGAGTTTGATCGCCCGCTCCTAGTCCACCGCTACCCGACACAGAGCAAAGCCTTCTACATGGAGCCAGACCCCGATCGTCCGGAGCTCTCACTTTCCGTGGATTGCCTCGCGCCGGAGGGGTATGGGGAGATCATTGGTGGGGGACAGCGCACTGCCGATCTCGAGCTACTCGAGCGGCGGATCGACGAGCACAACCTCCCCCGCGAGGCCTTCGAGTGGTACCTGGATCTCCGCCGCTACGGAGCGGTCCCCCACTCTGGATTCGGCCTGGGGATCGAGCGGACCGTGGCGTGGATCTGTGGGATCCGCCACATTCGAGAGACAATCCCCTTCCCCCGAACGCTCGCTCGCATCCATCCTTGAGCCGCTGCCGGGGATCTCGGCCCACCTGGTCCCATCATGCCTCGCCCGATCGGACGCGCCCCGATCGCCATCCCCAGGCGTCCGTTGAGAGGAGCCCCTTCCGAGCACGTCCCCAGTCGCAATGTCGGAGGTGAACCGATGACGAGCCATGGCCAGAGCATCTACACACGAGCGATCCATGCTGGAGAGGAACCTGACTCAGCCACGGGAGCGCTTGCGACGCCCATCTACCAGACTGCGACATTCGCCTATCCTTCAGCCGATCACGCAGCCCGACTATACGCGTACGAGGCAGAGGGGTACCGCTACAGTCGCTGGGGGAACCCGACGGTCGCAGCCCTGGAGGCGAAGATGGCCGACCTCGAGGGCGGCGAAGCAGCTCTGGCGGCGGCATCGGGAATGGCCGCGGTGACCAACGCGCTCCTATCAGCGGCCAAGTCAGGCGATCACATCGTGGCCGCGGAGACGCTGTACGGCGGGACGCATCATTTCCTGACCCACGAGGCCCCTCGACTGGGCCTGGACGTATCGCTGGTGGACGCTACCGGGATCGAGAATCTAGAGGCGGCGATCCGCGAGAACACCGTTGCGCTGTACATCGAATCCCCGGCGAACCCGACGATGAAACTGGTGGACATAGAGGCCGCGGCCCGTCTAGCCCAGAGGCGTGGCCTGGTCAGCCTGATCGACAACACTTTTGCAACCCCATACTGCCAACGCCCCATTGAACTGGGGATCGATCTGGTCATCCATAGCGCCACGAAGTACCTGAGCGGACACGGGGATGTGATAGCCGGCGTGACCGTCGGCGGATTGGACCGAATCGAATCCGCCCGCGTATCCATCTCCCGCCATCTGGGAGGGGTGTTGGGCCCCTTCGACGCGTGGCTGGTTTTGAGGGGAATACACACGCTTCCCCTGCGCGTGGCCCGTCACAGCGAGAATGCCCTGCGGGTGGCCCGGAGTCTGGAGGACCACCCCCGCGTGCAGCGCGTCTACTACCCAGGGCTGGAGAGCCATCCTCAGCACGAGCTTGCGGTGCGCCAGATGCCAGGGGGCTTCGGAGGTATGGTCGCTTTCGAGGTTACAGGGGGCATTGAGGGTGGCAGGACACTCCTGGATCACGTTAGGCTCTGCACCCAGACCGTGAGCCTTGGCGACGCGCGGACGCTGATCACCCATCCCGCTTCGACCACTCACAATCCGCGGGTCGTCAGCCGTGAGGAGCGGCTTCGGGCCGGCCTTTCCGACGGCCTGATTCGCCTCTCGGTGGGACTCGAGGATCCGGACGAGATCCTGGCTGACCTGGACCAGGCCTTGAACGCCAGCTGAGGGAGGAATCCTATGGGGCTTTTGTGGCAGATCTTCGCGGCATTTGCCCGAGTGGGCATCTTCGGCTACGGCGGGGGACCGAGCATGATCCCCTTGATGCAGAAGGAGGTAGTGTCCGCCCAGGGATGGCTGACCGAACCGGAGTTCGTCGACGCTCTGGCACTGGGCAACTCGCTCCCCGGTCCGATCGCCATCAAGATGTCCGCCTTCACGGGATACAAGCTAGCGGGCATGCTGGGCGCCGCCACCGGAATCCTGGCGACGATCCTCCCCTCCACCATCGCCATGCTGCTTTTAGCGGTTGCCTACCTCCGATTCAAGGACCTGCCCCTTGTCGAGGCCGCCCTGCGTGGCATCCGGCCCGCGGTGGTAGCACTGCTATTCTGGGTGGCCTACGACCTCTTCTCGCAGGGCGTTGCCTCTCCTGAGACCGCCGCCATCGGGGTCGCGGTGTTCATCGCCGTCGCCTTTCTCGACCTCCACCCCGCGGCCGCGATCCTTGGAGCGGGCGCCATCGGCCTTGTGGCGTTCGTGCGCTAGAGACATCCGCGACTCCGAGGCCAAGCCGTCGGGCTAGAACGCGCAATTTCGATGGAGAAGATCCTGGCGTCCCTGGACGGGACCTGGCAGCTCCGGCCTGTCGAAGCCTTCGCCGAGTCCTATCCCAAAGATGGTTGGCTTGAGGCTGAGGTGCCGGGTCACTGGCAGGAGCATCCCCTGCTGTCCAGATATGCGGGCAAGGTTGTATACCGCAAGGCGTTCCGGCTGGCCCCTCGATCCGACCGCCGCTACTGGCTCCGCCTCGGAGGAGTGTTCTACTGGTCGGCGGTGCGGCTGAACGGGTCGTTCCTCGGCTCTCACGAAGGATACTTCTCCCCCCAGATCTACGAGGCCACACGAAGCGCTGGGACGCGGAACGAGATCGTCGTAGAGGTGGATTGCCCCGACGAAGAGCGCTTGGGGGCGAAGAGAATGATCACCGGCGTCTTCTCGCACTGGGACGCGATGGACCCCACTCTGAATCCCGGCGGAATCTGGCGACCGGTCGAGGTCCTCGAGACAGGCACCCTCGCCATAAGGAGGGCCGTGTTCCGAACTGAGGCCCTTTCCTCGGAGGCAGCGGAGATCGCCGCTCTCCTCTGGCTCGACTCGGACCATGCCGTCGAAGCCCGACTGCGCGTGGCATTCGTGCCTCACAATTTCCGCGGTCGGCCCGAGATCCACGAAGAAGAGATCCTGCTCAACCCAGGGGAGAACCTACTGGAAAGGTCCTACGAGCTGAGGGAACCTCAATTGTGGTGGACTCACGACCTCGGTCGACCGCATCTGTACCGGATCGCCGTCGAGATCCACCCTAAGGACGGCGAAGTCTCCGATCGCCTCGATTCCCTGTTCGGCATCCGCCAGTTCGCGCTCGAGGACTGGATTCCCGTGCTGAACGGCCGCAGGCTGTTCCTAAAGGGGAGCAACTACGGGCCGGGGCACGCGCGATTGGCGCACATGAGCCGCAGCGCCTTCCGGACGGACCTGAAGATGGCGGCTGACGCCCACATGAACTTCCTCCGGGTGCATGCGCACGTGGAGGCCCCCGAGTTCTACCAGGCAGCCGACGAAGCTGGGGTACTTCTCTGGCAAGACTTGCCACTGCAGTGGCTGTATTCCAAGGACGTGGTGGGACCGGCGCTGGACCAGGTGGAAGAGATGGTCTGGCATCTGAGCAATCACCCCTCGGTGGCGCTCTGGTGTATGCACAACGAACCCATCGGCGTGGCGGATACCGGGGAGCTCAGAGGCGCTGGACTGCGGGGCCGGTGGCGGTTCCTTCGGATGCTGTGGACGCTATACGGCTACTCGTGGAACCGAGAGGTGTTGGACAGTCGCCTGGCGGCACGTGCGCGCGAGTTGGACCCGTCCCGACCGGTCGTCCGCTCCTCGGGCGAGTGGGCGCTGCCGTGGCGACGGGGCACCGACGGGCACCACTATCAGGGCTGGTACCCGGAGTCGGGACCGCTGGCCCGGCTGGACCGGTTTCTGAGATGGTTCCCTCGCAACTTCAGGTTCGTGACCGAGTTTGGCGCACAGTCCTTCCCCAACCTCGAGAGCAGTCGGAAGTTCATGGCGGAGTCGCTGGATGATCTGGACTGGGATCGGTTGGAGCAGCGCCATCATCTGCAGCGGCAGCACCTCCGTCGATGGGTGGCAGTCGACGACATGCCGACGCTGGACGCTCTGATCGAGGCAACGCAAGAGTACCAGGCCAAGGTCAACCAGCATTTCGTGGACCGGCTCCGTCTCCGTAAGTATCAGCCGACAGGTGGAATCGCGAATTTCATGTTCCACGATCCCAACCCCGCTGTGAGCTGGTCGGTCCTGGACTACTGGCGAGTTCCGAAGCGCTCCTACCATCGGTTGGCGAAGGCCTACCACCCCGAGTATGTGTTCGCGGTGCTGGCCCGGACGCACTACCGCCACCGCGAGGAGATCGAGATTCCCGTCTACGTGGTCAACGACAGCCAGACAGACCGAGGGACGGTGCGTATCTCGGTCCAGATCTTCGACGAGGAGGGTCGGGTCCGGCTGGAGGCCAGCTTCACCTCGGAACTCCCCGCAGACTCAAAGGCGATCGAGGTCGGCCGACTCCGCACCCGATTCGCGGAACCCGGCGTCCGCCGGCTCGTCCTTCGCCTGTTCTACGGGGCGCAGGTCTTCGAGAATTCCTATCGGCTGAGGATCGGCCGCGGTGCCTAGCCAAGTCGAGAGCCATGATCGCTCACCCTCCCCACGGCCTGATCTCCAACCAGGGATCTTGGACCTTGTGTCGACCGGGCTTCTGCAATGGCCTCCCGGCGGACACGGATCGCTTCCTGAGCCGTCTCAACTGAGGGCGTACAACGCCGCCAGGCCAGCGCCCAGCACCAAACAATACGAGGCGAACGGCATCAGGCTCCTTCGTTGCAGGTAGGCCAGGAGCAAGCGGATCGCCGCGTACCCGCTAGCCAGGGCCGAGGCAAAGCCCAGCGCAAGCACCCCAACGGCCTCGAGATCTCCCTCGGCCAGCAGGGTCAGACCCTGGATGAGTCCCGCGCCCAGAACCTCCGGGACCGCCAGGAGGAAGGAGAAGCGGGCTGCATCGCGGCGATCTAGCCCTCTCCACAGGCCGGCCGCGATGGTGGCGCCGCTGCGCGAGATGCCGGGAAACAGGGCGAGGGCCTGTCCCAAGCCGATCGTCAGCGCATCCCACACTCCTAGTTGGCTCGGCTCACGTCCGCCTCTTCTCACTCGCTCACCCCACAGCAAAAGGAGACCCGTCGCGATCATAGCCCATCCCACCGTGCCAGGGTTTTCGAAGAGCTCCTCGAGCAGTTCCTCTGCGGCCACACCCACAATGGCTGCCGGCAGCGTGGCCACCACGATTAGCCATGCTGTGCGACCATCGGGATGAGCCCGGAGCGCCGGCTCTCGGAGGGATCGAACGCCCGCCGCCGCGATCCGGGCCAGGTCGGTGCGGAAGTAGGTCAGCACTGCGGCGAGGGTTCCCAGATGAAGTACGGCATCGAAGGCAAGGCCGGAAGGGTCCCATCCAAGGATCCATGGCACCCAAACCAGATGTCCCGAGCTGCTCACCGGGAGGAACTCCGTGAGTCCTTGGATCAAACCCAGCACCGCCGCCTGAATCGGGCTCAACCGTCACCTCGCACCGTCGCCGGGCCCATAGTCGCGGCATTCTAGCACAGCCCGATCGTCGCCCAAGCCCAGGAGCTTTTGACGGGGATCGGAGCGTTGCCTAGAATCCCGCACCGGCCCTGGGGTGGGCCCTTGTTGACCAGTCAGGGAGGAATCGGCGTGAAGGAACTCGCGGAGCGAGGCCTGAACGCGGCAGAGGTGCGCGGAGCGGACTACGCTGACGTACGCATCCTGTACCGCGAGAGCGAGAACATCACCGTCAAGAATGGCGTGGTCGAGGCGCATTCCCGGGACTCGGAGCGAGGACTCGGGATTCGGGTCCTTGCCGATGGGGCCTGGGGATTCGCCGCCAGCGCAGATCTCTCCCCAGACTCCGCAGAGGGCGCCGCCGAGCGCGCCGTCCAGATCGCCAATGCCAGCGCCTTGGTCCCGGGACCGCCACTCAATCTGGGACCCCCGGAGGTGCATCGCGCAAGCTACCGGACGCCCGTTGAGATCGATCCTTTCGCAGTGCCTATCGAGTCCAAGCTTGACCTTCTTCTACGCGCGGACGAGGAAATGCGCCGGATTCCGGGGGTACGTGTCTCACAAGCCGAAATGGGCTGCATCCGCGAGAGCAAACTCTTTGCCAGCAGCGAAGGCAGCGTCATCGATCAGGAGATCATCGAGAGCGGGGCAGGCCTGGAATCGACCGCGATCGGAGAAGACGACGAGGTCCAGAGCCGATCCTATCCCAACTCGGGCGGACACTATGCCACCGCAGGATACGAGTTCGTCAAGGAGATGGGCCTGGCTGGGCACGCCGCTCGAGTATCGGAGGAGGCGGTTGCGCTGCTCACGGCAAAGCCGTGCCCCGACACAACCACCGATCTGGTCCTGGGATCCGCACAGATGTACATCCAGATACACGAGTCCTGCGGCCACCCTACTGAGCTCGATCGCGTCCTGGGCACAGAAGCCGCCTACGCTGGCACCAGCTTCCTCACCCCAGACAAGCTAGGATCATCTCGATACGGCTCAGAGATCGTGAACCTGTCCGCGGACGCGGTCACACCACGTGGCTTGGGAACGTTCGGGTATGACGACGAAGGAGTGCCTGCCCAACGGACCCCGCTGGTCAAAGACGGGATCTTCGTCGGATACCTGACCTCACGGGAGACGGCGGCCCGATTCGGCATGAGAAGCAACGGGACGATGCGTGCCGACGGATGGAACCGGATACCTCTGATCCGAATGACTAACGTCAGCCTGGAGCCGGGAGAATGGACCCTGGACGACCTCCTGGCGGACACCGAAACCGGCATCTACATGGAGACCAACCGATCTTGGAGCATCGACGACCGACGGCTCAACTTTCAGTTCGGCACGGAGATCGGGTACGAGATCCGGGACGGCAAACTGGGGGAGATGCTGAGGAATCCCACCTATACGGGGATGACGCCAGAGTTCTGGGGCTCCTGCGACGCCATTTGCGATAGCGAGCACTGGGCTCTCTGGGGCACGATCCACTGCGGCAAGGGTCAGCCTTCTCAGGTGGCCCATACGGGCCATGGCGCGGCCCCCGCTCGGTTCCGGAATGTGCGAGTTGGGGTGATGCGCTAGCCGTCGATGGAGAGACAAGACGAGTGATTGGCGAGAAAGGAGTGCGGACGATCGCGGACGTTGTGCTCGCGGCTTCTCCGGCCGCCCAGACCGAGGTCCTTGTCCTGGCTGAGAACAGCGCCCTCACCCGCTTTGCCAATTCCCACATCCATCAGAACGTCGCCGAGACGAACGCGGAAGTGCGTGTCCGGGCGGTCCTGGACAAACGGATCGGCGTAGCGTCGACGAACGACCTGCGCCCTGAGGGACTGAAGGAGGCGGCGAATTCGGCCGTTCAGGCAGCAGAGTTGCAGCGGGAGAACCCGGATTTTCGCTCGCTACCTGGGCCTGAGCCGGTAGCCGAGGTGGGTGGCTACTTCCCCAGCACCGCGGGTGCGTCCCCCCAACAGCGCGCGGAGGCAGTTGGCGGAATCTGCGGCCGCGCCAGAGCCGCAGGGCTGGAGGCATACGGGGCCCTGACGACGGCGGTCCAGGAACTAGGGGTCATCAACTCGCTGGGGATCTTCGCATATCACGCTTCGACTTTGGCCGACCTGAAGACTGTCGTGATGGGGGAGTCCGGATCTGGGTGGGCACAGGCGACTTGTCCCGATCTCTCAGCCATTGATGCGTCGGAGGTAGGCCGCGAGGCCGTCCAGACTGCTCAGCAGAGCCAGCACCCCCGAGAGATCGGCCCCGGCTCGTACACGGCCATCCTGCAACCCTACGCGGTGGAGGAACTGCTCTTCTACCTGGCTTACATGGGGCTGGGAGCCACCGCCTTCCAGGAAGGACGCTCGTTCATGTCGGATCGGATCGGGGATCGGATCGCGGCGCCTAACGTGTCCCTGTGGGACGATGGACTGGATCCCGACGGACTACTGACGCCCTTCGACCACGAGGGCATGCCGAAGAGGCGGGTGGATATGATCCGTGACGGAATCGCCAGGGGTGTGGTGTACGATTCCTACACCGCAGGCCGCGAAGAAGGGCGAAAGTCCACCGGACACGCCCTGCCAGCCCCGAACCCCTTCGGTCCGTTCCCGTCGCACATGGTGATGGCGTCAGGTGAAACCACCCTCGATGAGATGGTGCAGGACACAGAGCACGGGGTCCTGATCACCAGACTCTGGTACGTGAACCCGGTACATCCCCGGAAGGCGGTGGTGACGGGGATGACGCGCGATGGCACCTTCCTGATCGAGAAGGGTGAGATCGTCGGACCGGTCAAGAATCTCCGCTTCACGCAGAGCATACTGGAGATGCTCCGCGCCACGATCTCCATCGGGAGACAGCGCAAGCTCCTCCTGGATCAGTATTTCGGATCCAGCAGGGTCCCCGCCTTGAAGGTTGGGGAGTTTCAGACGACGGGGGCAACCGTGTTCTGAAGCGTCCGGCATGACCTTGGCGTGAGCAAGGCCCGCTCGAGCCATCGAGCGGGCCTCGCGCTGGGTGGGCGGGCCAGCCTGCGGTCAGCCGGGCCCAGTCTGGGTCCGTCAGATTCTAGTCGTCGTCCTCCTCGTCCCGGTCACTCTCCTCATCCTCACACTCGGCGCCGTCGTCATCGTCATCGTCCCCGTCCTCTTCGTCGTCATCATCGTCGTCGTGGTCATCCTCTCCGTCCTCATCGTCGCCCTCTTCGTCTTCGTCGTCTGCAGCACACCCATCCTCGTGATCGTCATCGTCGCCCACGTCCTCTCCCTCGTCGGCCTCTTCAACTTCGAAGGCGCCCTCCTCCGTGACGGACTCGGTGCCAGTCGTGACGCGCACATCCCGGTCGCCCGCTGCAGCATCGTTGGCGATCGTGATGTCCACTGTGAGGGTGGTCGGACTGGTAACTACGATGCTGCCGACCGTGATGTCCCCTCCGAAGCTGACGGCTAAAGTGTCATCGTCGAAATGGGTGCCCTCTCCGGTGATGACCACCACCAGCGACTCGCCCGGCTCCCCCTCGTCGGGTTCGCTGCCCTCAATCTCGGGCTCGTCCGCGTGCTCCTCCTCGATCTCGGTGGCCGTAAGCGATCCGTCGGGTTCCCACTCGCCCTGAATCGTGACGAAGTCCCCGACCTCAAGGACTCCCACCACATCAAACTCGGTACCCCGAGGAGCGTTAACCGTGACTCCATCTACGGTTAGGGAGATGACGTTGTCATCGCCGTCCGTGGTTATCGCCTCCACGGTGCCCTCCAACTCGTGCGCGGAGACGAACAAGAGCGTACCTCCCAGGAACAGAGTCAGGACCAGAACGGTGGCAGCGGTCACGGCCACTCTCTGTAGCATCGACATCCCGCCATACTCCTTTACCAGGCCTTCCACTCGGGTGCGCCAGCCAACTCGGGGGACTTTGCCGTCCACCGCTTCGACCGCCTCCCGAAGGAATCGCTCCCTCCCCGCTGCCGCCCGGTCGGGGGAGGGTTCCACGCCGAGACTCTTCACGGCCACTGCCATCTCCAGGAGTGGCCGCAGCTGCTCCCCCAGTTCGGGGTAGCGCTGGAGGCACTCCTCGATCGATTCACCCTGCCGCAGCAGCGCCAGGCAATCGTCCAATGCGGCCTCGAAGCCATTCCGCCCCACGGCCTAGGCCTCCCCCGGGATCGCCATGTGACGGGCCAAGGAGCCTAGCGCCCGATGCTGCAGAGACTTGACTGCCCCCTCGGTCTTCCCAAGGACGTCAGCCACCTCGACATTCGACAACCCTTCCACGAACTTCAGCAGCACGACGTTCTGCTGATCTTCTGTCAAGTGACTCATTGCGCGCCTCAGTTCTTCAGTCTGGAGGGCCTGCTCCACGGAGTGCTCCGGTCGCTCCTCGTGAGACGGCAGCCGATTCTCTGCCAGAGCTTCGTCATCTACCATGTTTGAGCGGTAGTGATCCACCACCAGATTCTGGGCGACCCGATACAGCCATCCCGACAGAGAGTTCTGCACTCCGGTCCCGATTCGGAGACTCTCGAGCATCCTCGTGAAGACCTCACCGGTCAGATCCTCGGCCAGGGAACCGTTCCCCACCCGAGCTGAGATGTATCGATAGATCCTGGTGTGATAGGCATCGTAGATCTGGCCAAGCGCCTCTATGTCGTGCTCCCTGGCCCTCTCCAGAAGCCGATCAGGCTCGCCCACCCCGAACTCCTGTCTGGTTGCCTACTAAGACGGATACTCCACCTAGAGGATACGCCCTAACAAGCCACCTAGCCTTGAGGATGGCCCAAAAGTACTGCTGCAAGAAGAAAGAGCGGGCCCAGAAGGGCTCGCTCGAGCAACTGAAAAGGTGGAGAGGCCTACGCTCGTCCGAGTCTAAGCAGGGTCTCGTCGTCGATCCCAAAGTGGTGGGCTACCTCGTGGATCACGGTCTCCCGCACCTGTCGCCGGATCTCCTCCTCATCCCTGCAGATCTCCTCGATTGAGCTTTGAAAGAGAATGATTCGATCGGGTAGCACCATGTCGTAGGTTCCCCCGCGCTCGGTAAGGGGAATTCCCTCGTACAGTCCCAGGAGCGTCTCCCCCGGAGGCAGCCCGACCGTGGCCAGTTCCTGATCCGAGGGGGCTTCTCTCACCACAATCTCTAGGTTCGAGAACCGGTCCGCCAGCTCCTCCGGGATCGTCTCCAGCGCCTCGCGAGTCAACTCCGCGAAGCGGGTCCGAGCAACCCTCATGTATCGCGCTCCACACTCGCCAGCCGGCGCGTGAGGCCGGCCATGATTCCGGGTTGACACTCTCGGCAGAAGTTCGTCAGCCGGTTCCGACCCCGAATCTCCGTGATCCTAGCTCCGCACCGAGGACAGGGATCGCCACCCTTTCCGTGAACGGAGAGCGCTTCCCGCGGCTTCAGCGAGATATCCTCACCCATCTCTTCACGGACCCAGGCGATCGCCTCTTCAAGCTCGGTCCGGATCGCGGAGTACAGCCGGGCCTGTTCAGACTCGCTCAGTTGCGGCCGACGAAGGAAGGGGTAGATCTCAGCGCGCCAGAGGATCTCGTCGGCGTAGGCGTTCCCGATTCCAGCCACGAATTCCTGATTGATGAGAATCCCCTTGATCTCTCCCCTCCGCAGACGCAACCGCTCTCGGAAAGCCTCGGGGCCGATCTCTAACGGCTCGGGTCCCAGAGAGGACAGTCCCGGTACCTCGGCCAACGAACGCGCCACGTAGATCTTCCCCATCGCTTGGGAATCGGTGTAGCGAAGCTCCAGATCCCTCTCGAAGCGCCAGACAACGATAGTGGATGCCAGCCTCGGCGACTCCGGGTGGGCCAGGTGAAGCCTGCCCGCTAGCATGGGGTTGATGACGATCTTCTCCGGCACGGACCAATGGAGGAGAAGGAACTTCCCCCTGCGATCCACCCGCTGCAGAGTTTGATCCACTAAGCGATGCTCGAGATCGAGGGGCTCCCAGGCACGGACGACCAGGGGCCGAAGCAGCTCGACTGAAACGAGCCTACGGCCTGCAAGGCGACGCTGAATGACCTCGCGAACAACCTCCAGCTCAGGGAGCTCAGGCACCGTAGGAACTCAACTGCTCTCCGCGGCCGCGTCCCCTACCAGCTCTGCTGCCCACGAGGGAAGACGGCGCACCTGACCGTCACCGTCGATACAGACGTGTCTCGTCCGACCAGCGGCGAGAGCGCGCATCGAGTCGGCCATCCGCACCTCGTAGCGAAAGGAGAGGGAACGGCTTCGCAGACTGTCCAACCAGGTCCGGACCACGATGCGGTCCCCATATCGGCACGGCCCGAAGTAGCGGGCCTCCAACTCCACGACGGGCAGATAGTAGCCCTGCGCCTCGAGCGCCTCGTACCCCGATCCCCTCTGCCACATGAATTCGCTCCGCCCCACCTCAAACCAGAGGAGATATGCCGTGTGGTGGGGCGTACCCATGGCGTCGGTCTCGGCGTATCGGACCCGGAACCCGGTTTCGATGAAGGGTTGGTCGCTCACCTACGAGCTGGATCGAACCCGCTGTACCACCGCCGCCAGGATGTCCGAGATCTCCGCCAGCCGTCCCAACCCCTCCAGGCCGGTGGCCAACTCCCCCCGCTCGGGACCCACGAACGTGAAGCCCCACTCGCGGAGCTGAGCTACGTTGGCCTGGACCCCGGGGCTTTCGTACATGTGCGCGTCCATCGCGGGAGCGATCACCACCGGAGCCCGGGTGGCCATCACGGTGACGGAGAGGAGGTCGTCGGACAGCCCGTTGGCGATCTTCCCGATGACATGGGCCGTGCATGGGGCGATGACCACGGCATCGGCTGCCTGAGCCAGTGAAACATGCTCGATCTGCCAATCGGTGGCCGGCTCGAACATCTCCACCAGGGCCGGGTTCCCAGTCAGCGCCTGGAAAGTGAGGGGGGAGATGAAAGCCGTAGCGCCTCGGGTGAGCAGTGTGTAGACCTGGCCCCCCTGTGCACGGAGTGCCCGGGCCAGGAGGGCCGCCTTGTACGCGGCGATGCTCCCCGTCACCCCCAGCACGATGGTCTTTCCCTCAAGTTCCTTCTCCACCTACTCCGCCTCCTCTGCTGCGACACCGCCTTCCACTGCGTCCAGAATCGCCTCGGCGATGGCTGCCTTTCCTTCAACCCGCGCCACGACCTCCCCTCTGGCATTCACCAGGATCCCAATGTGGCGGCCCGCCTCAATCTCGGCCAGGTCGTTCGCGAGAACCAGATCGGAGTCGCTGGAGCGCAGATGGGAGCGGGCAATCTCGACCAACTCCTGCTCAGATCTCCCGACCTCCAGCTTGAATGACACCAGAAACGCCTCGGGCGCGAGCTCGCGGATCGCGGCGATGACCTTGGGGGTGGGTACCAGTCGGATGATCCACTCATCCTTCCCTGACTTGATCTTCCGGTCGGTGAACTCCGCCGGAACGTAGTCCAGGACAGCCATGCTGTGGATAATGGCATCCGGGGCCGCGCGGGACAGTATTTCTCCCACGCGTTCCATCACATCTTCAACCGTCTCGACTTCCTCCAGGGCGAGCCGGTCGGCTGCCCGGCCCGGGTCAGGAACGAGACTGCCGCGACCGTACAGATACGTGACCCGCGCGCCGCGGACCAAAGCCGTCTCTGAGATGATGGCGCCCAGCTTGCCAGTGGACCGGTTGGTCAGGTACCGGATGCGGTCGATCAGGCCCCGGGTGGACCCCGAGGTCACCAAGAGGTGCCTGCCGGACAGCGTCTCCACCACTCAGTCCAACGAGTAGGGCTGGTAGGGAGCAGAGCAAGGGTGGCCCCCTGCCAAGAGGAAGCCTGCCTCTCCCTGGCGATATATCAAGGACCAGAGCGTCCCGAACTCGGAGTGGAAACCTCCATGACGAGGCGCGCCCGCATGATCCCCCCGACAGATCCCTCCTGCGTGACCCCGGAGGACGCTCTGCGCCGCCCGCCCGTCGAGCGGATTCCCGACCCTGGCGAGGCCGGCCCAAGCCGAGTCGTACCTCTCAACGGAGAACCGGTGTCGCAGCACTTCGCGCTCGCTGCGCCCAGTAGCGTCCCAATCGTCTCCAGGAAGGTGGTTGGTGGCCACCAGGAGACCATCCTCTGGCCCTCGGACCGCCACGCCAGCAGGCGTCGCTTCGACAACCAGAGCGTCTCCCTGCGCATCGGCGAGCAGGAAGTTGAACCCCCTGAGGTGGGACACGGACCGGATCCGCTCCGCCGCCTCGGCCACAGTGGAGCACGTCTCCATCACCAGGTCGATCACCATGTGCCATTGGAGTCCTGGTCCCGAAGGCTCCTCGTCCGGCAGGGCCGCCAGCAGGATGATCAGACCACGCTCGTTCACAGCATCCGGACTGCCCGCCCAGTGGTGGGTCACGGTCAGGGCGGCAAACCCCGAGACCGGATCCACGGTCCGCACCTCCCGCCACGGAAGCGCGCCATAGAACCAGTCGTAGTTCCGGCCCACAAGCGACCGCCCGTCCGCGCTCCGCCTCGGCAGCACGGCGAATTGGGTGCAGCCTACCTCGAGGGGCCCTCCTCTGCCAAAGTAGAATGCCCGGAAGTCCCGCTCCGGTGCCGCGCCCGCTTCCACAATCCCCTCGTACCGCTCCACCAGAGGGGGGTAGGCCTCGGAGAGCATAGCTTGGCAACGATCCGCGAAGCGGAGCTGGGGATCGGTCGCTTCGGGAACCTCCAGCCCAGTCATGCGTCTGCCGAGCTCTCGCCCGATCTCGAACTGCGAGCCTGCCAAGCGGCTGGAGAAGAGACCCGTCCTCACTTGCAGCGTGGTAGCCACTCCCCGTTCTGCAGGGTGCTGTTCGCCCGTCGTCCTCAGTCACACGGGGCGAATGGGGGATTTCCAGAACCGACCGATTATACCCGAGCGCGGAGAGGTCCGGCACCGGACCGGCCCGAAGGGGGTCTCCGGAGGTCTCTAGGCCTGACCGTCTTCCAGGGAGGCGATCAGTGCCCGTATGACCGGCTGAACCTGAGCGACTACCGCCACGCGCGCTATCCGAAAAATAGGCGCCCGCGGGTCGGGGTGGATGGCGACCAGAAACGGGGTCCGTGCAGCGACTAGAAGCTCTTCAGCGGTGCCCCACATGCCGCAGCTCAGCAGTAGTTCCGGGACGGTATCGCGGCGGACGGTCCCAAAGCGTGTCTCTTCTGTCGCCCACTCCCGCCCGACGGCGGCCCTGCTGGCGAGTGCCCGTCCTTCCAGTAGCACGGCGAGTCGCGTGAGAGATTCGAACCCCTCTGGACCCTCCAAACCCAATCCTCCGACGACCTCAGAGCGGAAATGGTGCGGCTCTTGAGGTGCCTCCCGCTCGCTGATCTGGAGAGCCCGGGCTCCCGGAGGCGACAACGAGACGGTCAATGCAAGGACCTGGCCCTGCCGATATTCGTCGGCAGGAAAGGGTTCTACGGCCCCTGGCTCCACCGTCGCCATCTGGGGCCGTCCAACCGCCACCGAGCGAGTCACCTCAAGCCCACCGAACACTGTCTGGGTCCCCAGCAGAAGCCGCTCCGATCGATCGAGTCCGAGCCGGTGGCAACCGGGTAGGACAGCGGCCCCCAACCTCTCGGCGAGACGCGCGGCCAACTCCTGCCCCCAATCGCCGGCGGTGAAGAGGACGATCTCCGGGTTGTGTTGGCGAAATGCCTCCTCCAACACCGCCAGGCAGGAGTCAAGTTCCAATCCTTCCAGCTCCGCGGCGTCCGCCAGGAAGACTGTGTCGCCCCCGCGGCGGATGGCCTCCTCCCCCAGCGAATCTTCCAGTCCGTGTCCCAGGAGCGCTGCCACAGCCCGCTCACCCAAGAGATCCGCCACATCGCGCGCGGCGGCGACAAGCTCCCACCCAGAGCGACGGATTCGCCCATTCCAACAAGGGATGATCGCCCACACGTTGGATCGCTCAGCCGCGCCGTCTTCCATCTCGTCCTTCTTCGGCCCACTCGGCCTCCTCCTGAGCGCTGATCTCCCGGAGGAGGGTGCGCCGACGAGGCCCAGTGAGGAGCTCGAGGCGGCGAAGACCTTTCGGGTCGATCTCGCGTCGGAGGAGACGAATCTCGTGATCGGTCGGCTGGGGAGTCTCCTCCAGATCTTGCGAGACGAGGATGGGGAACCCCGTGCGGCGTCGAATCCGATCCACGGCCACTTCGGGATGGCGGGAGACCAGCCGCATACGCCCCTCCTCGAAGTCAAACACTCCGAGATCTGAGATCAAGTACCTAGGGCCGGTACCCACGATCCCCAGCCCTTCGCGCTCGCTGGCATCGCGTACTCCCACACCGCTGACGAAATCCAGCCGCTCAGCGAACACGGCGCGGCTGTGTCTCGGCACGTAGAGATAGAGGTTGGGAGAGTAGACGGTCACATCGGCGATCCCGCCGCAGCCCGGCAGCCGGAGCCGGGGAGTGCGGTAGTCCCCGAACGCCACGTTGTTCGTGTTCCCCTGGGGATCGACCTGCGCCGGACGTAGGAACTCCTTGGGCTGAAAGGCCGGCAGCAGGATTCCCGTGGCCTCATCGAAACTGAACGCGTGCAGCGGATTCCGAAGCGAAGCCTCCTCCTGTCGGGTGAGTGACAGCGGGGCCCAGTCCCGGGTGAGGACACCCCCCGCCGCTTCTGCAAAGAGGAGATTCGGGGCGTGGGTCAGTTTTGCCAGAATGAATGCGGCCGACACGAGCGGTGTGGCGAGCCCCTGGGCTATGATATCGCCCTCCTCGACCTGGTGTGAGATCCAGGAGACCATCAGCTCGTCGGTGGTCCACTCGGGAGCCGTCATACCACGGCCCACTCAGCGCTGAGAAACCTTTGCAGGTAGGTCTCAAACTCGCCCCTGCGACAGGCATCCACGTAGTCCAGAATCTCGGTCGCCGCTAGCGGGTAGTACGGGTAGCAGGATGTTGGAAGGGCGCCCCCGGGCGCGTGTACCAGGGCGTCCACAGACTGGGGCACCACTCCCACCTCTCCGTCGACCTCATCGACGATCTTCTCAGCAGTCACTATCACTCGGTCCGCCACCAAAGCCATCTCCCGATCCAGGGATAGGTTTCCATGGAGCACTGCGGTCCCCTGCCGGTCGGCCTCAGGCACATGGAGCACGAGAACATCAGGCCGGATTGCTGGAAAAGCGACATAGGGCCGGCCATCATAGGGACCCTCCACCACTTTGACGTCCGGCCGAACCCGCAACAGATCGGTACCGAGCCAGGCCCGGCCGGGTAGCGCGTCTGCTCGGGCAAGGGCTGCCCTGATCCCGAAGGCAAGTGAGGTCTCCGACTCCTCCACGATCTCTATCTCCGAGGCCCGGGCGGTGAACATCGGCGCCAGCCCGAACACCTCCAGTCCGAAGTAGCAGGTGCGGACCGTTCGGATCAGTCCCGCTCCCACCAGGAGATCGCTCTCTATGCCGGCCGTGAGCGCGAGCAGGGTCAGATCGCCCGTCTCGGCTCGGATCAGCTCACGGACGAAGGCCAGAGGTCTCCGGTAGAGCATAATCCCTCCCAGCGCAAGCGTGTCGCCGGGCCGGACGAGTTCCGCCGCTTCCTCGAGACTGACTCTCCTGTCCACGGCAATCCTACCGGCCGGCTGCCCGCCAGGAATCGCAGCGCTTTGCGTTCATCACTGCGAGGACGGGATCCGTTCGCCTCGCGACGCCAGGTAGACGCCCGCCAGGATCAGAGCACCTCCTGCCAGGGTTGCTGGGGCGGGCGCCTCGCCAAGAAGCAGAAATGCGAGCACTGTGGCACCCACTGGCTCGCCCAGGATGGCAACGCTCACGAACGGCGCGGACAGATGCCCGAGGGCCCAGTTGATCGATGAGTGACCGATGAGTTGAGGGCCGACGGCGAGGAGAAGGAACATCAAGTACGTGACCGCGGCGTACCCTCCGAAGGGGAGTGCCGCGCCCGCGGCCAGTCCCAGGTTCACCAGCGCGGCCACCCCGTACACCGGAGCAACGTACGCCAGGTTGGTCAGACCCCGCCGCAGCCGCCGGCCGATCAGAAGGTATCCTGCCGCCATGGCGGCCCCGCCCAACGCCAGCAGGTCTCCCCAGACCGCGCCTCTGCTCACAGACAGATCCGCGGAGCCGATCAAGATGCCCCCCACAGTCGCCACAGCGATGCCCACTGCTATGGGACGAGAGACACGATCGATGCCTAGCAGATGTGCTGCGGCGGCCACGAACAGAGGACTTGTGGTAACGAAGATAACCGAGCTGGCAACGGAGGTGTGGCTGAGCGAGGCGATCCACAGGGCAAAGTGTAGCCCCAGGAACACCCCAGACGCCGCAATGAGGAGCCAGTCTCGGCTGGAGATCAGCACCCATTCCTGTCTGCTCCGCATCGCGGCCACCGGCACGACGACCGCCGAGGCGATTCCGAGCCGGTAGGCTGCGATGACCGGGGCCGGGGCCTCGGCCCATCGAATCAGGATGGCGGCGAAGGAGACGGCCACCACGCCCAGGACGAGGACCGGGTAGGCGCGGGTCACAGCGCATCGCTTCGGTACACGATCCGTCCGTCGAAGACTGTCAAGAGGACATCGGTCTCCAGGAGCTCCTCCGGTTCCACGTCGAAAACATCGTGAGAGAGCACGATCAGGTCCGCCACCTTCCCAAGGGAGAGGGATCCGGTGCGATCCTCCTGGCCCGCAGCCCACGCCGCCCCCACCGTGTAGGCTCGAACCGCCTCTTCCACAGTGAGTCGCTGTTCCGGATACCAACCGCCTGGCGGTTGACCATCGGGCCTCTGGCGGGTGACCGCGGCGTGGATTCCCGCCCAGGGATCCCATGTTTCCACCGGTGCGTCGGATCCAAACGCCAGGACCGTACCTGCGTCCAGGAGCGATCTCCAAGCGTAGGCCCCACGTGACCTTTCACCCCAATAGTGGTCGGCGAGCTCCATGTCCGAGGTGGCATGAATGGGCTGCATGGAAGCCACCACACCCAACTCTGAGAATCGAGAAACCTCCGACGGCCTAAGAAGCTGGACATGCTCGATTCGGTGGCGCGGACCGGATACCGGTTCGGCGAGGGCGAGAGCTTCGAGCGCCCGCTGCACGGCGCGGTCGCCGATGGCGTGGACCGCGCAAGCCGTGCCCGCCTTGGAACATTCCCGTACCACCTCCACGAGGTCCTTCTGCGGAGTAACCTCGATCCCCCGATCTCCATCTCCATCGGAAAAGGGCTCGAAGACATCAGCGGTCTGCGAGCCTAGAGTTCCATCGGCGAAGATCTTGATCCCCGCGACATTGAGTCGGTCTGTGCGATCGCCCTCCTCCCGTCGCCAGTGGACGACGTCCGGTAGCTGATCGGGTGGCAGCAACAAGAGGACACGCAGCCTAAGGGACCCGTCAGTCCTTAGCGCATCGTAGTCGGCCAGAAGGTCCCCCTCGTATTTCGGGTCCATGCCCGAAACGTGATGGATCCCAGTCAGACCCATTCGCCACGCATCCGCCATAGCCTGCCGAAGGGCACTTCGTCTCTGACGCGTAGGAGGCGGGGGAGCGGCGCTGCCCATGAGGGACCGAGCCGCCTCCAAGAGCACTCCAGTCGGCTCTCCCGTCCCCTCTCGGACAATCCTTCCGCCCTCGGGATCGGCGGCCCACTCGCCTATCCCAGCCGCATCAAGTGCCAGCGAGTTCACCCAGACCTTGTGACCGTCCTTGGCTTCCAACACGACCGGATTCCGGGGCGTAACCGGATCCAGATCGTGCCGGGTCGGCAGGCGGCCGTACCGATTATGGTCCCAGCCGAATCCCCGGATCCACGCCCCCTCCGGGGCATCCACCGCCTCCTCTGCCACCTTACCGACCGCCTCCTCAACGGTTGGCGACGCCGAGAGATCGACTTCCTCGCGGCTGAGCGCCGTGGCGGTAAAGTGGATGTGCGAATCGGTCAGTCCCGGGAGCACTGTCCTCCCCACCAGGTCCAGCCGCACAGCCTCCGGGCCGACCGCCGATTCCGCCTCCGGCCCGATGGCTGCGATGCGGTTGCCGCGCACCGCTATGGCCCGTGTCTCCGGCGCCCTGGGATCCATCGTGTGGATCCTGCCGTTGACAAGCAGGAGCTGGGACTCAGATCCAGTCATCGGTCGGGAACCAGGCCGCGGGTTCGGAGAAGGCTCAGCAACGACCTCGCTATCTCTTCCGCTTCGCCTTCCAGTCGAACCGGCTCCTGGATCTCTGCTTCCATCTCCCGAACTTCCACCGCCGCAGGGTGCTCCTTCTCCAGCAGGTCGTCTTCGCCCGGGGTCCAGCGTTGCACCCTTCTCTCATCGAAGGGGACGAAGGCCTCTGCCAAC
Source organism: uncultured Anaerolineales bacterium (assembly GCA_964348195.1). Taxonomy (GTDB): domain Bacteria; phylum Chloroflexota; class Anaerolineae; order UBA7937; family JACPPX01; genus CAYGBX01. The sequence goes on from CAYGBX010000006.1 coordinate 61,581, forward strand.
GTCGGATACCTTGAGACCGCGTCGGAGTCCACCGTGAGGAGACAGGGAAGAGGCGCCTGGACGCTGACCGGCCGCGGGCCGAGTTGATCGGCCTTCACCGTCTTATCCGCGGCGAGGATCCTTGAGGCTCGCGAGATGATGGACACCCTCAGCCGCTCGGCCAGCCGCGGGCCGAACAGGCTTATTCCGTGGCCCGCCCTGCGGTGGCCGACCACGAGAACCTCGTAGCGCCCCAGCGATTCCAGCACATGCTCTACTGGCGTGAGGTCGGTCCATGTGCCCAGAGGATCGGATTCTCCTGTCTCTATGACGGTGCCCCTGTCGGCTCCCATCGCCACGGCCTCGTAGATCAACTCCTCGATGTCGGCTCCGCCCATCCCCAACGCGACCACCTCCGCACCGGACTTGTCCTTCCAGTCCAGGGCAAGCTCTAGGGCGCTCCGATCCGAAGGGTTCAGCATCCTCTCGGCGCGCCGTGTGTCAAGGATCCCCCTGCTGCGGCTGATCTTCACTGTAGAGGGATCCCATACGGGTCTCATCAAGGACACAATCCGCACGATCGACGCTCCCTCGCTACGGTGAAACCCGCACGCCGAGAGCCCGGAACCGATCTGCCGCGATGATGATGCGCTGGATCTCGTTGGTTCCTTCAAAGATCTCCCCGATCCTCGCGTCTCGGTACATCTGCTCCACGCCGTGATCTCGCAGGTAGCCGAACATACCGTGGATCTGTACGGCGCGATCCACGACCCTTGAGGCCACCTCTGACCCCAGCACCTTGCAGGCCGCAGCCAGCCGGCTGAAATCCTGTCCCGAGTCCACCATCCAGGCCGTCCGGTAAACGAGAGAGCGAAGCGCTTCTATCTCGACGTCGCTGTCGGCGACCATGAACTGCACCGACTGGTCTTGGGCAAGGGGATCGCCGCCCTCGCTCCGCAGGGCGGCGAAGCGGAGGCTCCGCTCCAGAGCCCCAATCGCCCCGCCAAGGGAGGCCGCACCCAGACCCAGCCGGCCGATGTCCAGGGCCCGCATGGCGGTGACGAATCCGGCACCCACGTCGCCCAACAAGTTTGCAGCCGGGAGCCTACAGTCATCGAACACCAGCTCGCCCGTCTCTGAGCCCCAGATTCCCATCTTCTCGTCCAGTGTGCCCACGGAGAGGCCCGGCGTGTCCCGCTCGGCGATGAAAGCCGTGATTCCTCCGCGGGCTCCGAAGGACGGGTCTGTGACCGCAAACACCGTGACGATGTCCGCAACCGGGCCGTTGGTGACCCAGATCTTGGAGCCATTGAGCACATAGTCCTCGCCGTCTCGTACGGCCGACAGCCGGATGCTGGCGGCGTCGGAGCCGGCGCCGGGCTCTGTCAGGGCAAAGGCCGCTATCTTCTCCCCTCTTGCTAACGGTGTAAGGAATCGACGTCTCTGTTCCTCTGTGCCAGACAGGTAGATGCTCATACTCCCGATCCCGATGTGAGCGCCGAGGAGCGCCGCGACCGAGGTAGAGACCTGTCCGATCTCCTCCATCATCAGGCAGTAGCCGATCTCCCCGGCGCCTGCGCCACCATACTCGCGGGGGAACGGGGTACCGAAGAGCCCGACCTGTGCCATTCGCTGGATGAGTCTGCGCGGGATCTTCTTGTCCTCCTCGATCCTGTCGCACAGAGGGGCGATCTCATTCCGCGAGAAGGAGCGCACGACGCGCTTCACGAGGAGGTGTTCTGGGCTCAGGGTGAAGTCCATGGAGGGATTGACCGGTGCCGCCGGCCACGGCAGCTACGGCCGGCTCCGGCATCGGCGCCGGAGAGTCGCCCGACCGGCCGGAGCGCCCTCTCACCGGGGCTCCCAACCCTACCATCGGGAGGAGAGCGCGTCAACGCAGGGACACCCTCTAGGTAGCCGGGCGGGCCTTCAGGCTTCCCGGTAGCCGTCCGACCAACCGTCCTTTGGGATCACGAAACCCGTATCTTCCCCGCCGCAGAAGCGGTATAAGGGCTGCAGGGGACACCGAGCGCAGCTCGACTGCGCGACCCCTGCAAAGGCTGCTCACTGCTGCTCCCTGGGCCGATGGAGCGGCAGAGTAGACGGCCCGCCCCTCAGGGGCGGGCCGTGTTCATTCCATAGGAACAACGGATCGATTGCGAGATCCGTCGTCTCCTCTCTGCTCCTTCCTCGAAATCGGCGGATCTAGGGCGCAGTCCTTGCGGTCCCCTCCTGAAGTCGGGCCATGCGATCCAGCTCGCGGCGGATGTCTGACGGATCGCTCAGCACAGGATCGATCTCAAGCCCGGTGAGTTGGGACACGACCCGGACGGAGAATCCGTCCTCAGGGTGAGCGACAGCGAGACTGAGTCGATCTCCGACGCGCTCCAGTGGAACGCAGAAGAAGCGCCGGGCCACATCCACCGACACCAACCTCATCACCTCGGCGTCCGGGGGATCGAGGGTCATCCGAACCTCTCCCTCTTGAGGAGAGGTCGAGGAGGAAGCAGCATCCCCAGTTGGCTCCGCCATCGGGTGGAGCCCAAGAGGAGGCTGGACTTCCGGGCCCGCGGCGCGGATGTGCACGTACTCGCTGCGTTTGGCCTGGTACAGTGCCTGGTCGGCCCGCTCCACGAGATCGAGCTTGTCCCGTGCTGGATCGGGAAACGATGCGACCCCTATGCTGACCGTGAACCGACGCCTAAGTCTTGCCCACTCGATCTCGATGCCCCGCGCCGCTACCCGCCCACGCGTCCGCTCGGCCACTCGCAGGGCCTCGACCAGACCAGTGCCCGGAAGAATGACTGCGAACTCATCGCCGCCGTAGCGACACACGATGTCGCCCGTACGAACGGCCTGAAGGATGGTCTCGGCCACCGTCCGCAGGACAGCGTCCCCTGCCCGGTGCCCGTAGGTATCGTTGAATGTCTTGAACCCGTCCACGTCGATCATCATTAGCGATAGCTCGGTGCGAGACCTCTGGGCTCGCGCAAGCTCCTCTTCGAGACGCCGCTCGAAATGCCGTCGGTTCCAGACACCCAGTAGGGGGTCGGTGGCAGCGAGACGCATCACCTCATCCCGGAGGCGTACGTTTTCCATGCAAAGCGCCAGATGATCTGCGAGGGCCACGAGTACCATAAGGTCGCCGGGCTCGAAGGGCCGTTCGTCGTCTCGGTCCGCGACGTTCACAACGGCCAGGACCCGACCCCCGATCATCACCGGCGCGCTGACGAACGAAGCGGTGCGGTATCCCAAACCTCGAATCGGAAAGCGACCGTCCTCGGCAAGGTCGCGCACCAGGAGCGGCTCACGGTGGTTTGCCACCCATCCCGCAATGCCTCCCTCGATCGGAACCTCGGTGCCCTCGGCCACCTCCGGCGGCAGTCCGATTCCCTTCCGGACAACCATGCTATCGCCGTCTTGGAGAGCCAGGAGCGAAGCTCTGCGACCGTGCAGAGTCTCCCGGATCACTGTCAGCCCGGACTCAAGGAGATCGAAGGGTCTTGCGTGGGGGCGAGAGGGGCGTGTGTCAGACTCCTGCCGCGAAGCGTCTCTAATTCGCTCCGGAGCCCCGCTCGGCTCCGGGCCTTCATCGCTGCCAGAAGGCCGTAGCGCAAGACGGAATCCCTCGCCGGTAGCGTGAAGGTAGCGGGGACGCGACCGATCTGGCTCGAGTTTTTCCCGAAGCCGCTCGATTCGGTCGCGAACCAGAGCGATCTCCGAGGCTCCCGGACTGCCCAACACCCTCTCGGCCAGATCAACGACCGGAACCACATCGCCATTGGCCGCGACGAGGCTGCGCAGAGCCTCGGCCTCCACGACAGTCAGCGAGAGGGATATGCCCGGCCCTCGCAACTCCCTGCGCACGGAGTCCAGGACCAGATCCTCCCAACGCACGAGCGCCGACGGCGGCGGCTCCTCCTGGGCGGCTCGTCGGGTCAATGCGCGCACGCGCGCCAGAAGCAAGCGAGGGCTGACGGGCCTCTCCAGAAAGTCGTCGGCCCCTACCGCAAAGAGCCTAAGCAGCTCGTCCTCATTCCTTGCTCTGCCTGTGAGAATCACCGGCGTGGGGGCCAGAGCACGGATCTCCTGGCACAGTCGGACACCCCGGCCCTCAGGCAGGTCCGCGTCGGCGATGACCAGATCCGGCCGCTCGTCCTGGAAGACGGAGAGGGCCTGGTCCCCATCGGACCAGGCCACCGACGTGTACCCTTCCCCTGTGAAAAGCTCGTCAAGCAGCTGGAGCGTATACCGGTCAGCGTCGACCAGCAGGATCTTGAGATCCATCTCCCCACTCCCCCCAGCGCGGCGTCGCCTGAGCCCTCGGTGGACCGGATCAGACCTTGAACCCTATCCGAAACCGCGACGCCACCATCACATGATACCCTGCGAGACTGTCGCGATCAACCCGGGCCGCGGCTCCGTCAAGGACTGTCGAAATTGCCCAGCGCAAGCTCGGCCCGGTGACGGTAGGCTCCTTCCGAGTCGAGATCCATCGCCCTCAGGAGATCCCGCCGTGCATCCTGCATGCTGCCGATGGCTATGCGAATAACACCCGATCGATAGTGAGCGCGCGCAGACCCGGGGTCCAAGGCAATTGCCCGTTCCATCGCCGCCTCCGCTGCCTCCAGCTCACCGGCCAAGTAGAGCCCCCATCCCAGGTACTCGTGGGCCAAGGGCTCCTCGGGCGCAAGGAAGACGGCAGTCCGGGCGGCCTCGATCGCATCTTCCGTCCAAAGCAGGGTGCTGAGATGGAACGCCGCGCGCAGGAGATGGAACTCGGCATTGAGAGGCGCCGCCTCGGTGGCTCTGAGGTAGGCTTCCCGAGCCGCCAGGTACTCCTTCTCCCCGTGGAGCAGATCCCCCATCGCGGCGTAGAAGGCAGGGTTCTGGGGATCGCGAACTAAGGCGGCCTGGAGGGAATTCAACGCGAAATGAGCCTCTCCCCGACTCCGATGGTACAGCCCCAAGAAGTACAGCGGCAGCGCATCCTGCGGATCCTGCCGCCGCGCCGTGCGGAGATGGACGGCGGCGTCACCATCTCGTCCGATTCTCCAGGCGGCATACCCGAGGTAGGCACGCAGACGCGGCGCATCCCCCAACTCCACTCCCCGACTCAGTGCGTAGAATGCCATCTCCGGCTGGTCTAGCGCCAGGTAGAGCTCGCCCAGATGCGCCCACCCTCGACTGTCGGGCGGTGATCCGCCCAACTCCTCCAGGACGCGAAGTGCGCGCACGCTATCCTCCTGGACCTCAGGTCCGCCCCGCGCTCGCGCCAGCTCCAGCAGCCTCGTCGCCCGCTCCGCATCCTCCCACGCCTGGAGCAGCCCCATGAGATACAGCGCCGCCGGCTCCGCCGTCCTCCCCACGGTTGCATGCTCCAGAGCATCGATCGACTGCTCCCACCTTGATTCCATTATGTAAAGATTAGCCAACTCCAGCCAGGCCCTCTGGTTGGTAGGGTCCCGCGTCAGCGCCTCCAGCCAGCTCCTCTCTGCCTCCCGGTCCTCGCCCTGCCCGAGCAGGGTCTGGCCCACGGCGATCCAGATTTCGGGGCTGTTGGGTTCCACGGAAAGCGCGAGGCGGAGCACGCGCTCTGCCTCTTCCCATCGCCCTTGCGCCACCAGGATTTCTCCGGCCCGGAGCCGCGGCAAGGCCAGGTCGGGCCGCATAGAAGCTGCCTCGTCCAAGGCATCCAGCGCTCGACCGTACTCGAGTGCGACGCGGTGGACCTCTCCGCGGTGCAGCCACAGGGCGTATCCCACCGCCCCACGTGTCACGCCAACGAGGAGGGCTAGAAGGAGGCCTAGGAGTACGGCTCGGAGCAAGTGTTCGAGCGTCACGTTCGCGATTCTACTGCAGGCTCAGGGCCTGCAGCGAGAGGTGCAGGGTCAAGGCCTGCAGCGAGATGTGCAGGCTCGTGGCGTGCAGCGAGGCGTGCGGGCTCCTGGCCTGCAGCGAGCCATCGAGGCGTGTCCAATTTGTCATAACATTGTCGCTGCCCCACCCTCGTGATAGAATCGCCGGGAGGGTCAGGAACCGGGGATGGATGCCATCACTACCCACGAGCAAAGCGATTTCGACGGTCTGGCAGCCATGCTGGCGGCATCGAAGCTGTATCCGCGCGCTAGGGCGATCCTGCCCCGGCGCCTGAACCGCAATCTCCGCGACTTCCTGACTCTCTACGGGCACGGGCTCCCGTTCGTCTCGCGGGATGAGCTGGCTCCCGATCCGATCGAGCGGCTGATCCTGGTGGATACCCAGGCCATCCCTTCCCTTCCGGGACTGGACCGACGGACCGAGATCCTCGCTTTCGATCATCACCCCCCCGACCCCGATGCTGATCCAAGGATCACCTACCGCGGCAGCTCGGCCGGCTCCACCACCACCCTTCTGGTCCGCGATCTCATCAGACTCGGTTCATCCGCGTCCCCGATTGAGGCCACGCTTTTGCTTCTCGGCATCTACGAGGACACCGGCTCCCTAGCCTACCCGGGCACGGGCCCAGACGACTACCGCGCCGCGGCATGGCTTCTGGAACAGGGCGGTCAGCTCGACGTAGTGGTGGACTTCCTTCGCCGGCCTCTGAGCGAAGATCAGCGGAAACTGTACCAGCGTCTCCTGGAAACGGCGGAGTTCCACGAGATCCACGGCCAGTCCATAGTGGTAGCAACCGCAGACCGCGCGGGGTTGGTGGAAGAGATCTCTACGCTCGCTCAGTACCTGCGCGACCTCTACGACCCTCAGGCCCTCTTCCTCCTCGTGGGCGCCGACGGCCACCTTCAACTCGTTGCTCGCAGCGCAACGGACGCCGTGGATGTCGGCGAGGTAGCGCGCCACTACGGCGGCGGTGGCCACTCGAAGGCCGCAGCGGCACTGATCGAAGAAGCGAGCGTTCCATCCATGCGCCAGGATCTGCTGGAGTATCTCGAGAGCCGCGTGGAGGCCATCCATACGGTGCGCGAAATCATGTCCCACGGCGTCCACAGCCTGGAACCCACCAACACCGTGGCCGAGGCTGAGGCGGCGATGAGGAGGTACGGCCACGAAGGATTCCCGGTCGTTCGGGGCGGGGAACTGGTGGGCGTGCTTACCCGATCGGAGATCGATCGCGCCGTCCACCATGGGCTCCTGTCGTCGCCCGTGGAATCCTTCATGCACAAGGGCGACATCAGCGTCAGTCCCGACCACTCCGTGGAGCATCTTCAGGAGGTGATGATGCGAAACGGGCTGGGGCAGGTGCCCGTAGTTGATTCCGGAGGGATCCGCGGCATCGTGACCCGAACCGACCTGATCAAGCTGTGGAGCGCGCCGCCGCAACCGACGGACGCTCCCAAGATCCGGGATCTCTTGGCTGAGGCTCTGCCCCCTGACCTGGAGAACTTCCTGCGAAAGGCCGGCAGAGTGGCGAAGCAGCGAGGGTACAACCTGTACCTGGTCGGAGGGTTCGTGCGTGACCTCCTTCTGGGAGTCCCCAATCTGGACGTTGACCTGGTGGTAGAAGGGGATGCGATCCAGCTCGCTGAGGCGATGGCTGGTGCCGGAGGCGGCCGGGTCCACGGCCACCCGCCCTTCGGGACGGCCAAGTTGATCTGGGAAGAGGACTCCCCTGTCGCTCCGCTGCGAAGTCTGGATTTCGTGACCGCTCGTACCGAGTTCTACGAGCACCCGACGGCACTGCCCCGCGTCGAGCGATCGGCGATCAAGCAAGACCTTCACCGACGCGACTTCACCATCAACACCCTGGCCATCTCGCTCGACGAGGACCGCTACGGGGAGCTGCTGGATTTCTACGGAGGCGAAGCTGACCTAGCGCGCGGACTGATTCGGGTTCTCCACAACCTCAGCCTGGTGGAGGACCCCACCCGCATTTTGCGGGCAGTGAGACTGGAGAAGCGGCTCGGGTTCCGCATTGAGGAGAGAACAGAGGAGCTCATCGCCGGGGCGCTGGAGTTTCTGGATCGTGTCAGCGGAGAAAGAATCCGGCAAGAGCTCGAGGCCATCTTTTCTGAAGATGATCCTACCGCCCCGTTGGCCCGTCTCCAGGAGCTTGGCGTGCTGACGAGAATCCATCCCGCCCTGCGGTTGGACGCGGAGCGGTCTCGCTGGATCGCTGCTCTGCGCGAAAGCTGGCGCAGGTGGACGGAGATGGATTGCCGAGGAGGGACGGGAACCCCGCTACCTTCGTTCCTCTTCTTGGGGATTCTGGGCCACGGCGCTTCGCCGGTGCAGGCCAACGGAATTGGGGTCCGGCTCGGACTGCGCGTCGATGAGCGTGAGGTGCTGCGCGACGCCGAGCAACTTCAGCAGTCCTCCCACGCTGTGGCCAGGGAAGACATCCGTCCGGCCGAACTGCGCGACCGCTTGGACGACTATCGGAGAGGAGCCCTGTTCTTGGCCTGGGCGACTGCCTCGCCGCAGGACGTCCTGGCCGTCCGGTTGGCGCAATACCACGCCGAGCTAGCCTGCGTCAGAGCGGAACTCACCGGTGACGATCTCAAGGCCCTAGGGATCGCTCCCGGGCCAGTGTTCCGGGAGATCCTGAAGGCCCTGCGGGACGCGCGGCTGGACGGCGAGGTCCAGACCCGAAGGCAGGAGCGGGAGCTGGCGGTGCGACTCTCGTCGGCGCGCGATCGAGGACCCGGCTCGGACGATCCCCCCTGAGGCGCGAACGTCCCGACCGGAGCGGACGCTAGTCCCTTCCCACCCCTACCGCCGCGGACGACACCGCCTCGCGAAGTCGATCCGCGTCAATCTTTCCGAACAGGCTCGGTCCGCCCTCTATCTTCACCACCGGGACGAGCTCGCCGTACATGCGCCGGAGACGGTCCCGCGAGGCGATGTCCACTTCCTCCACATCCAAACGAAGGCTCCCCCGCAGGTCGTGGAGGAGCGTCTTGGCATCGTCGCACAGATGACAGTCCTCCTTGGTGTAGAGGACTAGCCGGACCGTGCACCGAGAACCCATTGATCAGAGGATCTCGCCGATGAACTCCTCGACCTGGCCTCCCGTCATGGGGCCCCAGTGGATCCGCTCGATGATACCGTCGCGACCGATGAAAATGCTGGTGGGGTACCCGCGAACCAAGTAGGCGCGCTCCACCGCACCCGTCGAATCGAGCAGGATGGGGAAGGTCATCCCGAACTCCTGGGCAAACGCCCGGACCGCATCCTGACCCACGTCGGACTGGAGATCCACCGCGAGAATCTCCAATCCCTGCTTTCCGTGCCTCTCATAGGCCGACACGAGATGGGGGATCTCAGCCCGGCAGGGCGGGCACCACGTGGCCCAGAAGTTCACGAGCACGGGCCGGCCCGACAGATCCTGAAGGGACAGTCGGCCGCCGTCGAGGGTGGCGAGGGTGAATCTGGGCGCGGCCTTCCCCTTTTCGGCAAATCCTCCGGTGACCTCTCCCAAGGCGCTGGGCTCGGCAGTCGTGATCTCCGGCGCGCTGGATGGCAGAAGCCACCAGCCTGCCAATAGGGCGACCAGGATGGCGAGGCTGGACAGGAAGTACCGATTCCGGGTCCAGGTGGGATTTGAGCTGGCCATCAAGTTCACCTCCGCTGGGATTCTACGCAGAGGTGGACTCCCGAGTATGTAGGGAATCTTACTCTGGCCCGCCCCCGGGTGCCCTCCGGTCCAGGCTCTCGCGGAGAGCCTCGATCTCGCGCATGAGCGAGGCCTGCCGCTGTGATAGGCTGAGGGCGTAGAAGAAGATGCCCAGAAGGACGATAACGAACGCTGGGAACAGATAGCTGAGGTTGCGTATCTCCCGCAGGAGATCGATCAAGGACGGCTCAGGCATCAGGCAACTCCTCCTACTTCCGCCATCTCCTTCAGCTCCGCCACGTCCTCGCGCATGCGCTCAAGCCGCACTCGGTGCACCAAGAGGTAGGCATAGGTGAGCAAGAACGCCAAGATGGTGATGATCAGAGTGGTCCGCATTTCGCCGCTCAGATCCCCCCCGGTGAGCCCAGGTCCTTGGGGGTGGAGGCCCCGCCACATGACCACCGATATCCGAATGAGCGGGACGTCCACGAAACCTACAATTCCCAGGACAGCTGAGAAACGGGCCCGTCGTCGGGGATCATCCAGATAGGAGCGGAGCATGAGATAGCCCACGTAGATCAGCCAGAGTACTAGGGTGAGCGTGAGCGTCGGCTCCCAAACCCAGAAGCTTCCCCAAACCGGTCGGCCCCAGATCGGCCCGGTGATAAGAACGAGGGTGGTGAACAGCAGTCCTACCTCCACGGAGGAGACGGCGAGCCGGTCCCAGGCTGAACCGCGCAACCATGGGCGGAGCCGATCGCGTGAGCCAGCGTAGAGACGCATGGGAAGCCACACCAACCCGTGACGGAAGACGGGCCACAGGTAGGCGAGACTCGCTCCGAAGACGACGGCGAACGCGGCTGCGGCGGCGATCGCGGACGCAAGGTGCACATAGTAGATGCGCTGCACCGTTCCCATTGTGAGCTCGGTGGGGGCATACACGAAGATGGCCCACAGGGCCACCGCTAGCCCACCGAAGGCGGCGACGCCCAAAGCCTGGATCCAGACTTGGTCCCTACCTGAACTCATAGGGCTCTCCCCTCCCGCGTCTCAGACTCCACACACCTCGCTCCAAGCTTCCCGACTGCTCAATCGGTCAAAAAGGGAAGTATAGGGCATGGCCCAAGCTGCGTCTAACCCCAGAGTCACTCCTCTATCACAAACTCGAACGTGAGATAGGCAACCACCAGGAAGATCACATCGTACACGGCCAGGAGCCGGATCCAGTTCTCCACCGGAGTTCCCAAGGCTGGATCGGACAGGATGCCGACGGTGGCGCGCACCGAGGCGATGATCACCGGCACCGCGACCGGGAAGAGCAGCACCGGTAGCATCACCTCCCGGGTTCGAGTGCGTACCGCCATGGCAGCCAGCAGGGTCCCAACCGCAGCGAACCCCAGAGTCCCCAGCAACAGGACGGGTAGGAGTCGGGCCTGCAACAAGGGAAGGTTAGCAACTACAGCGAAGATAGGCAGGATCAGCAGTTCCACAAGGAAGATGAAAGCCGTGTTGCCGAGGACCTTGGCCAGGTACACGGCCCCCCGGTCGACCGGGGCCAGGAGGAGCGCCTCGATTCCACCCCGGTCCACTTCGCGAACAAAGGATCTATTCAATCCGAGCACGCCAGCGAAGGTGAAGGCGACCCACAGAGCGCCCGGAGCGAAGGAGAGAAGCTCTGAGCGACGCAGCTCGAAGGCAAAATTGAAGATCAAGATGACAAGAAGGGCGAAGACCAGCATCGCGCTCAACACATCGCGAGTACGGACCTCCGCGATCAGGTCCTTCCAGAGCACCGCTGCCACTTTCCCCACGTAACGGATCACACTGCCTCCCCGACCTGGCGCCGGTACAATCCGAGCAGCGCTTCCGTGTCCAGTGATTCCCTGTCAGCCTGAACGACGATCCGTCCCCGAACCAAGATGGCCAGTCGATGGCAGAGCTCAAGACCGAGTGCCAGATTGTGTGTGGCCATAAGGGTCGTTCTCCCCTCCTCCGCCAAGCCCTGGAGAGTCCTGCGCAACATCTCGTTGGAGCCCGGATCGAGCCCGGTGAACGGTTCATCTAACAGCAGTATCTCCGGACGGTGGAGAATGGCGCGCGCAATTGCCAGCCTCTGCTGCATGCCGCGGGAGAGAGTGCGGACCGGATCGTGGGCGCGGTGGGTCAGGCCGACGCGCTCGAGCACGTCCGACGATGCTTCCTCAAGCCGGTCAAGGTCGTAGAGCCGGCCGAAGAAGTGCAAGTTTTCGGTGGCCGTGAGCTCCTGATAGAGCAGCACCTGGTGCGACACGAGGCCGATCTGCCGCCGAAGATCGGCGTCCGCAGCTCTGAGGTCGTGGCCCGCTACGCGAGCCGTGCCTGCTGTGGGCCGGCTCAGTGTGGAGAGCAACTGAATCAGGGTGGTCTTGCCCGCGCCGTTGGGGCCAACCAGGGTGAGGAATTCGCCCTTGGCGACGCGAAGGTTCACTCCTCTGAGGGCGCGGCGGGGGCCAAAGGACTTGCTCAGTCCCACGACTTCAAGCGCCCACTCAACCTCGTTCCGTTGCCCTTTACCTTCAGTCCCCAGGCGACACCTCCACCCTCTCCTGGTCTCGGCCCTCAGCGCTTCCCATGAGGACAACCAACTTGGCCTTGGTCTCGCGTCGCTCCCGGAGGTAACGGCGCTCCGAGATCGTTCCCGCAGCGAAGGCCTCGTCCAAACTGACGAGACGGCGGAGCAGCGCTCGGCGCCGGCGATCCGCGCCTGCGTTGCCTTGGTCATCGATGGCGCGAGGGTAGCGCCCGCGGTAGATCGCGTAGAGATAGGCAGCTGCCGCACCCAACGGTGCCATCAGGACGGCCAGGCCCCTCAGAATCGATTGAGGGCTTGTGCCATCCTCCTGGGCGGTGGGAGCTGAGGACGGGGCTTGGGACAAGGAAGGAAGGCCCCGGAACTCCGCAGATGGAGCCTCGCCCGCCTCCATCTCCACCGCGGACCAGTGCAGATACGGCTCCCCGGGGGTGGGCTCTACGACCCCTTGGAAGAGGAGCCCCGTCGCTGAAACGTCCACGCCGGTATCCTTGACGAGCAGGTCTAGGGCTCCGGTGGGATAGGCGAGGGGCTTCTCCCACCGGTAGGCCGTGCCCGTGTAGGGCAGGCGGTACAGATAGACCAGCTCGGTGCTGCCTTGCAGAAGCGGTGCCGTGATCACCAGCTCGTCGTCCCCCAGAATCACTGTACCGGAGAGATCCGCCTCTGGGAATGCGAGACCAAGCGCTCCGCCAGGAAGGGGGACACGAATACCCCCCTGCGGAGACACCGTCCGGCCCCCCGTATTCTCCAGCACCAAGAACTCCAGAACCTCGAGAGTCCCTGGCTCCGCGGTAACGACGTCGTGGATCCTCGCGATGGACACGGTCTCATCGGAGGTGGTGACCGGGAACACCACCACATCGGCGGTGAGCACCGATTCCCCGGAGAGCGCCCGAACGAATGCGCTTTCATAGATCACGCCCTCAAACTCCGCGGATGCGATGTATCCGTGGCTGGGGCCCATGGGGAGGTCCTGGAAGCTGAATCCACCGTTCTCGTCGGCAACGGTGCTCCGAGGAGGCATGGGGTCCATGGTGAGGTGGGTCAGGCTGACCTCCAGGCCGGGCGCTCCCGATCCGTCCAGACCCCCCATGAGCACGGTCCCCCGGACCTCGCCGGTGGTCTCCTCTTGCGCCTGGACGGCCGGCGCCAGGGCTAGGACGAGAAGGATCGCGAGAGCAACCCTCAAGAGGTGTCGCCCCCGAGCCGGTTGCCGCACTCGCGACAGAACCGGTCGCCCGCACCTACTGGGGCACCACAGTGGGGGCACACAGCGTCCAGACGATGGCCGCAGGAGGGGCAGAAGCGATCGCCTTCGGCTCTCGGAGCGCCGCAGTGCGGGCAGGCCGCCCCAAGCTCGGAAGGCCGCCCGGCCCGCAGTCGGGTCACCTCCATCTCGATCCGGCGGTCCAACCTGTGGCCGCCGATCTCGTCAATCCGTCTCAGGACGTCCGCGGCTTCGGCGACATACTCTCGCCTGTGCTGCTCGTGATCGGCCACCGATACCCGGCCTAGCTCCCGATCCAGGTCGACGTCCCGGATGGAGTCGTAGAGGGCATCGCGTTGGGTCAGCAGCGCCTCCAATCCGTCCGTCGAAGGAGTCACCTCAGCCGATCCTCTGACCCTGGCGAGATAAAGGGGAAGGCCCACGAAGGCAATGGCAATCGCTGCGATTCCGATCCCGAATACCAGCTCCACTACGTCAGTAGCCTCCGTACGTCAGTAGCCTCCGTA